>JALGZD010000176.1 GCA_025782395.1 bacterium
TATCGTAAGCTGTTTGTCATGAACGGATCTCCATGCGACCTGCACGAGAGAGATCTGAGCGTCAGTCCGTTTCGCTTTGAATCCATGACCGTGGCAGCTTCCGTGCCGCGCCGGCGTCGGCAAGAGGGAGACAGCATGAGGATAGGGGTCTACGTGTGCCACTGCGGTGGCAACATATCAGAGACGGTGGACGTCAAGGCAGTCGCAGCGGCCGCGGAGCAACGGCCCGGCGTCGTGGTCGCGCGCGACTACGGACACATGTGTTCCGATCTAGGACAGAAGCTCATCCTGGATGACATCAAGGAGCACGACCTCGACAGGGTCGTAGTTGCAGCGTGTTCCCCGCACTTCCAGGGCGCAACATTCATGAATGTGCTTGAGACCGGTGGGCTGAGCCCGTACGTGTTCGAGATGGCCAACATCCGCGAGCAGTGCGCGTGGCCTCACTACGGCGAGCCGGAGACAGCAACGCTGAAATCGATAGAGCTTACGAACATGGCTATCGCGAAGGCCGGACTCGACGAATCCCTCGACAAGAAGACGATGCCGATCGGAAAGAGGGTGCTCGTCATCGGCGGGGGCATCGCGGGAATCCAGGCGTCTCTCGATCTTGCCGACTCGGGTTTCGAGGTCCACCTGGTTGAGAAGAATCCCTCGATCGGCGGCAAGATGGCGCAGCTGTCGAGAACTTTCCCCACCGAGGATTGCTCCGCGTGCATCCTGAGCCCGAAGATGGCGGACGTGCCTGCCAATCCGAACATCGACCTGCTCACGTACTCGGAGATCGAGAGCGTCGAGGGTTACCTCGGCAATTTCGAGGTCACGGTCATCAGGAAGCCGACCTACGTCGATCCCGACCTGTGTACGGCGTGTGGTCTCTGCGAAGAAGCCTGCCCCGTCAAGGTCCCTTGTGAGTTCGAGGAAGGCTTGCTCGACCGCAAGGCCATCCACGTACCGTTCGACTTCGCGGTTCCATACAAGTACCTGATTGACGAAAGCGTGTGTCTGAGACTTACCAGAGGCGGTGATGTCTGCGGACTCTGCCAGAAGGCGTGCCCAAAGGACGCCATTGATTTCAACAGGAAGTCCGAGAAGGTTCGCTTCACCGTCGACACGATCGTCGTTGCCACGGGATACGACATCTTCGACGCAACGGAGAAGAAGGTCTACGGATACGGGAAGTACAAGAACGTTATCACAGCGCTCGAGATGGAACGCATGATCGTTAACGGAGCAGCAGGCAAACCTATAAGACCGGTCAAGGGCAGGATCGGCTTCATTCAGTGTGTGGGATCCAGAGACGAGCAGGTCGGCAACGAGTACTGCTCGAGGGTGTGCTGCATGTATGCGACCAAGCTCTCCCAACTGCTCAAGCGCTCCGATCCCACAAGAGAGATCTACGTTTTCTATACGGATCTCCGGGCGTTCGGAAAGGGGTTCGAGGAGTACTACAAGCGGGCGCAGACGGACGGCGTGAAGTTCGTCCGCGGTCGCGTGGCTGAGCTCATCGAGGATCCGGTCACAAAGAGTGTCACCGTCAAGGTAGAGGACACGCTCTCTCGCCGGATGATAGAGGCGGAGTTCGATCTCGTCGTGCTGTCGGTGGGACTCAAGCCGAACGCGGGTACGGAGAGGATCGCGGAGATACTGAAGCTCGCGAAGAGCCCCGACGGATTTCTGCAGGAGGCCCACCCGAAATTCAGACCCGTCGACACTCTCAAGGAAGGCATATTCCTCGCAGGCGCGGTCCAGGGACCGAAAGACATCCCGGACGCCGTGGCGTCGGCAAGCGCCGCTGCGGCAAGAGCCGTCCGACTGATGAACCAGGGTGAGTTCTCTCTTGACCCGGTGCTCGCATACGTCCACGAGGATATCTGCGATGGTTGCGGCCTCTGTGTGGAGAGCTGTCTGCCCGGCGCCATCTCCATGTCGTCGAACGTCGCACAGATCAATGAGACGCTCTGCACGGGCTGCGGGATCTGCATCGCCGCGTGCCCGATCGACGCGATGGATCTCCACTGCTACGCGAACGACCAGCTTCTGGCTGAAGTCGAGGCCGCCATCTCCGAACGCCGCGACGGCGGAATCAGGATCATCGTGTTTGCCGATGACACGACGACGTATCGTCTTGCCGACAACGTCGGAACCGGAAGGCTTCCCTACGCGCCGGAGACGAGGATAATCAGGGTTCCCAGCGGCAGCAGAGCAACGCCTGCTCTCATACTGAAGGCGTTCGCTCTTGGAATCGATGGTGTCTTTGTGGGTGAGAGCGAGAGTAAGTCATCACCGTACGCAGGCATTGGCCCAGCGCTGTCGCGCAATATCGAGCAGACGAGAGCCTTTCTGCGCGAGCACGGAATAGAACCGGAGCGCGTGCGTGCAAAGGAGTTCGTGACTATCATGCTGGGAGGATTTGTGGCGCAGCTCAACGAGCTCACCGCGTTCGCAGAAAACGCCGGTCCGGTGCCGGATGAGAAGAGAAAGGCGCTCGAAGAGACCCTGGCGAACGGACTCCCACGCGCGGAAGCGCAGGTGGCACAATGACCAAGACAATGATGATAACCAAAGAGGGTGAAGCGTTCCTCGCCAGGATCCAAGAGATAAGTGGAGAAGCCATCACGGCGTGCGACCAGTGTGGAACGTGTTCCGGCAGCTGCCCCATGGCATCGGAGATGGACATCACTCCCTCGGAGATGATCAGGAAGACGCAAATGGGGCAACAGGATGTGCTCAGCACTAAGGCAATGTGGCTCTGCGCTGCTTGCTTCGCCTGCACGGTGAGATGTCCGAGAGGCATAGACCTGTCGAAGATCGCCGAGGCCCTCAGGCAGATACAAGAAGCGGCGCTCGACCAAGCGGAATGACCCGTCACAGCCCGTTCACGCCCGACCGGCGCGGACGGTGTTCCCATACTACCCGGGATGCACTCTCAAGACGACGGCCCAGAACTTCGAGGACTCCGCGTTGGCGACCACGGCGATCCTAGGGATAGACCTTATGGAGATACCGCGGTGGAACTGCTGCGGCGTGGTCTCCTCTCTCGTGGAAAACGACCGCATGCACCACGTTGCACCCCTCAGGAACATCATCAGGGCACAGGAGATGGTGGCTGAACGAGGCGAGGAGATCGAGAGCCGACTGATCACGCTCTGCTCCATGTGCACTAACACGCTCCGAAGAACGAATCTGTTCCTGAAACAGAACCCCGAGGACCTCGAGGCCGTCAACGACTACATGTCTCTCGAGGACGACTACGAAGGCGGCGTCGAGATCGCTCATCTCCTTGAGATTCTGCGTGAGCGCGGTTTCGATACAGTGACGGACAAGGTATCGAACTCTCTCGAGGGCCTGAATGTCGCCGCGTACTACGGGTGCATGCTCCTCCGGCCGAAAGACATCGGTATCGACGACCCGGAGGATCCGACGATCCAAGAGGATCTGATCGGCGCGCTCGGCGCCACGGCCGTAGACACGCCGTACAAGAAGATGTGCTGTGGCAGCTATCAGACCGTGCAGGACAGATACGCTGTTGCTGAGCTGGCCTACGATATCCTCACCCACGCGCAGCGCGAGGGCGCAGAAGTGATCATCACTGCATGTCCACTCTGCGCATTCAACCTCGATGACCGCCAGAAAGAGGTACGCGAGCGACATCCGGAGTTTATGAGCATCCCCGTTCTCTACTTCACCCAGCTGATGGCTCTGGCCTTCGGGCTTGGAGAAGATGCGCTCGGCTTCGAACTGAACAGCGTTGACCCAAGACCGCTCCTCATGGCGAAAGGGCTTCTTGCCCCGCGGTAGAGAAGCGGAGTTCTGAAGCTAGGCAACCACATGGGAGACGAGACCAATGAGAGCTGGAAGCTCAGTATGCGCCGTCTTCACGGCAGTGACTCTCAACCTCCTCGCCGCCTGGTGCGGGGCGACGGAGCCGGTGGCCACGTTCTCGATCGTGGCCTTCGATGAGGCAACAGGTGAACTTGGCGTTGCCGTGCAATCGAAGTTCTTTGCCGTAGGATCAGTAGTACCGTGGGCCAGAGCCGGTGTCGGAGCCATCGCATCGCAGGCGTTTGGGAACACGACGTTCGGACCTCGTGGACTCGACCTCATTGAGGAGGATCTCTCCCTCGAAGATGTCCTCGACCACCTGTTGACGGATGACGAGAAGCGGGAGCAACGCCAGATAGGCATCGTGGATGCGTCCGGGAATTCGATCGCTTTCACGGGCGACGAGTGCATGGACTGGGCAGGCCACCGGGCCGGCCGCCACTACTCGGTCCAGGGTAACATCCTGGTAAGCGAGAAGACCGTCGACGCCATGGCGAGCACATTCGAGGAGACGGAAGGGCTTCTCGGTGAGCGTCTCATGCGGGCCATCGAGGCCGGACAGGAGGCGGGAGGCGACTCGCGCGGGATGCAGTCGGCGGCGATCCTCATCGTCAGTGCGGGCGGCGGGTACGGAGGTTACAACGATCGCTACTGCGACCTGAGGGTCGACGATCACGAGAACCCGATCGCGGAGCTCAGGAGGATCTTCAACATCTGGAAAGAAGTGGCGCTCATCACGGAGGGCTACCGTCTTCTCCACGAGGGCAATCATGAGGAAGCCATCGCTGTCGGCAGGAGAGCCGTGGAGCAGTTCCCAGAAAGCGCGGAGTGCCGCTATCACCTCGCGTGCTATCTGTCACGTGGAGGCATGCGTGATGAAGCGATGCGCGAACTCGGGAAGGCCGTCGTGGGAGATGCAGAACTCGGCCCACGGGCAAAGCTGGATCCGGATTTCGAACCGCTGAGGAACGATCCTGAATTTCATCTGATCACGGGAGCGCCGTAGGATCTCTACGCAACACGCAGTTCCACCGGAACTTAGGCGTTGAGTGACAGCTCGCTGAGTGCTAATCTGCCGTCAGAGAGCCTGGGACGCTGGAGTTGCGAGGGCACATCCAATGGGCAACGCAGAACCACGATCCCACCGCGCCGCAGGTCTTCCCCGCAATGTCTGGGTGATGACCATCACCAGCTTCCTCACGGACATCTCGTCCGAGATGATCGTCAACGTCCTTCCTCTTTTCCTGTTCACGGTACTCGGAGTGTCGACGATGTTCATCGGCGTGGTCGAGGGCGTCGCCGAGACAACGGCCAGCGTGGTCAAGCTCTTCTCGGGCTGGTTCTCAGATCGTATCGGAAAGAGGAAGGGGCTCGCCGTCCTCGGTTACGGCATCTCTACGGCGGCCAAGCCGTTTCTCTATTTCGCAGCAAGCTGGAATGCTGTACTCACCGTGAGATTCGCCGACCGTCTCGGAAAGGGCATCCGCACGGCCCCCCGCGATGCGCTCATCGCAGATAGCGTGACCAAGCGCCAACGCGGGATTGCCTTCGGACTCCACCGCTCCGGTGACACGGCCGGAGCCGTCATCGGCATAGCCATCGCCCTTGGCATTCTGTTGGCCGTGCAGAAAGACGTCCAGCTGCTTTCACGAGCGACTTTCCAGACCATCGTTCTCGCCAGCATGATCCCGGCTGTACTGGCCGTCGTGGTCCTTGCGCTTGGAGCAAGAGAGGTCGGGATCGGCGGTCGAAAACGGTTACCGTGCTTCTCCCTGGCCGGCTTCGACCGCAAGTTCAAGATCTTCCTCCTTATATCGATCGTATTCACGCTTGGCAACTCGTCGGACGCATTTCTCATCCTCCGCGCGCAGAACACCGGCCTCTCGGTCGCGGGCGTGCTTGGAATGATGATCACGTTCAACGTGGTCTATGCCGCAGTATCGAACCCTGCCGGTGCTCTCTCGGACCGCTTCGACCGCCGCCGCTTCCTGATTATCGGCTGGCTGCTTTATGCCGCCGTCTACCTCGGCTTTGTGTTCGCGCGACAGGGCTGGCATGCGTGGACGCTCATGGGTTTCTACGGCATCTACTACGGCCTGACATACGGAGTCGCGAAGGCATACGTTGCGGATCTTGTTCCCGCAGAACTCAGGGGGACCGCCTATGGAGTCTACAACGCGGCTATCGGCGTGACGGCTCTCCCGGCAAGTCTCATCGCCGGCGCGCTCTGGCAGGGGGTTGGTCACTGGCCCGGATTGGGACCGAAGGCTCCTTTTCTCTTCGGGGCCGTTCTCGCATTTGCAGCTGCCGTCATGCTCACAGGACTTCGTGGTGGATCGCCGGCTGAACGATGACGAAATGGCTGGACATTCATGGAAAGGTGCTCGCTTGCCTAGGCACAGTGCCTGCGTGCCAAGTAAAATGCTTGCAACCTGATGAGGCAATGATAGGATACCCGTGCGGGTGACCGTGTCGGGTGTGAGTGCACACCCGACCTGCATTCCGGGGAGCCGGCCCGGTGGAAGTGATGACACGAAGCTCATATACGCACTTTTGAGAGAAACACAGCGAAATGAAGAGACGCTCGACATGCTGTCTGTTTCTATCCCTATACACGGCCATCGTGGCGATCCTTGCGCTTTGGCCCCTCGCGTGCAACGCGCAGGATGCATCTACAGAGGGCCCCGGAGCGACCCCACCACTCCTCGTGCGAGGCGATGACAGCTACCCGCCGTACGAGTTCCTCGATGAGCACGGTCAGCCGAACGGATTCAACGTCGATCTCTTGAGAGCCGTCGCTGAAGAGGCCAATCTCAACATCGAAATAGACCTTGGACCGTGGTCGGAAGTCAGAGAAGACATCGAATCCGGGCGTGTCCGTATTGTCACCGGCATGTTCAGGTCGGTTGAGAGAAGTGCCTCGGTCGACTTCTCGGATCCGTGCGTCGCTGTCTCGCACTCCGTCTTCGTCAGGAAGGGCTCTCACATTCGCTCGCTTGAGGACGCTGCCGGGATGTCGATAATCGTCCAAGAAGACGATATCATGCACGACTACATCATGGAGACGGGGCTGACCGACAGGATCGTGCTGGTTGAAAACCAACAAGAGGCACTCGATCTCCTTGTGCAAGGGGAACACGACTGCGCCCTTCTCGCGAAAGGGCCCGCCCTCCACCACATCCTTGCCGACGGACTCACCGGCGTCATCGATCCCGTCGGTGAGCCCATTCTCGAGAGAGAGTTCTGCTTCGCGGTGGTTCGGGGAAATGCACCACTCCTTCTCAAATTGAACAAGGGCCTTGCCGGTGTCCGGGCATCGGGAGAGTATGATGAGATCTACTCCAACTGGTTCTCGTCGGTCGCGTCGGGAACTCTGCTGGCACGACTGCTCAGACTTGCTGCGTGGGTCGTAGTTCCGCTCGTGCTTCTGCTCGGCGGGGCGCTCTACTGGTCTCGTGCACTTGAGAAAGAGGTCGCCAGGAAAACTCGTGAGCTCAAGCGCGAGCTCTCCGCACGCATCCAGGCGGAGGAAATCATCAGCGAGCGGGAGAATCAGCTTCGGCGTATCCTGGAAAACATGCCGACCATGATCTTCGCCTACGACGAACACCACCGCATTATCGTGTGGAACCGTGAATGCGAGCGGGTCACCGGCTTCACGGCTGAGGAAACAATGAAAGCTAGAGACCCGTTGGAGCTTCTGTACCCCGATCCGGACTACCGTGCGGCGATGTTGAAAAAATGGGAGGAGCGTGGTCGCGATTACCGCGGATGGGAGTGGGCGATCACCCACAAGGACGGCGGCAGGCGCCTTGTCTCATGGTCCAACATCTCCGACACAATGCCGATTGAAGGATGCAACAACTGGGGAACAGGTGTGGACATCACCTGGAAGGAAGACGCCTTGAACTCGCTCCAGCTGAGCGAGGAGCGCTACCGCCTCATCTCCGCACTCACCTCGGACTACGCCTACGCATTCAGAGTCAACGGCGATCAGCTGTCTGTCGAGTGGGTGACTGATGCGATCACCCGGATAACAGGATTCACGGTAGCCGATATGCGGGCGAGCGGCGGATGGGGAGCCTTGATCGATTCCAACGATCTTGATGTCAGAATGGAGCAGCTCAAAGCTCTCAGGCGCGGCGAACCGAAGACGGTCGAGTACCGGATAGTCACCAAGAGCGGTGCGACGCGCTGGCTTGAGGATTGCGCCATGCCGGTCATGGGAGATGATGGCACAAGCGTGACACACATCTACGGGTCCGTCAGGGACATCACTCAGGAGAAACAGACGGAGCTGGCCAGACGCGAGAGCGAACAGCGATACCGCGCGCTCTTTGCCCAAGCAAGCGACGCCATTTTCCTGCTGCTGGGAGAGATGTTCATCGATTGCAACGGCAAGGCGCTCGAAATGTTCGCGTGCACGCGTGACCAGATCATCGGGCAGCCACCGTATCGCTTCTCGCCCCCGAAGCAGCCTGACGGCCGCGACTCCAAGGATAACGCCCGCGAGAAGATAGGTGCTGCACTGAGAGGCACTCCACAGGTCTTCGAGTGGACGCACAGCCGATACGACGACACGACCTTCGATACGGAAGTCAGTCTGAACGCCGTCGAACTCGATGGGACACAGTATGTCCAGGCTTTCGTTCGCGACGTCAGTGAGCGGCACCAGATCGACAAGCTGACCCGCGTGCAGAGAGATCTCGGAGTCGCCCTCCACTCCGCCATGGATCCGGATCAGGCGCTCAGCCTCTGCCTCGACGCCGCGCTACGCATTTCGGGCATGGACTCGGGCGGCATCTACCTGTTCGACGATGCGACCGGAGAGATCAGGCTTGGTTCTCACAGGGGGCTCTCCGATGAGTTCGTGGCCACAGCCGGCTACTACGGCCCCGACGGTCCGAATGCGAAGCTCGTGGCGGCCCGCGAGGCTATCTACACCATACATGACGATCTGGACGTCCCAAAGGATGAGAACTGCATGGACGAGGGACTCCGTGCGGTCGGGGTGCTCCCCATCGTGCAGGAAAACCACGTGATCGGGTGCCTGAACGTTGCCTCGCACACGAGTGACGACATCCCACTCCTCGCAAGGCGCGGGCTCGAGGGAATAGCGTCTCAGATCGGGAGTGTCATTGTCGGAGCCAGGGCAGTTGATGCGCTCCGCAGGTCGGAGGAGAAGTTCCGGGGGTTCTTCAACACGACTCGTGACGGCATCATCATCACGACGACCGAGGGCATCGCAGAGGACGCTAACCCCGCCTTTCTGGAGATGATCGGCTACACGCTCGACGAGTTCAGGGGGATGAACCTCAGGGACGTGACACCGGAACAATGGCACGAAAGGGACCATGAGGCGTTCCGTGCCCAAGTTGTCGTCAAGGGATTCGCAGACGAGTACGAAAAGGAATACGTGAGGAAGGACGGCTCCGTGTTCCCCGCATCCGTACGCGCCTGGCGCCTCAGCGGAGAAACTGGAGAGCGTGGCCTCAACTGGGCCATCGTTCGTGACATCACCGAGCGGAAGGCAGCCGAAGAAGTGCAGTCAGTGCTGTCCAACATCTCCGGGGCAGTTGGCGGCACCGATACGCTCGAGGAACTCCTCGGCATCATCCGTGAGCAGCTCGGAAGGTTGATGGACACCACCAACTTCTACGTCGCTCTCTACGACGACGAGACCGGACTCTACACCTTCCCCTATCACGTCGACATCCGCGACGAGACGCCGACGGAACCGATGAGGCTCGAAAACAGCGTGACCGATTTCGTCAGGCGAACGGGGGAATCGTGTCTTATCGACGAGCGAACACAGGAACGCCTCGAGAGCGAAGAGGAAATCACCGTCTATGGGGACGACTCCTGCATCTGGCTCGGCATGCCTCTCAAGTCGACGCGGGGCGTCTTTGGTGTCGTTGTTGTTCAGAACTACGAGGAGAGCGAACTCTACGGTGAGCGCGAGCTGGAACTGATGAGGTTCGTATCCGGCAACATCTCTCTTGTCATTGAGCGCAAGAAGGCGGAGGAGGAGCGCCGGGGGCTTGAGGATCAGGTGCGGCATACACAGAAGCTGGAGAGCCTGGGCGTGCTCGCGGGCGGCATCGCGCACGACTTCAACAACCTCCTGACAGGCGTCCTCGGAAACGCGGATCTCGCGCTGATGGATCTCGGAATGTCGGCGGCGGCTCGCCTCAGCATCGAAGCAGTGCGTGAGGCGGCGGTGCGTGCAGCCGAACTCAGTGGCCAGATGCTCGCGTACTCCGGCAGGGGGCGTTTCATCACCGAACCGGTCGATCTCAACGAGCTGATCAGGGGAATGCAGCAGCTTCTGATCGCGTCCACTTCAACGAACGCCGATGTGAATTACTCCCTTGCCTCCGACCTTCCCCCCATCGCAGGTGATGCAACGCAGTTGCAGCAGGTGATCATGAATATCATCTTGAACGCCTCGGATGCCATCGGCGATCAGAACGGCAGAGTAGCAGTAACGACCGGAGCGGCTTGGTTCGACAGCTCCTTCCTGGCCGAGACACGCACAAGTGAGCAGCTCCCCGAGGGACAGTACGTCTACATCGAGGTGCGCGACTCCGGCATCGGCATGGATGACGAGACGCTTTCGAAGATCTTCGATCCCTTCTTCAGTACGAAGTTCACAGGGAGAGGACTCGGGCTCGCTGCGGTGCTGGGGATCGTGCGCAGCCACAACGGTGGGATCACGGTCGAGAGTGTGCCGGACGAGGGTACGACCTTCCGCGTCCTGCTTCCGGCAAGACCCGATGCCGTTTCGGAGGGCACGGACAGACAAGAGACTGTCGAACAGACGCAGACAGAAAGCACCGTACAGAAGGACCAGCACATGGACGGCACGGTTCTGCTTGTGGATGACGAAGCCGTGGTACGGCAAGTCACCCAGCGAATGCTCGAACGCGCCGGGTTCTCTGTCCTTACCGCGTCAGACGGGCTGAAGGCGCTCGATGCCTACCGCAAGAACAGCGATGACATCGTCTGCGTGCTGCTCGATCTCACGATGCCGAACATGGGTGGCGACGAAACTTTCAGGGAGCTTCTCCGAATCCGCCCGGATGTCCGCGTCATCATGTCGAGCGGCTACGGTGAGCGTGAGGTCATCGAGCGGTTCATGGATCAAGGCCTGGCCGGCTATATTCAGAAGCCCTACCTCTCCGCGAAACTCATGACCAAGCTACGCGAAGTACTTGGAACCTCATAGCCCGCCTGCGTGGCTTCGTCGCCTCACCTAGAGTACCGGCTTGATGCCCCACACGTCGCGCGCGTATTCACGTATGGTCCGGTCACTGGAGAAGCGACCGATCCTGGCCACGTTGAGTATGGCCTTCTTGCGCCAGAGCGACTGATCCGCGTACTCGGTGGACGCCCTGTCCTGTGCCTCGATGTATGAGGGCAGATCCGCGAGATGGAAGTAGTGGTCGCCATCTTCAAGAAGCGACTTGTAGATCCACTCGAAGAGGCCGGGCTCACGCGGGCTGAACCTGTCGGAGCCGAAGCAGTCCATGACTCGCCGGACTCGCTCATCATTGGAATAGACGGCGCGGGGATCATAACTTCTGGATCTTCTCATCTCTGAGATCTCATCGACCGTCAGGCCGAAGATGTAGATGTTCTCCTGACCGACCTCCGTAAGTATTTCCACGTTGGCGCCATCGAGCGTTCCCACGGTGAGAGCGCCGTTCATGCTCAGTTTCATGTTCCCGGTTCCGGACGCCTCCGTTCCTGCCGTCGAGATCTGCTCACTGATGTCCGCGGCCGGGATGATGCGCTCCGCGAGCGAAACGCGATAGTCGGGAATGAAGGCGACCCTGATGAGGCCGCGCACGCGCTCATCGCGATTGATCGCGGCTCCGACGTTATTGACGAGCTTGATGATCTGCTTCGCCGCCCAGTAGCCGGGAGCGGCCTTGCCGGCAAATATGTAGGTCCGGGGCACAGCCGGTTCCTTGCCGTCCTCGACGATCAGGAGGTACTCATGGACGATGCGGAGCAGATTCAGGAGCTGCCGCTTGTACTCGTGTATCCGCTTGACGTGCACATCGAAGAGCGTGTGTGGATCCACGGAGATTCCGGCCGTCTCGGCGATGGTCTCCGCGAGCTGGATCTTGTTAAGTTCCTTGACGCCGGCGAACGCCTCCTGAAAATCCGGATCGTCCGCGTACGGCTCGAGCGCGCGAAGCGCGTCGAGATCCGTGATCCATTCACTGCCGATGGTCTGAGTCAGAAGATCGGCGAGCGGTGGATTCGCCTTCAACAGCCAGCGCCTCTGCGTAACGCCGTTCGTCTTGTTGTGAAACCTCTCCGGCCAGAGCTCGTAGAAATCCGGGACCAGCTCACGCTTGATGAGTTCACTGTGAAGCGCTGCGACGCCGTTCACTGAGTGACTGCCGATGATGGAAAGGTTGGCCATCCGCACGTGACCGCCGTTCTTACGATCTATGATTGCCATCCTCCGCGCGCGTTCATCGTCACCGGGCCAGACAAGGGACATCTGTTCACGGAAACGCTCGTCGATCTCCCGGACTATCTGGAGGTGGCGCGGCACTATTCGCTCCATCAAGCCCACCGGCCAGCTCTCGAGAGCCTCGGGCATAAGTGTATGATTGGTGAACCCCAGTGTGTCCCTCGTGATCCGCCACGCCTTCTCCCAAACTATGCCCCTCTCGTCGACGAGGAAACGCATGAGTTCAGCGACGGTCAGGGCCGGATGAGTATCGTTGAGGTGGATGGCGACGTGTGACGAGAACTCGTCGAAATCGTCGTGCGTATCCTCGTATCGTCGCACGATATCGCGGACCGCGCAGGCAACCAGGAAATACTCCTGAATCAGCCGGAGTTCGCGTCCCTTTTCGATAGAATCCGATGGGTAGAGCACCTTTGAGACCGTCTCGGAAGCGATCTTCTGCTGGACGGCTCGCAGGTACTCGCCCTGATTGAAGATCTGCATATCGAAATCCTGCGATGAGCGTGCCGAGAACAGCCGCAGGTAGTTCACAACCTTGCCGCCGTAGCCGACGACCGGCATGTCATGCGGGATGCCCACCACAAGTTTCCAGTCCTTCCACACCGGGTGCGGCGTGCCGTTCGCGTCTCGTTCCTCTTCCACGCGACCGTAGACGGGAATCATCAGAGACTCGTTTGCTTTCTCGATAAGCCATGGATTGGAGCTCGCCATCCAGTCATCTGGGCGCTCTTTCTGGTACCCGCGCTCGATGATCTGCTTGAAGAGGCCGTACTGGTAGTTGATTCCGTAGCCGAAGCCCGGCATTCCCAGTGTCGCCAAGGAATCGAGGAAGCAGGCCGCGAGCCTGCCCAACCCTCCGTTTCCTAAGGCGGCGTCACGCTCGCATTCGCGCACCTCTTCGAGATCGACCCCGAGACCGAGGAGCGCAGTATTGCAGACATCGTAGATGCCGAGGTTGTAGAGGTTGTTCCCGAGCGACCTCCCCATGAGAAACTCCATCGAGAGGTAGTACAAGCGCTTGGCGCCGGCGCGCTCGTAGCGACGCTCGGTCTCGAGCATGCCGTCGATCATGAGATCGCGGGCCGCCATACTGACCGCTTTGAACATGTCGTCGCACGTCATCTCGCCCCACTCGAGCCCGAGTGAGTATCTGGCGTGCCGACGGATGGACGCCTGGAGAGATGAGATCGCCAGCTCGTGCTGTGAAGTTGTGTCCTTGTGCATCTCTCCCTCACATCCCATCCGGCCCATCGGAACTCCCAGCTTCAAAGGAATCGAGCTGCCTGCCCGAGCACGATGTCACCAACGTGGTGACCGTATCTATACATTGATAGTCTTGAAATCGTTCAGGTCAATCATAAGGAAACTGATGCATCTTGCGTGCCTGAAGGCGTGGCCGTGTGGGGGCGGCTTGAAGCGGGAGTCCGTGGGCGAAAAGGGGACTCCCGCACGTTCCTGAGGCCGTATTCAGCTATTCAATGACGGCGTTCCTTCATGAGCCCGTCCCTCGCCGCGTCACCAGTCGCAGACTGCTTCCCGGCTCCCTGCGTCGCCCACTGCCCACGCTATCCGACCGCACCCGCTCGCATGCCGTCCCCGCGCGCTGAGGCCGCGCATTGCGTCTTTGACTCGCTGCACCCCGTCCGCTAGAGTCGGATTGCTCGGCCTCTCTCCGGAGGGGCCGTCACCCGGTCGAGGTGGTATCCGCATCGCATGGAAGACGAGGTCTCAGGATGACAGACAGAACCGACAAGTCGCGGAGTGGGCCGGATGTTTCTTCCCCCTCTCACATCGGGCTCAGCATCTCTCGAGTCGACGCAGAGGACAAGGTCAGGGGCACGGCCCGCTACGTCGATGATCTGGCATTTCCGGACATGTTGCACGCGGCCTTCGTATTGCCCGGAGTCGCCCACGCGCGGCTCGAGGGTATAGATCCAGCGCCTGCGCTCAAGATGCCGGGGATCCACGCGGTGGTTACGGCGGCAGACGTACCCGGTGAGAATCAGGTCGGTTGCGTGGACAAAGACCAGCCACTTCTTCCGGAGGACAGGATCCGCTACACCGGAGACGCCGTGGCAGTTGTTGTGGCTGACACACCGGCGCTGGCCCGCGAGGCAGCTCTTGCGGTACGCGTAGACCTTGTGGAGCTCCCGGCCGTATTCGACGCCAAGGACGCCATGGGACCGGACGCGCCGCTCGTCCACAGCGGAGGCAACGTCTTCCTTCATTTCAAGGTCCGGAAGGGCGACGTCACCAAGGGATTTGAAGAGGCGGACGTCGTAATCGAGCGCGTGTTTCATACATACCACCAGGAGCACTCCTACCTCGAGCCCCTCGGAACCATCGCGGTGCCGGAAGAGGGCGGGTCCATGACCATCTACGGCACGATGCAATGCCCGTACTACGTCCAGAAGGCGGTAGCTACGGTGCTTGACCTGCCTCTTTCGCGAGTCCGTGTCCGCCAGACGGTCACCGGAGGCGGTTTCGGCGGCAAGGAGGATATGCCCAGCGAGATATGCGCCTGCGCGGCGCTCGCGGCCTGGAAAACCGGCCGACCCGTGAAGCTCATCCACACGCGGGAGGAGGACTTCTACCGTTCGAGCAAACGCCACCCGATGTCCGTATCGTTCAAGCTGGGCGCAACAACGGACGGGCGCTTCACTGCGGCAGAGATCCGTGTCGTTGCGGACGCCGGTGCGTATTCTACTCTCAGCCCAGTCGTCATCTTCCGCACGACAACGCACGCAACAGGGCCCTACGAGATATCGAACGTCAAGACGGATGCTTACGGCGTGTACACGAATCGCCAGACGACGGGCGCGTTCCGCGGCTTCGGACAGCCCCAGACTATCTTCGCGAACGAGTCGGTAGTGGACGAAATGGCCGAGAGACTCGGGATGGACCCGGTGGAGATCCGGCTGAAGAACTGCCTGACCGTCGGAAAACGCACGGCGACGGGACAGCTCCTTACAGAGAGTGTCGGCCTCCCGGACACGTTGGAAAAGGCTCGCGACGTCTCGGGGTGGGTGGAGAAACGAAGGAGCTACGCCGGCGACGATGGTCGCATCCGGAGGGGCATCGGGATCGGCTCCATCTACTACGGAGTGAGCCTCGGCGCAAAGGGGCTTCTTCTCGACGCCTCGGGCGCGCATCTGAACGTCTACCGCGACGGCTCAGTCAGGATCGCCGTCGGGGGAACAGAGATGGGCCAGGGCCTGCTTACTGTGCTCAGCCAGATTGCGGCAGACAGCCTCGGCGCTCCCATTGAGTCGATTCACGTGGATCACGTGGACACAAGCGTGGTCCCCGACAGCGGCCCGAGTGTCGCCTCGCGCACGACGCTGATGACGGGCAACGCTGTCATCGACGCGGCGACCAAGCTCAAGGCGACGATGGGAGAAGTCGCGGCCGACATGCTCGGCGTTTCCCGGGACAGCATCGAGTTCCGCGACGGACGTGTGCTCGGCGGCGATGGATCACTGACGTTCGCCGACCTGGCCAACGAGTGCTGGCTTCGCAATATCAACACGGCCGCTGATGGTTGGTATGCAGCACCCGAATCCACCTTCGACGAGAACGGCCAGGGCGACGCCTACGCTGTGTATTCCTACGCAACTCACGTGGCAGAAGTTGAAGTCGATACCGAGACCGGCGAGATCCACCTGGTCCGGGTCACCGCCGCGCACGACGTCGGCCGGATCCTCAATCCGGTCACGCTCGAGGGACAAATCGAGGGCGGTGTGCTCCAGAGCGCGGGGATGGGTCTCTACGAGAAGATGAAAACGAACGGCGGCGACATCATAACCCCGGACTTCTCGACCTACATCATCCCGACCGCCATGGACGTACCGGAGATAGAATCGGTGTTCATCGAGGCGCGGTACTCCATGGGACCGTTCGGCGCCAAGGGTATCGGCGAGACTCCGGCGATGCCCGGCGCGGTTGCGATCGCGAATGCCGTGACACACGCCACCGGCATCCGGTTCCATGAGCTGCCGGTCACGGCCGAAGCCGTACGATTGGCGCTGTCGAGGAGGATAGACTCATGAAACCGGGGAGCCCGCTCTCAATGATTCTGCTCGCGGTCCCACTGGTACTCCTCGCCACCTCGGCAGGGGCCGCCGATGGCTCCGCCACTCCTGAGAACATGCACGAGGCCATGGACGACGCCCTCAGGGCCATCGCGATGACACGCTCCGATCTCAGCTTCCGGACGGACTATGCCGACAGTCCCGACTCGTTCCGGCTGGCGATCTCCGATCACCTGCTCGCCGCCCCGCTGGACACGGACAGCTACGTGAGCGGGCTGGCTGACGAAGTTGCTGCAGTTCGGGTCTTGACGCCACTGGTGGTGCTGGCCGCACGCGAGCTCGATCTCGGAGTCGATACGGGCACTTGCGGCCCTGCGGACCCGGACGCCACGACCGTCGTTGGAGAGCTCTTGAAAGGCATAGCAAAGGCGGAGACAGAGCTCGAGAGAGCCTTCGAGCGACTAACCCCCGACGAGATCGAGTTCATCATGAGTCATGCGCCCGTGCTTCTCGAGGAGGAGGAGTTCGATGCTGACAAGCCCATAGAGATGCGTGAGAAGGAAAAGCTCGACAAGGAAATCCTCGGCGATAAGCTGCTTGAGATCGCGGGGAATATCGACTACTCGCGCATCGCCCGCGCCGGGGCGATTCTTGCTTCAGCGACGGACGCTTCTCTCGCGATCATCGAAGCGAGCCGACCCGGGGACGTGAGCATGATTCTCCCTCCGGATGGTAACGGGAGCAACGGGCGTTCCGGCTTTCCCATGGAGGACGGGCGCTCCGACTTTCCCGCGGAGTGCGTGGCATCGGGAGACGTGCTCAAGATCATCGAGACAGAAGCCGGACTCGTCGTCATAGGTGGCCCCGGTGCGACCACCTATCATCAGACGTGTGCCATCATCATCGATCTCGGAGGGAACGACACGTACGAACAGCCGGCCTCGGGCCTATGGCGTGTCCATCCCTTCTCTATAGTAATAGACGTCGCGGGCGACGATGTGTACTCGGGTGGCAACCATGCCCTGGGTGCTGGATTCGGGGGCGTGGGTGTGCTCGTAGACATCGAGGGTAATGACAGCTACGATTCCGGAAGCTTCTCAATCGGTTCCGGCCTCTTCGGCGTCGGAATCCTTCTGGACAGAAGCGGAAACGACCGCTACTCGGGTGACACCTGCGTACAGGGCTCCGGCGCCTTCGGGATCGGTTTACACGCGGATGAATCGGGAAACGACTCGTACCACGCCGCTCTCTTTTCCCAAGCGTTCGGCTTCGTGAAAGGCTTTGGACTACTGAATGATTCTCTTGGGAACGATCTCTACTTCGCCGGAGGCAAGTACACCGATGAGATCCGCTACTTTGATCACTTCCTCAGCCTCTCTCAGGGGTTCGGCTTCGGCTGGCGGCCTGACGCCTCCGGCGGCATCGGACTCCTGGTCGATTCTGCCGGAAATGATGTCTATGTTTCCGACATTTTCGGACAGGGCTCGAGCTATTGGTTCTCGATCGGTGGGCTCGTCGACTTCGAAGGAAACGACCAGTACATCTCGTACCAGTACGCACAGGGCGCCGCGACGCACATCACGGCAGCGGCTCTCGTCGACTGCGCCGGTGATGACAACTACGTGTCCAAAGGCGTCTCCCAGGGATGTGGCCACGATCTCGCGGTCGGCATCCTCCACGACCTGGCCGGAGACGACAACTACACGTGCCACGACCTGTCGCAGGCGGCCGGCAACGCGAACGGGATCGGGATCCTGCTCGATGACGGCGGTGACGATACCTACTCGGTCAGGAGCTCCGACAATACACACGGCTACGGCAACCTCAGGCGGGACTACGCAAGCGTTGGGGTTCTGATAGACGGCGGGGGGGTGGATTCGTACGGCGGCAGGGGCGGTGACAATGCCTGGTGGACGTACAGCGACCGCGGGGTCGGCATCGACACAGAGATCTCTATTGCTCCACCGGAAGCCGAATCGGCCGGGGACGATAACACAGTTCAAGCCACCGAGATCGACACGCTTGCGCTTGCGGTGCTCTCCCCGGAAGAGCTCTTCGACCGCGCATCATCGTCGGCGCTTCAGTTCGCGGAGATGATCCAACCGTCACGCCGCCTCCTCATCAGGAACTACGAGGAATCTCTTCCCTATCTCGTCACGGAACTCGATACCGATGGTCCGAGAGAGCGCCACGCACTTGAGGATATCATCGTCGGAATAGGAGCGCCGGCCGTCGAATCACTCATCGAGGCAATAGCCGTCGAACTCGAGCGTATCGACACGACCCGCGGCGTGAGGCTCGCCGCCGGCATCCTCGGACGCCTGAGAGACCCGAGGGCCCTGGATGTCCTCACACGAGCTTCAGATCATGATGACTGGAAGGTCCGCTCCTCCACCGCAGGTGCCATCGGGAGAATCGCAGCACGCGACGGAGTCAACACTCTGGTCCTGTTGCTCAACGATGAGAACGAAATGGTGCGGAAGAGCGCCGCCGTGGCGCTGAGAAGAACCGCGGCGGAAAGTGAATCGGAAAGTTCCCTTGATGATGCGACCGTCGCCGCGCTTGTTCGCGCGTTACAGGATACCCACTACCCGGTGAGGCAAAGCGCCGGTGCTGCGCTGGCCGAAATCGGATCTCCGGCAATAGAAAGGCTCACACGTCTCGTGGTCGAGGGAGTCTCTACCTCAAGGCTTGCCGCGATAGAAACGTTGGGGCTCATTGGATCAGAATCGTCACTCGAGACGATGCTTGGCCTTCTGGAAGACGGCGACTGGGCCGTGCGTGCTTGCGCAACTGAGGCCATAGGGAAAATCGGTCCTGACGGAAGGGCGCGGAAGGAGATGGCAAAGCTTCTGGGTGATGAGAAGCACCCGCTCGTGAGGGCCAGAGCCAGCGAGGCGATAGCACCGATGTAGGCCGAGGCCGTCGCGCTGCCTCCGGCTATCGGTCCTCGTGCTGCCGCCAGCTATCCATCCACGTCCTGCTCCCAGCTACCGGTCCTCACGCTGCCGCCAGCTATCCATCCACGTCCTGCTCCCAGCTACCAGTCCTCGTGCTGCCGCCTCTCAAGCTCCCGAACCTGCTCTATGTTTGCGATGATGTTCCGGTCCCCCGGAGCCAAGCGGAGTGCGATCCCGAGTTCCAGAAGAGCTTCTCCGTACTGACCGGTCCTCGCGAGCAGAATCCCCAGGTTGTTCCTGGCCTCAGCGTATCCCGGGTCGATGAGAATGGCCCTATGGTAAGCGGCAATGGCCGGTCCGGCACGACCGCTCTCTTCCAGCACCACCGCAAGATCGTTCCAGGCCTCTTTGAAGTCCGGGTTCGCCTCGACGGCTAGACGCAGCTGTTCTTCGGCCTCTTTCCACTCACCGAGTGCGGTGAGAATGGCTCCGAGATTGTAGCGCGCCTCGCGCATCCACGGGTCGCGCTTCAGCGCCTCGCGGAACCATTTCGATGCCTCAGGGAGATCGCCACGACGCCAGAAGAGCGTTCCGATGTTGTTCCGGACCGAGGCCAACCCCGGATCCAGCTCGGCCGCACGCGTGTAGGCCGCGAACGCTTCATCAACGTTCCCGAGCCGTTCAAGCGATATGCCCATGTTGTTGTAGGCCTTCGCGTACCCTGGTGATAGCTCCACGGCCCTGAGGTACTCAGCGACAGCATCGTCGTACTTGCCTGCCGACGCTTGTGCCAAGCCGAGTGTGTTGTGGGTCTGCGCCCGGTCCCCCACGTGTGTTCCATAGAAATCGACATTGACAAAGACGGCCACGGCGGCTACTGCGAGAAGGCCCACGGCCAGAGGTCTCCACTGCCGGCTCCTCGCCCGGTCCCACAACCAGAGCGCGCCGGTCGACGAGAAAATGATGATGACGGGGATAACTGGAAGCCTGTATCGCGCATTGATGAAGAAGAGAAGCACGCAGGCCATGTACGACACGAGGAAAAAGGCCAGAAGCGAAGCCTCCTTGCGACGACGCGCGACCCAGATTCCCACAAAGGCGAGAGGCGCGATGATGCCGAAATGGAGCCACGAGAGGGATCGGAAGATCGGAGACATCCGACCAAAGAAATAGATGTCCTTGTTGTTCGCAAGTTCGAAGCTGTCCCAGAAGAGCACGAACTTCTTGAGATACAGCTGTGCTGCAGCACCCGGATGGTCGCGCAGAAAGCGCCGCCCGAGACCGTACCAATAGCCCGACACGTCGCTCGGCTTCAGACGCGCCCCAGATTCTCTCTCGGCGACTCGCTCGCAGTCGGTGTACCGCCACGCCTCTCCCAGACCGGGAACGACCGCCGATATTCCGTCCGCTTGCTCGTTGTTCCCTATGTAGAAGTTGACGCCGCCCTGTGACGCGATGAGCACGAAGTCGTCGTCAAGTGCCGCGTTCCGCAACGTCACCGGGCTCACAATGAGCGCGACGCCGACCAGGAACAGCGCGAAGCGAGCAGCCGCGGTCAGAAGAGGCGTCGCGCCCCCCACGAGTGACAATCGTCCGTGAGTGTCTCCCGTCTCTCCCGGTCTCCCTCGTGACTCGAGGTCTCTCTTCCCCGCTCCCCTTGCCGCAAGCCAGATCCACACGAAGAGCAGCGGGATGAAGACGAGAACATTCGGGCGAGCAATCGCTGAGAACCCCATGACCACACCTGCGGTCAGCCACCGTCCCCACGTCGGGACGCGGTCCGCCCTGAGAACCGCAAGCAGCATGAGCACGTCCAGAAGGACGATGAGCGAAACAATGAGGAGCTCGTTGTCGAAGTAGATCAGAAACGGGTAGCAGCAGGCGACCAGACCGGCGACCAGACCGGCACGTTCACCGGCAACGCGGCGCCCGACCAGATAGGTGAGAACCGGCACGAGTGATCCGTAGACCGCCTGAATGTGGCGCACGATCGTCAGACTTCCATCAGAGACTCTCAGCAATATGCCGAGGATGTACGGATAGAGCGGGGCACTGAAGAAAGCATGTGATCCCAGCCAGTCCCCGGACGCGAGGGCGCGAGCCCACTCCACATGGTACAGTTCATCACGCATCGGCCAATGAGCAAGCGGGCTTGCCTGAAGGTGGCCCACATAGAAAGCGCGAAGAAGCCATGCGACAATGAAGAGAGCGAAAGCAGCGATGAAGGTTCTCCGCGTGCTCACCTCGTGATCTTGTTGTCCGCCGCCCACGCTGATCATGTCCGCCAGCCGTTCGCTCTTCCTGCCATGCCGATCATGATTGCCGTCCGTTCTCTCTTCCTGCCACGCCGATCATCGCCGCCCAATCTCCCTGCGTCCGGGGCGATTTGCCACCCCTTCCAACACTCAATTCATCGACCCTGAAGATCATGATTGTAGACGAGCGAGGCCTGCCACGTCCATCTCTCCGGCCGTTCCGGTGCACTCACGAAGCCGGGAAACAGACCGGGAGGCCTGCCGACTGATTATACCTCCCGACAGCCCACCATACCATACATTCACGTCCACCCAAGACAGCCCAGAATGTGTCATCGGTACTGAAAGACGGTTGACTTACGGAGCAGAATGTTGTAAGATATGCGCTAGGAGCTGTAGAAGCTTGTCTTGACGTGTTCGGGCAGAAGTATCGTGGCCGATCTCGATTCTGATGGTGATTCGTCGATGCCGTTGGTGATCTGAGATGAGGATTTATGCACTGCGGTCCTCCGGTTTTTGAGCGGACGTCATAGAGCAGGCAAGCATCGTGACGGGCAACATGCTGGAAAGGAGCGTGTCCCTATGAGGAAGATTATTTTTGCAGCTGTTGTATTGAGCCTTGTTCTCTTCACCGTCGCCCCTGCGGCCGCCGACGACTACACCTTCGGCGCCAGCGGGCTCGGCAGTCTGATGAAGAGTCCGGTTGTGTACAGCGGCACCTTCCTGTTTGGCGTCTCGGGTACCTGGGAGTTTCAGGTCGACGACTCTCTGTGGCCCGATCCGGCGGACAGCACTGCCAGGTTCGACTACATCTGGGACACGTTCTTTGCCGACAACTACGACGACACGCAGGGTGCCCAGTCGTGGTTCGGATACTTCAATGGCTCAACGCTGCCGACCCCCCCGACGTTTGGTTTTGATCTCACGTCCCCGGCGGGACACATCGGCGGGGATATCTCGTTCGTCATCATGATGCGCGATTGGTACTCGGACGGGATCCTCGATCAGAGCGAGAAGCACCGCAACAACCAGATATCGGGCACGTTTATTCTCAGCCCCGATCAGGGCACGGGTTTCTTCACCGACCACTGCGGCAACGGCTCGATGAGCGCGGGCAATTTCAACTTTGTCAACCCGCCTCTCGATGATTCAATCATGTTTATGGGCCAGTTCTCGTCGGAGTGCGGTAGCCCCGTCGAGGATTCATCCTGGGGCGCCATCAAGGCTCTGTACAAGTAGCGAATCAGGAGAACGGCATAGAAACCAACGGATGCCTCGCAAGGGGCAAAGCCAAAGGAGAGTGCATAATGCGCGCATTGGTGATCGTTATCGCGGTTCTCGCGCTGGCGACGGTGGCATGTGCCCAAGAGACTTTCATCTGGTTCTTCGGCGAGGGCAATGGTGATTTCATGGACAGTCCTCCGACGTTCACGGGCGCCATGGATCCGGGCGGAGACATTGTTGACGGTTCCTGGACGATCGTTATTCCCGATGACGGCTGGCCGACTGATCCGGTTCTTCGGTATCAGCACATCTGGGACACCTTCTACGCTCCCAACTACACAGCCGGCACCCCCGGGTACTGGAAGGGCTACTTCGACACGAGCCACGGTCTGCCGGAGATGAGTTCACTCGACATCATCGACGACACGAACGGCGGCACGATGACGGGCATATTGACGCTTGAGATTCAGGTCGAGGATACGGACAACGACGGCGAGCTCGACGAGGGTGAGTTCTGCGCCGGCAGTCTGTCCGGTCTCGTCATTATCATCCGTGAAGGCACGGGCTTCTACGACGGTATGTGTGGGACAGGTAACTTCTTCGGCACATACACAAAGGCTTGCCCGACCACGTACGAGACGTGGAACTTCGGAATGTACCTCTGGCTCGACGACTGCTCAACTCCTGTTGAGAACATCAGCTGGGGCGCCATTAAGGCTCTGTACCAGTAGAAGTGCATGAGCTGCGCTTTGGGGGAGTGAATTAAGCCCGCCGGTCCTTCACCGGTATGAAGGTGTCGGCGGGCTTAACCAACTCTGATGGCGGACAACGGCCACACTGCATCCAAGCAGGAGGAGCGACAAGGCAGAATGGTCCCTGAGAGTCGGAGTTGTGCGCACGATCGTGCGGTCGCTGTGCTCCTTCGCATCCCACTGGTCAGCGCACTGACAGCAACACTCATAGCAACAGCAGCACTCGCAGGAGGAACAACAGAACCAGAGATCTCGGAAGCAAGTTCACTCCCACTGTGGCAATCGGCTTTCAGATCTGAGACAAGCGCTCCCTTGCAGCCCGGTTGTAGCACTTCCGCCAAGACTACGCTAAAACTCACTCTCTATGAGAACTCAGACCCCAACCGCGCGGTCTCGCATCAATCCCTGTCTTATCTTACTTCCGATGGGATTGAGCGAGCACAGCCAGTCGTTCGTCTGGTCGCCCTCCCCGACTGCGACGGCGCCCACATCGCTTCAGTCAGCCTCATTGTTGACGCCGTGGCAACCTTGCTACCGGAACACGATGCAGCCCGTGTGGCGAGCGTTCTCCAGATCGCCGGCATACGAGATCAGACCGTCGCCGTGATCTCAATTGACTTCGCGACAATCGCGGCGCTGATGCCGGACGAGCGCGTGACCGCGATCGAGATCGATGTTGTGCCGACCGCTCCTCATGGATCAGTAGCCCGAAACGTCGGGCCTTTCACAAATGTCTGCGCGCGCACGATACTCAACTACACTCTCCCATCGGATGCGGCACCTGCTTGGCGCCCGATGCCGGGAACGCGTGAGAGCGGCACAGTGACCTTCTGTTCATCCGTCGCCGAATGTGAACAGAGCGAGATAGATTTCCTTTTCCTCGTCGCCGACGAGTTCCATTCGGCTGCTGCGGTTTACCTGCTTGCGACGCACCGCGCTGCGTATCTGGGATTGAACGTCGGCATTGTATCAATGTCGGCCGTCGGCGAAACCAGTGCGGAGAACATCCACGACTTCATCCAGACCGTCTTCGAGACCCAATCAGCGGCCCATTTCGGTGATGGCCATCTCGGATTCGTGCTCCTCATCGGCGACGCATACGCCGACGATAACGAGACACTCATGATCCCCGCCTACGACGGATACGGTGGGCAGCAAGTGGCCTCGGATCATTACTATTCCTGTGTGAGCGGAGATGATGATTTTGAGGATGTGATGCTCGGTCGTCTATCCGTGGGCAACACTGATGAGCTCACTGCCGTAGTCAACAAGGCCCGCAACTACATGCCGCTTCCTTCCGGGGCCCCGTGGCGTGATCAGACGGTGCTTATCGGCGGTCTCTTCTACAACGAGAAGGACGACTACGTCGCACTGTTCGATGAGTATGAGGAGATTATCCCGACGGATCACGCGGTGGATCGCATCTACCGACATGACTTCGACTCCGATTTCGACTGCGCCATGACGGTGGCTGATGCTTTCAATGAGGGCTACCTGTTTCTGAACTTTGCTGGGGACGGCTGGATCTCGGAGTGGTATCACACGTTCAGAACGACCCATCTCTCCGCACTCAGCAATGCAGACCGCCTTCCCATCGTTCTCTCGATGGCATGTCTCACGGGCTGGCTCGACAACACCGCAGAGCCGGACATCCTCGGATCATACGACTGTCTGGCGGAACAGCTCGTCAACCTGCCGGACGCCGGCGCCATAGCGTGCCTGGCCGCGCCAAGGTACAGCGATGGTGGGTCGTTCCGCACTCTGACAAAAAAGATCTACGAGGCGGCCTTCAACCAGAACTCCCTTTTCCTCGGAGAGACTTTTGCGGTCGCGAAGCTCCTGCATCTCCAGTCAGGCGGCGACGTGTCATACGTCAGGCATTTCAACCTGTTCGGAGATCCCTCACTCATCTACAAGTGGGACGAAGCGCCCGGTGATCTAACCGACCTGACGGCCAAGCCGTATCAGGCCACATGGCTTCCGGAGAACCTGACGGCAGGTGATGACCTCTCTGTCGCGATCGTAGTCACGAACCAGAGCGTCGTCCAGGCATCATCGGTTGTGGTGCGACTCAGCGATGATTCATCCACGGGCTCCTACGTCTATGATGAGACGATTCCGCTCATCGACAGCTGGTCATCAGTTGAGATCGAGATCATCGTACCGGCGGTCGCCGCAGGTGCACACACTATAGAAATGGCAGTAGACCCCAACGATGAGATCGCCGAGATAGATGAGGGAAACAACTCCTTTACCACGATCCTCTACGCCTATCCTGTCCTTCCTGGATTTCCTGCCGACATCGACAGTCGTCTTATCGGAGCGACGGTCGTACCGGCGGAGTCCGCTACTCCAGCGATAGCCGTTCTTGATGAACAGGGTCGTGTCTCGAGCGTGCGGCCGGATGGAAACATATCATGGACGTCCGGTGCGTCTCTCGGCCCGCTCGACTTCGGGATCGAGAGCCCCCCTGCGGCGGCAGACCTCGACGGAGACGGTGCAAACGAGATCATCTCCACTCGCAGAATGGGACTCAAGTGCTTCAGCTTCGACGGCGAAGTGCTGTGGGACATCAACACCGACGATCCGATCGGCTCCCCGTTGATTGCCGACGCCGACGCCGACACCGATCTCGATATCGTCGTGGCCATGAAGGGACTATGGGGGGCGCCGTCGACTTTGTCCGCATTCGACGAGGACGGTGCGGTCATCTGGATGCATGAGATTGGGCCGGGCATTCACATTGAATCCCAGCTCGCCGCAGGCGACATGGATATGGACGGCCGCGTCGATTTCGTTTTCGTCTCGTCGATCGGTGATCTCACGGCTATGACAAACATAGACGGTGAGTCCTTCGACCTCTGGCAGCCGGTTCACATCGACGCGTCCCTTCCCACAGTCCTGGCCATCGGTGATGTCGACGACGATGGCTTACTCGAGATTCTCTGCGGCGGGTCCGAGCTCTATTGCATCAGCTCAGAGAGCGGTTCTGTTGCCTGGAGCCTGCCACTGGGCGATGATGTCGTCTCTCTCGCTCTCGCAGACATGGACGCGGACGGCATCCCCGAGATACTCGCGGGCACGGCATCCGGAACCCTTCACATGATTGACGCGGGTGTCCCTGTGTGGTCGACGCCTCTCAGCGATGCAATAGGCAGCTCTGCCGTCGTCGCCGACGTCTACGGCGACGAAAACCTGGAGGTCGTCATCGGATCCGCATCGGGCTACGTTCACGTGCTCGATGCATCGGGCGATGAAGTCTTCGCCCCGATCCCGATTCCGGGGGGATGCGCTACTCCTACGGCCATCGATCTGGATGAAGACGGCTCTCTCGAACTCACCGTCACATCTCTGGACGGGAGAGTCTATGCTTTCTCATTCGCTTCGGAGCCGCCGGAGGAAGATAGGGCAGCAGCGCCCGAGTGGAACGGGATCGGAGGCACACCCGGACACCGCGGTATCTACGCCCAGCCGCTCAACGGAGATATCACATCCGATCTCCTCCTCACGGGACGCTGTGTTCTGGCCGGGGACGTTACAGTCACACCTGAAGCGACACTCGTAATCGCTCCTGGAACGGCTATCACGGTCAAGTCCGCCGAGCCGCCGACGATCAGAATAGACGGGGCCCTGACCGCCGTCGGTACCGCTGAGAACAGGATCGCGTTCTCCGCGACTCAGGGCAGCAGGCAGCAAAGCTGGGTGGGTCTTGATTTCGGGGCCGGAACGAGCAGTTCACTGGCGCATTGCACGATCACCGACGCTGACGTAGCTCTGGCCGGAAGCCACGCCAACCTGATCGTGTCCGACTGTCTCCTTGATGGAAACGGCTTCGGTGCGTATCTCGACACTTGTACAGTAGCCATCACCCGCTCGGGTTTCTCCGCCTGCGACAGCCTGGGTGCGCACTTCAGTGACGGAAGCGGTACGGTCATTGATTGCTCGTTTGACCAGAACTACCTCGCGGGCGTAAAGCTGACGGCGTCGGCGAGCCACGCATTCAGTGGCTGCTCATTTTCTGAAACGAACTCGGGAAGTGGCGTCGACCTCTCGAAATTCGTCACTGCCTCCTTTGACTCGTGCGGCATATCCGGCAACGCTACGCATGGCGTCTGCATCAACAACTCATCTCCGGAGTTCACGGGCTGTACGATCGCCGACAATGGTGCTGACGGAGTGGACTGTCGCAAGACCGCCTCCCCCAGATTCACGGGCAACACGATTACCGGCAACCGAACCGGCGTTTGTTCCAACACAGGATCCCATCCCAATCTCGGCGACGACATGTACCCTGACACCGGCTACAACATCATCGCCGGCAACCAGATGGCGGCTGTTGCAAACTACGGTGGACCGGAGAACCCGATCTATGCGCGGCGCAACTGGTGGGGCTCCGCTCCTCCAAGTGGAAGGATCTTCATCGGCCATGTGCTCTACGAACCGTTCCTGACAGCACCGCCTGAAGCAGATCTGAAACTTGAGGGTGATGAGATGCTCCCCTCTATCTTCGGGCTTTCGCAGAATTCCCCCAACCCCTTCAACCCCATCACGACGCTCTCCTATGACGTGCCGTCCCAGGGTGGCAAAGTCGAGATCACTATCTACAACACCCTTGGCAGGCGTGTGGCCGCTCTTGTGTCTGGTCACCACGATGCCGGCACGTACCTCATCACCTGGAATGGACGCGACCAAGCAAACCAGAAGCTTGCAAGCGGCATCTACTTCGCTAGAATGGTGGCGCCGGGTTTCGCCTCGACCACGAAGATGATTCTCCTCAAGTAACCACATCGAGGAACAACGGCAGCGAATCCGGCAGACTCGCACTGAACCTGCGATTCCGCGCGCACTGTGTGGACCACCGCAGCCTGAAAGGAAAGAAACATGTCACAGGTGAACCACATCGGCCTCCTCACGAGCGGTGGAGATTCCCCCGGAATGAACGCGGCCATAAGAGCGATTGTGCGAACGGCCCTCGCAGGCGGCACCACCGTCACCGGAATCATGCGCGGTTTCTCCGGACTTCTCGACAGCGAGTTCGTCGAGATGACGCCGAGGTCAGTCTCGAACATCATCCAGCTCGGCGGAACCATCCTCAAGACCAGCCGCTGCCTCGATTTCTACGAGACTGAGGGGCGTTCCCGCGCAGCAGGAATCCTGAAGGAGAAGGGTATCGACTGTGTCGTCGGGGTCGGCGGAAACGGAACTTTCAGGGGACTCAACTTGCTCGGCAAGGAACATGGTATCCGGGTAGTGGGTGTGCCCAGCACGATCGACAACGATATCCCGGGCACCGACATAACGATAGGATTCAGCACGGCTGCCAATACCGCGCTCGAATCGATAGACAAGATCCGTGACACCGCGGCCTCGCACGATCGCCTCTTTTTCATAGAGGTCATGGGCCGGCACTGCGGCGCGCTGGCGCTTGAGGTCGGACTCGCCGGCGGCGCGGAGGCCATTCTCATCCCTGAGGTCGAAGTCGATCTCGATCGAGTCGACCGGATAGTGCGCGACGGCCGTCAGCGCGGCAAGGGGAGTTTCATCATCGTTGTGGCGGAAGGGGCCCTGGAGGGTGGCGCAATGGCTGCCGCAAAGGGCATTAAAGAGCGCACGGGCGTGGACTATCGTGTGAGCGTGCTCGGCCACGTCCAGCGAGGGGGCTCCCCAACCTCCTACGACCGGACCCTTGCCAGCCGCATGGGACGCGAGGCTGTAGTTGCTCTCATGTCCGGAGAGACCGACTGCATGGTGGCCGTCGTCTGCAACGAGATGAAGCTGGTTCCTCTTTCCGTCACCTGGGCGGAGAAGAAGGACACGAACTTGGAACTCCTGGGTGTTGCGGAGATCACGGCGAGTTAGGACAAGTTGCGAGAAGACAACCGGAACACCACCTCTCCATCCTTTGCATCCACAATCACCGTGTCACCGTTCTTCAGTTCACCCTCCAGGATCTTCACTGCGAGGGGATTCTGTATTTCGCGCTGGAGCACCCGCTTGAGCGGCCTGGCTCCGTAGACCGGGTCGAATCCCTCGCGAGCTATCATCTCTCTCGCGGCATCGGTGAGTTCAACTCTCATCTTGCGCTCGGCAAGAAGAACCTGCAGCCGCCTGAGTTGAATGTCCACGATCACCTTGATCTCATCAAGCGTGAGCGCATTGAAGACAATCACTTCATCTATCCGATTCAGGAACTCCGGACGGAACTGAGCCCGGAGCGCTTCCATCACCCGTCTGCCCATCTCCTCGTGATCGCCCCCGTCGAGTTCCTGGATCAACTGACTTCCGACGTTGGATGTCATGATGACGATAGTGTTGGTGAAATCCACTGTCCTCCCATGCCCGTCCGTCAACCGCCCGTCATCCAGGATCTGAAGCAGCACGTTGAAGACATCGGGGTGCGCTTTCTCTATCTCGTCCATCAGAACGACCGAGTACGGCCTGCGGCGGACCGCCTCCGTGAGGTATCCGCCCTCCTCATAGCCAACGTAGCCCGGAGGAGCACCGATGAGACGCGCGACCGAGTGCTTCTCCATAAATTCCGACATGTCTATCCGAACCATGGCGTCCTCATCATCGAACAGGAATTCCGCCAGCGCCCGGCCGAGCTCGGTCTTTCCCACACCGGTCGGACCCATGAATATGAACGAACCTATCGGCCGACGCGGGTCCTGGAGCCCCGCGCGCGCGCGCCTGACAGAATCCGAGACGACGCGAATGGCCTCCTCCTGACCGACGACCCGCAGCCTCAGCCTGTCTTCCATGTTGAGGAGCTTTTCCTTCTCGCCTTCAAGCATCTTCGAGACGGGGATGCCCGTCCATATCGACACGACGGCCGCGATATCGTCCTCGTCGACCTCCTCTTTGAGCATCTGCCGGTCCTTCTGGAGTTCGGCCAGTTGTGCGTTTTCGCGCGCGAGCTTCTTCTCAAGTTCCGTCAGCGTGCCGTAACGAAGCTCCGCGGCCCTGTTCAGATCACCCTGCCGTTCCGCGCGTTCGTACTCCGCCTTCGCGCTCTCGATCTCAGCCTTCGTTTCACGGATCGACTTTATCGCACCCTTCTCGTTCTCCCAGTGAACCTTCATCTCTGAAGAACGCTCGTTGAGGTCCGCCAACTCCTGCTCTATCTTTGCCAGCCGCTCCTTCGACGCCTCGTCTTTCTCCTTCATCATCGCCTGGCGCTCGATCTCGAGCTGTACGATCCTGCGCTCGACCTGGTCGAGCTCCTCCGGCATCGAGTCTATCTGTACTCTCAGACGTGATGCCGCTTCATCCATCAGGTCGACGGCCTTGTCCGGAAGGAACCGGTCTGTTATGTAGCGGTGAGACAGGGTCGCGGCTGCGACGAGAGCCGTGTCCTTGATACGAACACCGTGGTGAACCTCATATCGTTCCTTGAGGCCTCTCAAGATCGCGATCGTATCCTCCACAGTTGGCTCGGCGACGAGGACCGGCTGGAATCGCCGCTCGAGCGCTGCATCCTTTTCGATGTGCTTCCTGTACTCGTCGAGCGTGGTCGCACCAACCGCGTGAAGTTCACCCCGTGCAAGAGCAGGCTTGAGCATGTTGGAGGCATCCATCGCCCCCTCGGCCGCCCCTGCACCGACAATCGTGTGCATCTCATCTATGAACAGGATAACCTCTCCGTTGGACTCCTGGATCTCGCGGAGCACCGCCTTGAGACGATCCTCAAACTCACCCCTGTACTTCGCCCCCGCCACGAGCGCGCCCATGTCGAGCGCTTTGACACGCTTGTTCTTGAGCCCCTCTGGAACGTCGCCGGCCACGATCCGCTGCGCGAGACCCTCGACGATGGCCGTCTTGCCGACACCCGGCTCCCCGATCAGGATCGGGTTGTTCTTGGTTCTCCGTGAGAGCACCTGGATAACGCGTCGTATCTCCTCGTCGCGGCCGATGACGGGATCGAGCTTGCCCGCACGGGCGCGGTCGGTGAGATCCTGACTGTAGCGCGCGAGTGCCTGGTACTTCTCCTCGGGGTTGGCGTCAGTTACGCGCTGACCACCCCGGATATCCTTCAAGACCTTGAAGATGTTCTCCCGCGTGGCGCCCGATTCCCTGAGGATCGCGCCGGCTGGAGACTCCTTCTCGTCGGAGAGAGCAACCAGAAGATGCTCGGTGCTGACATACTCGTCCTTGAGTTGCTGCGCCTCGTTCCAGGCAGTTCCGAGCACGGACTTGAATGTCGCTGCGGGGTATGTGTCCACGCCACCGCCCCGGACTTGTGGCAGCCTGTTCAGCTCCTTCTCCACCCTTCCCCGGATACCAGAGATGTCCGCGCCCAGGCGCTGCAGAACCGGGATAACGATGCCCTCGCGCTGATCCAGAAGTGTGTAGAGCAGATGCTCCGTAGTCATCTCCTGGTGATCTCGAGTCATCGCGAGATTTCGGGCGGCCTCAATGGCTTCCTGCGCCTTGAGAGTAAAGCGGTCCAGTCTCATTCGTCTTCCTCCTGTGTACGGAAATCCCGCATCGGCCAAGGTCCTGCGGATCCGGTAGCAGCGATCGACGACTCATGCTTCGGCTACGACCGGTCCCATCGGGGGCGCCGCCGAACCTTCTGCGACACACCCACAGCCTAGGACTATGCGGGTTAAGCCTCAATAGATTAGATGCCGAGGGCCGTACTTGGATGCCGGGATTCGCACCCGGACGCGCGAATCCCCGAGGCATGGTACCCCAGGGATTCGTCTGGAGAGGTCGGTTGCCTATTTGTCGCAAGTGCGCATTTGTTTGACACCGACCAGTCCGGTTCGCCTCTTCTGGATCTCGCTTGTGGCGATACTACTTCAGAAGAACCATTCTCCTGACATCGGTGTGCTCACCTGCCTGAAGCCGGCAGAAATAGACGCCCGAAGCCACGCTGCTCCCGACGGCATCGGTTCCGTCCCACGCGACTTCGTGATTTCCCGGCGCCAGCTCGCCGGCTCTGAGAATCGTCCTGACGATGCGGCCGGCGGCATCGTAGATGACGATGTCTACGGGTGAGGTCTGCCCAAGCCGGAAGGCCACCATGGTCCTCGGGTTGAATGGGTTCGGGGAGATGCCGAGAATGCTGCTACCACCCACCGGCACGTTGTAATCAACCCCGGTTGCATCAAGGTCGTAGTCGGTGTTCTGCGGGTCGAAGTTCGTCCAGTTCGCCGCCCACTGGCTCTCCATGCCGCGCGACGGGTCAAAGGCTCCGCGGTACGTCACCTGCTGGAAGTAGGAGGCGACGTCCGGATGCACCCAGTTGGCCGGCGTGGTGACGAGCTCCGATGTCGATAGAGGAATGGGGTTCGGGTTGTTAAGGTCACTCATGTCCGTGAGGCCGACCGAACTCGGCATGCGCGGCTGCGACTGGGTCGGGTCATTCCCCGGCTCCGCGTCAAACCAAGCCGTCACCTCGGCCCAGCGCCCCTCGTCGTGGATGCTCGAGGAGCCGCTCGGCGTGGCGCTCGCCTGGACACTCGTGTGGTGCACGTTCATCGTGTCAGTCAGAGCGAAGTTCTGTGTACAGGCGTCGCGGACGCTGAAACCCCACGGGAAACCCATGATGACCGAGTTGTGGAGCTTGTGTTTCGTGCAGCGACGCAGCACAGCGCTGTACTCGAAGGCATGTCCCGGTGGGAGGTTGCCTACGAGGGCGTCGGTTCGTTCGGGCCCGACGATCGTGCAGTTGGCGAATATCGTCGAAGTGATCGGTGGCGTCAGTCCAGCGGGCTTGTAGCTGTCGGATTCGAATCCGTTGCTCTGGCCTTCGGCATCCGACCAGTCGGGATCGCGCAAGCAGAAGCAGAACTGGTGCCTACCCGAATGACCAAAGTCGGTGTCGAACACGTCATCGAGACCACCCAACACGCACAGGTAGTCACTGTTGCAGTTGCCGCCGAACCACTCAAAGCTGTCGTCGTTCGAGTAGCTCACCTGGACGTGATGGATCTCGGTGTTCCGTCCGACGCCCCCCATCGTGAGCCCGTTGACCTCGTTGCCTTCCTCTATGCGGTGGCCGGGGAACTCGATCCGACAGTAGTAGAACTCACCGGAGTCATCATCGGGATCGTTCCCGCCGAAGTGCCCTTCTATGAGACCTCCCTCGATGACAGGGTTGACGCGGTTCACCGGAGCGTTGCCAAGGATGATAACGCCGCCCCAATCGCCCGGGTTCCGTTCGGCCGGCTCCTTCATACTCGTGAAGACGATGGGCCGTTCCTCGCTGCCGGTGGCGTGGATTTCACCGCCCCGCGCAACAACGAGGGTCGCGGTCGTGTCGCCCATGACGACGGTGCCTTCCGGAATCGTGAGGGTGTAGAGCGAATCGACGTAGTAGAACCCCGTCAGGACGTAAAGCGTGTCGGCGGACAGAGTGCGGTGCCAACTCTGATGATACGATTCCTCCGCGTGTTCCGGACCGGTCCCTGGACCGAGCACTACTTGGGGCTTCCAACCAGCGAAAGCCTGCGCGCCCAGAACGGTACTCAGGATCAGGACCAGCAGGATTCCTGTCTTGACGCATGACTTCATCGAAATACTCCTCTCTATGGAGCCGCAAAGTGTTCTATTGACCGTAGTGCTGCGAGCATTGAGACCCGCTGAAGCCTCTCCCCACTAGGTGCACCTCCTTCCGCACACAGCCTCCTCCACGGTTCAAGCCTCCTGCCACTAACTCGGCATCGCGGGGGATTCTACCAAGACTCCATGTCCCCAGTGTCTGAGCGGTGTCAGGAAATCGTGTGCACCGCTCCCGGCGTGCGTGCCGGGGGATCGTGCCCCCGTGCCGGCGCCCATGCGCTCGTCACGTCGCGTCCGCTCAGAGTCCGAAGCCGATCGAGAGGGAATATGTCGCGCCTCGCGATTCCTTGCTGTGGACGCTCCTCTCCGGGCCCATCGTCTTCACGTCGTCCGAACCCATGAGGTTCTTCCCACTGAGCTTGAGTTCCCAGTGGTCAAACAGCTTCTGCGTCACCACGAGATCCAGTACCTCGCGGGACTCCTGCCAGAGATCTCCGTCCCGCTCACCGGACACGGAGTAGAGGCGTCTTGCGATCTTGTTGTAGAGGACGCTGATCGACGTGCCGAGCCGGGGATGCTCGTAGAGGAGCGTGAGGTTCACCGTCCATGGCGACTGTCCCTGGAGCGGACGGGTCCTGATCTCACGGCCCGTGTGCCAATCACCCTCGTCATCCTGCCAGCGCCACTCGTAGAGGTACTCAACCGACGAATAGACCCATGCGTAGTTGCCCGCAATCGTGAAGTCCTCGAGGAACCCCCCGAGGAATCCGAGCTGCTTTCTCGCCTCGATCTCGAATCCGTAGTTGTGTCCCCTCGGCGAGTTAAACCACGTCCTGACGTACTTGTAGTCCGACGAGGGGATCATCTTGAGTTCGATCGCATCGTACAGGTCCTTGTAGAAACAGCTGACCGCGAGCACCTCGTCGCCGCCCGGGAAAGCCTCGACGCGCACGTCATAGTTCTTGATGACCGAGCGCTTGAGATCAGGGTTGCCCTGGACGTTCGCGCCCTCATTGAAGTCGAAGTACTTGACGTCGGCCATTTCGCGAAGCTCCGGTCGGTTGACCGAATGGAAAGCGCTGAAACGTACGTTTGCCCACTCGGTCAGCATGTATGTGAGATTGATGGAGGGCAGCACGTCCGTCTTGTCGATGCGCGAGTTGACCGGCTCCTCGGAGCCTTCCTTCTTCAGTGCCGCGACGTCTTGCAGAGAGTGCTCGACGCGCGCGCCCCCGGCGAGTCGGAAGCGGCATGAGCCCAGAGAGAATGGATGGTCAAACATGATGTAGTACGCGTCGAGTCGGTGTGTGGCATCGTACTCCCCCGTGTGGGCGTTCTTGATCCGTAAGGTCAGTTTCCTCGCATCGTAGTTCTCGGCCACGAAAATGGTGTCGATTCCGCAGACCCGAATCCAGTAGTTGGGCGGTCGGATGGTCCCCGTATCGGTGAAAAACGAATCGGTCCTGTACTCCCTGCCGCGGTCTTCGAAGTACAGGCCTGCTTTCACCTTCAACCGGCTGAAGGGCAGCGTGAAGTCGGCCCTCGCGCCGCGCGAGCGCTGGTAGAGATCTGACCACGTGCGGCTGTTCTCGCTCAGACTGTGGGTTCCATCGGCGCGTAGCTGGAAGTCGGCCTGCTTACGGTCGGGCTCCCGCGCCGTCGAATTCGAGAGGAACAACTTCCACTGGAGCTCCGGGCCGCGGCGCCAGCCAAGCTCGTGCCTGCCGCCGAACTGCAGACCGTAGCTGGAACGCTCGTCCCATTCGATTGTGTAGGTCTTCCCTCCGGGGCCACTGTTCTCGTTTACGCTTCCCTCCGAGTAGCTTACTTGGTCGCGGGCGTCGCGCATGTAGAGGCTCCTCAGGGTGTACTGGTGTCCCTCGCAAGGAGTGTACGCGAGGTTCAGAAGCCCGGACCCGAGGACCTTGTATCGGTCCCGCGTTCCCTCCTTGTGGTACAGCTCATAGCCTCCCGTGTCGTGAGGCGATTCAACGAACTCGATCCTCTCGTACGAACTGGCGTACTTGAACCCGGCGACCAGTCCGAGCACATGACGGCCATCCTCGGCGCCGAAGTCGATACGATCACCGTACGACAGACTGCTCGAACCGTTGAGCGGCGCCCTCTCGGTTCGCGTTGACCACGTGTTGGGAAGTTCCCTGGCAAGTTCGTTGTAGTTGTTGCCCCCATTGGGCGCGTACGAAGGCAGTTCTCGGATGCCGTCGTCCACGCCGAGCCAGTCGGTACTGCTCCCTTCCGATCTGAGGATGCCGTTTGTAGACGTGTTCTCGTCGTAGGCGGAGGAGAACGACGCCGAGAACTGCCGGCTGTCAGGGATGTCGCACGTGTTCAGCTGCACGAGGCCACCCGCGAAGTCGCCCGGAAGATCAGGTGTAGCGGTCTTCACAATGACGACGCTTGCGAGGAGGGACGCAGGCAGGATGTCGAACGCGAAGCTCCGGCGGTCAACATCCGTGTCGGCGCTGCTCGTTGCCACGCCGTCGAGCCAGGTTGTGCTGTACCGGTCCGTGGTTCCCCTGACGTACACGAACTTGTTGTCCACGACCGAGAGTCCTGTCACCCGCTTAAGCACGTCGCTGCTCGTGCCGTCCGGTGACTTGGAGATGCGCTCGGCGCTGATCGCGTCACCGATGGTGATCGCCTTCATGCGTTCCGTGATGAGCGCGATCTCCGTCGAGAGAACGCGGTCTGCGGTGACGACGAGATCGTCGATCGTGTAGCTGGCTGCGGCCACCCCTTGGCGCAGGAGTTCGACATTGAGCTTCTCCGATTCTCCCGCCTCGATGCGGACGTTCGGTACGACCTTCGCCTCGTAGCCCACGAACGAGACCCTCATGTCGTAGGTGCCCCGCGGGATGTCATCGATGCGGTACTCGCCGTCGAGATCCGTCGAAGCGCCGATTGTCGTGCCCAGGAGAAGCAGACTCGCGCCCGACAGTCTCTCTCCGGATTCCTCATCGCGCACCGCACCGTGCAGCGACGTGCTCTCGGCGAACACGGCGGCAGGAAGGGTCAACGCAACAGCGAGGACCGCGATCCTGACTCTCTTCATGTGATCGATCACGTCGGCTCCTTGTTGGAGGCGATCATCTCTCAAGATGAAAGCTAGTGGTCTACGCGGGCGTGAGCGTGGATAGTCTAGTTCCGCCGTGTTCAGGAATTCCTAGCGCCGCGTAAGGAATTCGTCTCAGGGGGCGGCAGATCCTAATCGAGAACCAGCACGGCGTTCATGGAACACTAACTTGCGTGCGTTATCTTTGGCCGCTGTGGTCTTGAGCACTCCGGTTGAGATGAACCGCGACGCGACGGCCGGCGCGAGGCACTCGCCGACCGCGAGATCTTCCGGCGGCAAGCGCGGATCCAGGTAGAAGGAGGACGCATGAACAGGCTGGCAGGTGTCGTGCTGCTCCTGGTCGTGGCGGCGAGCCAGGTGCAAGCACAATCCACTTCCGCCGATCTACGAGACACGGTGCAGGGAACGGTCGACATTCAGAAGCGGACACAAGAGGAGCGGAATGCGTGGGCGACCGAGCAGGCGGAACTCGAGGCCCGGTACCGCACGGCGAAGGCGAACGTGAGGTACCTGGCCGAGCACATCAGTGTTCGAGAGAGGGAAGTTGTGGGGCTTGAGGAGAGCACAGCGGAGCTCGAGCGGCGCATGCACGAATCGAGACTCCTCCAGACGAGCCTTCAGGACACGCTCAATGTGATCATGGCGCGGCTGGAGGGTTCCGTCGCGCGCGACCTCCCCTTTCTTCGGGATGAACGCGAGCACAGACTCGCTTCGCTCGGCGAGGAGTTTGCACGCCCAGAGGTCACCGGTGCTGAAAAGCTACGGCGACTCCTCGAGGCGATGCAGGTCGAGATGGAGTACGGCAAGACCGTGGATGTGAGCCAAGAGGAGATCCTGCTTGACGGTGAGCCGATTTTCGTCGACGTGCTGCGCGTGGGCCGCCTCGCGCTTTTCTGGCGCACACCTGATGGAGCGAAGACCGGGACTTTCGATCGCGCGACGTGGACATGGGTGGAGCTTCCCGACAAGTACGGTCGCACCATCGCCCGGGCGATCGAGATGGCCTCGCGGATACGCCCCGTGCAGCTCATCGCTCTGCCGCTCGGGAGGATCCGGCCATGAAGAAGCTTCTCGTGATCGCCGGCGCGATCATCGCGTTCGCGTCCCTGAGTGTGGATGCGCAGGATGTCCGGGAAGCGGCGCGGAGAGCTGAGATGGACCGTGTGGCGGCGGTCGATCGCGCGAGACTGATCGAAGAAGCCATCCTGGCTGACCGCGCGACCCTGTTGCCCGAAGTTGAGAAGCTCGAAGCCGAGGAGCGCAGGCTCGAGAGCCGGCTCGCGGAACTCGAGACACGAGCCGCAGCGCTCGAGAGGCGACGGGAGAGACTCGCCGATCGATGGGCGGGGGAAGCGCTCCAGTACAAGGAAATCTCAGGCAACGTGCGTCTCGCGGCGCGGGATCTCTCGGCTCTGCTTGAGCAGTCGCCCCTGACATCGCTCCGGCCGGAGCGACTGGCGCCGCTGCGGCAGATCCTCAGGCAAGGCTATTTCCCGGACATCGACGATATCTCAGGCATGGCCGCGGTGCTTCTCGAAGAGATGGAGCTCGGGGGACAGGTGTGCTTCACGGAGGAAGTCTTCGTCGGGCGGAACGGAGAGGAGCAGGTCGGCGACATCATGACCCTCGGTACTTTCACCACCCTCTATCGCACGGGCGATGGCCGTGAGGTCGGCTTCCTCACGCACTCGCAGAGCGAACAGAAACTGTTCGCTCTGTCGGCCCTCCCCTCTCGGAAGATGCAGCGCCTGCTCAGGCGGTACATGGACGGGCGTGAGGAATCGGTCGTCATCGACATCTCTGGCGGCGCGGCGCTCAGGCAGATTACGCAGGATATGGGGTTGCGGGATCACCTCCTTCTCGGCGGTCCGATCGTCTACCCGATCCTCGCGCTCGCCGTGGCGGCGCTCCTCATCATCGTGTACAAGTTCGCCTTCCTCAAGAGGGTACACGGGAACACCGACAGGATCATGGGCGAGGTATCCTCGCTCGCATCGAGAGGCAACTGGGACGGCTGCGAGTCCGTCGTCCGGAAGCACGCATCGAAGAAGATGCCCGTCATCGAGGTGATCGCGGACGGTCTCTCGGCGAGGGAGGAGGATCGAGCAACGCTCGAGAGCGTCATGCAGGAAGCTATACTCCGCGAACTGCCGCGCGTGGAACGGGGCCTCCCCGTCCTCGCCGTGTTCGGAGCCGTCGCGCCGCTCCTCGGACTCCTGGGAACCGTCACGGGCATGATAGAAACCTTCCGTGTGATCACGCTCTACGGGACCGGCGACCCCCGCCTCATGTCGGGCGGGATCAGCGAAGCTCTCATCACTACGGAGATCGGTCTCGCGGTCGCGATCCCGATCATGCTCTTTCACACGTTCCTCTCCCGCCGCGCCGACTCCATCATCGGCGAGATGGAGGAGAAGGCGGTGCATCTTGCAAACATCATTCTGAAGGAGAAGAGTCTGAGTGGCACCGATCCAGTGGCGCAGATCGCTGATCGGGCGATAGCGAGTGAGATACGCGAAAGGACGGATGGCTGATGGAGGTGCTTCGCAGAACCTTCGAGTACCTGCAACAGGGCGGCTGGATCATGGTTCCGCTCGCTGCCGCGTCGGTTGTGCTCTGGACGCTCATGTTGGAGCGCCTGAGCTTCCTCCGGAGCCTCAGCCGCGACGACATCACCATCGATGAAGTGATCACCCTGCTCCGACGCGGCGCCGTATGCCTGGAGGAGAATGGGCTCCGCGCCCGGCTCGTCAGAAACTTCCTCGCCCGGCGAACGGGCTTCCCACGGCTGGACGTCGACATTCTCCGTCAGTGCGCGATGCGCGAACGGTCCGGGCTCAGCAGCTTCCTCGCCATAATCGGTGTCCTCGTCTCAGTCGCGCCGCTCCTGGGACTCCTCGGAACCGTGCTCGGCATGATCGAGACCTTCCAGGTCATCTCGCTCTTCGGAACGGGGAACGCGAACGCGATGGCCGGCGGGATCTCGGTCGCTCTCATCACGACCGAGGCGGGGCTCCTCGTGGCGGTGCCGGGTCTCCTGTTGAGCGGCGTGCTACTGCAGCGGTCTTCGCGACTCACGATGCAGCTTGAGGAGGACGTGATGATCATCTCGCGCATCGTGCGGCAGCCATCATGCGCGTTGATCAACCGCCGGCGCTCCGAGAGCGAGTGCGTCGACCAGCGCGAGGGCGTGCCCGTCATCGGCGAGACCGCTCCAGTCGGAGTCTACATGGAGGGTGAGACCTCATGATAAGCGTACGTGGAACGTTGCGCGGCAAGCACGATCGGGTCGACATTCCCCTCGGACCGCTGATCGACATGGTGTTCCTCCTTCTGATTTTCTTCGCCGTCACGACGAGCTTCGTGAAGGAGTCCGGCATCGACGTGCAGAAGGCGACGGCATCGACAGCGGAGATCAAGGAGCACGCCGGCATCTTGATCGGAGTGACAGCGGAGGGCGATGCCTACTTCGAAGGCAAACGGATCGACATACGAAGCGTCCGCGCTCACATCGAGCGTGCTCTCGTGGAGGACCCCGAGAGCGGCGTCGTCATCGTCGCCGACCGGCGGAGCGAAACAGGCGCCATCGTCACTGTCATGGATCAGTGTCGGCTGGCCGGCGCCAAGACCGTGAGCCTCGCTGCAAAGCGGGAGGAAGAGTCCTGATGCGCATCGGTCGCTTTCCCGTGTGGGTCCTGTCGACGGCTCTCGGCATCAATTTCGTTCTGTTCGGATTGGCGGCGCTCCTGCTACGGGAGCCGAGAGTTCCCCAGGACATGACCAATCCCGTCGCGGTGAGCCTTGTGAAGCTTGAGGCCCCCTCGCTCCCGGAGGAGGAGAAAATCAGGCAACCCGAGAGGCCAAAGTCCCGACAGAAGCTCGACTTCATGCCGGACGTCCTCCGCCCGGACTTGAACTCTGCGGGGCCGATGGATCTCGGGGTCGCGATCGACCTCGGGGGCGTGGGCGGCATCAGTGGCACGCATGAGTTCGTCTTCGAGGCGTACGAACTCGACCAGCCGCCTCAGCCAATCGTTCGCGTGCCGCCCGCCTATCCGTATGCGGCTCGCGAACGCGGAATCGAGGGAGCGGTTCAAGTGAGGATGCTGGTCACAACAGAGGGGACGGTCGGGGACGTGCAGATTCTCGACGCTCGTCCCAAGGGTACGTTTGAGGATGCCGTGCGGCGGACCGTGCCACAGTGGAAGTTCGCGCCCGGGAAGATCAAGGGAAAAGCAGTCATGGCCTGGATCGTGATGACGATCCACTTCAACCTGAGCTAAACATGAGAAGCACCTCTCAGAATACTACTGTACGCGTTCAGCTCATCGCGTGGCTCGCGCTTGTCCTGTGGCTCCCCGGGGGATTCCTGTGGGCCGCGGACGGCGGCATCCTCGAGCGGAGGATCGACGACGTCGCCGACGTCCCCGCGGAGGCGCGCCTCGCCCTCTTCGAGGCCCAGAAGGAACGCGAGAAAGGTAACCCCGAGGCTGCGGTAGACATCATCTCGGGGTTTCTCCTCGCGCACCCCGATCAGGATCACTTCCTGGTGCGGTTCCACTTGGCCCTGAGCTGGGCCCGGCGCGGAGATCTGGAGGAGGCTCTCTCAGCTTACCAGGCCTCCGTGGCGATGGAACCTCTGTTCGCCCAGGGGTGGCTCAACCTCGGAGAACTCGCGTACAACATGGGGCAATTCGACCTCGCGGCGTCGGCCCTCGCAAAGGGGTACGAGGTGACCGAATGGAAGGAACCCAACGTACTCTTCTTCGCTGCCGCGGCACTGGTTATGGACGGGAGATCTCTCGATGCCGTCCCCATGTTGGAGGAGCTCTTATCGAGTGCGCACGGCGAGCCCCGGATGGAGTGGCACCGTGCTCTCATCATGGCGTATCTCGATCTCGGCGACGACGAGAAGGGACGCGAGGCGCTCAGCGCGGCGCTGTCGCAGCACAGCGACAACCCCGAGGCGTGGCGACTTGGGTTCCGCTACTTCGCGAGCGCAGGCGACTACGAGCAGGCCGCGATCATGCTGACGATAGCCGGCTATCTGCGCCCACTCTCCCACGAGGAGGAGATGACGCTCGGGGATCTCTTCCTGACCGTGGGGGTGCCGGCCCAGGCGAGCACCCACTACGCGAGCGCTCTCGCCGGCGGCGGCTCCACGCAGGACTTCGAGCGCCTCGCCTCGGCGCATCTGGCTTCGTACGACTTTGATGCCGCCCTCGCCGCGCTCGACCGCGCCCTCGAGCGCGACCCGACTCCGCGGCTCTGGTCGCTTCTCGGAGATCTGCACTTTATGAGGAGGAGCTACGAGGAGTCCTACGAGGCCTACCGCAACTGCGTCGAGGCGGACAGTACGGTCGCGAGGGCCCATCTCATGATGGGCTACTGCGCCATCCAGCTTGAGCGCACGGCGGACGCCGTGCGGGCTCTCGAGCGCGCTGCGGGATTCCCTGAGCTGGGCCGGAAGGCGAACCAGCTCCTCGCCACAGTCAGGTCACCGGCACCGCAGTAGGTTCCATGTCCGAGTCGCGGACAGCCCAAGCCTCCGGGGTGTTGCTCTGTGCCCCTCCGCGGGACCATTACGGTTGACCGGGCGCCCTGACTTGGCTATCATTTCTGTGTGCCATAAATCCGAGGTGGGACCGTCCACCTGGCGAAGATCTACGGCGGTGTAGCTCAGTTGGTTAGAGCAGCGGAATCATAATCCGCGTGTCCGGGGTTCGAATCCCTGCACCGCTACCAGATTCGGCCCTCCTGACGCTGTGATGCGCGGAGGGCCGACTTTTTGGGTACGATAGACTACGATAGAGGCATTGCATTCTGATCTGCGCGCGGCGGCAACGGGATATACCGACCTGCCCGCGACAAGACGCAGCAATACAAGGCTGCAGTACAAGGAAGAGGTCTCCATGCCAGATGTCGTCCAGCGGATCCGCGATTCCATCCGTCGTCACAGGATGATCTCTGTTCGCGACGCCGTTCTCGCGGCCGTGTCCGGTGGACCGGACTCAGTCTTCATGCTCCATGTCCTGGCCGGCCTGCAGGAAGAACTCGGTTTTGAACTCAAGGTCGCACATCTCGACCACCAGTTCCGCGGCGACGAATCCGCTGCTGATGCGGAGTTCGTCGAGGATCTTGCTGCGAAGCTCGATCTCCCATGCTTCACCGATCGCGAAGATGTCCCCCGTTTCCTTCTCTCAAACGCAATGTCGAAGCAGGCGGCGGCGCGCATGCTCCGCTACCGCTTTCTCGTGAAGACATCCAAGCTTGAGTACTGCCAGCGAATAGCCTTCGGGCACAACGCCGACGATCAGTCCGAGACGGTTCTGATGCGCATCCTGAGGGGCGCTGGTCCGGATGGCCTTGCCGGCATACCTCTCAAGAGAGACGGCATCATCATCCGTCCGATCCTGAACATCCGGCGCTCCGAGATCATGACGTATCTCGATGAGCGAGACCTTGACTACCGTACTGACAGCAGCAACCTGGGGTCGGAATACACGCGTAACCGCGTGCGAAACGAGCTTATCCCGGTCCTCGAGACCTACAACCCCGGCATCAGTCGCTCCCTCGTCAATCTCGGGGCCATGATGAGCGGTGTTGCCACCCACTACAACCACCTGACTGATGATGCACTCCTCAGAGTTGTCAAGAACACCACGATCGGCCAGATGTCCCTTGATCCGGGCACGTTCGGCGGCTACGATGAGAGTTTGAGGCGAAGTATCGTGAGGCGCGTCGTCGCAGATCTGCGACCGGATCTGACGGCCCTTCCCTTTCAGCACGTTGAGAACGTCCTCACCCTCGCCATTCGCGGCGAGGTCGGCACAGCGGTGGAGCTGCCCGGGGGCGTACAGGTGCGCCTCGACCATGGCCGGATCGTTTTCCTGGAGGGTGACGGACTACCGAAGCTCCCCACAGCTGAGCTTCCAGTCCCGGGCTCGGTCGTCTTTCAGGAGGCACGTCTCGAGATCCGCTCCAGAATCGTGCCTCGAGAAGAGCTCGGCGCGACGTTCTCCTCGACGGACGATGACGTTGCATACTTCGATCTCGATGAGCTTTCTCTGCCGCTCACGGTGCGGGCTCGCCGCAAGGGCGACAGATTTCGGCCGTTCGGAATGGAAGGAACAAAGACGCTCAAGGGATTCTTCATCGACGAAAAAATCGCCTGGAGCTTTCGCGACGAAGTCCCTCTCATCTGCGATGATACCGGAATTCTCTGGGTCGTCGGGATGAGACGCGCCAGCGCGGCACCGGTGACCAGCAAGACCAAGCGGGTTCTCACAATAGGCGCCTATTCCACGGAGGTCGGAACTGAAGAAAGGTAAGGTGCTGCTCACAAAGGAGCAGATAGCGGAAAGAGTCGAGGAGCTCGGAATCCGCATCTCCAAGGACTACGCAGATAGTCCGCCGATCATGGTGAGCGTCCTCAAGGGCGGTTTCATCTTCCTTGCCGACCTTGTGAGAACCATCAGCATTCCGATCGAGATCGATTTCATGGAGGTCTCCAGCTACGGCAACGGAACCGTGTCGAGCGGTGTCGTGAGAATCCTTGAGGATCTCTCGCTCAACATCGAGCAGAGACATATCCTGATCGTCGAGGACATCATAGACACAGGACACACGCTCCGCTACATCATCGACAACCTGGAGACCCGCCACCCAAAGAGCATCAAGATATGCACACTGCTGGATCGCCGCGGGCGCAGAGAGGTGGAGATCCCGCTGGACTACGTCGGATTCGTCGTCCCCGACAAATTCGTGATCGGATACGGGCTCGACCTCGCCCAGAAATACAGGAACCTCTCCTGCATAAGCATCGTTGAGGAAGAAGAGATACCCTAGGCTCCACCGTCCCTCCCTGAGAGCGGGAACGATATGACACCTGACGAGAAGAAGCGCCCGAACGAGAAAGAGCAGACGGACAAGAGGCCCGGCAAGAACGGAGGTGATCTCCGGAGCCGGGGCGAGGACCTTCACAGGAAACTGAAGGTGGCGCCGAGACCGCCCCGTAGCCCGCTCCTGATGTGGATACTCCTCATCTTTGTGGCCATTATCGCCTGGCAGATGTACGTCCAGAACCAGCCGACCGACGTCGAGATCAACTACTCGAGACTGATGGAGGAGGTGCGGAGCGACAATATCGCCTCCATTTCGGTCGAAGGACGCCTCGTTCTCGGCGAGCTGTCCTCTCCCGCTGTGTTCTATGAGAACGGTCAGGAGATACAGTTTACGCAGTTCCGCTCATGGCTTCTGTTCGAGGATCCGGAGTTCATCCACATCGTCGAAGAGAAAAGCCCGGGGGCGGAGCTGGCCGGACAGGCTCCTGCCACGAATTGGGGCGGCATTCTGTTCTCTGTCCTTCCTATTGCTGTCATCATCGCCTTCTGGATCTTCATCATGAAATCGATGCGCGGAGGCTCGGGTCCCGGGAAGGCCTTCAGCTTCGGAAAGAGCAACGCGCGCCTTCTCACAGAAGATAGACCCGATGTGACGTTCGATGACGTGGCGGGACTGCCGGAGGCCAAACAGGAGCTCCAGGAGATCGTTGAGTTCCTGAAAGAACCCAGGAAGTTCCAACGCCTCGGGGGAAAGATCCCAAAAGGCGCGCTTCTCATCGGGCCTCCCGGCACGGGGAAGACACTCCTGGCGAAGGCCGTCGCGGGAGAGGCCTCCGTGCCTTTCCTCTCTATCAGCGGATCGGACTTCGTCGAGATGTTCGTTGGTGTCGGAGCCTCGCGCGTGAGAGACCTCTTTGAGCAGGGCAAGGCGAATGCGCCCTGCATCATATTCATTGACGAGATGGATGCCGTCGGACGCACGAGGGGAGCTGGGCTTGGCGGAGGGCACGACGAGCGCGAGCAGACCCTGAACCAGCTTCTGGTGGAGATGGACGGCTTCGAGTCAAACGAGGGCGTCATCCTCCTGGCCGCCACCAACCGTCCCGATGTGCTCGACCCCGCGCTTCTGAGGCCGGGACGCTTTGATCGTCAGATAATCATAGATCGTCCGGACCTTCGGGGCAGAGAGGGAATCCTGAAGGTGAGCGCGAAAGACGTGACGGTGGGTGAAGGCGTAGACTACCAGGTACTCGCCCGGGGCACCCCGGGACTCTCCGGTGCCGACCTTGCGAACCTCGTGAATGAGGCAGCTCTCCTCGCCGCGCGTTCCAACCACGACGCCGTGATGATGAGCGACTTCGAGGAGGCGAAGGACAAGGTGATGCTCGGCACCGAGCGCAGGAGCGTTATCCTGACTGAGAAGGAGATAAAGAATACCGCCTATCATGAGGCGGGTCACGCGCTCGTGAGCTGGCTGATACCGGGATCCGACCCCATTCACAAGGTCACTATCATCCCGCGCGGCCACACACTCGGTGTAACCCATTTCCTGCCGGTCGATGAGCGCCACAGCTGGCCGAGGAACTACTGCCTCGACACTCTTGCCAACGCTCTTGGCGGACGCGCTGCAGAGGAGATCGCCTTCGATGAGATCACGACAGGAGCCGCTCAGGATCTCCACGTCGCGACTGACCTGGCCCGCCAGATGATTTGCGAGTGGGGCATGAGTGAGGCACTCGGTCCGGTCACATTCGGCCGGAAGGAGCGCCAGATATTCCTCGGCCGCGAGATCGCACGTTCGAAGGAGATCAGCGAGGCCACGGCCGTCATCATTGATGAAGAGATCAAACGTCTCGTGAATGATGCCCTGGTGCGTGCCCGCAGGCTCCTCAAGGAAAACAAGGACAAGCTCGACCTCCTCGCGGACGCCTTGCTGGAGCGTGAAACACTCTCGGGTTCAGAGGTAGACGAGCTTTTCGATGGGACGTCAAGTGCGGACGCCTCCGAGAATGCCGGGGATCCGGACGATGCCGGGAATCCGGGCGGTGCCGGGAGTCCGGGCGGTGCCGGGAGTCCGGGCGGTGCCGGGAGTCCGGGCGGTGCCCACCGAGACGCAGACGGCACTGGACAGAGCGGAGCTCAAGGGTAGCCATGGCTGATGTTCTCTCCCCACGTGTAATCCTCATTCAATCGCGCGAGGACGCAGTCCGCGAGATGCGGGCCATCGGCGTTTGTGACGGCGGAATAGACGCAATGAAGGGCAAGGCCGAGACCGTTGTCATCAAGGTCACAGGCGTTGTGGTTCCCGTTGCGCATATCCTCAAACAGCAGATGCTCTCCCTGGGTGGTGAGGCCGCGACGCATCAGCACGTGCTGACGCATGCCGTCGAATCCAGCGACGTGCTCATCATGGGAACACCTCTTCAGATAGACCGACTCGCCGAGCGGCTCTCGTGTCAGCCGTTCGATGTTCCATCTCTCGGCGAGCAAATCGCAGAGATCATGAAAGCCATGCGCTCATCCGGAACGCGTACCGTGCGCGCCAGGAACTTCACACTGGACGTCGGCAAGCGTGTGCAGGTGGTCGGCGTACTGAATGTAACTCCGGACTCGTTTTCGGATGGGGGCCTTTATCTGCATCCGACCGAGGCAACGGCTCATGCACTGACTCTCGTTGAGGAGGGAGCGGACGTAGTCGACGTCGGCGGGCAATCATCGAGACCAGGATCCGAGCCCGTCTCCGAGGAGGAGGAGCTCAAGCGGGTCATTCCGGTGATTCGCGCCCTCGCCGAGGAATGGCAGGGTCCGATCTCGATAGACACATACCGCTCACGCGTAGCCGCCGAGGCGCTGGATGCAGGCGCCGCAATCGTGAACGACATCTCAGCGTTTTCATTCGATCCCGAGATCGCTGGAGTCGTAGCCGAATTCGGGGCGGCCTGCGTTCTGATGCATATCCTGGGTACCCCTCTCAATATGCAGGACGCGCCTCGATACGACGATCTCATGGGCGAAATCGCCCGTGTGCTGAGCGATGCAATGGAACGGGCCCGAGCGGCCGGCATCGGTGACGACCAGATTGTCGTTGACCCCGGGATAGGATTCGGAAAGACTACCGAGCATAACCTCGCCATCCTCAGACGGCTCCCCGAACTGAAGGTGCTTGGAGCACCCATTCTGGTCGGGCCTTCGAGGAAGAGATTCATCGGCAATGTTCTGGATCTTGCCGTCGATGAGAGACTTGAGGGAACGCTTGCGGCGACGGCGTACGCCGTCGTGCAGGGCGCACGCTTGGTCAGGGTGCACGACGTGAAGCCTGTGGCGCGAGCGGTGAGAATGATCGAGGCCTGTATCGCATCGCCTGAGTAGCCGGCGAGCACACATCGAACGGAGTTGGCCCGAGTGACCGGTTCGAGGATCATCATAGACGTCATCGACATCGCAATCGTCGCGTTCGTCATCTACCAGCTCCTCTTGCTGCTCCGCGGCAGGCGCGCCATGCAGATGTTCGTTGGCCTGTTTATCATCGTCGTCGTCGGCTTCATCGCTCGCTGGATCGAGTTCGATGCTTTGAACTGGCTCATGTCGGGACTCAAGGGCCTATGGGCCATCATCTTCATCATTCTATTCCAGGACGAACTCAGAAGGATGCTCGCTCAGATGGGGCACAGCCGATTCCTGAGACCGTTCGTGAAACTTGAGGTTCATGAATCGATAGACGCCGTCGCTTCCGCCGTGAAGGCAATGGCTGCAAAGAAGACGGGAGCGCTGATAGTCATCGAGCGTGAGGCGCGACTCACAAACTATTACCAGACCGGTGTGATGCTCAACGCGCCCGTCGTCTCAAGCCTGCTCGTCTCCATCTTCACGCCACTCACTCCGCTTCATGACGGTGCCGTTATCGTCAGCGGCAACCAGATCGTGGCGGCCAGATGTACCCTGCCCCTCTCCCAGAATCCATACTACGTCCACACGCTCGGCACGAGACACCGTGCGGGCGTCGGTCTGACGGAGGAGACGGATGCGCTGGTCGTTGTCGTGTCTGAGGAGACGGGTCAGATATCATTCGCTCTCGGAGGACAGATTTCGAGAGATGTCTCCCTGAGCGTTCTCAGGGAACGCCTGTCACAGCTCCTGAAGCCGCTGTCTGCCGAGACCACCGGAAGCTAGAGGAGAACTGGATGTACCAGCATAGACGGACGAATCGCATAATCGGCTGGACGATGGGCGCGCTGTCCTTCATCACCTACATTCTCACAACCGCGCCGGTCGTTGCCTTCTGGGACAACGGCGAGTTCATCGCAGTAGGCTACACGCTGGGCATCGGACATCCACCAGGATCACCCGTATACACACTCCTGACGCGCCTCTTCGGGCTTCTTCCCTTTCCAAACGTCGCGGTTGCCATCAACTTCATGTCCGTCATCGCCGGGGCGCTGGCAGTGTCTTTCTTCTACTTCGCACTCGCCAAGATGGCGCGTCGGTGGGAGGGCGAGATTCGTTCGTTCGCTGACGGACTCCCCACCTACATCACCGGGATCACGGCAAGTTGCTTCATCGCTTTCTCATTCAGCTTCTGGGAGAACGCCCTCGAGGCCGAGGTCTATGCAACCAACATCCTGATCATGGCAGCCACGCTCTGGCTCGTTCTTCGCTGGTCGGAACTGGGGAGTGCTCCACGCACGCGCAAGCACCTCTATCTGGTCTTCTACCTGCTCGCACTCGGCGTCGGCATCCACATGGGGAGCCTGTTGTGGGCGCCCGCCTTCCTGGTGTTCATGATCCTCTTCGAGAGGAACTACATCGGCTCGGTGCTCCTGGCAATCCCTCTGATGATGGGCTTCGTCCTCATGTCGAAGAACATCGAGTGGTGGCGCGGACCTCTGGCCATGTGGTTGATCGGACTCGGACTCGCCGTCTTCTACGCGATTCCGGTGTTATGGCCGACGCCGGTCAAACTGCCGAAGAGATCCAAAGCAAAGGTCTTCGTGCCTGCCCTTCCAACATGGTTGTGGGGCAGCCTCGTAGTCATCGAGGTGCTTCTGCTGTTCGCCACACTGTCCCGGCACGGCGGTAGCGCAGCGGGACTTTTTGTTCTTGCCCTGGCGATCTCTGCTGCGGCCATTTACTGCTTCATGCACCTGACAAGGATCGGCGTGATAGACCGACCCCAGGTACCGGCCCGCGCGCTCCTTGCCGCCCTCTCGCTCACCCTTATCGCGCTCTCCGTCCACGCGTACCTTCTGATACGCGCTCGACTCAATCCAGCTATCAATGAGTCCGACCCGAGAACCTGGAAGATCGTCTTCGAGGTCATGCGACGGGCGCAGTACGAACCGATGCGGTTCTTCCCACGAAGGACACCGTTGCTAAATCAATTCCGCATCGTGTGGGGCTATCACAAGATGCAGTTCTCCTCATCGTCGAACCCTATCGCCATTATCGCGCCCTACCTGCTTGCGCTCTGGGGCTTCATCGCTCACGCACGCAAGGACCGACGCACCTTCACGATGATGGCGATCGCGTTTGGGATGGCGTCTCTCGGGCTTCTGATGTATCTGAACATCTCCGATCACGAGGTGCGGAGCAGAGAGTATTTCTGGGTGCCGTCGTACGTCGGTCTTGCTTTGTGGATGGGCATCGGCTCCGGCGCGATCGTCGAATGGGCAAAGGAGCTTGGGAAGCACTGGAGGAACCTGCTGGCAGTAGCCGTTGTCATCTTCGCGCTCATGCCGTTCATCGGCAACTTCCAGAGGAATGACCGCAGCGACAACTACGTTGCCTACTACTACGGCTGGAACATGCTGAGCTTCCTGGATGAGGACGCCATTCTGATCACCAACGGCGACAACGATACGTTCCCTCTCTGGTATCTGCAACAGGTCGAAAACCTGCGCCCCGATGTCGACGTGGTCAATCTCTCACTCATCCAGATCAACTGGTACTTGAAGCAGCTCAAGGATCGCGGTGTACCTCTCAGCTTCACATACGAACAGATCGAGGAGATGCATCCATACTGGGTCCGCGATCCCCAGACGCAGCAGCTCAGCCTTGTGACGCTCCGCGACCTGGGCATTCATGACATCATAGCGACGAACGAGTTCAGGCGCCCCATCTACTTTGCCGTGACCGTCGACAATTTCATGGGCTACTACGACAATCTCGAGCTCGAGGGCATGGTCTTCAAACTGACGACGAAGACCGGTCGTCACATGGTCAATGAAGAGAGGACCTGGGAGAATGTCTTCGATAACTACCGCTACGACAGCATCGTGGATGTCAATGACGACTGGCGCGTAGTGGATACGGTGAAGAAATCCGCTTCGACGGCGCGACTCATCACGAACTACGCGGCCGGGTTCTCGAGGCTGGGCTTTGCAGCGATGCAGGACCCCGACAGGACAGACGAGGCGATCATGCTCTACACCAGGGCGCTCAAGTTCGCGCCCGATTACGGCCCGGCCCTCAATGGACTCGTCGCCCTCTACGCTGCCAGGCTCCTCCAGCCGGAGAAGGCTCTACCGTTTGCCGAGAGGCTTGTTGCGTCTCAACCAGATCTCATGGAAGCGTGGGTGCGTTACGGAGGCGTCCACCTGATGCTCGCCGAGGGTTTCCAGCGGCACGGCGAAACGGAAGAAGCACAGCCACACTATGAGATAGCTATGGAGGCATACGAACACGTGCTCAATATGGAGCCTCAGCGATACGACCTGTACCCACCACTCCTGACGATCTACCAGACCCTGGGCAAGGCGGACAAGCTCAACAGTCTTATGGAGATGTGGAGGATGTACGGTCCGACCGATGAATCCGAGCCGGTCGTGAAGTAGCTAGGCGCCGCCCTCTCCCCTGAGCACCATCACTGAGAAGCCCAGCAGCGGATCCAGATAGCGTCTGGCGACGCGGATGATATCGTCATTGGTAATGCGGTGAATGAGCTCCGGAGCCTTCTCCACACGTTCGAAGCCGACGCCGAGCAACTCCGCCATGGCGTACGTGGCTGCCCGCATCGACTCGCGCTCCATCGTGATCTCGAGCATCCCCGCCACATGCCGCTGCGCTCGCTCCAGCTCATCCGATGCAAGTCCGTTCTCTCTCAACCGCTCCAGCTCAACAGTGAGCGACTCGATCGCTTCGTCTTCCCTCCCGGGTTGCGCCGTGACGAATGTCGCGAAAGACCCCCCGGCGGCGAGTGACAGATGAGTAGTCTGCACCGTGTACGCGTATGGAGGCCTCTCCCGAAGAGCGACCCAGAGCCGCCCACCCATCATCCCGAGTGCCCGTGCCAGAAAGCGCAGGATCAGTCCGTCCTCGGACGCCGCGGGAGCCCCCGACAGGCCCACCGCTATGTTCGACTGGCGCGAACCTGCGGCAATCATCTCCCGTCGGTCGGTGGCCACGGAATTCGCTCTCGCTGTTTCCACCTGAGCCTCGCCGTCCGGCAGACTCTCGGCGAGTCTCTCGATGGCATCGCGTGCCTCTCCCCGCGAGATCCGGCCGCTTATGCAGGCGATCAGGTTTGAGGCGGAGTAGTTTCGGGAGTGCTGGTCTCGCACGTCGTCGATCGTGATTCCCTGAATGCTCTCGCGAGTTCCCCTGAGGGGGCGCCCGTACGGGTGCCCGGCGAAGACCATGGGCAGAAGCAGGAGCGCCGCATGCCTGTCAGGATGATCCTCGATCGAGCCGATCTCACTATCGACCTCTCCACGCACAAGGTCGAGCTGCTCATTCCTGAAGGCAGGTCGCGCAAGGACCTCTGACAGAATGCCGAGCGCATCACCGGAGAACCTCGAAAGCACTGTTGATCCTACCCCAAACCCATCGCGGTCTGCCGCGATTGCCAGACCGCTTCCAAGACCCTCTATGGCTTCGGCCACCTCACTTCCGGTTCGCTCTCCGGTCCCGCGCGGAAGAAGCAGCTGTGTGAGATAGGTGATCCCCGCCTTCTCATGTGGCTCGCAGACATGCCCCCCTCTGAACACGAGAGCGATAGATGCCAGCGGAAGGCCATCGGACTCACACGTGATTAGCGTGGAACCGCATGAAAGCGTCTCTCTCCTGCAGGTTCGGTCCGTCTGCTCTGCAATTATCATCGGTCGCGTGAAGCCACCCGTCGCCCACGTCCCAGGCTCCTCAGCGAGTCGTCCCTCAACCCAACTTCTTCCTCTTGATGATTCATCCGTCGAGAGCGCCTCATCAAACAGGCCCGAGACCTCCTCGGATACATCACCATCCGCGACTCCGGTACTGCTCGGCAGGTACTCGACCAAGCTGAGCCTCTCACCCGTCAGATACATTTCCGCCACGCGCTGAATGTCGTCAGGCGTTACCGCCCCGAGGGAATCGATGTACTCATCGGCGCGGCGGTAATCTCCAAGCGTTTCGAAGAGGCCAAGCGTACCGGCTATCGTCTCTGCAGTCTCGTGCTCAAGAACGTATCCTGCCTCGAGCCGCCTCAGACCTTTCTTCATCTCAGCGGCGGCAACGCCGTCGCGGCGCAGGCGCCCGATCTCCTGGAAGATCATGGCGATCACGGCGTCGATATCGTGGGTCGCAAGAGCTGAGCCTATGACCAGAAGCCCCGCGTCCCGAAACGCGGCCATCGAAACGCCTACATCACTGACGAGTCCAAGAGAAAGCTGAAGGGAGCGTCTGAGTCTGGAGCTTCTCCCCTGCCCTAGAATGCCGGCAAGAGCGTCGAGCGCAGGTATGTCCTCATGAAGCGCGTGCGGGATGCGAAACGCGACTGAGAGGTAGGGTTGCACTATCGACCCCCTCAGCGCAATCGCTCGCGTTCCAGTCTGCTGCGGCTCACTGACGAACGCAGGCCGGGGTCGCTCTCCGTCCTGCAGATCAGTCAGATGATCGTGAGCAAGTGACACTACATCGGCTGTCTTTACATCACCGACTATAACCTGCGTCAGGTTCGAGCCCCGGTAGTGTGCTCTCATGTGCCCGTCGAGCGTGGCAGCCGTTATGCGACCTATGCTCTCCTCGGTACCTACGATCGAGCGTCTACACGGGTGCTCTCTGAACACCGTCTCCATCAGACGCCGCCATAGGAAGCCGTCAGGACGGCTCTCCGCGCTTCGCGCCTCTTCCACAATGACGCCACGCTCGACGCTGACGTCTTCCCGGCGAAACCCGGGCCATGCGACCACGGCAGCCTGGGCCGCGAAGACCTCACGCCAGTGATCGGACGGCACGATCTGGTAGAAGGTCGTGTGGTCGCAACCCGTCATTGCATTGACGTATCCACCCGCACCATAGACAACGGCGGCCAGATCCAGCCCCGGCCGGTCGCCACCCTTGAAGAGCATGTGCTCAATGAAGTGAGCCAGGCCGGCTTGCTCATCAGGATCGTCTGCCGAACCGGTTCCAACCCAAAGGCTCATGGCAACGACTGGAGCAGTCCTGAGCTCACGAACCAGCAGGCGAACTCCGTTGGGAAGCACTTCTCGGTGAACCGTGGACGACCTCGACGGCCGTCTATCTGATCTCATCTACACTCCTCATGCCGAGCGCTATCTCCACCAGTTTCGGCTGGAGACTCCCGAGATCGAGGAGTGTATCGTGGAACTCCCTGAGACTGAAGGAAACGCCGGCGCTGGATTCGTACTTCTCCCGGATACTCATGATGGCGCGCTTGCCTATCATGTAGCTCGATGGCTGCGTCGGGTGGCCCGCGTAGCGCTTCACTTCGGCAGTCGCATTGACGCGCTCTAGCGCAACCTCAGTCATCATGAACTCGATTCCCTCCTCGATCGACATCTCCCCCGCCTGCAACCCCGTATCAACAACGATGCGTGCTGCACGCCAGAGTGTCTCCTTGAGCTGCCCCAGTCTCGTTCTGGCGTCCCGGTAGAATCCGACGTCCTTCATCATTTCTTCGCAATAGAGCGCCCAGCCCTCAACGAAGACCGTGTTCCAGGTGAGCTTTCGGATCTTGCGCTCGCACGCGTTCGCCCGAACAAGCTGGAGATGATGCCCGGGGTAACCCTCGTGCAGCGCCACTATCGGGATCGTGTGGACGCTGTGACCTCGAAGCTGATGCTCCTGCTCATCGGGCGACAGGAACTCATCCACCGGGGTGACATAGAAGAGTCCGTGCTGTCGCTCCTCAAAGGGACCCGGAGGCATGTACGCCGCGTACGGAATGATTCCGCGGATGAAAACAGGTGTGTCGATGACGTTGAGTTTCTCACCGTCGGGAATGGTCACCAGACCCTTCTCGACAACAAAGTCGCGCGCTCGCATCATCTCGAACAGATAGCGCTCTTTGAGCCCGTCCTTGGAGGGATGATCGGCCTTGAGCTCTTCCATGACCTCGTGCCAGGATGCATCCGGATCTATCTCGCGCGCGAGCTCCTTGATCCGCTCTTTCGTGTCAGCCATCATCTCCCGGCCCATCTCCGCCAGCTCCCGACTGTCGAAATCCAGGAGATGTGACTCACGAAGAAGCCAGTCGTAGCTGTCTCGCCCTGCGGCGAACGGCGCTGTAGCGCGCTCCGCCATCGCAGCGAGACCGGAAGCTGTCTCATCGAAGGCAGCTGCAGCTTCATCGGCTGCCGCCAGCAACTCCGCCTTCAGAGCAGGCACCGACTCAGCAACGGCCGGGACGACGCTCTTCATGAACGCTACACCACCTGTCGCCATCTGAGAACCGACGGTCGCAAACACCTTCGGGACCTCGCGACAGTTCAGTTCTATCGCAGAAAGAACGCCCGGCACCTCGCGCATTCGTCCGAGAAGGCTCACGGCTCGCTCCTGGATCGGTGCGAACTCTTTCGTGATAAGGCTGTTGCATCCCCCGAGCGCTGCGCCAATGTAGCTGCCGGGCATGCGCTCGTGCGTTCTGAGGACTTCGTGTTCGAAGATCCCTCTCTTCAGGGTCGCTCTCAGCAGTGCTCTGTCTATCGCCGCATCGATCCCCTCATTTGTGAGCTGCATCGCATCGAGGTCGTTCAGAAGCCCCTGCTGTCGTCGGTGCTTCGCCTCCATCGCGTCCGGAGTGAAATCGCCCAGTTCGGCGTCACGCTCATGCATTCCGAGAAACGTCGCGAACCCAGGGTGGTCTTCGACCATCACCGTGAGATACCGATCGACCATTCGATCCAGGGGCTCGCTCATGCTGCCTCCCGATGTTGAGTGAGAGTGCGCGGTTCCTCTACGCCGCATTCTTTCATGGGAACCGGTGCCCTTCAAGGTGAATCGCTTCACCTCAGCGATGGCTCAGGAGATGAATCGCAAAGGAAGAACAAGATGAACGGAAGATGTTCAGAAGACGCCGGTACCGAGGCCGAGTGCCATGGCGCAGTCTGCCAGACACCTCGCGAGTACGAGTCGACGCTCACGATCTGCTTCTGTCGTGACCAGGAGCGAAACCGCGCTCGTCGGGCGCCCGGCCTCCGAATCCGAGTAGAGGGCGCCAATCAGGAGGTGGTACCCGTTGCCACAACTGGACGTGAGTCCGGGCGGCGGCCGACGGATCTCGAATCGGAGCCCACGCCGAAGCGTGCGATTGAGACGCTCTACATCCTCGCTGAACTGAGTGGGCTTCTCCAAGCCGCCTCCTGTCCGGGCACAACAGACCGCTTGTGTGCTCGGCTGTGATACCACAGCGCTGCAAGGTCGCCCCGTCCAGGGGCCGGCAAGCCGCCACCCACTTCACACCCTCACCCGGACACCGACGCAGCCGCTTTCGCCGGCGCCGCCTACCAGCCCCCAAACCAGAGGATCCTGCCTACGCCCCCTAGCTGGAGCATCGGGCATGCCATTGCCGCCTCGTACATCTCAGGACGTTCGATGGAAGTGCTAATCCGTGGAAGGCACTCGGGTTACGCGATCAGTCCTCCGCCACAACAGAGAAGGCGCACCTTTTCGGTGCGCCGCGCTGTCAATCGAGTTCACACTTTTTCGGAAGACCGTAAACGCGCGTTTACACCTCGCGGCCGCGCCGTCAACGCCTTCGGGCGCGTCTCCGCTCTACTCTCTGCCGCTGTCCGTGAGCCTCGAGTGCCACACCAAGCCTCCGAAGCGAGGAAGCGAGCCTCGTTGCCGCACCGATACCACTGGACGCGCTCTTCTGCATGAGCTCCGCTACCCTGGTCGCATCGATTCGCTCTTCGTCCACGATCGCTATCTGGTCCGTCGCCTTCACCGCGGCTCGGGCGTCAGCCTCCCGTCTCTCGAGCGGGGCTATCGCCTGTCCGGCAACATCCGCCAGGATCCGGGAAGCATCTCTGAGACCGTTCACAACTCTCGCAAGCTCTGTGGCGTCTATCTCAGGACGCGCCACCTCATCCATTACGCGGTCGGACATCGTCTCGATCTCCCTCCTCAGCCCCCCGATCGACTGAAGCCCGGCAGCGATGTCCTGAACGCGCTCCGCTCCACTACGTCCGGAAGACACCTGACTCACGAGACCGCGCGCCTCGGAAAGTCTGAGGGCCGATCTTCCGAGGATCGACGCCTCTGCTCCGGAGCCCTCCTTGAGTTCTTTCATCGACACGAGGATCTCCTGCGAGGCTCTGAGCAAGTCGGGAGCCGCGTCTGACAGCGCATCGGCCACGTCCTCCGACAGCTCGAGATCCGCACCAACCTCCCCCATGTCTCGGAGGCAGACGATGAGCTCATTGATCTCCTCGTTCAGGGCGCCGAGTTCGTCTGACCGCGGGAGCTGGATCTGGAGGTTCAAGTCGCCGTTCCGGGCCGCCTTGCACGCCCAAGCCAGACGGTGGATCGCTCGCGCCACTGAGTTGCCCCAGACAGCCGCCACGATGAGGGCTATGATGAGCACACCACCGAGCGTTATCTGTATCGCCCCCGGCGCCGCACCGGAGAGGTACATCGCAAGAAGAATGAGGTCGTGCACGACGAGCACGGCCGCGACCAGTGTGACGATCTTAGTCTCTATGCTGGGACCTGAACGTTCCATGACACCCAACGTTTTCTGAAAGCCAACAACGGAGCCGGAGCGCTTCTTCTCCAGGTAGGGGCTGGTGGCCCCGTGCACCGCCCCCCTACCTGACCAGATTGGTCATCTGTGCGGCGGGTGTGAACCCACGCTCTCGCCCCCAATCGTGCAACTAGCATGCCAGCGCTGCGATTACCCCGCCACCTTAGCGCTGCGATCATCCCGCCGCCTTGCCGCGCCGACTCAGCCAAGTCGGTATATGTCCGGCCGTCTGTCGTTGAGGATATCATTGTACGGTGTCACAGCCTTGTTCCTGGCCGCAGCCGGGTCGATATCGACCACGAGGACCTCTTCCGTGTCGGTACCGGCGCGCGCGAGGATATCTCCTTTGGGCGAGACTATCCCGCTCATCCCAATGAAGGCAAGATCCTCACCAGCCCGGGCCTCAGAGCCGATCCGGTTCGCAGTCATGGAGAACACGCGGTTTTCGATCGACCGCGTCACCATGGCGTCGGGACAGTATGGAAGGACGAGGTTTGAGCCGTGACACAGGATGTCTGCGCCGGCCAGCGCCAGCGAGCGTGCTACCTCGGGGTATATCCAGTCGAAACAGATCATCATCCCGAGACGGACTCCAGCTACGTCGCACACGCTTGGCGGCATATCGCCGGGCAGGAATACTTCCCGCTCTTTGTAGAACAACTGGACCTTGCGGTAGACCTCACGCCGCCCATCAGGAGTCAGCATGAGCGACGAGTTGAACAACCCCTCCTCTGCCTGCTCCGCGAACCCCAGTACGATCGTCGCGCCCTTATCGCGAGCGAGTGTGGCCAGCGCATCGAACTCCGCGCCGTCCGCTTTCTGGGCAAGGGCCTCCGCCTCCGCCCGCGACTCGAACAGGTATCCTGACAGCGCCAGCTCAGGCAGTACAAAAAGCTCGGCGTCCTCCGGCTCAAGCAGCGCCAGCACCCGATCCATGTTCCCAGCCACATCGCCGAATACCGGCCCGAATTGAACCACCCCTGCCCTCATTCGATTTCTCCTCTTCGACGGAAGACCAAATATCGCGACACACAATGTACGCACAGTGGCAGGAAGTAACTACACCTCTTCCTCTTTGACGCCCATCGAGCCTTCAACATGGCGCGCATCCTGCACGAACCGCCCCTCCTGGGCGCAAAAAGGGGCAACCCGAAAGAACGTCGACCAGCTCTCAACACCGAAAAGTGACCGCGCACTCACAGCTATCTCCAGTGGCACGAGGCTTGCATCCTAGGGGCAGACACAGATGTTCAGAAATCCCTCGACGATGGCGGATGGCCGAATGATGGAAGCGAGACAGCCCTTGAAGAATGCACCGGCCCGTGCGACCAAGCGGCGACGTGCACGTCGCAAGCTTGAGATAGGAACCGACGTTCAGACTTCGTACTTCTTCATGCTCAACTGTCTCCTGCACTCGAGGATTCATACCGGCATCGAATCAAACCATGAGATCTACGATGAGGACGTGAACGTCTATCTCGCTCACCTTCTGAACTCGCACATGGATCCCACGCAGATCGTCGCGATGCCCGAGTGCATCGCCACGTGTGATGCCGATCTATTCAGGATGGTAGAGGAGTCCGGCGACGACCGGCGACGCTACACAATCTATAGGACGAACGCGGATTTCCTGCTCATGTCCATTGCCGTGTTCGACACGATCGACAGGCCTGCGTTCAACCGCCCCGCCATCTTCCGCACTCCGCGGAACGTCTATATCGCCCGCGCGGCGTCATACTACGCTCACGCTGCCTCATACGCAACGAAGCTGTCGTGCGGAACAAGCAGGGTTGGCGTCACGCTTCAGAAGCTGTCTGACAGATTCGAAGACTACGTGCAGATCCTTATGTATATGAGAGGCCAGTATCTCAACCTGCTCAAGAGGTACTCGCCGGGCGAGCTCTTTCACCTCGATCGTCAGATCGAGACGATCCAACGCAACCAAGCCATCGAGCAGATGCGTGACGAGTTCCTCGATACATACCATGAGTGGATGAAGACCCACGAAGATGCAGTCCACAAGAGGCTCGTCGAACAGGCGGAGCTTCTCAAGGAACTCGATCCCGCTTTCAACTTCACACTTCCCAGATAGGGAGACATCCCTACTGAGGAATGAAGAGCTTCTGGCCGACGGAGATCCTGTCGGGATCGGCGAGGTTGTTCGCCTTCACGATGGCTTCAACCGTCGTTCCATACTGCGACGCGATGCGGGCAATCGAGTCACCTCGACGCACGACGTGTTCCACGCCGACGTTCAACGAACTCTTGATGGCCTCGAGCTCCTCCCGCAGCAGGCGGTTCTCACGGGTGACTTCCTCGAGAACGATTCCCATCCTCCCAAGCATGTCATCCCTGTCGCTCTGTCTCCCGCTGTCCACTGACCTGATCCGGCCTTCGAGCTCTATGCCCATCTGCTGCTGTCCATCGCGGACGGACTCCAGTCCTCTGCCGAACTCGCTCTCCAGGCTACCCACCCTCTGTGAAAGACCCTCAAGCTGGTGCGAGACGACCATGATCTCCTCTTCGAGCGCGGTCAGGCGCCCGTCGATCTTGAGAACTTTCTCTGAGAGCCCGGCCTGGCGCTGCTCAAAGCCATCCTGAGCATCCCAGATGTCCTTCTTGACGGCCAGACCACCGGTCCCGCACCCGGACAGCGTGACGCCGACCAAGATCACCATGAGAGCTGTGGCGCCCGCTCGACCTACGGAACGCACACGCGGGCTCGTTGCAAATCCATGCATTCGATTCATGCGCCGGCTCCCGCTATTCGGAGATAACGAAGTGGGCGCGCCTGTTCTTTGCCCACGCATCCTCAGTGCTTCTTGGATCGAACGGGCTCTCCTCACCGTAGCTGATTGTCCCGAGACGGCTGGAAGCTATTCCAAGATGGACAAGATAACGTCGTGCGGCCAGAGCTCTCTGCTCGCCCAGCGCCATGTTGTACTCGTTGGTGCCGCGCTCGTCACAGTGTCCCTCTACCATGACGCGGATATCTTCGTGCTCAGTCAGCCAGATGGAGATCTCCTGGAGCGTACCAGCGTCGAGGCTCAGGATCTCGTAGCTGTCGAAATCGAAATGAATGTCATCGAAGATGGACGAACCGGGCTCTATGTACACAACGTCTTCCGGCTGCTCGTGGAGCACAAGATCATCACCGACAAGTGCGTCGGTCTCCTCGGCCACGGTCGGATCTATGATCGGCTCCTCCACCACGTCTTCCCTTGAACCACACCCCGACAGAACGAACATCGCTCCTGCAAACAGAACAACTGCCATAGAAAGAACTGCGAACTTCCGCATTCCCTTTCCTCCTTGCAAGCCCCGGGGCCTCAATTGGACCACGCCGGGCTCAGGTAGTCACCAGCACCGCTGGTGAGCCTCACCGGTTCCAACTCATAGATATCGAGCATGTACAGGTCTGATTTGCCTCCCGAAGTCACGCTGTATACGATGTGCCGGCCGTTCCTCGCCCAGGAAGGATCCTCCTTGTCTCCAGGCCCCGCCGTCAAGCGCACGATCTCCCTGCTCTCGACATCAATGGTACATATCTGGAATACTCCATCCACCTTCGCGGTAAAGGCGACGAGATCTCCCTTCGGAGACCAGTCCGGTGACGTATTGTAGCGCCCCTCATACGTGAGCCTCTGCGGACTGCCCCCTGTCGCACTCATTGTGTATATCTGGGGCGCGCCCGAACGATCAGACACATAGGCTATCCTGCGACCGTCCGGTGACCAACACGGTGAGGACTCCGTGTTCCTCCCGAACGTCAATCGGCGCAGTTCACTACCGTCCGCTCGCAGTCTGTAGATCTCAGGATTGCCGTCTCTGGAGAGAGTCATCATGATATCTCCACCCCTCGGCGATGGTGCGGCAAATGCATTGAGACCGGGAAGGGAGGTCACCCGCGAGTTTGTCCCCGTCGCGATGCCCGCGCGCCTCGTCTCCTGACGACTGCCTCGTATCATCGTGTAGATGAGATCCTCACCCCCGGGGAACCAATCCGGGTAGATGGCAATGGCATTGTCACGGGTTACCCTGCGCCGATTCTCGCCATCGTAATCCATCACGTAGACCTCCTTCACCCCGGTCACATTCGAAACAAAGGCGATCCTGGTCTGCGCGATACCGTCCTCTCCTGTCAGTTGTTTCACGATGTCGTCCGATATGTGGTGGACGGCCCCCCGCCACTCACCGTGTCGTCCGGAGTAGCGCCTGCCGAAGATCGATTTGCCCTGTGCCAGATCGTACACCGTGGCTTCAATGGACATCTCCGAGAGCGTTCCCTCTATTCTCCCCTTCACGAGGACTTCTGCACCGAGTGCTGCCCATTCCTGAAAGTTGATCCGTCCCGAAAGGCGGTCCTCAGTCTCAGTCTCGTCCACGAACTCCGTGTTCGCAACAAGACTGAAGTAGCCGGAGTTGGAGAGATCGAACCGCAGAACATCGCGGACGTCGTCCACTGCTATGATGGTGCCGCCTTCTACATCGAAGAGCGGCACTGCAATAATCACTTTCTCTCCGAACGCCTTCGATACGCTGAGGTGGACCTGCGCGCGGACAACGGGTGCGCCGCCCAGGAGAAGGGATGAAAGAAGTGAGATCATGATGCCTGCACGGAATCGCCGTGTCATTGGATGTGCCCTTTCATCCGATCGCGATGGTTCACCTTCAATCCGCTCCCGGTGATTCACTGATCAAGTCAGTTCGTCGCGACCGTGAAGTCTATGGTCACGTCGAGATGGTTCTCCATGTAGTCATCGGGAAGCGGAGGAAAAGGAGCTGCGTTCCGAACAGCCTTCACCGCCGACTGATCGACAGTCTGAAGTCCCGACGTGCGGCGCACGGTGACCACCTCAATACCCCCGTTGCGCCCGATCCTGAAGGAGATCTGCGTGAAGAGCTTCTCGTCGCTTATCAGCCTGGAACTCGGCTGTTTCCAGTTCAGTCTCACCTTACCCTGGATGATAGACAGGTACCAGCTGTATGGGAAGCGAGAAGCGGTAACGACTGCGCTTGCAACCGCCGGCTGCTCCGTCGCTCTCTCCTCGGGCTCCGCCCGCTCATCACGCACCTCATCCTGCGCTCTCAGGCGCTCCGCCAGACGCTCCTCGAGTGTCTTCTCGCTTCGCTCCGGCGGTCTGAGTGTTACGCGTTTCACCTGTCTGGGCGGCGGGTCGTCGGGAATCTGCTCCTCGACAACCGGTTCTTCCTCGACCGGTTCCGGCGCAGGCTTAGGGACTTCTTCCTCCACAGCCGGCTCCGGCGTCTGTGGAGGCGGGCTCAGCTCGACGAGCTCCACGGTGTATGTCTCGAGTCCCATCATCTCCTCCTCGAAAAGCCCCGGAACAAACGGTACGAGGATGAGCAGGAACAGGTGAACGATCGCCGATATGACAAGGAATCGAGACATGCTATTCAGCCGGTTTCGTGGCCATTGCCAATCTGGAGATGCCGGCGCCCCTTGCGGCATCGAGCACTTCAACGACGCAGCCGTACTGGATTTCCTCGTCGGCCTTGATGAGAACGGCGGCGTCGGCGTCAGATGCGTGGATGCTTTCGAGCCGCCCCCTTAGATCTTCAAGGGTCACGCGTTGGTTCTCGAAGTAGATCCTCTCGTTACTGGATATCGCTATCGTCACAACATTCGAGACGTCGATCTTCTGCGGCTCCGCCGTCGGCAGGGTCACATCTATCCCCTGCTCGATCATGGGTGCCACCATGATGAAGATAATGAGAAGCGCCATCATGATGTCGACCAGCGAAGTTACGTTGATGTCGCCGATCGGATCCATGTCGTTGTCGCGCTTCCGTCTTCTCAGCACGTTCTCCCCCTTACTATCGGACTCCCTATCTCGCGCCCATGTTGCGCTCAACCGTGGACATGAACTCGGATGAGAAGTTCTCCATCGCAGTTGTCATGATCCTCACGCGGTTCATCAGATAGTTGTACCCCACAAGCGCGGGTATCGCCACGGCCAGTCCCGCCACGGTCGTCGTCAGCGCGGCCGAGATGCCCGGAGCCACGCTGCTTATGCTGGCGCTTCCTGTCACATACATCGCGGTGAAAGCTGTCATAATGCCCCACACCGTTCCGAAAAGCCCAACGAACGGCGCACCACCTACCACAGTGGCCAGAGTGATCAGATACTTCCTAAGGTCGATGACCTGCTCCGCTACGGCCCTGTCCATGCTGCGCTCCAGGCTGTCGATCTGGACGATCGAGAGGCCGCGCCCCAGCGAATCCCCCGCCATGATGTGCCCCAGCGCGGCCAGACCCGCTTCAAACACGGTCGCGAGTGGGGACGGGTCGAATCTCCGCCTGTCTGCGTAGTGACTTACCATCCCGTCCGGGTCTTCCCGAAATCGCTTGAGGAATCTCTCGGACACAGACGTGGCCTTCTTGAGGGTCAGGTACTTGTGCAGAATTATGGCCCACGAGTAGATTGAGACAATGAAGAGAAGGATGACAATCATCTTCCCCAGGGCTCCAGACTGCCCCACCGTGGCTATGAAACCAATACCCACCCGTACCTCCTGTCTATTCGACTACTGCGCCGCTTGTCCGAAGTTGATCTTCTGCTTCGCCGTCTGTTCGAAGTTGGTCTTCTGCTCCGCGGCTTGTCCGAATGTAATCCTTCCATTTCCCCTCGAGCGAATCGAGCGGTTCTCCCAGCTTAAGCTCAATCATCGCATCCACGGGGCCGGCCAGATCAACCGCTCCCACATATAGGTCGCGTGCCATTTCCTCCCCACGGGTCGCTGCGATGAAATCGAAGAATGAACCCGCCGCCGGTTCTGACCTCTGCCTGCTGAGGCGATGGTACAAGGCCGGATCGGTCAGCTCCGCAAGTGAAGGCAGATCGCCGGAGTCAAGGAGGCTGAGAGCCGCCTCGGCCAGCGTCATGCCGCCCCATTCGCCACCTGCGTAGAAGGCGAAGCCGTTATGAATCAGCGGATTATACGCCTTGCCAAGGACCCCCGCAGCCATCACTTTGGCGGTTTCCCGCGTGAGCGCCAGCTCGGAGCCGTCCGTCCATACAAGATGAACGGTGTTCGCCCATTCGACACCGTGGGCGACTTCTCCGTTGTCGGTCGTCCGCTTCTTCGAATCAAGGGACGCGTAGAGGTAAACGTCTATTCGCAACGGCGTGACAGCGCCTTCCAAGCTCTGACCGAGAATGTCGCTTGCCCTTGCGACAGCCACAGAGGCTGCCTCACCCGCAGGCACAAGCACTTCGGCCCCGAGGTCCGGCTCGTGATAGAAAACTGCCGCCGCGGTCTCGGTCTCGACCCAGTCCTCGTAGGGATCATCGAGTCCGCCGGCGCTCCCCGTTCCTCCGATGCTCATGACAAGAACATAGATAATCGCGAAGAGTATGCCGGTCCGCCTAGCCTGGCGCTTGTCGAGCGCGAAAACCGGCCCGGCCGCGATTCCAAGAAGAACAAAGAACCAGAGGGAGAAAAGATCGATCTGTCTTGCGAGACTCCAGAGGAATGGATTCGCTCCCGAACCCAGCAGCACGGCCAGATTGGCGCCGACTGTGGGTGAACGTGTGATTCTCATGAGCCCTGCCATGGCGAGAGCGCCTACACCACTGACCACCGAAGCATGGGCAACGGCGCTGAACACAACGCCGAAGCGCGCCCCTCCTCCCATGAGACGTCCAGCGAGCCGGAAAAAGAGCGTCTCAATGAGCGTGACCAGCGGAACGCCCAGGGCCGCCATGAGAATACTGCTGCCGATGAACCCGGATCTGACAGTTGCGGGATCGTGTCCACTGCGAAGCGACATGCTGTGTATGAAGGAGTCCATGTACCCGCCCTTTACAGCATAGATGGCGCTCACAAGGGCACATGCGATGCTGAAGATGACAGGCAAGACCCAGCGTGGGCGATCATGTAGCCGCTCGAATGTCCGTCCGGGAAATACGAGGACGAGCGTCAGGGCCGCAATGGGATTCAGTGGACGGGATGCAGGTGTCTGGTGCTCTTCGCTCATCGGTCGGCCTCGCGTCATTCGAGAGGGCAGGCGTGCATGCGATTGAGTCGGGATTGCCGCCCGCGGTGGGAAATGCGTCGCAGCCGTGGCGATCATCACGGGCAGCCTGTCCTGGGCAGAACCGACCGGAGACCGGCCGGACACGGTAGCATAGACATTACTACTGAGGTTTCCGCAATGTCAAGATGTGAGGTGCGGTTCTCTACAGCGGCCTCATAACGCGTTTTCTGCCCTGGAAGGTAGCGATCTCGGTGACACCCGCCCGCTTCATGTGCTTCACGGCAAGGTCGAAGTCCATTCCCACCTGCTGCGGCGCGTGAGCGTCCGAGCCGAGCGTCACGGCGACCCCGCGCTCAACACAGGTCTTGAGGAAGTCGAGTGCGGGGTAGAGCTCCTGTGCTTTCTTGCGAAGACCGGAGCTGTTGACCTCAATGGCGACATCGTGCTCCGCCAGCGCCTCCGCAGCTTCTCGGTACATCTCATCGACAGGGAGAGAGGTCCGGACGCCGTGTTTCTTCACCAGATCCGGGTGCGCCATGATGTCGAAGCCGCCCTTCTCTACAGCCTCACAGAAGAGCTCGAAGTAGCGCACGTACATATCGTCGGGATTTTTCCCGACGTAGCTCGACAGTCGCCGGCTGTCGCCGAAATCCCAACCATCCAGGTAATGTAGCGCGCCGTAAACGTAATCGAACTCGTAGGGGGCGGCAGCCTCCCACACCTCGTCCATCTGTCCGGCGATGTAGTCCATCTCTATCCCGAAGCGTATCTCCATCGATTCCACGGATTCCTGGACGTCTCGTACCAGCTCCGCGTAGATCGGGAGTTCATCCGGGGCCATCGTGAGTCCTTCGTCACGGATATGCAGGAGCGGCATATGGTCCGAGAAACCGATCTCGGTGAGCCCCTTCCGGATCGCCTCACGGACATAGTCCGCCGGCTCTCCGATCGCGTGTCCGCAGAGCCTCGTGTGAATATGGTAATCAACAAGGCACGAGTAGGAATCGCGGTCGAGTTCTCGCATCGACCGCGTCCATCGAAGCATCCTGCGCTTTGCCGCGCGTTTCAACCTGCCGGAATCCAACTGGCCTCCGCTCTTCGGGCTACTCGCCGGCTGCCTTCCCCTCCGCTCCAGCGGGGTCCTCAGGTGTTCCTCGTGCAGCCGCAGCATCGTATCCCATCGACGCCGCCATCTCGCGCCCGGCCTCCGTCATTCTCCGATAGAGGAAGCTGCGTGGAATCTCGTAGTCGACCGTAACCATCGGCCGTCTCGTCGCGGAGTGGATTATCTCGCCATGAATGAGAAGATCATCGCCCGATTTCGTGAGCTGGAAGTAAGCAAGTCCGTCGAAGTCAGTCCCCTCGGCTGCCACCTTCGGTACTCTCTCGCGTGATGCCACGACCTCCACGTAGGCACCGGATTCCCTGGCGAATGAACGTGCGAACCAGCGGGCCGTGACAACCGCCACGGAATCCGACGGCGTCGGGAAGTAGCCCTCCGGAGCATCTATCACAACAGGCATCACTGCTACTCGTTTCACGACTCCTGCGACCGGTGCGGTCGACTCAAAGGAGCAACGTACTACCCCCACCACGATAAGCGCCAGACTCAGAATCAGCACGACCTTGAGCCAGAGCGACTGTGACGACCACTCACCCTTGGGCCCGCCCTCTACTCCCGTTTCCTTGCTCATCACCTACACCTCACCTTCACCCCACGCCCGGCTGATGAGAGCCGCGTCGGGCGGGGAAGTCATGAGACTGACCACGATCAGAACTACAAGAGAAACAACGACGCCGGGGATGAACCCATGAATGCCGAACGGCTTTCCTGCGATCATCCACCCAAGCGAGACCACGGTACCTGCTATCATAGACGCGAACACGCCCACCCTGTTCGCCCGCTTCCAGTACACGCCGAGCACGACCGGCCACAGACAGGCCGAAGCGATCACGGCCCAGGCAAACGCGGTAATGACGAGCACAAGTCCGGGCGGACGATATGCTATGGCGAGCGAGATCAGACCGGCGCCGAGGCTTGCCACTCTCCCCATCATGACATCACGCCTGTCACTCTGTGATCCGCGCTTCCTGCCTTTCCTTTCCTCTTGATTCCCGCGGAGATCCCTTGTTATGGCACTGGAGACAATGATGAGAACCGACGCAAACGTCGACATGCCGGCTGCCATGACTCCCGCCATGAAGATCGCCCCGCCCCAGGGATTCAGAACAAGTTGGGAAAGTTTGGGGATCGCCAGATCCGGATTCTCAAGCGTCGGGAGAAGAATACGGCTGATCGCGCCCGTCATGTACGGGAGTATCGCCATGGCGCCACCGAGAGTCGCAAGAACGACTCCCAGCCTCAGCACGCGCGTGCTCTTCATCGAGTAGAACCGCACCAGTAGCTGCGGCATACCCCAGACGCCGAGGCTCACGATGAGGGCATACGATATGAGGCCGCTCCAGCCCCATACTCCCGGTGTGGAGACAAGACCCGGATCGATGGCGGCGAGCTGGATATTGGCCGCCGTCAGCCCACCCACTCTGGAGAGCGTCGCGAAGGCAAGGAGAAAGAGTCCGAACAGCATGATCCACGCCTGAACAAAGCTCGTCCAGACAACGGCGAGGTAGCCGCCTATGCACACGTAGATGAGAATAATGAGACCCGCCACGATGACGGCCGTCGTGTACGGGATCCCCATAAGGCCTTCCATGATGCGTCCCATGCCCACAAGGACGCTCACGTTGTATATGATCATGAACACGAAGATGATGATGGCCGAGAAGACCTCCGCTTCACGCGAGCCGTAACGCTTCCCGATGAAGCCGGGGATGGTCATCGTGTCGAGGCGCTTGGTGAACTCCCACAGGCGGCGACCGAGCACGATCCAGGCAAGCGTGCATCCGATGAGTACGTTCGACGCGGCTACCCAGAGCGTGGACATCCCGAAGCGGTAGCCGAAGGCGCCTCCGCCGACGATGACCACGGAGCTGAAGTAGGCCGCAACGAACGAGAAGGCGGTTACCCACGGGCCGACCTGTCGCCCTCCAATGTAGAAATCCTCAGCGTTCCGCGTGCGACGCCCCATCCAGATTCCCATCGCGACCAGAACGACAATGTAGGCAGCCAGCACGGTCGAATAGATGGCCATGCTACTCATCGCCACCTCCCCCATCGTCTCTTCTTGCAGTGACGATGGCCCAGACTATGGCCAGAAGAATAGTCCCGGCAACAACCAGGAACGCGGCGAAGGTGCCCCACGGGAATCCGAAAGGTCCTGTCATTCCATCCTCCCCGGCGGCTCTCGCCGGCTTCTAGAAGAACCTGTAATAGGCCTTGACGTACGGCGCCCACTCGAAATCGACCCAGCTCACACCCCCACCACCCTTCGCGACCACGGAAATGAACGTGCTCGCCCCGATCGTGAGGTGCTCGCCGTTGTCCCACGAGACCCCAGGACAGGCATAGAGGCGGTAGTACTCATCCAGCGTCTCTCCGACGTAGCCCTTGGCTTCCCAGAGAAGGCGCCAGTTCTCGTTGATCGGATTCTCAAGACTGATACTGGCGACCCAGAGGTCTTTCACGTCGTAGCCTGTATCTGTCTCGCCGTTCAACCAGTAGGTGACGCAGGCGTGGCCATCGATTCTTCCCATTCTGTGCGTGACGGCGAAGCCGCCAACAACGTCGGTCGTACCGTCGGAGAGCGCCGGGTCACACCCATCGTCCCCCGTCGGGAAGCGCACACCGGCGAGAAGCGCGACGCGCGGATATCCCTCCTCACCGCGATAGATCTGGATCTTGGGATCAATCACGACGTCGCCAATTCCCACCGAGGACAGCTCGCCGTTCTCTGACTCAAAGCTACGGAATCTGTACTCGAGTGGAAATCCGGCCCGTATCGTAAGCCAATCGGTCGCACCGTAGTAGATCCTAGGAACGAGACAGGCTCCCGTGAGCGTCGAGCTATTGGGAAGATCCTCCCAACCGCCGCCGTCCTCATCCAGGTTGTCGTTGTAGGCTCGCGTGTAGTCCCGGTAGAAGTACCAGGTATCCAGCATGAACTTCCCCTGCGGCAGCGTGTTCGCGCTCACGCCTACGACGGGGGTTGCAATGGCCGTCTGGGCCAGCACCAGTGCTGCGAAAGCGGTCGTTATCACCACTGCAGTCCGCCTCATCGTACCTCCTGCGTCTGGGTATGGGATTATGGAATGCACAGCCTTGTATCGTACCCGATAAGGCCGGGCCAGACCAGACAGATCATGCAGATCTACCTCGCCTCCAAACCCGCACCCGCACCGTAGGGGACAGAATCTCGCTGCTTGGACAATCCTGTCTGTGCGACTCACTTCGCGCTGGCCCGGGGACAGCTCCAAGATGTAGGATGTGGGTACAAGCAACGGTACGTTCAAGCTGGGGTCGCAAGGTCGATGGCGAAGCGGAAGAAGAGAGAGATCCACACTTCACCTATCGCAGAGGTCCAAAGCCCCGGGGCTCGGTACTGCTCGCTCGCTGTCATAGTGGCCGGTATCCTCCTGGCCGCGTATCTTGCTCTACACGCCCACCTCATCCGCGAACTGATGAGGGTCGTGTTTGGCTCATAGTGAGTGCTCTCTCGACGGACTGGACATCGCTCAGTGAATCACCTCGTGGTCACAGCCGCTATTGTGCTTGCACTGGGGTGCGCATACCCCATCGCACGAACCTATCGTGGGCGAGTTGCCCGTATTCTTGCGCTCGGCGTGTGGTCGTTCGCATCACTCGTCCTGGCTCTCCAGGCCCTCGGGCTATGCGCCGCCTTATCAGGTAGTCATTGCGTGGGTGGCGTCCAGCTTGTCGCAGTGCTTGGGGCCGGCTGCGCTGGCTCCTGGTTAGCAGGACACTGGCGGCGAAGTCATAGCCCCTGCGGGCACGCGGAGGGGGTACAACCTTCACAGCGGAAGGCGTCGCGCTCAGGGGCTTCAGATAGCTCCGTGGTACCTGTCATCCTGGCTGGTCTTGCGCTGCTTCTCCTCGCCTCGGCCTTCGCGAGTGGCTTGCTGGCCCCGCCGCGCGGGTGGGACGTCCTGTCGTACCACCTGCCGCGCGCCGTGTCATGGCTGCAGAGCGGCAGTCTTCAGGCTTACGGGGGTAACACTGCACACTACCCAGGAAACGGCGAGCTCTTGCTTCTCACACTGCTCTTCTCGGGGAGCGATCGCCTGGTCTCTGTCATGCAAATGCCCTTCGCTCTGTTCTCTGCGCTGGCGCTCTATGGCACATCCTGGCTCCTTGGAGCCGGCCGGCGCTCATCTTTGATCGTTGCCCTGGCCTTCCTGACGATGCCCATCATTGTCTTTCAGACCGCGATCGCTAAGAACGATGTCGTCGCCGTCGCTGCGATCACAGCCGCGGTCTACTTTGCGGTTCGGTCACTGAACAGGTCCTCCCGCGCGGGCGAGACGCTCCGCAATCTGATCACAGCCGGCGTGGCCATGGGACTCGCGGTCGGATCCCGGTATCCGGTTCTTCCTCTCGGAGCCGCCATTGTGGCGTTGACGCTCATCCTGATGGCGCCAGGCCGCGACAAACAGAGCGCCCCCGGGGAACGGGATGCGACGATCATGAAGCTGGCGCTCTTCGGCGCAGCTGGTGTTCTCCTCACTTCCATCTACTGGTACGCATCGAACTGGATCGCCACGGGGAACCCCGTCGCCCCCTTTGCACTGCGGGTCGGTGGCACGGAGTTGTGGCCGGGGCTGGATCCGGCCGATATCTACGGAGAACAGCAGTTCAATTACGTTCACTCTGTGGCGGATTGGTGGTGGTTTGCGCTGCGCGACAGAGCACTCTCCGGCTCCTACAGCGCCGGCGCTGGCTTCGGAGCTGCCTTCGTCGCACTCGTGATCCCGGCGGCGCTCTGGATGGGAGTCGATGCGATCAGCGCGAAGCGTTGGGACTACCGCCGCAAGGGACGCTTGCTCGTGCTGTCACTCGCCGCGGTGGCCCTTGCCTCGTGGTGGGTAGCGGGACACCGCCTTCCCCGCTACCTCCTCCCAGCCGTCGCTATTCCGATGCCCGCGTTGGGCGTGCTGCTTGAGTCATGTCGTCGACCCTTGCGGCGTGCCCTGGAGATCATGCTCATCATCGCGGTTGGGTTCTCGACACTGGAATCGCTCCGTGTCTTCTACTCCGAGAACGATCTGACATCCTCGTTCCTGGGCCATCGGAACAAGCAGGACATGTACGGAATGCCGGGGTGGGTGTACTCGCTGCCGCCGGACTCGAAGATCGCACTCACGCGAGTCACTGATCATCAGTACTACTCGACGTTTCGCTACCCCCTCATCGGCGGGGTCCCGGGAAACAGCGTCGTGATGGAGGACGACGCAGGGACCTCATTCAGCATCGTGCGGGATGGCGTCCGGGGAATGCACGAGGGTCTGATCAGAGATGGAGTGGATTACCTCTTCATCCGTGCGTTTGGCCTCGAGCCCTGCAAGACCGCGTTCGACATGCATCCAGATCTCTACGAGCCGATCCTTGATCTGGTCGGAAGTCCGTATCAGTGGTACAGAAAAGGCTCTCCGGTGCTGACGAAGGCGTACCGCGTTCTGAGGTAGTCGGCGGCAACCCAGTGGACGACGTCGAGCGGTCGGGCCTGCCAGGAGCACCGTCAGCAACCCACGCAAGCTGCTCTCGGAAAATCCTTTACGGTATCTCTGATTCGACGTACAATTGGCATGACAGCTGAGTGAACGTCTCTCACCGTGGCATCTCAGCTCGCTCAGCCTGTCCTGTCGTCCAGCGCCTGGAGGAACCGGTCGCCGCTCGGATCGGATGACTTGGGGAGCAACATGTGATCGGCCGCACAGTCTCTCACTACACGATCACCGGCAAGCTCGGCGAGGGCGGCATGGGCGTCGTCTACCGGGCTGACGACACGAAGCTCGGCAGGATCGTCGCCCTCAAGTTCCTCTCCCCTGAACTCACACGCGACCCCGATGCCAAGAAACGCTTCATCGCTGAAGCACAGGCGGCGTCCCGGCTCGACCATCCCAACATCTGCACCGTCTACGAGATCGATGAAACGGACGACGGGCGTCTTTTCATATCCATGGCGTGCTACGATGGCAGCTCCCTCGCCCACCGCCTCAGTCAGGGTCGCCTACCGCCCGCCGAGGCAGTGGCGGTGATGCGGGACGTGGCGGCCGGGCTCACATCCGCGCACAGGAACGGCATAATTCACAGAGATATCAAGCCGGGCAACATCCTCGTCACAGGAGACGGCCGCGCGAAGATCCTCGACTTCGGATTGGCCAAGCTCGGCACACCCTCGAACCTGACCGGCGCAGGGGTGCGCCTCGGCACCGCTGCTTACATGTCACCGGAGCAGGCACGCGGCCAGGAAGCCGACGCCCGCTCCGACATCTGGGCTGTAGGGGTCGTGCTGTTCGAGCTTCTCACCGGCAGGCGGCCGTTCGAGGGGGAGCGATACGAGTCGCTCCTCTACGCCATCTGCAACGAGCCGGTCGGGAACCCGTCGGAACTCGAGCCTGACGTCCACCCGGAGCTGGATGACGTCGTCATGCGCTGTCTCGAGAAGTCGCCCGCCCGACGATACCAGAGCGCGGACGAACTCCACTCCGCCCTCGAGCGGGTGAGAGCACACCTTCCTGAACGCACGAGCCCGAGCCAACTCGACACGAGACCGCTTCCATCCACCCGCACACGTAGACGTCGACCACGCGCTCTCGCTGGAACAGCAGTCTCGCTGGTCGTGCTGGCCGCTGCCTTTCTGGGCCTCCACCCTGCCGGAAGGCAACTCCTCGGCGGGCTGAGAGGACCCCCGCCGCTACCGGACAATGCGATCGTCGCGGTCCTTCCTTTCGATGGACCTGACGACGAGTACGCGCGGGGATTCCGCAAGTACTTTACCCAGCGGCTCCACGAGATCGAGCAGTTCGAGCCGTCTCTCCGCATCATTCCCGTCTCCGACATCGACCGTTTCGACATCACATCTCCGCACGACGCGAGGACCGTCGTCGCAGCCAACCTGACTGTTGCCGGCCGTCTCGAAGCGACCCGGGACAGCATCCGCATCCGATTCGATCTGCGTGAGACCGAGACCGGTCGGTCGGTTCGGTCGTGGAGCGTCGCCGAGCAACCTGCGAATGTGGCCGCGCTCCAGGACGTCCCCGTTCGCTTCGCGGTCGAAGCGCTCGGCCTCGACCTCCCCGACCGGACCCGGCGACGGCTTGCCGCTGGAGGAACGACCGTGCCCGTCGCATTCGACGCGTTCCTGCGCGGCACAGGTGCGCTGACTGTCGCCGACACGGCCGCCGTGGCGCGCGCAGGCACACTCTTCACAGAGGCAGTGGCGGCCGATCCCGCATTCGCTCTCGCGCACGCGGGCCTCGGCCAAGCACTCTGGCGGAGCTGCAAGATCCGGCACGACTTCCAGTCCGAACCCGAGGCAGAGGCCAGCCTGCGACGGGCGCTCCATCTCGATGAGCGCTGCATTTCCGCAGAGATCGTGCTAGCCTGGATCCTGCTGCGCTCCGGACGCTACGATGAGGCGGCTGCCGGCCTTCGCCGGGCTCTCAAGCAGGATCCTCTAAGCCTGCCGGCGCGGCGGACTTTGGCGGGGCTTCGCGTGGAGAGCGGTCAGTTGGCGCTCGCGGAGACGGCCTATCGTGAGTCGGCCGAGCTCCGGCGGAACTACTGGGGTGTACATAATGACCTCGGCGTTTTCCTGTTGTCACAGGGCCGCTACGATGAAGCGGCCCGTGAGTTTGCAATGGTCACGGAACTCGCGCCGGGCAATGTCCTCGGATTCCGGAACCTCGGTGTGACTTGCTACTGTCTCGACCGGTGGGACGATGCGCGCGTGATGTTCGAGACGGCTCTCGAACTCTCCCCGAGTTACGAGACCTACTCGAACCTCGCGACGCTCCACTTTGCTGAGGCGAGGTATGCCGATGCAGCGGCGATGTACGAGGCGGCGCTCGAGCTCGACGATTCAGACTATCGGGTCTGGGGTAACCTCGCCGCATCGTGCATCTGGATCCCCGGCGGCGAGGCGCGATCCGCAGAGGCCTACCAAGAGGCGGCCCGGCGCGGAGAGCGGCAGCGGTCGCTCACGCCCCGCGACCCGCATCTTCTCACCCACCTCGCGGGCTACTACACCGAGCTCGATGAGCCGGAACGCGCCCGTGAACTTGCGGCAGAAGCGTTGCGCTACGCCCCGAATGATATCGAGGTCATGTTTCAGGTGGGTCACACATACGAGGTTCTGGACGACAGGGAGTTAGCGCTTGAGTGGATAGGAAGAGCTCTCCAAGGTGGCTATTCGAGAGCACAGGTTGAGAACACACCGGCGCTTCGCGGATTGTGCGCAGACGAGCGGTATCAGGAACTCGCCGCGCGCTCCGCCGAATAGGAGCAGGTGAAATGAGAACGGAGGGGATGAAGATGCTGAAGGAAGCCGAAGTAACGGAGACAGTGACAAAGGAGACGACAGTCGACGTGACCATTAACACCAGCACTAGTGTGCCGTGGGTCCCAGTGGTTACGGTGAAGCCTGGCGACTTCGTGCTCTTCCACGCCAACCGCGAGACCGTGAGCATCTCTTTCCCGGCTGCGGGCGTCTTCCCAACGACCGAGATCGTGACCATGCAAACGGGTGACATCATGGTATGGATCCCGTCGGACGCCACGCTGGGAGAGTACGAGTACGCGATCTACGTGCATAGCGTCGGAGAATACGCCGAGTGCCACTCGCACCCCGTGATGATCGTCGAAGGCCCGAAGGATCCGTAGGCGTTCTCTCAAGCCGACTGACCGCAGACGAGCGGTATAAGAAACTCGCCGCGCGCTCCGCCGAATAGGAGC
>JALGZD010000055.1:0-3919 GCA_025782395.1 bacterium
TGTTCGAGCAGAACCGTGACCACTCTGAGGTCAATGACGTGGAGAACCTCGAGCTTCCGGTTGACGGGGAGTATGTGATCTTCGTGAGCGAAGGGGAGGGGAACGAGTCGGCGCCGTACTGGCTGACCGTGCAGTCGAGGAACCATGTACTTGCGGAAGGGGAGAGGATCGAGTTCGACAGTGTGGTGGAGGACTCCATCAACCCGGTCGTAGACGTTGACGCATACGTGTTTGCCGGTGAGGCCGGCGATCGGGTGACGGTACGCTACAGGCCGGGTGGCGGCTACTACTTCCTTTCCCGTCTTGTTGTGATGGCGCCTGGAGACAGCGTGCTGTTCGAGCAGAACCGTGACCACTCTGAGGTCAATGATGTGGAGAACCTCGAGCTTCCGGTTGACGGGGAGTATGTGATCTTCGTGAGCGAGGCCGAGGCCGACAACTCGGCACCCTACTGGCTGGCACTTCAGTCGAGAGACCACCTCCTGGCCCACGCTGACACCCTGAGACCTGCGAGCGGATCCATCCAAGACACTGTTCGCTACCACGGCGACATGAATGCGTTCGTCTTCATCGTGAAGGAAGCAGATGACACGAATGTCGCGTTGACGACCACGGATGGGGCCCTTCGCCCGAAGATGCAGCTTCACGCTCCCTCGGGCGATCTAGCGGTGGAAGCAGAGGGCTACAGCTCTGCTGAGATCGGCGACGACTACTTCGTGTCCTCGGGCATGTATCTACTGACTACGCAGGACTCCACTGGAGACCGACTCGGCTCGGCCGACTTCACCTGGAGCGGGTTCGCCACTGCTGTCGTTGAGCTGGAGAACATCATCGCTCCCTCAGGCGTCGTCTCGCTGGGGGCGCCGGTGGATCCGCAAGTGGTTCTTCGGAACATAGGCTGGGAGGAAGAAGACTACTCAGCCCGCTTCGTGATCTACAACGAGGGCATCTATGCTGACAGCACATCGAGCATCACTCTTGAGCCGGATGAGAGAGAGACGCTGGCATTCACCGCATGGGTGCCCGATGAGCGTGCTGCCTATCTGACCAAGTGCCGGGCTTCACCCTCCGATGGGAGTCTTGGCGCGGACCACATTCTAGGTATGGTCTCTGTCAGTGCGGGTTCTGGGACTGGGCCCGAGATCCACCAGCGGGATCCCGATGTTGGGGTGAAGGACGCACCGGTGGTCGTTATCATTACGGGAACCGGGTTCGTTCCAGGGTGTACGGGGGTCCTCGAGCATGAGATTGCTCCCGACATCCTTGCGGACGGTGAGGACGTCACCTTCGTCAATGAGAACGAAGTCCAGGTTGCTTTCGACCTCGAGGGAGCGGTCGAGGGCTACTACGACCTCCGCGTCACCAATCCCGCCGATGGCGACTACGTGTTTCACGAGGGCTTCGAGGTCATCCACGCTGGCGGAGATGTCATTGCGATGGGAGACTGGACCGAGTTCGAGGTTGCGCACAGCGCGGCTCTGCGTCGGCGTGTTCACATACCTTCGGGACTCGACGAGCTTCTAGTTCTCATCAAGAAGACGACACACATAGGCTACTCCGGGACTTGGGGGGGGAGCGTCAGACTCCTCAGGGACGGTGTCGAGGTGGCAAGTGAGAGTGGCTATGGCGACTTCGACCTGCGCGTTGGGGACCCGGACGTAGGGTGGTACACGATTGAGATCGCGAGCTGGACTGGAACTGGGGGTGACGGGCTAGTCAAGGCATGCGAAGACGTCAACGAGTTGACGCTCGGGGAATGGTCTGTCGGTGAGGTGCTCAGGCCATATGGGTGCGACTGGACCCAAGTGGATGTCCCTGAGGGACAAAGTGCGCTGTTTCTGGAGACAGAGGGTTTCGGTCTGTGGAGCACTCTGGACTTGTACCGAGACTACCTCGGCAACCCTGATGCGCACTGGGAGTTCTCTAACATGGGGGCTGGGTATCACATTGAGGGGCAGATCGACGATCCGCTTGGGGGCACTTACTTCCTGATATACATGGACTCCGCTGTGTTGCAGGGGGGGAGTGGGCAGAGCCGTGACTACATGGTCGTCGCGTCGTGCAACGAGCCTCCAGAGGAGGAGCCAGCGCGCGGTCCCGTTGTGACTGAGCTTTCGTGCTATCGCGGAGGTACCTCGGGCCCTGTGACCATCGTAGCCTTTGGGGCCGAGCTGGATTCGCTCGCCGTCGTATCCCTGGTGATGAGTCCGGCGGACAGCGTTCTCGCGCACACTGTTCTGGTGCAAGCCGACGGTAGAGCCGTCACAGCGACCTTCGATCTGTCGTTGGCAACACCTGGAGATTGGGTCTTCACGGTACGGAATCCCGACGGAGAGTCTGCAGTGGCTCCGGGTGCTTTCTCGGTCGTGCAGGGAGGTGAGCCAGAGCTGTGGGTCGAGATCATCGGCAGGGATGCCATACGTGTGGGTCGCCCGGCACGGTACGTGGTGCGCTTCGGGAATCGTGGCGAGATCAACGCGTACGATATCCTCCTCACAGTCAAGGTTCCGCTGAATGTCGACTTGGTGTCTGAGTTTCCTTTTCCACCGGAGGAGATCTTCGATTCCGAGGAAGCCGGCATTAGCTGGGCAGATGTGCCGATGTTCGTGGAGGGAGACGGAGCCAGGGCTTGTCCGATATGGGTGCTGTCAATCGCAGCTGGAACCGAGTTTTCCTTTCCCGTGGTTCTCACTGCCAACGGCAGTATCGGTGATCCGGTGCCGATCGAAGTCGAACTGCTTCACCCGCGCAGTTCCATGTTCGCTCGGACGGGAGACATCAGCCTGGTGAGTACGTCTCCCATCTTCCAGGGCTTGGAGCAGGCCATAGCAAGCTACCTGTATGAAATTCCATCTGCAAGGCCCACTCCAGAGGAGAGGGCACGCGAGAGCCTTCAGCATTCGGCGAATGCACTGTCGTCGCATTCCTTTCCAACGTGGACTGTCGTCGGACTGGGGGTTCACGGGGTTCTAACCTTGGCCCTCGGGCCGGGATACGGGATAGGGCTGGGGGCCTGGCTGCTTCTGGGAGCGGTAGCTGACTATGCTTCAGTAGCGTACGAGCTGATTCAGGCAGCTGTTGCCTTGGACCCCGGCGTTGAGCGACACGAGGAGTTGCTTGCGCCGTACTTGGTGGGGACATCTACACCTGAGGACAAGTACGGGCCGAGGGGGTTCGACGTGGTGGAGCCAGATACGGTTCGGAAGTACATCGCGTCACCTCGCAACCTGGGCTACCGGATCGACTTCTGGAACAAGGAGACCGCGACGGCTGCGGTGCAGGAGGCATTCGTAGTCGACACGCTGAGCATGAATTTGGCGGACTCCACGCTGGCGTTCACCGAGGTTGGCTTCTGCGACTGGACAGTGCCTCTGGACGGCGGCCAGTACTTCAACGTCAAGATCGATATGCGGCCGGACAGCAACCTCATAGTGAACATTGAGGGAACGTACAATCGCGAGTCCAGAGCCATTGCTTGGACCTTCACAGCGCTAGATCCCGCCACTATGGAACTTCCAGAGGATCCCACCGCCGGATTCCTACCGCCGATTACAGAGGCTGGAACGGAGATCGGCTGGGTGGACTTCACGATCGATCCTGTCCCTGGATTGCCATCTGGCACCGTGATTGCCAATCAGGCGTTCGTCAACTTCGACCGTGTCCCGGCCGAGCCCGGCGGTCCCTACTGGAATCCGGCGCCCAAGGAGGGGCCCTACATCAACACACTCGACAGCGAACCTCCCACGAGCTTTGTGCTGGCATTGTCTGATACCCAGCGGCGAAGTACATTCACCATCGAGATGACTGGCGAGGACGACGAACTTGGCTCAGGCGTCGCCTACTACTCGATCTACGTATCAAAGGACGGCGGCGAATACGCGAAGTGGGGGAACGTCAACGAGGAGTCTGTTGAGTTCGC
>JALGZD010000055.1:3982-7190 GCA_025782395.1 bacterium
TCGCGGGCACGGGAGGCCACACGTACCGGTTCTACAGCAGGGCCGTTGACAACGTTGGGAACAAAGAGGCAGCTCCCGACATCCCGGATGCAACGACTACCGTGCGACTGACGGAACGAACCGTTGTAGGCCCGAACCCCTTCGTGCCCTCTCGAGGTCACACGACCATCACGTTCACTGGGGAGCATGTGCCCGGTTCGACGATACGTGTCTTCAACAAAGCCGGTGAGCTCGTTCAGACGCTTCGGCCCGGCAGTGAAGAGACGCACTTCGACTGGGACGTCGAGAGCCGGGATGGGCATGGTCTGGCGAGCGGTGTCTACGTTTGGGTGCTCAGTGGTCCATCTGAATATGAGAGGACAGGCAAGTTCGCCGTTATCAGATAGCCTGTTGTCGGCCGCACACTGTAGCGCTGCTGTGGTCATGGAGGAAACCGGGATGAACGCGAAACGTAGATACCTGAGAGTGGCAGGCTGCTGCTTCCTGCCGCCGCTGCTGCTCCTTCTTCTGTGCGCCGGGGCATTGGCTGCCGGCGAGACTGGGGCGCAGTTCCTCAAGATCGGGGTGGGGGCCAAGGCGATGGCGATGGGTGGTGCGTTCTCCGCAATCGCCGACGATGCCAGTGCCATCTACTGGAACCCGGCAGGGCTGGCGCGGCAAGAAGCTCCTTCCGTCCTTGCAACGTATGGCATGTGGTTCGAGCATATGGGGCACCATACATTCGCAGCTGCGATGCCGGTCGGAGGGGGGCACTGGGGTGGGCTGGTCTGCTACTCTCCTTCTGGCGACATCCCCAGCGTCGGCGCCGATCTGGATGAGCTGGGCGAGTACGATGCCTACGATTTCTCCGGCTCGCTCGCGTTTGCCGATCAGGTTGGTGCCGATCTAAGCTACGGCGTAGGCGTCAAGCTGATCCAGTCGAGCATTGAGAACGAATCCGCCACGGGGTACGCCGCTGACGCCGGTGTGCTCTATGAGTTGCCTCAGTTGGAGGGGCTCAGTCTGGGCCTCGCAGTCCAGAACATGGGGCCGGAGCTGAAGTTCATTTCCGACGGCGATCCGCTGCCGCTGATTGTCCGAGGTGGTGTAGCATTCGAGGCCGGGCACCTCGTAGTGGCCGCGGACGCATCGAAGCCGCGGGACAACGATGTGAGTGTCCACCTGGGCGCAGAGTATCTGATAGCTGAGATCCTAGCTCTGCGGGCCGGATTCCTCACGCGCCCGGAGATGGAGTCGGCGGTCACGTTCGGGCTCGGTGTCACGTGGAGGAGACTCTCGGTCGGCTACGCGTACGTCCCCTTCGAGGAGATTGAGGGGACGCACCATGTTTCGGCGGGATTGGGTTTCTAGGCGCGATCATACGGCATCGGATGCGGAATCGTTGCAGTACGAGAGAGGAGTTAGGGGGCGATCAAGGGGATGTAGGGACTACACTTGGAGATGTCGTCCCTACAGCGAGGATGCCTCGGGAGCTGCTCAGCAGATGTCCGGCGGTGACGACTGGGATCCGGGGACCGAAGCATGTCCAATAGTCAGGTTGCCGCACTGCGGCTGAGCGCAACATCTTATTGAAAGGGGCAGGGATCATGAAGCGAGTAGCGTGTTCTGTGGTCGTTATCGCCATTTGCCTGTTCGTTGCGGGATGCGGCGACAACCCAGTATCCAACGGAGAGAACGACAGCAACGGGGAGCAGCTCGTCCTGGCCTGGGCGCAGCACTCCAGCGGATACTGGCAGGTGCGAGCGGACTACATCGATGAGCCGGTCACCATGCTAAGCGGCTCTATCTTCGCATCTCCCGTACCATCGCTCGAGTCCGTGGAGTTCAACGGCCATTCGTTCACTGGGGAGGATGTCGCCTCATACGAGGCAGGATTCGTCGCGTTTGGCGATTGGGCGGCGGATCCCATCGCGATCTCCTCAGGGTTCGATGCCATCACTGTGGCGGTCGCGACGACTCTGGGTGAGGTCGAAGGAGCACTCGCGCTGCCAGACACGATCGCATCACTCCAGGTCAGCGAAGCAGACACCATTGACATTGGGGAGTCGCTAGGCGTCTGGTGGGGTGGATCAGACGCTGACTTCTATCGGTTCTCTCTTTCGTACCAGTATGTGATTCCGGATTCGGGGGTCTTCTTCACTTGGGTAGACTCCCTCGTGGTCGGGGAGTCCATTGCCGTCGATGGGGCCTTCTTCGCGTGGGATGGCGAGGTTACTTGGGTTGACGTCACGCCGATCAATGGACCCCTTCCCAGAGTGGGCGTGAACGCAAACATGAGCGGTTCTGGCAGCGGGTTCCTCCACTATGCCAACAAGTGGCAGTCGTTCCCTCTCGGCATCGCCGTCGGCGATGGCCTCTCGAGAGACGAAGGCGTTTCCGGACGACGCCACTGCCGAGAGGACGTACTGCCAACTGAGCGGATGGTGGCAGCCAGGCTGATGTCGGTCGGGGTCATCGAGTGAGGGCATATGAACCGGAAGTACGCCAATCTAAGCGTAGTTCAGTAAGCTGGGGCGATGGAACATCTGGAGCCAAGCGTGGGTGAGAAGGGAAACCACTCGAGTCGTGTTTTGTCGTGAACGAGGGAAGAGCAATGTGAAGCAGCTGCCAGCAGTGTGCGGGCTCGTTTGCCTAGCTACCTTGGTCCTGGTGACCGGGCTGGCGAGTGGTCAGTCGACCGGGTGTGTCGTGGGATGGGGTTCTCGGGTCATTGTGGAACCCTCTGCGCTTGAGGATCTTGCCGCGGTCGCGGCGGGTTCTGGTCATAGCCTGGGCCTCAAGCTCGACGGGACGATGGTGGCCTGGGGAAGCAACTCCGATGGCCAGTGCGACGTCCCCGCGCCGAACACCGACTTCGTTGCGGTCGCGGGGGGCGATTGGCACAGCCTAGGTCTCGAGACCGACGGGGCGATCGTGGCTTGGGGCAGGAACTGGGACGGTCAATGCGACGTGCCTGCGCCGAACGCGGGCTTTGTGGCAGTCGCGACGGGCTGCGGTCACAGCCTGGGCGTCAAGTCCGACGGGACGATCGTGGCTTGGGGGAGCAACTCCGACGGCCAGTGCGATGTCCCTACGCCGAACGCGGACTTCGTGGCAGTCGCGGCGGGGGAGTATCACAGCCTGGGTCTCAAGTCAGACGGGACGACCGCGGCTTGGGGACAGAACTACCAAGGCCAGTGCGACGTCCCAGAGCCGAACGACGACTTCG
>JALGZD010000145.1 GCA_025782395.1 bacterium
GGTTTATCAGTATCTGGGTTATCAGATTAGCGACTTCCCTGAAAGTGAGCAAGCCCAGGAGGAGGTGCTGTCTCTACCTATGTACCCTGAACTAGGGGATAATCAGATAGAAAGAATAGCCCATGCCCTGATAGCTTTTATCAAGCAGGGCCACTAGCCTTTTACACTCCTGAAGATCATGGGTACAAATTCAAGCTCTCCGTCCGAGCACCGGATATGGACTAAAGTATCTTAATAACGGTGTTTATTAAGTCCAGCTACACCAACCATGAGTTACTGAGGAGTTCATACACAGAATGTTTAAACTCAAAGTAGCCGATAGATTAACCTCTAAATTCCTTAACCGGCTGGATAGAAATCTGGCCATCGGTGGGATTGTAGCTGGCATCGCCGCCATCTTTCTATTGGGACACTTCGCCCCTGACTACATCAGCACTGGTGTGGTGCTGATAATTGCCTGCACGCTCTATCTCTCCCTGGCAAGACGGGTACAAACCACTCAAGGTAAGGAAATCTCGCGCCACCTTCCTTTCTCACCCTACCTTCTATCCAACATCGTCTTTTTTGCCTTGTTAACCTACAGCACGCTGATATTATACCTAGGCGCCTATGAACGCCCCCTGGGGTATTTCCTGGCCTTGGCCTCGATGAGTACACTGGCAGCCTGGGAAATATTCAGTTTCCCTAAGGAATCCCGACGCTGGCCCACCATCATTCTCAGTAAAATACTGGTCATATCACTCAGCCTACGGGTGAGTCTTTTCTATCTTTACCCCGGCAGTTTTTTAGGCACTGACCCGTGGTGGAACTCAATAGCCTTTGAGCGTATCTCGCAAGAGGGTCACCTGATACGTGACATCGGCATGTACTACTTCATGCCGGTACAACACTTCATCGTGGTTACCACTTCTTATCTTACCGGGTTGGCAACCAGGGAAGCCATGATCATATCGCTGGGTTTATTTGAGGTGGTGAGTTTAACCTTCGTTTTTCTGCTGGGCAGAGACCTCTTTAATCGCCGCATCGGGCTGCTCGCCGCCCTGATTTTGGGCATAAATAACCTGCACATCATGTGGGGATGGTTGCTGGTAGCCCAGACCATCGGTCTGTCTCTAGCCACTCTGATATTGTTCCTCACTCTCAACCCGAAAGTACCTCACACCACTAACATCAAAATGATTTTAATACTGGCGATTGCGGTATTAATCATCACCCATACAGCCTCTTCGTTTATCACACTGGTGATTATGCTTCTCTTATATCTTGGTTACACCTTGTTCTCCTATCTCAGTAAAATCCCCCTCCCCTACTTACACCGTAATATCACTCTCTTATTTGTGGTGTCTCTAATCGGTTACTGGCTATACATAACCAATTTCTTCACCTCATTTGTCAGGCTCTTTGTGGGTATAGACTCGCCTCTATCAGTAGCTACCCCCTATGCCCCAAGCCTCATCACCAAGGTAAATCCTGTCTGGTCAGAAATAAACAAGCTGGGCAACCTGTTGTTCTACGGTCTGGCTACTATTGGTCTATTGTCCATACTGAGTCCACGAAATATCAACACGCCCCGATTTACCCTGGCTTTCTGTGGTATATCCCTAACCGCCCTGGTCTTTGCTGTCTTTTTCCTGGCTGAAACAGAATTGCTTATCGGTCGGTGGTTCATCTTTATGGACCTGATATTAGTGATTCCCGTTGCATTAGGCCTGAATATGATAATCCGGTCACTAGGAGCCACCTGGAAAAGATGGTGCACGCTCAATCTCATCATCTTTGCCATGACCTTCCTGATGGTGACTAACACGACCGCCGCCTTTGACAGCCCGCTATACCCGAACTACCTGAAGAGCCAAAACGTTTTAAAGGTCTCCGAGCTACGAGCCGCCGAGACCGTCAAGACTCTTTATCCCGGCGCCCCTATTATGGACACCACTCACAGCTTGGCACTCAAGGCCAGTCCGGATAGTTCAGCCTCGCCTCTATCCTATCAGGACATACAGACCGGATTCCAGAAGGTTGACGCACTTCTGGTTCTCAGGGAATACATTACACAAAGCGCGTTTCGCGTTCTAGCGAAAGGGGTATACTACATCACGGAGTTCACTTACGACCCCTATCAGGTGCTCGATGACCGGAGACTCTCCCGTGTTTATGATGTGGGCACCGTCAGCGCCTATCTACCCTAAGCCTTTAATCTCGAGGTATCCCCAACTTTAACCGAATAGCTCTTGAACAGGCTATCATGATCTTCTTCGGTATTCCGAGAAAACGCAGGAGAGGAAAGAGAACCGGCAACACTTCCCACTGATAATAGAGGTGTTTTACCGTAATGGCTCGTCTTAGCCCCCGTGGTGTAAGCGTCCAGGTGGCCTGGTTGATACCTAAGGAATTGTCCTTTCTCCCTAAGAGTTCCTGGTTTCGCTTAGCCTCAGATCCCATAATGGCACCTGTTTTACCTTCAAGGACGTGGGCATAATCGTGGTCCTGGTGGATAATGGTAACCGCTTTGGTGACATCAATGACCGGAATTCTAAGGGAGCGTGCCCGGTAAACAAGCCAGTTGTCCCAGGCAGTTCGCCCCAGAGCAAAGGGGGGTATGCTGTCATAAAACCCCCGGTGGAAAAGGAAATAGTCCATACCCGTCTCAGCATGAAGTTTACCCTCTTCAGTCAGGCGGGCGCGCAGTTTCCTTTCCCAGTCCTGGTCACTAAAGTCAACGGGCTGCTTCACTTCCAGGTCCCATCTCTGGCCCACCATCAGAAATAATCGCTTCGGGGCACGCTGTACCGCCGGCAGAAAATCACTCATCAGAATGATGTCGGCGTTGACATAGCACATGGTCTGGTGACTGGCAACATTCTGGGCAATATTGAATATAGAGCTGACCAGAGGTGTGCCATACTCGTTACAGTCGATGTCGGGCAGGTGCCGCAACCCTAACCTCGAGGCGACCTCGGCCGTGCCCTCCTCACCGCCAAACAAGATAACCTCACTGTCGGGGCAGGCCAACCGCCAGCTCTGAATGGCATTGTTCTGGATAACCCCGATGTGCCCCTGAAACGGTTTTGGGGCTGAAAAAATAGTCAGCACGCCATTACCCTACACTGATGGCTTATTACACTTTACTAATAGGTGCCAGCCAAGCTCGTACCTGTCGGGTACATAAACCTTAACTTTCCTTTGCTCGGGCAGATCGATGACATTATAACGCACCTCAACTGAACAGGATTCAAAATATCCCGAGAATAGGACCTGCGCCTCTGTTTTAGTATATACTTTTGTATAAGGATTGTCTTCCTTCCGCTCTGAAAACCGGGCGAGGAGTTCATCCATAGTAAGCTTTTCTAATAGCTTCTCTTTTATGCCTCTTAGGTAGACAATACTGTAACCATGAAGCAGGCTGTCCCGATTGTAGACCATCGCCATGATCCGGCCGCTGGGCTTGAGCACCCTCTTTATTTCGGCCAGGGCTTTTTCGATATCCGGGATATGGTGCAATACCCCAAAGGAATAGACGCAATCAAATGTATTATCCTCAAACTGAAGGGCGGTTGCATCCGCCTGCACCACATTGGCCGGCAGATTAGCTTCATTCAGCAAGTTCTCGGTAGTCTCCATAGCCGTCCGGCTGAAATCGGCGCTGACAACGAAGGCTCTGTTCCGGGCAAACTCCGCTGAATCGATGCCTCCTCCGCAACCCAGGTCTAACACGAACTTTCCGCTGAACTGTTTAAACTCAAATACATCATGCATATAGTCCTGGAGGGAATACCTGAACTCTCTCTTCTCTTCATAAGACAATTTTTCACCGATGAAACCCATCGGCGTGCCCTGCTCCCAGAAGCTCTGAATTTCAGATCTGCTAGCTTTATCCGTCATTATCACTTCCTCTGT
>JALGZD010000038.1 GCA_025782395.1 bacterium
GTTCAGGACAAGCACAAGACAATCATGGATCTCGAGGACGTTGTCCACGATCAGAGCATCCCGGACAAACAGTTCACGCAGCGCTATCTGAAGCGCTTCTGATCTGATCGAACCACCGGTGCCACGACAACCTTGGAGAATCAAGATAGGAAACGAGGGACGTAGATGAGCCGCACGAACGTGCTTGTTGCAGCTCTGGTTGCTACCATGCTCTTGGCCGGCTCCGCTCAGGGGACGCCGGAGCTCGGCGGGGTGCTCACAGCGGACAACCGCTGGCGTCCAGGCGGAGACGACGGCTACACGTGGAACGAGGTCCAGCTTGGCCTGAAGCTCGACGTGCGATCCGCGGACGCCGTGTTTCATTCCGAGTCGCGTGTCCGGTACTCGGGCTTCCCCGACGTGCAGTCATCGGCTGAACTCCAGGACAGCGATCGCATTCAACCCTGGCGTCTTGAGATGTATGAGGCCTATGTGGACTTGTACGGGCTCATGCTCGACGACATGGACGTTCGGATCGGCAAGCAACGGATCGCTTGGGGAACCGCTGACAAACTGAACGTGGTAGACAACCTGAACCCGGACGACTTCGAAGACATCCTGGATCTCGGCCGGAAGATACCAACGACGGCGGTCCGGGTCGACTATTACCCCGGGGACTTCACCGTCACCGGCGTGGTGGTCCCGGTCTTCACCCCGGCGAGGTCTCCTTCCTCAAGCTGGCAGGTCCCCGCATCCTTCCCACTCCCCCCTGAACTCAGTCTAGGGACCCTGACAGACGAGGTGACCCTTCCGGATGAGCGCCCGCAGGACACAGCGAGCATCGGATTGAGAATCAGAAGAGAGCTCCTGGGGTACGACTGCTCCGTATCTTACGTGTACGGACCAGATGACTGGCCGCTGCCATCTGCAGTGAACATGACTCCTGCCGACACTCCTGGCACCGTGGACATCCACACAACCTTGGAGTATCCCAAACAGCAGGTTGTTGGAATGGACATCGCCGGGGCCGTCGAGGATGTTGGAGTATGGGCTGAGTGCGCGCTGTTCTTGCCCGCTGAGGCGACATACACCGCGGTAACCGCGCCCGGCGATACCTCGCTGCACCTGGCTCTTAGCGACGACCCGTACGTCAAGTACGTTGTCGGGGGGGACTACACCTTCCGGAACGGGCTCTACGTGAACGCCCAATACCTGCATGGTTTCTTCACCGACCGTGGGCCCGATGGGCTGGAGGACTACTTCCTCGTTGCTCTCGAGAGGGACTTCCTTCACGGTGACCTGAGGGCGCGGCTGGCGTTCGCCGCCGAGATCGCCGACTTCGGGGACGTCGCGAACCGGTCCGCCTTCTTCGGAGGACCGGAGCTAACCTACTACCCAACAGACAGCGCCGAGATCGCCGCGGGCGCCCTGCTCCTCGAGGGTGATTCGTCAACTCAGTTCGGGCAGTTCAGTGACAACGATGAGGCATACGTCAAGGTCAGATACTCGTTCTGAACCAGAACCGCTGATTCCGCACTGGCCTCGCGGGCGCGAGGCCGGTGCCGCACTCGGACTACTTCGGGCTCCATGGAACTAGCGACCACGTGGTTCCACCGGCCTACAGCACCTTGGTCGGTCCGGTCGGGCGCGGCACCTTGATCACCAGGAACCTGAGCGTCTCGCTGCTCTCGTTGTACCAGCAGTGCGGGATCTTCGCCGGGCTATCGACCAGCGTATCAGCGCCGACCTCCGTCTTGTCCTCCCCGACCTCGACGACACCTGTGCCCTCTAGAACGTAGAAGATCACGTCAACGGGAGTGATGTGCCGCTTGAGCGCCTCGCCCAGATGCAGTGTGATGTGAGAAACAAGCGCGCGCTCACTCTCGTGGAGAGCCCTCGCATCAACACCGTGCGGGTTCTCGCGAGACTCCGCATCCGCGACCTTGACGATATCCACTGTCGTTTCCCCTTTCAATGATCCAACGGTCTCCAGACGATCTCAGAAGCTGTACTTCAACTTCGCGTACACCGAGTCGTTCTCATCGTATGCCCCGAACGTCCCCTCGTCACCCATGAACAGATCCGCTCCAACCAGGATCTCGAACCCGTCAGTCATGTCGTAGCTGACCTTCGATCGCAGCAGCGCGTCACTGTCACTCAGGCCGAAGTACGAGAGGAACTCCAGATGCAGCGTGTCGTTCAGAAAGCTGTCGCTGGCCAGGAAGGTCAGCCAGTCAGTGCGCGCATCGGACGCCAGCGAGTCGTCGTAATCCAGAATCACCTCAGAGATGAACTGGCCGCTCACGTTGACACCGAGAAGGGCCCAGTCGACACCGAGCAGGTAGTGGACGTAGTCGCACTTGAGCACGCCGTCCTCGATCAACGGGCTCACGGTGGGAAGGTGCTTCCCCCAGTAGTAGGCGCCTTCTCCGCGCACAACCGCCCCTCCGACGGCCGTGCTGAAGCTCCCGCCCGCGAGCGGCAGGCGGTGGTACTCGGGAGTGATGACCAGTGAGACCATCTCGTGGGTGTCCGGGTCCAGCTCTGCCGACATGTGCATCGTGGGCGCGTCGTCCCACGCATATCCGGCCATCATCTCGAGATCGAACGAGGATGACAGGAGCGAGTACTTCGCGAACACCTCGCTGTTCTCGAGGGACGCGTCGATGTTCTTCGACGACAGATCGAAGCTCGGGTCCACCGGGAACTCCGAGGATCTCGCCCAGATGGAATCGTCGTCCGGAGAGCGCATGGGAGTGAACACAGGAATCCAGACCACTTCCAGCGCCCCGCTGTCACTGTAGTAGTCGAACTTCACCGCATCGACTCCGATCCGGATCTCCTCGAAGTCAGGCAGGATGAAGCGACGCAGGTCCTTCGGCGATACGACATCGGTTATGAACACACCGTCGCCCTTGCCCCAGATGACCTGCTGCCTGCCGATGCGGAGGTCAACGCTGTCCCAGTAGATATCGACGTACGCCTGGCGCAGGTCCATATCGAGGTCCTCGCCCGGACGCTGATAGATGTATGGATCTACGCGGAAGGCGACGTTGCCGCGCGATTGATCCAGTGTCAGATCGAGCGTGTTCTCGATGATCGAGTACTCTCCGCCGTCGACGAGGAGTGCCGTGTGGTGCCGGACGTAGCCGCCCACGTGTATCGGGTCCAGCGCGGCCGCTGGGGCCGCCGAGAGGATTGCACCGAGGACCGCGATGGCCACCACCGGACGGAGCAGAGGATTCCTCATCCTAGAGCCCCCTCGTCATCATTCTCTCGGTGAACTTGCCGTCCGAGATGCCCGTATCCAGCTGGACGTCGTCAAGAGCCATGGTCGTCGTGTGCTCCCTCTGGATGTGATGCATCGTCGAGTGCGTCACTATCCAGTAGCCGTCGATCTCCCCGTATTCGTCCACGGTCAGCGTCTTCAGAAGCTCATCATCTTCGTCGTAGAAGTCCTTCTTCACAACGACCCACCTGTCCGCGACGATCCAGCTGACCGTCCTGCCGTAGATGTACTCCTCCTCGATCGGAACGCTCTCAACCACGTAGCACGGCTCGTCGTTCACGTTCTCTTGACCGAGTACGGTATGCGTGTCGCTGCTCGGATGGCGGTCCCCGAGGTCATCGTACGTAAAATCGGATCCCATGAAGTAGTCGCCCTTGCTGTCGCTCGAGATCCTCTTGACCTTCTTGAGCGCAGGCAGGTAGATCCACTGATCATCGTCCTCGCCGACCGTCGTGTAGCTCCAGTTCATGAACGACGTGTTCCTGACGTCCGCCGGGGACTCGAAGAACATCACCTTCTTCTCGACGTCATCGAAGTCCTTCATGAACTGCCGGATCTCACGCACACGCTTGTCCCCGCGCGAGTTGATGAGCGTCATCGTCAACCTGGACTGCATGTCCTCTCAACCAGCTCGAGCGCACTGGGCTCCTCCGCCAGCTCGAGCCCACTCAGCTCCTCGGCTGAGACCGAGCCGGCAACGAGGGACAGGATCAACACCGCAATTACACCGGTCCTCTTCATTTCGGTCTTCCTCCTTTGGTGGCGCTCTCGCCGCGAGCAGGCGCAAGGGCGCACGCGTTCCTAGTTCCGCTTCTTGAAGAAGATCTTCGTCTGGACCATGACAACAACCATGATCGTAACCGTACCCAGAAGGCTGATGAACATGTTACCCGACACGAGTACGCCAAGGGCCCTGTTCGGCGGGAATGCCGAGCGCAGCAGCACGAGGAAGCCCGCGATCACCACGACGGCATTGAACATGATGGCCCTGCCTGAATGATGCATGGCATCCACGACGGTCGCGAGTACATCGCCCGTGCTCTTAGCAGCAACCCTGAAGCGCTCCATGAAGTGGACCGCGTAGTCGATCCCCACACCCACCGCGATGCTCGATATGAGCGCCGTGGTCGTGCTGAGCGGTATGTTCAGAAGCCCCATGGCGCCGAAGCTCACGACGGCCGTGATTGAGATCGGGATCACACCGATGAGCCCCGCCGAGATCCGCTTGAACATCAGAGACAGGAGAACGACTATGATGCCCAGCGAGAGG
>JALGZD010000149.1 GCA_025782395.1 bacterium
TTGATTAAACCCTGTGCTACCTACCCGGTGCCATATCCGGTAACGACCAGCCAGCACATGCTCTCGGTAATCGTGGAAAGCATCAGGCAGGTCAGTGACGCTGATATCATCCTGCTTGATGGCACCCCTGACGGGGGACCGGTCAACCCTGTGTATCAGGCGCTGGGTTATAATTTTCCCCGGGTGCTGACACTGGATGTGAAGGACTGTATCTGGGTGGAGGTAGATAATCCCCTGCCCAAGCCCTTAGCGGTACCAACTTTCTGGGTACCCAATGTTATTTTGTCCAGTGATTATCTGATAACAGTGGCACCGGTGAAGGTTCTTGGCGGGCGGGGCAGTCTTAGCCTGATGAACTTGCTGTCGGTATTGCCCAGCACCAAATATGGCAGGGGAGGGCTCAGGGGCTGGCAGGATTTATATAACCTGGGGATAGACAGAGTGATAGCCGACCTCTATTTTACCTTGCCCTTTGACCTCGGGATTGTAGAAGCGCGCCAGAAGTTTACCAGTGGGGAAGACCCTACCCGGGGCGAGGTTGAGGAAGCGGTCGCAGCCCTGGGACTTAAAACTGGATATCTTGACTTAATTGAGGAAGCCAGAGTGGAATTTGATGTCTGACCGACCGCAGCAACGATGGTCTATTGACCCGGACTGGTTTGAGCGAAATAATCGCTCGTTCTCTGCCCTGGCTCAGGGCTGCTTGTGCCCCAGGTGTCAGAAGCGGCTGAGGATAGGTAAAAAGGGGGCTTCAGTAGCTGACATTATGTCTGCAATTGGGGACTGCTGCTCCAAGAAGAAGGACTTTATTTCCCGGGAGTTACCAGTTATGGAGGGCATATTTCGCCTCTTCCTGGCTAACGGTAACCAGCCCCTTGATTCGGATGAACTGGCCACACAGCTAGACCAGTGGCGCGGTGGAGGTACCTCCGGTACCTCGCCTGAGATTTTGTCCCGCCTGCTTGAGAGTGAGCACTATTATGGCCTGAAGCAGGCCCAGGGCTAATACGTTATACTGAAGCCGGGATAACTCCCGGTATATTCTGACCAGTTAGTTTCTACCCTTTCCACTTTGGCTGCTGGCGGCCCGTCCCGAAGGTGGCTGATTAACTCTAAAAGCCTCTCTCTTTCTCCTTCAGCCTGGACTTCCACCGCTTGCTGGTGACGCAGGTTACGTACATAGCCTGGAAAACCCCCTGAACGTAGCCGTATACTGTTACCCGGACCGCCGCCATGTCAGCCATTACTTGTTACCAACCGCTCTCACCAATCTCACCAGCCTGGGGACTCTGGCTTTTCCCACTGCGGTAAAACCGCTGGTAAGCCAGTATTCCTGCTTACTCTTCTTCCCTTTGTTCTTTCTTTCCCCTCTTGATTGTTTCCACAGTGAGTGAGGTTGGCAAGATGCTCGTTGTTGAGGTCTTCCCGGGACTCTTTTTGGCTTTCTTCGGCTCTCTTCGTCTATAATCTCGACGACCCATAATAACACCTCTATCTGTAAAGGCGTTGCTGGTCTAAGTTTAGCAGAGAGGTTTTATACTGTAAAGCGGAGTTTCTCCAGTGCGGAGCGAGCGGCTTCAGTTTCGGCTGACTTCTTACTTTTGCCTGACCCTTTACCCAGCACAACATCGCTCACCTTTACCTCAACGGTAAATCTCCTGTCGTGGTCGGGACCCGCTGCTGCTATTACCTGGTAGACAGGGGGTGACTGCTGTCTGGCCTGGATAAGCTCCTGGAGCTGTGACTTGCAGTCAGGTTTTGCCCCCTGTCTTGCAGCTTTCCTCAGTTCCTTGCGGAAAAGCCTGAGGATGAAATCCCGGGCTGCAACCAGACCCTGGTCGAGGCAAACAGCGGCTATCACTGCTTCTAAGACCCCCGCCAGATTTACCGGCTTGCCGCGTCCCCCACCTGCCTCCTCGCCTTTCCCTAAATACAGGTAGTCGCCCAGGCTTATATTCTTTGCTATCTCGGCCAGGGTATCGCGTTGTACCAGGGCTGCCCGGAGTCTGGTCATTTCCCCCTCAGTGGAGTAGGGGGGGCCTTGATATAGCCTTTCGGCGATGACAAATCCCAGGACGGCGTCGCCCAGGAATTCCAGCCGCTCGTTAGAAGCGGGGGCAAGGTCGGGGTTCTCGTTGACATAAGAGGTATGCACCAGCGCCTCCTCCAGGAGGGACAGGTCGTTGAACTGGACTCCCAAACTTTGTTGTAGAATGCTGAGGTCAGCCAAGGCTCTGGTTTCCTTTCCCGAATAACCATAAACAGAACAGGCGGTGATGTCAAATTAA
>JALGZD010000142.1 GCA_025782395.1 bacterium
CTGAAAAGCGGGAGACTGTGAGGCTGGAAATCCAGAGCTGACTTGTAGACACGGTCGTCCCCGAGAGGGATGCGGCGGCCGTCGAGGGTAACGGCCATCCCCGTCGCTATCGTAAGACTCCCGACTCCGGATGGATCGAGCCCTCGCACAACGATGTTCAGAGGTCCGGCGTCTATGTCCGGAGTGACAAGCGAGATGAACCTGCCGTGGTCCGTCATGTTGACCACACGTGCGAAGCGGGAGTGAACACGGTAGGACCCGCTCTCTACCAGGTCACCGAAGCTCACGATCTCGATCATCTCACGCGGCACGACCATGACCAATCCCTCATCTCACGCGGCACGACCATGAAGGGTCCCTTCGAACTGCAGCGAATCACTCAGGCGCACGCACGGCACCCAGGGTAGCGAGTAGCTCAAGCCGCCGTCCCCTACGCCTCGCAGAATACCATCCCGTAGTACTTCTCGTACTCCTCGTTCCTGACGACCTCGACCTCCCCTATCACCTTCATCCCGCTCGCGGGCTCGTCTATGCGGAGCTGTCCCGTGATCCGGATCCCGTTTTCGAGTTCAACGATACCGAGCCCGAGAGTCGGCACCTCGAAATCCCCGGGAAGCGCGTAGAGCTCGGTGAACGTGAGCAGCGTGCCCGCCTTCGGCAACGGCTCCGGATCGAATTCGTTGTGCTCGTTCTCGCCGCACTTCGCGCAGACCATGCGGTACGGATAGTGAAGATGCCCGCACTTCCTGCACCTGTAGGCGTAGATATCTCGCTTCATTCTCAGTTCTCCCTCGCGAACGTGAGGCATACGACGTTGTTTCCGAAGCCTCCGAAGTTGCACGTGAACCCGATTCCAGGGTCCGCGACCTGCCGCTTCCCCGCTTCACCACGGAGCTGAAGCACAATCTCGTAGGCCTGCGCAACACCGGTCGCCCCGACCGGGTGACCACGCCCCTTGAGCCCTCCCGACGGGTTGATCGGGATCTTCCCTCCGATCCGGGTCTCACCGCGCTCGAGAGCCAGGTGTCCTTCCCCCTTCTTGAAGAACCCGACCTCCTCGCTCTCAACAATCTCGAGGATCGTGAAAGCGTCGTGGAGTTCGGCCACCCCCACGTCCGATGGAGACACACCCGCCATCTCGAACGACTGGGCGGCAGCGCGTCTGACCGCAAGAAGATCCGTCGGTTCCTCACGCTCGTGCACGCAGTGCGTGTCGGTCGCCTGCCCTATCCCGGCCAGCCTGACGAGAGGCCTGCCCGTCTTCTCTGCGACCTGGCGTGATGCGAGGATCACGCTTGCGCCTCCGTCCGAGACGGGACAGCAGTCGAAGAACCTGAGCGGGTCCGCGACGTACGGGTTGTTCGTCATCGCTTCCGGTGAGTCGAGAATGCCTTCGACGGTGATCGCCTGATGGATGTGCGCGAACTCGTTCAGAAGCGCGTTGTCCTGGTTCTTGACCGCGACCATCGCCAGGTGACGGGAGGTGACGCCGTACTTCTCCATGTAGGCCCTGGTGAACATGCCGGCCATCGAGGGGAGGGTCACCCCGTAGATGTACTCGGCCAGCGGGTGCGTGAGTGTTGCCACGAACCCGGTAGCCTCGAGGCTGTTGACCTCGCGCATCCTCTCAGCGCCCGTTACCGCCACGACATCGTGCATACCCGAGGCGACCGCAAGAAATCCCTGCTTGATCGCGGACGCCCCGGACGCGGGACCGTTCTCGATGACCTCCGCTCCGGCCGGTGTCAGGCTCAGCGTATCGACAACGGCGCTCGCGAGCCCGGTCTGGTGGTTCACACGAGCGCTACCCATGTTCGCGACGTAGAGGTGATCTACTTTTCTGATACCGGCGTCCTTGAGCGCCATCATCACCGGATACGCGGCAATCTCGGAGAGCGGGAACTCGAGGCGCGTGAACGAAGTGATGCCGATTCCGATTGCGTAGACGTCTCTCATTTCCCCTCCCTCTCTTGCTGCATCCACCGCTGGAGTATGAGAGCCGTGCCGGTCGGATCGTACTTGGAGCGAGTTGCTGCGAGAAGATCCTCGGGCGGCGTCGGTGGGTCGGAGGGCGGGAGGATCGCTCCCATCGCCTTCGCAAGAAGCGCGTCCGGAACAGGCCGCCTGCCGATCACGAGCGTGCCGCGTGCCTTCTCGAAAATCCCCCTAGTGAGCGCCCACGATGGTGGACCGCCGAGCTCGTGCGGGATCTCGAAGCGCTTCTCAAGCTTGTACTCGATCATCCATCGCCTGAACCCGATAGGCGATTCGGCAACGATGAGGACTTCCTTGTGGCCCAGGATGTCCATGTGGTACTCCATCTTTGCCGCGAAAGCGTGCGCGCCGATGCGAAGCCCGCGACGGAGGGCCAGAGTGTGAAGCGACATCCCCGTATCATCATCCACGCTGCGCCCGTTCACAACGGCGCAGAGTTCCCCGTCTACCTGGGCCACGAGCACATACTCATCCTGCATGCGGTGGCGATAGTATGCCAGGAGCTCCGCGTAGACGCGCGCGGCAACAACGTCGTAGAAATCCCTCTCCACGGACATGAGAGGGGCGACATGGATGAGAATGTCCGGGATCTCGTCCCGCGTGACCTGTCGGATGACCATCTCTTCCCCGCTCGCGATGGTCATGTACTTCGGCGGAAACGGAGGCATCTCATGGTCGATGGGACGAAGGATCTTCTCGAGGTCAACGGACATAACGCGTCTCCTCCGGAGTTGGGCGAAGCGCTCTACAAGGGGATCCCTTGCGATTGACTATGGGGTACACTGAGAATAGCAGGAACCGGAAAGTGGGACAAGGAGTGTCAGGCGGGCAGGGAGGCCGACACGAAGCATCAGGCGGGCAGGGGCGTCACCATCCGTTCCGTCTATCTCCACCGCGCCCAGTCGATCGGGAAGTCGGCCGGAAGACGGATCACTTCAAAAAGGCTCGCGATGTACTCCCGCTTCTGCCCTGTCTGCGCGGGGTTCACATACTTCCATACGATGGCTCCATCCGGGGTCACTTCGAATGCTTTCCCCCGATCAGTTTCGGTAATGAGAGTGTTGCCGTTTGGAAGTCGCATGCTGGAGCCGCACTCTCCTGATCGGAAGTCCGCTGGATTCCTGCCGCTATAGACCCAGACCGTCTTCCCGGCAACCAGGTCAAGTTCGACAACGCCCGAAGCCCCTTTGTTTCCCCGGTTGTCGAAAACCATCATGTTGCCGTTCTCGAGAATGGTCGCCTGGTGCGGGGCGGCCCAGTCCCCCGTCATGGCCCACACAACACTCTCTTTCGCCATGTCTATGACGGCGATGAGATCGAGTTCCCGAATGGTTACGAGGACAAAGCCTTTCTGGAAGGCGGGGATCTCATCGGCGAGCCTTCCGTCGAGCACCTCGACGGTGTTCGTGTGGAAGATGTCCCCCGACTCCCCGGCGAGTTCGAGTACCTGTGCGTATTCGGAGCTCTCGAGTGCCTCCAGGATCGAGACACGCCTGATCTCCTCGCCGCGCTGGTCGAGCACAGCAACGTAGTCCTCGAGGATGGCGTGTTCGGGGTTGTACCTGGGCACGATGTGCGCCTCGCGGGTCAGGACGTAGATGCTCCCGTCATCCATGACGTCAAGATCGTGATGAAACCCGCCGAGGTTCGCCCAGAGCAGTCTGGAGTCCTTGTCGACTTTGATGATGGCGAGTCCGTCGAACACCGCCAGAACATCACCGTTCCCGAAGAGGTAGGCGCGCCGCCAGAAACCCGAGCCCTTGGCCGAAACTCGCAGCTTGGGGCGCGAGCTCTGCTTCCACGCGCTCATGTAAGTGTACGCCCACTTGTGGAGAACCCTGCCCTCCATGTCCATGAGCACTGCCCCGGGCGCATCTCCCGTGGTGTAGAAATTCAGTCCGTCCTGCGCGCGCGACCTGTCGTAGACCGTAACTCCGGAGAGCAACGGCACCGGCTGTGACCCGGACAGATACCCGATCGACTTCAGCCGCTCGATCTCGGCCTCCTGCTCGGGCGTGAGACTCATCTGCTCATCGAAAGGGACCTCCCTCCAGTCACCGATGTGCCAGCGACCGTGCGGCTTCTCCCACTCGGCGATTGTCTCAAGGGCATCGCTCGGACCGTCTGGCGTGACAGTTGCGCTCAAATCCGCCGGCGCAACGCTCCCGCGCGGACCGGTGCGCACGAGACGGAGCGCGATAACTGCGATCACGCAGCACGCAACCACGCCCGCAATCCACAACCACCGCAAGTTCGCTCTTATCAGAGGGTGCCTCGCTCGTCCCTGGCCGACCCCGCCCCTTCTCCGAAGGGCCGGCCATCGACCGTAGCTGCAGTATGCCGGAGAATCCGCCCGCTTTTATCTTACCACACCTCCCCATAGGCAGCGACCGCCACGTCCCTCTACTCTGCTTCCATTCCTCAGTCCTGCGGTCGTTCGAACACTGCGGAGCGGCTGAGACTGATGCGCGGCCTCTCAGTCAGTCTGAGCCCCGCCAGTGTCGCGCACGTGATCGTCTCCTCGAAACCGGTCTCCGACACATGCATCCGTGGCTCCATCACGAGGAACCGCGCACCGGGCTTCAGGAGCGACCGCACCTGCGACATAAGTGCTGCCATATCGGGCGCCTCGTGCACCATCCAGCACGCGAGCGCGAAATCGAACTGCCTGTCGAGGCCGATCCCGTCCGGCGTCGCGTGGTGTGTCACTACCTGCTCGGCAACACCGGCCCGCTCCGCCCGCTTCTCCAGCTCCTCGAGCATCTCCGCCTGTATGTCGACGGCGACGACAAGACCGTCGTCTCCCACAAGCTTCGCCATACCGATCGAGAAGAAGCCGAGTCCGCAGCCGATGTCCAGCACCGTTGACCCGGGCGGAACGTACGGACCAAGCAGCTTTTGGGGAGGGTGGAACAGCCGGCGGAATCGGTTGTCGAACGTATGTGCCATCCACTTCGGACAGACGTGGCCGTGAGCATTCTCATGCGTGGTTTCAGATGTCATCACGATTTCCTTTTGCCTCTCCTCGCCGAGCGCTCGCGTCTTCATGATCAGCGTCGGTGTAAGGAAATAGTCGGCAAGCAGCGCGGACAGAACGGCCACTATGGACACGGCTGCGAAGTGCGAGTACGACTTGCTCACCGACGTGGCGAACACGGAGAACCCCAGCACGATTATCACCGTCGTCATCGTTATGGCCGTGCCGACTGTGCGGAACGTCTCGCGATTCGCCTGCTCGTATCTGCCCGTGCGGTGGAACGCCTGCTTGAAGTGGTTGATGTAGTGTATCGTATCGTCGACCGCGATGCCGAGTATGATCGGAGCCACCATCATGGTCGTGAAGTTGATGGTGATGCCTGTCCGCGCCATCATCCCGGCGGCAAGAACCACGGGCACGATGTTCGGTACCATTGCTATCAATCCCAGACGCACATTCCCGAATGCGACCATCATGACGATGCTGATGCACAGAAGCGCTATCAGAACCGATTTGATCTGGCCGCTTACCATGTAGTTCGTCATCCGGGCGAATTGAATAATGATGCCGGTCAACCCGAACCTCGCGTCCGGGAAGAGCTCCTCACAGCGCTTCTGGACATAGTGCAGCTGATCTTCCACCTGCGTCGAGGAGAACCGGCGTAGTTCAACATTGAGTCGGAGGACACGATAGTCGTAGTCGACCCAGTTTTCCTGATCCGAACCGCCCGACATCTCATACAGCAGCAGTTGTTGCGCCACGAGATCACGCCCCTCGCCGACCGTGTAGTACGCGGGATCCCCGTCATTGAGTACCTGGTTCAGGTCCTTGACGATGTCCGTGATGGACGTCGTCCTCTTCACGATCTCCGTCTCCTCGAGTTCCCGGGCGAGCGCGTCCAGCTTCCGCAGCGTCTCGGGGTCCTTCGCCATCCCGTCTTCCGGGAACTCCAGTGTCACATCGTACGCATAGAGCGACCCGATCTGATCGGCGATGTAGAAGATCTTCCCTACGAAAGGAACCCGCCTTCCCATCACCTTCAGTGAATCCGTATCAACAACGAGACCCGTCATTGAAATACCGGCCGCGATCGTTACGACAGTGAAGACGACGATGATGACGCGTCCGTGCCCCCGGACCCACTCACCCAATCTCACCAGCCCGGTTTCCATCCGCCCGCCCCCTCCGCGAGCAAAATCAGGATCCGGTTCGCGATCCCTTCCAAAACTGAGAAGGGCCGGTGTCAGCGCCATAACGAGGGGATATGCGGCGAGTACCAGACCCGAGGCCGCGAACCCCAGCCATCTGATAGCCGAGATCTCAACCACTGTGAACGACAGGAAACCCAGCACGGTTGTGAATACCGTGAAGAGAACGGGCCAGCCCGTGTGCTCGAGTGCGTGCGCGACCGAGTCTTTTCGACTCCCGGTAGCAAGGAAGTGCTGTTTGAAGAAGGTAACGATGTGAACCGAGTACCCGACTGAGATGACGACCAGGAGCATGACCGGGATTGTGGCGATCATCGGAATCATCTTCACGCCGGTGTAGCCCATGATGCCGAACACCCACAGAATGGCGGAGAGCGCCGTGAAGATGGGAGCGAACACTGCTCGCATCGACCGAAGCGACACTCCGAGCACGATCATCATGACCAGAACCGTGAGTGAGAAGAGCCTGGCCCCCTCTCGCTTGAACCAGAGCTCCTTCTCGGCAGAGAAAACCGGCATTCCCCCGGACAGCAGTCTGTGATCGCGGTACTCCTCCCTGGCAAGGATCTCGTTCACCTTCGCCCCGACCAGAACCTCACCTCTCGCCTCACTCCCGCTCATGTCCGCATACTTGTGAAGCCGAAGGACAACGGCCGCCTGCGTACCGTCCTGCGAAAAGAGCCGGTCGACAAGAAATGGCTTCGTCATCGCGCGCGCTCTTATCTCCGCGAGAGCACCAGGATCCGTCGGGATCTCCTCGGGAACAAGCTCATCCACGATGATCCCGTCCTCAGTGCCCTCCGTGAAGTCCAGGCGGGCGATCGACGTCACCTTGTCGGCGAACGGAACCTCTTCCTCAAGATCCTCCCCAAGCCTTCGCATCATTGCGAGCGTCTCACTGGAGAAGACATCGTCGGCTTCGACCAGCACTAGCACGTAGTCGTTGTTGCCGAAGATCTCCTCAAACTCGTCGCGCGCGAGACGAAGCGGGTCCCCTTCGAGCAGCCACCCCTCCATCGAGTTGTCCTGCTCAACACGCATCACACCCGGTATCGACAGGATGTTGAGAACAACGACCGCGACTATGATCAACCATCGGAAGCGGATGATCTCTACCGCACGCCTCCTGAACCACGCGTTGATCCTCTCTATTCGTTGCGACATGGCCTTCCTCCCGCAGCTCAGAAGCTGTACTTGGCCCTCACCCAGATCTGATCGTTGTCGTCGTACGAGCCGAATCGCCCACCATCCCCGCTGAGGAGATCCACGCCTGCCGAGATATGGAATCCATCCGCAAGCTCGTAGTCAGCTGCCATCCGCGCGTACATGTCGTTGTCACTCAGGCCGAAGTACGTCATTCCGGACAGCTCGAGACTCTCCCTGAGAAACGTCTTGGAGATGCTCGTGGTGACGAGCATCGTGTGCTCGTCGTCCGCGATCGCCTCCTCGTAGTCAAGGATGAGGCCGTCGACGAACTGCACAGTGATAATCCAGTTGCGTCCGGGACTCCAGTCCGCCCCAAGCATCCACTTGAGGACGTCTCTCTCGAACATCTCCTCCGAAAGCTCGTCCGTGGGCTCGAAACAGAGCCCGGTGAAGTAAGCTGCCTCCGCGCGGAGAACGACATCACCCCACGGCTTTGACAGCTCCGCTCCATAAAGGGTCGTGCGATCATACTCGGGGCGAAAGCTGACCTGAACGGAGTCGCCTTGCGACACCACTTCCCGATACGCCGTGGGAGTATCGTGCCACGTGCGAAAGCAGGAGATCGCGAGGTCGACTGCCGATGTGTAGATGCTTGCCTTGACGGCGAGCTCACCGTTCTCCAGATTGAACTCCGGTTCCGTGGCCGCCTGGTGCTCGACTTCCACGCCGGCGGGGAACTCGGTCTCTCTGAACCACGGGCTTCCCTGTGGCGGGAGCGCGGCCGGGATGAACCGCGGCAGCCAGATGAACTCCAGATCGAAGCTGTCTCCCAGGTATCGCCACTTCGCCGCATCTGCCGGTATCCGGGTATCATCGTATTCCGCCGCGAAGAACTCCGCGTAGTCGCGCGGGCAGATGATGTCCGTTATAGCCACCCCGTCCGCCTTCCCCCACACAATGATCTGGCGTCCGACCCTCAGATCCCAGCTGTCTGCTACGTACTCGACGAACGCCTCCCGGAGCTCTATTCCGTTCTCGCCGGGGACCACACCGTTCTCTACGGCATTCACGCTAAGGTACGCCCAGGTCTTTCCCTCGCACATCCAGCTCCCGATGCGCGCCCGCGTCCGGGAAGTGATGAAGTCGTGCGGTTCCCCGAGTCGCACGCCGTAGTGGGAATCGACGAATCCGTGTGTGTCGAATTCCGCCGCCCGGGCCTCGTCCAGCGAAAGCGGAAGAAGGGAGATGATCAGGGCCAGGGCCACCGTGACTGCGGCCGGTGCTGTGATCCGGATGGTCGCCGTGACTGCGGCCGGTGCTGTGATCCGGATACTCATTGGATCCTTCCCCTCTCAATTGTGGAGACCTTGAACAGGTTGTCTGATAGACCGATGTTGTAGTGCAGATCCTCGTACGCGATCGTCGTCCGGTGTTCCTCGAGAACGTTCTCCATCTCCATCTCGTACATGCTCCAGAAGCCGTCGACTTCGCGCACATCTATGACGGTAAGAACCTTGAGGAGTTCCCCTTGCCTCTCGTAGAACTCGACGCGAGCAGGCAAGAGAACGTCTTTGCGAATCCAGCGCACGACCCTTGAGTACATGTAGTCTTCATCCACGGGCACGGCCTCGACGACCCAGCACTCGTGTCCACCGAACTCCTCCCTGCGCAGGAGTTCATAGAGGTCCTCGTCCACGCCGCGGTCACCCAGGTCGTCGTAGGTGAAATCGGTGCCCATGAAATACTCGTTCTTCGACGACCCTGCGATCCGGCGGACTCTCCTGAGCGCCGGCATGTAGAGCCACTTGTCGTCCTGCCGCTCCGGATCCTCATACTCGAACTGAAGAAAAGCCGTCCCCTTCACGTCCGCCGGAGCCTCAAAGTACATGAGGCTCTTCGTATCTGCTCCGTACTCCCTTTCGAAGGACGTTACGGTCCGTACCCTCGTCTTTCCCCTGCTGTTGGTAAGAGTCAGCGTCATCGTTCCCTTTCTGTCCTCCCCGTCCGGTCGTTCATCGACCATGACGGCGATGTCGCGGCCCGTCAGCTCGCCTGCGGCGCCTGAGCTCGCAACCGTCGCAGTCGCGAGCAGGATCAGGAGCAGTGTGCTGATGACTCGGTGACACATATCGGACCTCCCGTTTTAAAAACGAACAGCGTTCTGCCCTGTTCCAAAAAAAACTACTCTCCGTTTTCCAGACCCACTATCGCCCTCATCCCCGGGTACGAGAATCTCACAAGCTCATCGGCGTATCTTTCCATGTCCTTCAGTGGAACATCGTGCATGAGCATCTCAACAAACGCATTGACGAAAAACCCGCTCGTGTTGTGGATGAAAAACCGTGACACGCCGGCCGCCCCTTCGGTGCTGGGGCCTCTCTTGCCGAGCTTCCGGAAGCACTGCATGTGCCCTCGCGTGTGTTCCTCTATCAGCTCGTCGTGGAACCCGCTCAGAGATGAGCCCTCCGACTTGAAGAAGATGAGTTTGAGATCCTCGCGGTGCTCATCCACGTAGGCAACGATGATTTTCATCATCTCCTTCTGCCGTTCAAATCGCTTGAAGCCGTGTTCGTCAAGATCCTGGAGCAAGGGCGACGTCTCGCGTGTCACGACGGCTCTGAGTCCGGTAACCGTCGGATCGACGACCGCACAGAAAAGCCGGTCCTTGCTCTCGAAGTAGTTGTAGACGTTGCTGAGCGACGTCCCCGCCCGCTTCGCGATCGCCCGCATGCTTGCCCCGGTGAAGCTCCTTGCGACGAACTCGCGCCGGGCGGCTTTGAGAATCCTTTCTCTTATCTCTTCTTTCTTGACCTGCATACCGTACCGCCCGGCCCGGATCCCGACGTGATCGCTCCACGCCGAACAACGAATGCTGTTCTTTATATAACACTAGCGTCATCGTGCTTTTCCGTCAAGCCCGACTTCCATTCACCAGGTCGCGTGGCACTCTCCGTTATTCCCCCTGGTCTGCGAGCCACTCCCCGGCCCGCTCGACAGCCCACGCGGCTACCCGCGGATCGGGCAGAAGCCCCTGCCCGCCGTACCGGATCTCCTTGTCCTTGAGAACCTCCTCCGCGCTGATCGTCATCATCCCGGACCGAACCATGGCGCTCTTTGCCATGTTCTCGACTCCCATCGACAGGTACAGACCTACGACAAGAGTTCGCTCGGCGTGCTCGGCGGCCTCAGCAACGGCTCCCAGTCCTTCTGTTGCAAACGACTGGCCGACCTCGACGAGTGCATGGTTGAAGTAGTCGATGCCGGTGTGCGCGCAGACATACACGCCTATGTCATTGCACAGCGCTTCCCACACAGGTTCCGTAGCCGCGTCTCCGTGTGCCAGGAGCACGAGGCTCTCCGAGGCTGGGTCCACGGATATCTCCTTCACGCGATCGAGCATGATCGTTTTGAGTATGTCGCCATAGTTGAGCGTCGGTCCGACCGTCAGCCGGATGTCAGTATCCACGATCTCAGTCCCCTCGCCCCTCAGTTCCTCCAGCATCGCAGGATCGCTGTAGAGCCCGAGGATTGCAGGAATGTCAAACAGTGAATGTCCGGACGGAGCGATGAAGAGCGGAAGCACGTAGGCCCTGTCTATCCCCGCCTCCTCGAGATCCCCAATCACAGTGTGAATCGAGGGCTCGGTGAACTCCATGAGCGCAACACGAACCTCATCGAACGGGTTGTCCCCGGACTCCGCCAGAAGGCCTCTCACCTCGTCCTCCAGAGCAAGGACCGGAGCATTCCACGACGGCATCGGGGCGCCGTGAGCGACCAGCACCAATCCAAGCTGCTCATCTGCCGTGGCGGCGGCTGATGTCAGTGTAATAATGATGAGCGCCGCGACAATGATGAGGCTGGTGCCCGTCAGAGACCACTCCCAACGCCCCGAATCTAATTGAAACAGCATAGTCTGTTCTCCCTTCGGACTCCGGATTCGCTGGGATTCTCAGCTCTGCCCGCTATAGAATCCCGTGCGCCCTGGAAGTCGATTGCCACTCCTCCGTAGAAAATCCTCCGTCAGGTGCTTCGCGACACGCGCGGCCGCGGTCACGCCCCATCGGAATTCGAGCTCTTCCTCGGCTTTTTCCTGTGTCTCTCGATACACTTCTCTATGCACTCCCGGCAGGCGTCCGGATCATCGACGTCCTTGTACGCCCTTGCCGGGCCGCAGATCCAGTCGGCATCGCCATCTGCGGAGTTCTCAACGCACGCGAGGAACCCCACGAGCCTCTTCATCAGGTCCGGCGAGAGCCAGTGTTCCATCCGGCAGGCAGCCTCGCTTGCCTCCACTTCATTCACACCAAGCACCTTCGTGAAGAACTCCTGGAGGGCATGGTGGCGCCCGGTGACATCCCTTGCGATCGCCTCTCCCTCGGAAGTGAGCGTGATAACATCGTAAGGGGCATAGTTGATCAGGTTCTTCTCGCTCAGCGCGTGAAGAGCGCCCGTCACCGACGGACTGCT
>JALGZD010000230.1 GCA_025782395.1 bacterium
TACCGAGGACCGCAGCGACATCACCGAGGTCGAGAACATCCTTGAAGAGGACCACTACGGTCTCAAGAAGCCGAAGGAGCGCATCCTGGAGTACCTCGCGGTCCTCAAGCTCACTGAGAAGGTCAAGGGTCCCATCATGTGCCTGGTCGGACCTCCCGGTGTGGGGAAGACCTCGCTCGGCCGTTCGGTCGCGAGGGCGCTGGACCGGGAGTTCGTGCGTGTGTCGTTGGGCGGCGTTCGCGACGAGGCGGAGATTCGCGGCCACAGGCGCACCTACATCGGGTCGATGCCGGGCCGCATCATCCAGGGACTCAAGAAGGCCGGCAGCAAGAACCCGGTCTTCCTTCTGGACGAGGTGGACAAGATGAGTTCCGACTTCCGGGGTGACCCCGCGTCGGCGCTCCTCGAGGTCCTCGACCCCGAGCAGAACTGCGCGTTCAGCGACCACTACCTCGACGTCGATTTCGACCTGTCAGAGGTGATGTTCATAACGACGGCCAACGTTCTCCACACGATCCCTCCCGCGTTGGAGGACCGCATGGAGACCATCCGTCTGCCCGGCTACCTCAGGGACGAGAAGATTCAGATCGCGAAGAAGTTCTTGGTCCCCAAGCAGCTCGAGGCCAACGGGCTCGTCGATCTGGGCGTGACGTTCTCGCAGGCCGCGCTCGTGCGCATCATCGAGGACTACACGCGCGAGGCCGGTGTCAGGAACGTCGAGCGAGAAATAGCCAACATCTGCAGGAAGATCGCGAGGGAGCACGCGGCGGGGAAGAGAGTGACCAAGAAGGTCACCCCGGCCGCCGTCAAGAGGTTCCTCGGTATGGCGCGATTCCTGTCGCAGGAGGTCGAGACGGAGAGCCGTGTCGGCGTCGCCACGGGTCTGGCGTGGACCAGCGTCGGCGGTGAGATACTGACCGTTGAGGTTCTCACCATGAAGGGCGACGGGAGTCTCACTCTGACCGGCAAGCTCGGCGAGGTCATGCAGGAGTCGGCGAAGGCGGCGCTCAGCTACGCCAAGGCGCACGCCGCAGACCTCGGCATCGACCAGGAGCACCTGGAGAACATCGACATCCACATCCACGTGCCCGAGGGCGCCATCCCGAAGGACGGTCCCTCCGCCGGTGTCGCCATGGCGACCGCGCTGGTCTCCGCGCTGACGGGCAAGGCGACCAGGCCGAACGTCGCGATGACCGGCGAGATCACGCTCGGCGGCAAGGTGCTGCCGATCGGTGGTCTGAACGAGAAGGCAGTGGCCGCGCACCGGGCGAAGCTCACGACCCTCGTCATTCCCAGAAGGAACGAGAAGGACGTGGGAGAGTTCCCGAAGCAGGTGACGCGCGATCTTGAGATCGAGCTCGTGGACAGCCTGGACCAGGTCTTCGCCCTGGCGTTCGAGGGCTGGGACGAGCACGTGGCCAAACCGGAGGAACACACCGGCGAATCGCGTCCGGAGGCTCCTCTGTCACCGTCTGCAGCACACTAGAACGAACAACAGGCGACAGAAAGCGGGCCCCGCGGACGAACCGCGGGGCCTTTTTTCGTACACGGGAGCGTGCAAGCTGGTACACTATCTGGCGCTGTTTGCCCACCGTCCTTTGGCCCGAACTGCTTGGTGACCATGAAGATCCAGACTGCAGAGTTCATGCTGGGTGCAGCACACCTCACGCAACTGCCGCACGAGGGGCTGCCGGAGATCGCTCTTGCGGGGCGTTCCAACGTGGGCAAGTCATCCATGCTGAACAAGCTCACCGGGCGGAAGAAGCTCGCGCGCATCTCGCGCACGCCGGGCAAGACCAGGGAGCTCAACCTCTACAAGATCGACAATCAGATGATCCTGGTTGACCTGCCGGGCTACGGGTTCGCAAAGGTCCCGGATCACGTCAAGGAGAAGTGGGGGCAGCTGGTCGAGAGCTACCTGAACTCGCGGGAGGAGCTGGCGGCCGTTGTCCAGCTGGTCGATGCACGCCATCCTCCGACGCGCGACGACGTGCAGATGTACGAGTGGATACGTCACTATCAGGTGCCATCGTTGATTGCTGTGACGAAGGTTGATAAGATACCGCGAGGCAAGCGCGCCGCCGCGCTGCGCTCGGTCCAGGAATTGCTCGAGCCCGATGAGACCACCCCCGTGATCTTCTTCTCGGGTGAGACCGGAGAGGGCTCGAAGGAGTTGCTGGGCTGGATGCGCGAGGCCGCGGGACTGCAGTAGTTGTTCGGAACGCCGCCGGGTCAGACCGGTCGAGACGTCCACGGGAGGAACCAGATGAAGTCGAAGCTCTTCACGCCGGGCCCCACGAAGGTCCCGGGAGCGGTGCTCTCGGCGGTGGGGAAGCAGGTGCTCCACCACAGGTCACGAAGGTCAGGCATGTCCAGGACGAGCTCGGGCGACTGCTCCAGACGCACAACGACACGCTGCTCTTCACGTGTTCGGGCACTGGCATGATGGAGGCCGCCGTCGCCAATCTCCTGTCGCGCGGCGACAAGGCCATCTGCGTCAACAACGGTGTGTTCGGTGAGCGGTGGGTCGATATCTGCAGGGAATACGGCGTGGAGGCCATAGACGTGGTCGTGGAGTGGGGGAAGAGCATCGCGCCCGCGGAGCTCTCCAGCGTGGCAGCGGCTCACCCCGACGCGAAGGTAGTCTTCGTGATACACAGCGAGACTTCAACCGGCGCCCTGAACGACATCAAGGCACTGGCAGGCGCGCTCAAGGACCACCAGGCCGCGTTCGTCGTCGACGCCACGTCGAGTGTCGGTGTGCACGAGATCCGGATGGACGAGTGGGGCATCGACGTCGTCATCGCCGGCACGCAGAAAGCACTGATGACTCCTCCGGGGCTGTCGTTCGTGGCCCTGAACGGGAAGGCCTGGGGGCTCGTGTCAAGTTCAGACCTGCCGGCCTACTACTTCGATTTCACGACGACGTGGAAGAGACTGCAGCGAAAGGGCCAGACGCCTTTCACGACCGCGGTCTCGCTGGTCTACGGCCTCGAGGTGGCGCTGGCCATGATGGAGAAAGAGGGCTGGGACAACGTCTACAGCCGTCACGCCCGAATGGGGGAGGCGACGCGGGCGGCCGTGAAGGCGCTCGGGTTCTCGGTCCTTCCCGAGCACCCCGTGAACGGCGTGACCGTCATAATGTGTCCCGAGGGCGTGGATGCCAACAAAATCGTGCGTGTGATGGACGATGAGTTCGGTGTGCGCGTTGCCGGCGGGCAGACACATCTCTCCGGGCGGGTATTCAGGATCGGCCACATGGGCGGCATCCGCGAGCGCGACCTCGCGATGGTCATAGGCGCTCTGGAGCGCGCACTCGCGAGCATCGGTTATCCGTCAGAGCCGGGCGTCGGCCTGACGGCTCTGCAGCAGGTCTTGCTCGAGGGATGAAGAATCGGTTAGAGTCGTGGGCCGTTAGCTCAGTTGGTAGAGCACCTGCCTTTTAAGCAGGGAGTCGCTGGTTCGAGACCAGCACGGCCTACCACAAATCCGACCGGCATGCGGTACTGTCGCGAGATCCGGTCTGCATACAGCGTCCCCATCGTCTAGGGGTCAGGACACCGCCCTTTCACGGCGGCAACACGGGTTCGATTCCCGTTGGGGACGCCACACACAGAGGCCCTGCCCGTCCGGGCGGGGCCTCTGTGCTTGTTCCAACGGATGCTGGAACCCGTCGGGATCCAGACCATTCGGCTAGCGCCGAAGTCGAACTACCTTGCGGCAGGCAGACCGCGGACCGGCCTCGATCCGCACGAAATAGACTCCCGCCGAAACCTCACGTCCGTCTCGGTCGACGCCTTCCCAGGTAGCCCCGTGCTTGCCCGCCTCCTTGGTCCCGTTCACGAGAGTCGTGAGGAGACGGCCGGTCACGTCGAATACGTCGAGGCGGACGTGATCCTCTTCCGGCATCGCCCACTCGATGTGGGTCTCGCCGCGGGTCGGGTTCGGCATAGGCCGGTGGAGAAGCAGCGCGCTCGCACCGTCGGGGTCGTCCGGCACGCCGGTGTAGTCGAGCTGGCCGAGCACTTCAGCGATCCGGTCCGGGACCCACGACCGAAGCTCGTCGAACCGGTCTTCAACGGTCTCTCCCTCGGGGATCTGGTTGTTCGGATCCGCCTCCAGTGCCTGAGTCAGCAGGATCTCCATGTCATCAAGGAGCGTGACTAGGCCGCCCTCGGCCAGTGGACCGGAGAGCAAGTCGTCCATGATGAGAGTGTACTGAGCACGGAAGGAAGAGATTGTCAGCAGCGAATCAGCGTACGCGTCGCCTGCGGGGTACGCTTGCGTGAACGTGCGGGCCAGGACGGAGTCCAGGTCGTGTGGGAAGTACATGCGCTTCCTGCCCCCCAGGAAGTCGGCGAAGTAGGCGTTCTGGCTGTGATTCCACAGACCGTCCGGGTTCTGGACAAACGTGTTCACGGCTCCCATCGTCAACATCGCCTTCACGTCGATGACCTGCGGCAGCTCTGCGGCGAGCGTCGGAGGGTCAGGCGTCGGGCAGGCCGTCGAATCCGGACAGAACGGTGAGTACCACAGCGCCAGGAAAAGCGGGCTATCGGGGTCGCCGACCTTGAGCTCGATGATGCTCCTGGTGTCGTGCTTGTACAACCAAGTTTCCCCGCTTGTGTACAGGCCCCTGTTCTTCAGGAACTGCTTGTCACGCTCCTCGTTGTTGACGTAGACGCCGGTGTAAGTCCCATTGATGTTCAGTTTGACCCACGAGGTGTACGCCGGCGGGTGCTCGTAGTCGTAGCCCTCCGGGCCGGACGCGAGCCGGTGGAGCTGCCAGGCGAGACCCTCCGCCACGACGTCCACGTCGTCGCCATTCTCGAGGCGGAGTTTCTTGAGTCCGTGCCACATCTGGTCGCCCACATACTCGTTTATGTCGATTTTCACGCTGACTTTCAAGAATGCAGCGGTGTCTCCCAGCGCGTCGCAGGACTTACGCTTAACCGAGACAAGGATTGAGTCCTCGCCGTCGGCCCAGAACATCGCCGGCACCTCGATATCGAAGGTCTCGTCGTTCTGAATCGTCTCCCAGTCGAGCGGATCCATCTCGAGGTTCAGCGTCAAGAGCTGGAGTGGGTCGAAGGCATCCGGCCAGTCCTGTGCCTCCGCCGTGAGCGGAAGCAGCCCGATCGCCAGCAAGAGCGCTGCAACCAGCACCGTGGCAAGCTGGGCTGGTACCATCCTCCTATCGCTCCTGTTCATCGCTCTTTCCTCCTGTTGAGAGCTGTCTTACTGCGCTCTCCATGATTTGGTGCCGTGCATTGATCTCAGGCCATCCGCTCAGAGTGCTCGGTCGCCAGACAACCGGTTCCGACGACTTCCGCGAGACGGCCGAACCCAGCGCACGCAGCATCCCGGGAGAGCGGCCGCTTCTCCATCTACTAGACAAGTGTAGCATCTTGTGGCGCCTGAGGTCAAGTCATTTCTGTTTGTCCTGCGATGGTTGAGCGTAGCGTGCAGCGCGAAACGGCCGCCGACACGCCCGTCACAGAGAATGGCGCAGTTCTCCGGGCTGCGGCTGGTCCACTCTCTTGGCCGGCCACACAGCAGCGCCGAGGAGTTGGCCTTCCCACGTTCATGGTCGATTGGCAGCAGGAGCTGGTCGAACTGGATCTCCCCGCGTGCTCCTTGGCCCTCACGGAGAGAAGGGCGACGGATGAGGCAGTATGCAAGGTCCAAGGTTGCGACTGGCGCAGCAAACCGTCTGTAGCGTGCTATAGGGGATTTCCCTCCAACCTCCCTCGGACGACCCTGGAGTGCGTCCAGGAGACCTGCCAACTCGCTACATGGGCTATAGGCGACGGCAGTGCGCGGGGCACACTTCCTGCAGCTATGCAGGTCGCGCACATCGCGGAAGGCACCGCTGCCCGCATCCGGATCTCCCGGTCTCGGCGATGCCGCGCCTGGCGTGATGGACACGGGGTCCTTCGCGCATCCGTGGGGGGGCAAGTGAGTAGAGGTCCCGGCCAGTCAGGCGCCGTCAGGCACCTGGCGGCCATCCTGCTTCCGATTATCTGGCTACTGCCGGCGCCATCCGTGGCGGCGGAGTTGGCGAGCGCGCCCGCCGGCGCTGAGGCGCCGGTGAAGATTGCCGTGAGGGTTCCCAACGGCACCGCCGCGGCCATCGAGATATGGGAAGAAACAGCCCGATCCCTCGATCGGGCCATTCCTGGCTACTCCTTCGAACTGGTTCCCCTCGTCGGCCTGGAGGAGATGCGGGTCGCCGTGGAATGCGGTGCCGTCGACTTCGTGTTGACGAACCCGGCCGCCTACGTCGAGTTGGAGGCCAGATACGGTGTGACTCGGATAGCCACACTGAGGAATGCGCGCGACGGCGCGGCCCCCACCGAGCAAACGGGGACCATCTTCACCAGAGCCGATAGAGTGGACATCGAGGACCTGAACGACGTCGCCGGGAAGTCGGTCATGGGTGTTGACCCCAACAGCTTCGGCGGATGGTTGATAGCTCTGTACGAACTGAAGAGCGACGGCATCGATCCCGCGCGAGACTGTAGGGAAGTCCTCTTCTCACCGGACGGGACCCACGAGTCGGTAGTCCGCTCGGTAGTGGCCGGTGAGGTCGACGTCGGCACCGTTCGTACCGGCACACTCGAACAGCTCGTGGAGCGTGGCGAGCTGGAGGCGGACGCGGTCAAGATCGTGAGACGTCACGACTGCGTTCTGCCGCCTTCTCACAGCACGCGCCACTATCCGGAGTGGCCCTTCGCGAGACTCCGTCACACGCCGAACGACCTGTCTCAGCAGGTCGCGGTTGCCCTGTTGAGAATGACCTCAGATGATTCAGCGGCCGTCGCCGGTGGCTACACGGGCTGGACCGTTCCCCTCGACTACGGAATAGTACACGACCTTCTCAAGGAGCTGCGCGTCAGTCCCTACGAGGACCACGGCAGGGTGACCCTGCGAGACATTCTGCGCCAACATCTCGACGTTGTTCTTGTGACCGCCCTTCTTCTTGCGTTGCTAGCGCTGTACTCGTCGCTTCTGACCAGGACACACCGCCGGCTCGCGGCGGCCGACGCGGAGCTCGCTGCGCACCGCGACAATCTTGAGGAACTCCTCGTCGAGCGAACCTCGATGCTCCGCGCGAGCGAAGAGCGGTTCCGCTTTCTGATCGAGGCGGCGCCAGTCGGCGTGGTCGTTCAGTCCGAAGGCACAATCGTCTTCGCCAATCCGGCGGTTGCGGAGATGCTCGGGGCGGCCTCCGCTGACGAGATCATCGGTGGGACGATGATTCAATGGACACCGGAGGAGTTCCGCTCCGGCGCCGCAGAGCGGATGAAGATGTGTACCGAGGAGGGAGTCGAGACCGCTCCCGTCCTTGGGAAGCTGCGACACTGCGACGGCCACATCATCGATGTGCAGATCAGTTCAGTGCCGATCCACCTCGCGGGCGAGTCGGCCTGTTACACCGTGATCCAGGATGTTACCAAGCGTCTGCGCGCGGAGTCGGCTCTCAGGGACTCCGAGCAGTACCTGCGCGCAATCCTCGAGAACTCCCCGGACGGGCACTACGTGTTGGATTCCGAGGGGCGCTTCACAGACGCGAACCAGGCTGCGGAGAAGATCTCGGGCTACAAGCGGGAAGAGCTCATCGGTATGCGTGTTCTCGACTCGGGGTTGTTCCCACCAGAGCAGTCTGCAGCGCTTGCGGAGATGACCAAGGCGAGCTATGCCGGGCCGGTCGGTCCAGTGGACCTGCAGTTGGTCAACGAGGTCGGTGACATCGTCCCCGTGGAAGTCAGATCTGTGCCTCTGAGAGCCAATGGTGAGACGCGGATACTTGGTAGCGCCCGTGACGTGACCGAACGCGTGCGTGCCCAGGAGGCGCTGCGGTCCTCAGAGAAGAGGTTCCGGCTCACACTGGAGGGTACGAACGACGGCGTGTGGGACTGGAACATGCTAACGGGGGAGACCTACTTCAGCCCACGTTGGGAGACCATGCTCGGATACGAGCCCGGAGAAGTGGAACCCAACTTCGAGTCGTGGAAGACCCTTGTACACCCAGACGGCATCGAGAACGCGATGCATGCTCTGAACGACCACGAGCAAGGGAACACCGAGTTCTATGAATCGGAGTACCGACTGAGACACGTGTCGGGGGAATGGGTGTGGGTTCTGGACCGCGGCAAGGTTGTGGAGCGGGACGAGGCCGGCAGGCCGCTCCGCATGGTAGGGACGCACACCGACATCACCGAGCGCAGGCGGCTCGAGGAGTCGGTCCGCGAGTTGAACGTCACGCTCGAGGCCCGCGTGGACCAGCAGACCGCGGAGGTCAGAGAAGCCAACGAACAATTCGAACAGATCTTCGAGACGTCGGCCGACATGATCTGCATCGCAGACATCGACGGCTACTTCAGGAAGGTCAACCCTGCCTTCGAGAATACCCTTGGCTACTCGGCCGACGAGCTGCTCGGTCGTCCGTCTCTCGATTTCGTTCACCCCGACGACCGGGCGAGGACGCAGCAGGCGATGCGCGAGGAACTGGATCACGGGCATGCCACCGCCAGCTTTGAGAACCGGTATCGGCGCAAGGACGGCTCCTACAGGTGGCTGAGGTGGAACTCGCACCCCGTCGTCGAGAAGGGAATATCCTACGCGATCGCCCGCGACGTAACGGTGGAGAAAGAAGCCAGCACGAAGTCCTTGGAGCGCAGCGATCACCTCGAGGAACTGGTGGCTGAGCGCACTGCGGATCTCAATGATGTCAACCGGAAGCTGCAGGGAGAGATCGCCGAGCGGGTGCGGGTGGCGGAAGCGCTCGCCCAGGGCGAGAAGCGGCTGCGCGGCACACTGACTGAGGCGATCGAGGCTCTCGCCCGGGCCGTCGAGATGCGCGACCCCTACACGGCCGGTCATCAGCGCCGCGTCGCCCTGCTCGCGGTCGCCATAGGACAGGAGCTGGGTCTCCCGGAAGATGCCGTGGACGGTCTGAGAATGGGTGGGACTATCCACGACATAGGGAAGATCGCTGTCCCGGCGGAAATCCTCACACGCCCAGGGCACCTGACCGAGATCGAGTTCGCTCTCATCAAGGCCCATCCCCAGCTCGGCCACGATATAGTCGGAGACGTGGCCTTCACGTGGCCGGTGAAGCAGATGATCATCCAGCACCACGAGAGGCTGGACGGCTCCGGCTATCCTTGTGGGCTCAAGGAGAGCGACATATGCCTCGAGGCTCGCATCATCGCCGTCGCGGATGTCGTCGAGGCCATGTCGACTCACCGTCCGTATCGGGCTGCGCTCGGGACCGACGCCGCACTGGAAAAGATAATGGCAGACAGGGGCCGGCTCTACGACCCGGATGTGGTTGACGCGTGTGTCCGGCTGTTCAGAGAAAAGGGATTCAACCTGGGCTGATATCGATCGCCCCTACGTGGTCCTGAAAGGTGAGACATGAAACCGGTTGGCATGGCTGACGATGGCTTCGTCCGTTGGGGATCGAACAGCAAGCGTGTGATCGCGCAGAAAGCTGCGGTCTCGATCGCTTTCGGGCTGCTGGGGTTCGCCGTGAACTTCCACGCCATCAGCTTCGCCTTCCCGCCCTACACGGCAACCGTGCTCTTGGGGCTCCTGTTCCCGATGCTCATAGCTCGTTCCTGGGGCTGGAAATACGGACTGCTGTCGGCGCTGGCCGGTGGTTGTCAATCCATGTGGTGGTTGTGGGGACCCAGCAATGGCTACGCCACGCTCCTTGTCGTACCCCCCTTCACACTGTGGGTTGTGTGGCATGGGCTGTTCGCCGGTCTTCGCGGAAGGCAGAAGAGGCACAGGTGGTGGCTGAGTGCGTATGCCGTGGAGGTTCCGTTCCGGATACTCAGCACGGTCAGTCTGTATACGCTGGCCAGATGGGCCATAACGCTCAATCCGCCCCCGTGGAGTTGGGCTTCCGGTGCAAGCAGTACAGTCCCGATGTCGTTCAGTCACTTCGTGGTCCTGAAGCAGGCCGTGGTCGCGTACGTGATCCTGTTGTTGGTCGACGTCGTACTGAACCTGAGGTTCGCGAGAAGGTTCTTCCACCTGGAGGAAGATCGCGACCGCGCTGACACCGGCCGCGTTGTCGGTGCCGCGCTCATGCTTGCGCTCCTTTTCTGGGTCGTCGACAGCGCCCTCGGTTTCTTGACGTTTCACTCCGGGGACTCCTTCCTGGACTTGCTCGCGCTGGATGTCCCTCCCCATCAGCTCTTTGTGAGAACATGTTTTGTTCTCGCCTGTCTGGCAGGAGGTCTGCTGGCATCGAGGTTGTTGCGGAGGCAACGCGAGAGCGACGCGGCACTGCGTGAGAGTGAACGGCGGTTCAAGATGTTCTTCGAGCAGGCCCCCGTCGGCTACCACTCACTCGACGGGGACGGGCGCCTGGTCGCTGTGAACGCGATGTGGCTCCACATGCTGGGATACGAGCGCGGAGAGGTTATCGGCCGGTCGTTCAGGGACTTCCAGGCGCCGGAAGCGGCCGGGGAGTTCGAGCGCCGCATCGAGCGCATAAAGGAGACGGGCAGCGACCGGGGCTTCGAACTCGAGATCGTGCGCAAGGACGGTCAGCGTCGCGTCGTGGTTGCCGACGGGAATGCTGAGTATGACGAAGGTGACGTGTCCAAGCACACTTACTGCACACTGACGGACGTCACGGAGCGTCGACAGGCTGAGAAGGCGCTGCGGGAGAAAGACGCCTTCCTCTCGTCGACCGGCCGGATGGCGAAGGTAGGTGGCTGGGAGATTGACGCGGCCACGAACGTGGTGTCCTGGACGGAGGAGACCTACCGCATCCACGAGGTGCCGGTCGGCGAGATGCCGCCACTGGACGAGGCGATCAACTTCTTCCATCCAGATGACCGCGGGAAGCTGGAGAGTGCGATCCAGCGGGCGTTCGACCACGGCGAGTCCTACGACATGGAGGTTCGTTTCATCACGGCCAAGGGTCGTCATCTGTGGACCCACACGGCTTGCACGCCCATCGTTGTGGACGGCAAGACCGTGAAGCTGACGGGCACCCTTCAGGACATCACCGAGCTCAAGCGCGCGCAGGAGGCAAGGGACCGCTCCCTTGCCGACAGTCGAGAGCGCCTCAAGGAAATGCGCTGTCTGTACGACGTGTCCGAGTCGATTCGCGAGGATGCGACGCTGGAGGCGGTTTTCCTGGACGTCGTCCGGGTGATTCCCTCAGGCTGGCGTTGCTCCGAACTCGCGCGTGCCAGGATTCGGTTTGGGGACCACGAGTACGTCTCGGAACCGTTCGACGAGGCCAAGTGGAGTCAGTCCAGCGATATCATCGTCGACGGGGAAGCGCGGGGCTCGGTGGAGGTGTCCTACATCGAGGACGCCGAGGAGTGTTGTCAGGGGCCGTTCCTCGAGGAAGAGAGCGATCTCCTTGAGGAGATCGCTCGTGCGCTGGGCCGAACGGTTGAGCGCAAGCAGGCAGAGCACTCCCTTTCTCGTCTTGCGTCGGCGATCGAGCAGGCCAACGAGGCGGTCATTGTCAGCGACAGGGAGGGGAACATCCAGTATGCGAACCGCGCGTTCGGTCGGCTCATCGGCCGTGATCCTGAGGAGGTCACAGGGAACATTCTGCGGCTCCTGGATCAGGACTACATGGGCGAACAGTTCTTCACCGACCTGAACGACACACTCATGAGCGGCGAGTCCTGGCAGGGACGCATCACCGGGATGAAGCGCGATGGGCAGTTGTACGACACGGAGACGACGATCTCGCCTGTTCTGGGTGGAGTGGGAAAAGTGGCCGGTTTCGTGGGCGTGATGCGGGATGTGACGGAGGAGGCTAGTCTTCGCTCCCAGCTGCAGCAGGCGCAGAAGATGGAGGCCGTCGGGCAGCTGGCCGGTGGCATTGCCCACGACTTCAACAACATCCTCGGGGCCATACTTGGGTATGCCGAACTCGCCGGCGAGGGCTTGCCCAAGGACGAGAGGCGCTACCGCGATCTCGAGCAAATACGGAAGGGCGCCGAGAAGGCCGCAGCTCTCACCAGGCAGCTTCTGGCGTTCAGCCGCAGGCAGATCATGGAACCCGAAGACGCAGACATGAACGAGCTGATTGCGGGCCTGCTGAAGATGGTTCGTCCCATCATCACCGAGAGCATCGCTCTGGACTTCGTCCCCGGCCACACGCTGGGCACCGTTCACGTCGATCCGACGCAGATCGAGCAGATCCTCATGAACCTGTGCGTCAATGCGCGGGACGCCATGCCGAACGGCGGCACGCTCACCATCGGGACTGAGAACGTAGTGGTCAACGGGGAGTATCGCGAGGTGCACCCCTGGGCGGTCGAAGGCCGGTACGTCCTGCTGACCGTCAGCGATACGGGGCACGGCATGGACGCGGCGACTCGGGAACGCATCTTCGAGCCGTTCTTTACCACGAAGGAGGTGGGGAAAGGCTCGGGGCTCGGGCTCGCCACGGTCTACGGGATCGTGAAGCAGCACGGTGGTCTCATCCACGTCTATAGTGAGCCGGACAAGGGGACGGCGTTCAAAATCTATTTGCCGATCGTCGAGCGGCGGGTCGGGAAGACCGATGGCACGGTTGAAAGCCCTGTGCCGGGTGGAACGGAGACGATCCTCGTGGCCGAGGACGACGAGCTGGTTCGTGGGGCGACCGTGCGGATCCTCGAGGGTGCCGGCTATGGTGTTATTGTCGCGACGGACGGGCGGGAGGCAGTGGAGCTATTCAATGCTCACGCTAGTGAGATCTCCCTGGCTCTTCTTGATGTGGTCATGCCGAAACTCGGCGGTCAGAAGGTCGCTGCGCGAATCCGGGAAGCCAGCCCGGACCTGCGCATCGTCTACATGAGCGGATACAGCATCGATGCGATCCACACGAAGTTCGTTCTGGATGAGGGAGTGTCACTGCTCCGTAAGCCCTTCGGCCCGAGTGACCTCCTCCGCAGGACAAGAGAAGTGCTGGACGCGGAACCGTAGCTGCTGGTTCCAACTCTCACGCGAATCCGTTTGACAGCTTTCCTGGCCCGGTCTACGATGCTCGTGTCTAGAGGTGATTCGGTTTGCGACGGTTGTTCGTCCACTTCAAGAGTAGGGAGGCTTGTGATGAGACGTTCACTCTGTTTGCTCGTCGTTTCGCTCGTTCTGGCGGGAGCGCTTGCTGCACCGGCACTGGCGGCAGGTCGTTTCGGCGGCGGTGTTCATTACCTGACTACACTCGGCGATATCAAAGACGACGACGAGTTCGACGAGAATGCGCTTGGCTTCCTCGCGTCCTATCAGCACGACTTTGTAATTCTGAAGGTCGAGGGTGATGTGGAGTGGATTCTGGACTTCGGCGGTACGGGCAACGCGCTGATCCAGCCGCAGGCCTATGCCCTTCTCGGTGACTTCATCTACGGTGGCGTGGGAATCGGCACCGGCTACTTCGACGGTGAGTGGTGGAGTGAGCCCTTCTACGCCCTGCGCGCCGGCGTGGACTTCAGTCTGGGCGGCATGGACCTGGACGCCTACGCTCTCTACCGCTTCCAGAACACGGATGTCTTTGAGAATCTCGAGGACGTGGACCTCAACTCGATCACCTTCGGCGCTCAGATCCGGTTCCAGCTCGGCAGCTAGCGTGCCCGTGAGCTGCGTCATGGTATTTTGTTGAGCCGCCCCGGCGCCCAAGCTGCCCGGGGCGGCTTTCGATGTTCCCTGCGGACCGGGCAGCCGGGCACGTGGATTTCAACGGGCAGTTGGTCGAGGTGGTAGCTAGCGCAAGGAGCAGAGGATGGGGCGATCGGGGTTCGTGAAGGCACTCGTGGGGTTCATGCTGTCGGCGGGCGTGGTGAGCTGCAGTTCGAGCGGCGGCTATCAGGGACACGAATCCATAGCCGCGAATGAGACCGAACGAGACGTTCCATCGGTCGCGAGTACGGAGACGCCGCGTCTCGAGGCGGTCGCCAGTGTGACCTACCACGGAATCTA
>JALGZD010000220.1 GCA_025782395.1 bacterium
CCCCTTCATCAGGTTGTCTATGGCCTTCTGCACGTAGCGCTCGGAGTGCGTGTCCAGTGCGGACGTCGCCTCATCGAATATCAGTATCTCCGGGTTCTTCAGGATCGCCCTGGCGATGGCAAGCCGCTGTTTCTGTCCGCCGGAGAGCCAGCACCCTCTCTCTCCGATCACGGTCTCGAATCCATCGGGGAGTTCCTGTATGAACTCGAGCGCATTGGCCGCTTCCGCCGCCTTCTGAATTCTCTCGAATGGTATGTCACTGACTCCGTATGCGATGTTGTTCGCCACGGTGTCATTGAACAGCACGGTCTCTTGAGTCACGACGCCAAGACTCCGCCTGATGTCCTTGACCGCGATGTCTCGCAGGTCCATTCCGTCGATCGTCACCGAGCCGGAGTCGGGGTCGTAGAACCTCGGGATCATATCGGCGATCGTGCTCTTCCCTCCCCCACTGGGGCCGACCAGGGCTACGATCTCGCCCTTGCCGATCGTGAAGCTGACGTCGCGAAGGACCTCGATACCCTCCGTGTAGCTGAAGCACACGTCGTGGAACTCGATACCTTCACTGACCGATCTCAGGGGCATGGGATCATCCGACTGCTTGATCTTCACCGGTCTGTCCATCAGTTCGAACACCCTCTCGGCAGACGCGAACCCGCCCTGTATCACCGCGTTGGCGTTGCTCAACATCTTGATGGGCCTCATCATCGAGAGAATGGCCGCGAGGAATACAAGGAACCGTCCCGCCGAAAGCGACTCACCGGCAAGCACGGCCCGTCCGCCGTACCACATGATGAGACCGCTTGCAACCGCTCCCATGGCCTCGGTCAGAGGGCTTGCCAGCGCTCCTATTCTGCGAAGAGAGACCCTCGTCTTCCGGTGCTCGCTTATGATCCTCCTGAACTTCTCGCCCTCGAACTCCTCCATCGAGAACGCCTTGACGACCCTGATGCCGAATATCGTTTCCTGGAGCAAGGACGAGAAGTCAGAGAGTCTGCGCTGGGCGTAGTGAGTCTTCCTCTTCAGGATCCTGCCGATAATGAGAATGACGAACATCACCGGTGGAAATATGAGCACTGTCGCGAGAGCGAGTTGCCACGACGCCCAGAGTGCCACGGTCAGATAGACGGCCAGAAGCACCATCTCTCTCGGGACCTTCATGAGTATCTGCGTCATCGAACGGTTCATTCCTGCAATGTCTGACGTGAACCTCGCTATGACATCTCCCGAACGCGTAGATGTGTAGAACCTCATATCCAGTTCGAGTATGTGAGAGTAGAGGGTGTTGCGGACTCGCGCGATGACTCCCTGTTCCACTCGTGCCATGAGAAATGTTTGCAGGAACCCGAACAGATTCTTCAGGGCTACTATGACAACCACGAGAACTATGACCGCGAGGAGTATCTGTGAGGGGTCAGACTCCTCGAGAGCCCTGCTGATCCCGTCGGCCAGTTGTTCCCAGCTCTCCCCGACACCCAAGGAATCAAACGAGATGATCGAACTCCGAAGCTCACTCATGGGTGCCGAGCAGTGCTGCTCGAGGACCACCAGCAGGTCCTTGTCCCCCGCGCGCTCCCCTGCCGGCACCAGGACATCATCAAACAGAGGCAGTATCATCCCGAGCGTGACGCCGCTCAGCATCGCGAATATCGTCATGCAGACAGCGGCCGCGGCTACGGATTTCCACCACGGACGTACGATTCTGAGAATGCGTACCGCGGTACTATGCGTCTTCATGAGACCCCAAGTGTGAAGGTGCACCACGTCCAGATCGCCACACCAACCTGACACGCGCTCGATGCCAGTGAACACGCCGCTCCAGTACGTTACCCTGCACAAGCGCACATCACATCATAGCCATTTCACAACGCCCCGGCAAGCCCCTCCACCCACGACCGGCCCGCGGAGCACCTCGTCGGTGATGTGGGGAAAAGACGGGACCCCGTGACCATCCACGGGGCCCCGATGAACTGCCCAAGCGGTGCAACTGCTACCTCAGCGATACAGAGCCTTGATCGTCGTCCAGCTCGCATGCTCGACCGGCGACGGCCCGGTGTAGCCGTCGATCTCGATTACGTACTCCAGCCCGCACGGCTGACACGAGAGCACCGGGAACTCCGCGATCGCTGAGAACATGATCGTGTTCGGAGCCGAGATGTAGATCTGAAGCACGTACTCGCCGCAGTCCTCGTTGTAGCCGTCCACCACGAAGTAGTAGGTGTTCCCGGCGTAGAGGAACACGTTCTCCATGAACGATTGATAACCCGTGATGCCGCAGTCCGCGCGGACGCGGGCGCGCTGCTGCCGCTGATGTGGCGCTACGGGGTCATGTCCGTGGATCGCTCTGGTCAGGATCGGTGTCGGCCGTCGGCAGAACGTTGAGTCGAATGTACTCGGCGACCCACCAGTGGCCTTGTTCGGTCCAGTGGCCGTCATCCTCGATGAATGCCGGCTGGCCGCTCGTCTCCTCCAGGTCCAGAAGATACTCGCGCAGGAAGTGCGTCTCGACGCCCTCGCACTCGCGGCCCCAGTACTCCATCTGCTCCTCGCTCAGTCTGAATCCCAGAAGCGCCGCGAACTCCGCTCCGCTGGCCTCGCATTCGTCCCGCATCTCCCTCACCAGACTGCAGAAAAGCATGAACGGGTGGTCGGCCCTGTCGGATACGATCGGTACCCGCTCAGCCGCAGCGCCCGCTCCGGGCCGCCGCACGCCGTGGCGGCCCAGGTGCATCCGGTGCTTGACGAAGTAGGCGAATCTGCTCTTCCGTGACACTACATACTTGACCCGGCCCAGGGAAGAAAGCGGAGGGACGGGGCAGTTCTTGGCCACCAGAACGCCGTCGTCACTGAGCACGAATCTGGGCTTGCTGTACAGCCCCTCGGCAGTGGTGGTCATGTTCCCGCGGATGTCGTTGCGCGCCGCCTGGTAGAGGACGAGGTCGGGCGAGTACTCCAGTGCCTCCTCCCGAAGATAGATGAGCAGCTGATCCGTGCTGTAGCCGCCGACGCCCGCATTCGCCACCTCGATCTGCGTATCACCGCCCTCAAGTGCCCGTTCGAGAACGCGCGTGTAGATCGCAGGCTCCTCGACGCCCCATCCCCACGTGAAGGAGTCACCGAGGCACAGGATTCGCATCGATCCTGGCCGCTTGTCCCGAGTGCGCTCCCTGTCGCGGAAGCCGGAACTGTTCTGAGAGATGCTTATCGTGAAGGACTTCTCTCTGAGCTGACAGTCCAGCTCGGGGCGGCCTCTCCACCCGAGCTGCTCGTCGTACTCGCGCTGAGGGACGTGCTGTCCGGGAGCAAAGACACGGAGGCCCACCTCCGCGACAAGCAGGACGAGGACCACGGCACCAACCGAGAGACTCAGTAGGGAGACACACCTGCGAAGGGCAAGACAGGGGCTCATGCGAACACCCGAGTTCAATCCTGGCCGCGCGAGCCTGCGCCGAGCACCGACAGGCCGGCGGCAGTGGCAGTCTTGATTCCGTCACATTGATTATACTGCAGAAGGCGCTCTGGAAGCAATTCGCGAATCCGTGCGCGCCGTACGTGCACGTCTGGCCAGGCTTGTGCTAGCATATTGCGATTCTGAGATACGCTGCCCCGTGGCCTGACCCCGAGCCCCTGAGAGACGCAGATGACCGCTCCGTCAAGGTACCCCATACCAGCAGCGACCTGCAGGACGGAGGAGACCATCCTCCGGAGCCGCTTCATAACAACGGTGGCCCACGCGGACACCGTCGAGAAAGCGAAGGCGTTCATCAAGGGAGTTT
>JALGZD010000211.1 GCA_025782395.1 bacterium
GTCAGACCCGATCCCCTTCTCTGGCCCCCGAGACAATCCTGCGTCTGCTTGCCTTTCTGCCCGGGCCTGCTTCCACACCCACTCCGGCCTAGACATGCCTTCGGCAACAGACCCTGTACCCGTGCGTTGCCTCAAGGGCGTGACTTGACGCTTGACATCTCTGGCAATAGCCGTATAGTATAAAGGTTTGGATAACTGAGCATCGCAGTAGCTGAGGGACGAAGAAGCAGGAGGATGTGTGGATTACGCAATCGTGAGAACCGGAGGGGTGCAGTTCAAGGTCTCCGAGGGGGATAGAATCCGCGTTCCCAAACTTCACAGTGAGGTTGGGGAGAGCGTCAGGATCGAGGATGTTCTGGCTCTCAGCGTAGATGGTGAGCTGACCGTCGGTACGCCCATCGTCGAGGGTGCGAGTGTGTCAGCGAAGATCGCGGATCATGGTCGCGCGAAGAAGATCATCGTCTACAAGAAGAAGCGCAGGAAAGGCTACCAGCGGAAGAATGGGCATCGGCAGGGCTATACCGAGCTTAGTATCGCCAAGATCACGGCGTAGATTGCAGCAGGGCGGGCGAGGGTGCCCGGTGACGGAGGATTCCGGAAATGGCACACAAGAAAGGTGTTGGAAGCTCGCGGAACGGCCGCGATTCCAACGCGAAGCGGTTGGGAATCAAACGCTTCGGCGGCCAGTTCGTGCGAGCTGGGACAATCATTCTCAAGCAGCGCGGGACCAAGTTCTTCCCGGGCGAGAACGTGGGCAAGGGAGGGGACGACACGCTCTTTGCTCTCAGTGACGGTCTTGTTACGTTCCAGCGCTGGGGCAGGGACAGGAAGCGTGTGAGCGTTCAGTAGTCCCGGAAGAGCTTAGGAGGATGGGTTTCCAGGTGCAATACGAGCGTGCCGGCCGCGACGAGGGTGGGCAATCGGTGGAAGACGAGGACGGACAGGCGTCCGGCAGTCGTTCGTGTGGCGCATGTGATTCGGAAGAGGTGTTCTCTCGGGTGGTGTCGATCCCCTTGAAAACACCTCTTTGTTGTGTACGGACACGAGAAGTATGTGGGCATGAGAAGCACATATGGCGAGAGACGACCGGCCGTAGGGCTGGAGGAGACAGACGATGAAGATCAAGTGGCTGGGTCACTCATCCTTCCTGATCGAGTCCAGCGACGGAACAAAGGTCATGACTGATCCGTTTGAGTCGGGTTCGTACGATGGCGCCGTCGGATATGCTCCGATCAGGGACTCCGCCGATGTCATCACGGTGAGTCACGATCACGCCGACCACAATGCTGTGGATGAAATCGCGGGGGATCCAGCGATCATCCGTGGTGGTGAGGAGAGAACGATCAAGGGTGTGGTTCTCCGCGGCGTTGGGACATTCCATGACGAGAGCAAGGGACAGGAGCGCGGGCGCAACATCGTTCACGTCGTTGACGTGGACGGTTTGAGAGTGGGGCACCTGGGCGACCTGGGTCACCTGCTCTCGGACGATGAGGTAGAGGCTGTAGGCCAAGTGGACGTGCTGCTGGCGCCGGTCGGTGGCTACTACACCATAGGTCCCGAGGAAGCCAGGGATGTGGCCGAGCAACTGGGCGCCCGGATCGTGATCCCGATGCACTACAAGACAGAGGACCTGGGTTTCCCCATTCAGCCCGTTGATGACTTCCTGAAGCTGATGAAACAGGTGGAGCGAGTCGGGGCGACGAGTATCGAGATAGACAAGGACAACCTCCCGGACAAGCGGAAGGTGATCGTTCTGGACTACAAGTAGCCTCACCCTTCAGAGCAGAGGGACGCGATGGCGAGGGAGAAGGTGCTGGGAGTCATTCCGTGTCGACTGGAGTCCTCCCGTTTTCCAGGTAAAGCGCTGGTCCCGATCGCGGGTGATCCTCTCATCGTACATGTCCTGAGGAGACTCTCAGCTGCTGCGTCGATCGATCGGGTCATTGTAGCGACAGACAGCGATGAAGTGGCACGCGTCGTGGCATCGAACGGTGGCAGCGTTGCCATGGTCACGCAGGTGTGTGCCACGGGAACCGACCGGGTTGCGTCGGCCGCGGCCTCGAGCGATGCGGAGATCATCGTGAATCTCCAGGGAGACCAGCCCCTCATAGAGCCGAAGGACATAGACCGTGTCGTCGGTTTCCTCTCGAACGGCTTCGATATCACGACAATGGCTTACGGCGACGACGACCCGGCGGGCTACTTGAGTCGTGATGTGGTAAAGGTCGTGAAAGACGCGGCAGGGCGTGCCCTCTACTTCTCGAGAGCTCCGATCCCTTCCTCAAGGACTCAGGAGAGCGGCAATCCACAAGCTGTTGCCGACGATCCCGGGAAGCCGTCGTATCTGCATCACGTTGGGATATATTGCTTCCGGCGCCGGACGCTCGAAAGATTCTCGTGTCTTCCCCGAGGGGAACTCGAAACAAGGGAGAATCTCGAACAGCTTCGCGCGCTGGAGAACGGGATGTCAATCGGCGTTGTCGTGAGCGAGCACGAGACGCCCAGCGTCGATCGTCCGTCCGATATTGCTGCGATAGGGCGATTGCTCGAAGCCTGATGAAGGCCGGTGAGAACCGTCCCACTGCAACATGCCCCACCGGGAGAGAGAGTTGCCATGCCCAAGTTCATCTTCGTCACAGGTGGAGTGGTTTCTGCCCTGGGAAAAGGGATAGCCTCCGCTTCGATCGGCTATCTTCTGGAGAGCCGCGGAATCAGCGTCACAATGCTGAAGTGTGATCCCTACCTCAACGTAGATCCGGGGACGATGAGCCCCATCCAGCACGGCGAGGTCTTCGTGACCGACGACGGGGCGGAAACAGATCTCGATCTTGGCCACTACGAACGTTTCATCGACAGGGAACTTAGAGAAAACAACAACATCACGACAGGTCAGATCTACGACACGATCATCAAGAAGGAAAGGCGTGGGGACTACCTCGGTGGGACAGTGCAGGTCGTGCCACATGTGACAAACGAGATCAAAGAACGCATCATCAAACTCGCACAAGACACGGGTGTCGATGTCGTGATCGCGGAGATCGGCGGCACTGTTGGTGATATCGAGAGTCTTCCCTTTCTGGAGGCCATCCGGCAGATGCGTCTCGATCTTGGAACCGACGATACGCTCTTCATTCACCTGACACTTGTTCCGTACATCAAGACGGCGGGCGAACTCAAGACCAAACCCACGCAACACAGCGTGAGAGCCCTGAGAGACATCGGCATCCAGCCGGATATCCTGATGTGCAGGACGGAGCGCGAACTGGGCCTGGAACTCAAGCAGAAGATAGCGCTCTTCTGTAACGTTGAGATAGCCGCCGTCATCGATGCTCGGGACGTGGACTCGATCTATGAAGTGCCGCTTCGTTTCCATGAGGATGGGCTTGACGGCATCGTGATCTCGAAACTGAAGCTTGAGGCGGATGCGGTTGATCTCAGCGCGATGGAGACGGTAGTTGAGAGGATCTACAATCCAAAGCACAGAGTGAAGATCGCCGTGTGTGGGAAGTACATCAATCTCAAGGATGCCTACAAGAGCATCAGCGAGGCGTTTCTGCACGCCGGGGCTGAGAACGATGCGCGAGTCGAGCTCGCTTGGATCGATGTCGAAGATATCGAGCGCGAGGAAAGCGCGGGGAGGATTCTCGCTGGAATGGACGGGATTCTTGTTCCTGGTGGTTTCGGAGAGCGCGGCATAGAGGGGAAGATAGCTTCCGTGGGATATGCGCGTCAAAACGGCGTTCCGTACTTCGGGATCTGCTTGGGAATGCACTGCGCCGTCATCGAATACGCACGCAACGTCTGTGGTCTCGCAGAAGCGCATTCGACCGAATTCGCGCCGGACACGCCCGATCCGGTCATCGCTCTCCTGCCCGAGCTTCAGAGCGTCGTGAACATGGGAGGGACGATGCGGTTGGGCGGTTACGATTGCAGGCTTCTGGCGGGTTCGCGAGCGCAGGAGGCCTATGCCGGCGACGTGGCGCGCGAACGTCACCGACATCGTTACGAGTACAACAACAAATACAGAGAGCTTCTGGAGTCGAAGGGGCTGGTGTCCACAGGGGTGTACGCGAAGGCGGATCTCGTCGAGATGGTCGAGATTGCGGATCATCCATGGTTCGTAGCCTGCCAGTTCCATCCCGAGTTCAAGTCGCGGCCGGGCCGAGCGCATCCGCTTTTCCGCGAATTCGTCCATGCGGCTCTCGGCCACAGTGAGTCGGAAAGGGAGAAGGATGAGCCGGCTGAGGGGGTGCGCGTAGCCGGTTGATGCTGCGCTCCGGTTGATACTGCGCTCCCGTTGATGCTGCGGTCCGGTTGATGCTGCGGTCCGGTTGATGGTGCACTCCCGTTGATGCTGCACTGAGGACAGAGAAAAGGAACAGCAGATGGCAGAGAACCCGATAGCCATCGGTGGAGTGGAGATAGGCCGCGGACGACCGCTGGCCCTGATAGCGGGTCCGTGCGCGCTCGAGAGCGAGGAGATGGTCCTGGATGTGGCGAAGGCGCTCGTCGGCATCGGGGAACAGCTCGGGGTCGACATTGTCTTCAAGTCCTCGTATCTCAAGGACAACAGGATGTCTCCCGGTTCGTACGCAGGGCCGGGACTCGATGAGGGACTGGCCATGCTCTCGCGGGTCAAGGAGGAGACCGGTCTTGCCGTGATCACGGACATTCACACTGTGGAGGAGGCACGAAGAGCGGCGGATGTGGTGGACGCGCTCCAGATCCCGGCCTTCCTGTGCAGGCAGACGCGACTTCTCGAGGCGGCCGCGCGGACGGGTAAGCCCCTGAATATCAAGAAAGGGCAGTTCATGGCGCCCGAGGACATGGGGAGGATCGCCGCCAAGGCGGTCGCGGCTGGAAATCCGAAGGTGCTTCTGACAGAGCGTGGAGCATCGTTTGGATATCACAACCTCGTTGTCGACATGCGGGCAGTACCGATAATGCAGGGCCTGGGCTGCCCGGTCGTGTTCGACGCGACGCACAGCGTGCAGCTCCCAGGAGCGGCGGGAGGCGTGTCCGGTGGGCAGCCGGAGTTCGTGCCGGTGCTGGCCAAGGCAGCCTGCGCGGCAGGGTGCGATGCGCTCTTCATCGAGACTCACCCCGACCCGCCCTCGGCGCTTTCGGACGGGCAATCGATGCTCTCCCTGGCGGAGTTGCCGAAGGTACTTGAAGAGGTGTTGGCTGTGGCCCGTGTCGTTCGGACCGGATAGGGGGCGGGATTGATTACGCTTGAGCCTTCGGCGGCGGAGAAAGTCCGTGTGCTTGTTCTCGACATCGATGGTGTGCTCACGAGACCCGAACTCGTACTCGGAAGGGATGGAGAGGAGCTCAAGGTCTTCTCGGTAAAGGACGGTGTGGCAATCAAATTCGCGCAGCACGCGGGAATCGATGTGGTTTTTCTGTCGGCACGAAGTTCGTTGATCGTCGAGCACAGGGCAACGATGCTGGGTGTAACGGAGGTCTATCAGGGAGAGCACGCGAAACTGTCCCGCATCCGGAGAATCGCCGAGGAACACGGGATTGGACTTGAAGCTATTGCCTATGTCGGAGATGACATCGTGGACATCGAACCGCTGATGGCGGCGGGAGTCGGTATCGCCGTGGCAGACGCGTGCGCCGATGTTCTCGCCGTCGTTAGTCACGTGACGGACGCGCTCGGTGGGCGGGGCGCAGTCAGGGAGACAGTTGAGGCGATTCTCAAGGCTCGGGGTGATTGGGAGAGGGTCGTCAAGGACTACATCGCGAACGCAAGTTGACGGTGCGGCCGGCGCGGTAGCGGAGGAGGTCGGAGGGCGACAGTTGTCCCGGTCCGTGTGGAATGGAGAAAACAGTGAGCGGCTTGTCGGATGGAGAACGGGACGTTCTTGAGAATCGCCTGATAGCGCATGGGTGCGAGGTCCTGGCGATCGAGCAGGACGGCATAGCCAGGCTCGCTTCCGGCCTCGGCGCCGAGTTCGCCAGAGCGGCCCGAACGATCATTGAAACGAAGGGCAGGCTCGTCGTCTGCGGAGTGGGCAAGTCCGGCATCGTCGCCCGGAAGATAGCGGCAACGTTCGCCAGCACCGGGACACCCGCATTCTTCCTGCATTCGTCGGAGGCCGTGCACGGTGACCTTGGGACGGTAGAGGGGGGTGATGTTGTGCTCGCCGTGTCCAAGAGCGGGGAAGGGCAGGAACTTCTCGCAATGATCCCCGTTTTCAGAGACATAGGCGTGCCCCTCATAGCGATCACAGGCTCTGTCGCATCGACGCTTGCGGAGCGCGCCGACCTGGTTCTTGACGCTTCGGTCGAGAAGGAAGCGTGCCCGATGGACCTCGTGCCGACAGCAAGCACAACGGTGGCGCTCGCTCTGGGCGATGCTCTCGCGATGGTGGTCATGAGGGAGAAAGATATCGACGCCAACCGCTTCGCGGTTTTTCATCCCGGCGGAGCACTGGGACGTCGGCTGCTCCTGAGGGTACGTGACGCCATGCACACCGGCGCCGAGCTTCCGGTGGTCCGTGATGGGGCCTTGATGCATGAGGCAATCGTTGAAATAGTAAACAAGCGTCTCGGTATGACAACCATCGTGGACGACACGGGTCGACTTGTGGGCATTATCTCTGACGGGGATCTGAAGCGGATCCTCATGGATCGCTCCGACGTCCTGGAAGTGCCGGTTGAAGAGGTAATGATACGGACCCCGAAAACGATCGCAGAGGACGTCCTGCTCGCGGAAGCCCTTGAGCGAATGGAGACGGCCACCCCAAGCCCGATCACATCCCTTATCATTCTGAATGACGACGGATCTCCCAAGGGCGTCATACACATCCATGACTGTCTCAAGGCAGTAAGATAGCCTCCCCCGTTGACCCCAGGGAACCCCTTCTGCTATTCTACATCGCGTTGCTGAGGTTGGATCGAAAAGACCACGGTCGGCGCTGTGTGCGGCTTGTAAGCGGAACCGAACCTGCGTATATTGGGGGTGAGGGATTCGCGATGCTGCCGTCTCTACGGATGGTTTCGCTCAGGAGGGGCATTGTCTAGGAGATGTCTGAAGGTCGTCCTCGCCGTGCTGCTGACCGTGCTGGTTGCGCTCTCCGGGTGCGATCGCGGGACCGGGGGTGATGCGGGTGGTGGGACGGTGCTTCCCGACCAGGAAATAAGCAGCTTCAAGCTCACGCAGACGAGTGATGGACGCATTGTGTGGACGCTCTCGGCAACTCTGGCGCTCGTGTTCGAAAAGGCGGACCGGGTCGAGACCACTTCACCCCGGATCGAGTTCTTTGACGAGGACGGGGAACTCAGGTCAACGTTGACAGCGCGCACGGGCCTCCTGCGGCAGCGCACGAGCGACATGGAAGTGCTCGGGAACGTCGTTGTCACATCGGCGGACGGGACCGTGCTGGAGACAGAGAGACTTCTGTGGTGCGAACTGAAGGGCAAGATCGAGACCGACAGAGCCGTCCGCGTCACGAAGGACGGTGATGTCATGACAGGCACCGGGGCGGAGGCGGACCCGGATCTCAGGAATCTGAGGATTCTGAGCGACTTCAGGGCCTACGTCCGCTCGGCGAGCGGTGAACTCGAGGAAGAGCAGTAGCGAATGAGCGACAAACCTGCTTCAGGACGCGAGGGAGAACGAGGTTCAGTGCCGCGCGAACTCAGGGCGTCGGGGCTCGTGAAGAGCTACGGGCGTCGCAGGGTGGTGAATGAAGTCGAGCTCACGCTCGCACGCGGCGAAGTGGTAGGTCTGCTGGGACCGAACGGCGCCGGCAAGACCACGACCTTCCACATGATAGTCGGGCTTCTGAAACCGGACTCCGGCAGCGTGTACCTTGACGATGAAGAGATCACGCGACTTCCGATGTACAAGCGTGCGACAAGAGGTGTCGGCTATCTGTCACAGGAATCATCAATCTTCCGTGGTCTTTCTGTCGGACAGAACATAATGGCCATTTTGGAAACACTGGATCTCTCACGAACGGAGCGGCGAGAGAGGCTGGCCGACCTGTTGAGAGAACTTGGCATAGAGGATCTAGTTGACCAGTCGGCGGCAACGCTGTCCGGAGGAGAGAGACGGAGGGTGGAAATAACGAGAGCCCTCGTCACGAACCCGGCGTTTCTCCTGCTCGATGAGCCTTTCGTGGGAATAGACCCGATTGTCGTTCAGGACATTCAGGCAATCATCAGGCGGCTGAAGAAGCGCGACATCGGGATTCTGATCACCGACCACAGTGTACGGGAGACGTTGTCGGTAACCGATCGCGCGTATATCATGTATGAGGGGAAGATACTCCTTTCAGGGGGAGCGCACGAGCTGGCGACCAACGAGGAAGCCAGACGACTCTATCTCGGTGAACGGTTCCAGCTCTAACGGGGACAGGCAAGGAGACGAGCACGATGGACATGAGACCAGGCCTTCACCTGAGGATGTCGCAGCAGCTGGTCATGACGCCCAGACTGCAGATGGCTCTCAAGATACTGCAGGTTTCGACTATGGAACTGGAGCAGTTCCTCAAGCAGGAACTGTTGCAGAATCCTCTGCTCGAGCGGGCGGACGAGGAAGAAGAGGCTGAGACTGAGGCGTCGGACGGGTCGGATGAGTCGGAGGAGGCGGGGAAGTCGGAGAGGGAGGCTGAGAGCGCGCCGGCTGAGAAGGACGAGGCGGCTGATGAGCCCGTGAAGACCGAAGAAGCCGACACTGCCGCCGAGGATCTGGACTGGGACGACTACCTGGATGACGTCTACGCACATGCGTACGGGCAGAACCTTGAGCGCGAAGAGGATGAGCGGCTCGAACGCGTTCCCGTTGCGGTCGCGACTTTCGAAGATCAACTCAAACATCAGTTACACGTCGAATGCGACGAGGATGGACTCATCGGCATCGCCGAGTACATAATTGATGAGCTCGGCAGGGACGGGTACGTCAAGGACACCGTGGAGGGGATCGCGTCGGCGCTGCACGCTCCGCTCTCCGCAGTGGAGCGTGCACTCAAGATAGTCCAGTCGCTCGATCCCGCGGGAATCGCGGCGCGCGACATAAGGGAATGCCTTCTTCTTCAGCTTGAGCGCAAGGGAATGAGCGACAGCGTAGCCGCGAAGGTCGTAACCACCTGCTTCGAGGAACTGAAGGCGTGCAAGTACGATCAGATACGCCGCAAGCTCGGAGTCACGGTGGACGAGCTGAGAAGCGCCATCGCCGAGATCTCCAAACTGGATCCGAGGCCCAGAATCGATCCCGGGGGGGGCGACCCGGGCTACATCACCCCGGATCTCATCGTGGAAGAGGTTGATGGTGAGTATGTGGTCTACCTGAACGATCAGGACGTGCCGCGTGTTCGGATCAATCCCACGTACCGGCGCATTCTACGCTCTGGAGGCGATTCGGAGGAGAAGGAATTCATCGTCAAGAAGCTCAAAGCCGCGCGTTGGATCGTCCAGAGCATAGAGAATCGACGCCGCACGATGGTCCGTGTGATGGAGAGCATCTCAAGGGCGCAGTCCGGGTTCTTCGAGAAGGGCATTGCGGCCATGAAGCCTCTCACCCTCCAGCAGATCGCTGATGATGTGAGCATGCATGAATCGACGATCAGCAGGGTAACGAGAGGCAAGTACGTTCAGACGCCTCGCGGGACGTTCGAGCTCAAGTACTTTTTCTCGAGCGGCATCCGCACGAGCGACGGAACGGAAATCGCAGCGAAGGCGGTGCAGGACGCGATGCGCGGCATCATGAGCCGTGAGGACAAGAAGAGACCGTTGTCGGACCAGAAGATTGCGGAGGAGCTCAGGAGGATGGGCCTCAGGATCTCAAGACGTGCGGTTGCGAAATACAGAGACCAGATGGGCATTCTCCGGGCAGGGCTCCGCAAGGAGATATGAGGTTTTCCAAGAGTGGGGGGAGAGCGCATTGATCAGGGACGTGATTCTGCAACGGACGGACTCCAACGCCGAGCGCTTCACTGTTCTGTACTGGAAAGCTGATCTCGGAGCGACGGTCGAAGAAGGGGACGAGCTTCTGATAGTTGAAGCCGAAGAGGAGAAGACGGCGCTGACGGTCCAGGCACCGTGTTCGGGTGTTCTGGTGGAGAGAGTGGTGAACGAAGATCAGCAGGTTGCAGCGGGCGACATTCTGGGGAGAATCGAATCCAAGTGAACGAAGATCTGCGTTTACCGCCGTGGTTGACCAAACCGATCGCAGACCCGGCTCGCACACGGCGCGTGAAGGAGACGATTGCCGAGTTCGGACTTACCACGGTGTGTGACGAGGCGAGATGTCCCAATAGAGTTGATTGCTTCAGCCGAGGGACTGCGACGTTCATGATCCTTGGAGACCGCTGTACGCGTGACTGCAGGTTCTGTGCGGTCTCGCACGGCGCGCCGGAGGCGCCCGACCCCGATGAACCTCGGAGACTCGCGGAGGCGGTGAAGCGCCTCGGACTCGAGTACGTCGTCATCACATCGGTGACCAGGGACGATCTTCCGGACCAAGGAGCAGAGCAGTTTGCCCGGACGATACGCTCCGTCCGTTGTGAGCTGCCGGGCGTCGGTGTCGAGGTGCTGGTTCCGGATTTCGGCGGGCGGTTGGAGCTGGTAGACGTTGTTCTTCACGCAGGGCCGGATGTGTTCTCACACAACGTCGAGACGGTACGGCGTCTGTATGAGACAGTGCGGCCGCAGGCCGACCTGAATAGATCGCTGAAGGTACTCAAGCACGCGGCGGACGCGCGATACGACGGCCTCGTCAAGTCCTCCCTGATGCTGGGGCTTGGTGAAACGCGGCTTGAAGTGGACGCAGCTCTGAGGGACCTCCGGTGCGCCGGGACGGATATCGCCTATGTCGGGCAGTATCTGAGACCATCCCGCAACCATCTCAAGGTTCAGCGATTCATTCCACCGGAGGAGTTCGACGATATCAGAGAGACAGCTCTCGGAATGGGCTTCGGTTGGGTATCAGCGGGACCATTCGTGAGGAGTTCGTATGAGGCGGAGCGTGCAGTGCAGGCGCTCGTGGGGAACGTGTGCTCGTGATTGTTTGCTGTCGAAGGGAGGGGCGATGAATATCAGGATCACGGCAAGGCACTTCGACCTCGAAGACGGCCTGCGAGATCACATTGAATCCAAAGTGGAGCATCTCGCACACTACTTCGACCGTGTGGATGAGGCGAACGTGGTCCTCGAGAAAGAGGGGCGCCGTCACATCGTGGATCTCACAGTGCACGCGTCGAGGGTCATCATCTCAAGCGAGCAGTCGGCCGACGACTTCAGAGCTGCATTCGACAGGGCCGTAGACAAAGTGGAACGGCAGGTGCGGAGACACAAGGAGCGCATTCGGAGTCGCAAGGGCAGAGAAACCAGGGCTGGTGTGGCTGCCGCTGCCGGCGGGGTCGCTCCGGAAGAAGTGGGCATACTGCCGGAGGAACTGGCAAGCACGAGAATGAGTCCCGAGGATGCTTTCCACGAGCTGGAGGAGTTGGGCGCGAGGTTCCTGGTATTCTGGAATACGGAGACTGAAGAGGTCAACGTCATGTACCGCCGGGACGATGGGGATTACGGGCTGGTGGAACCGAGCGCGTAGCCGATGTGAGCATCTCTGGACAGAGGCATGCGGCAGCACGGTGTAGCGACGCAACGGAGCACTCTCATGAGCAGATTGACGGTTCGGCAGATTCTGGGTGAACTCAGCGAGGAGTTGCCATTCGATGTGGCAACTTCCGGGGATGCTCTCGACAGCATCATTGGGACAAGTGAGTTATGCAAACCGGGACTCTTCCTTGCGGGATTCGAACAGGGCTTTGTGGCAGAGCGAATCCAGATACTCGGAGAGGCCGAACTCGCCTTCCTGAGGACACTGGACTCCGACGGAAAAAGGCGAACGCTGGCGAGACTCGTTGTGGCCTCCGTCCCCTGCGTCATTGTCACGGATGGGCGTGAACCCCCTGCCGAGTTGGTCGAGCTGTGCAATGATGCGGGCATTCCCGTGCTGAGGACGGGGTCTGGGTCGAATCAGGTGGTGCGGGAGGTGGGCGCTGCGATCGATAGAGCGCTGTCTCCACGGACGTCGGTTCACGGCACGCTCGTAGACGTCTACGGCATGGGGTTGCTCTTTACCGGCCCAAGCGGCATAGGCAAGAGCGAGTGTGGTCTTGATCTCGTCGAGCACGGACACAGGCTTGTTGCGGACGACATTGTGATAGTCACGCGGACGCCTCAGGATAATCTGATAGGGGCTGGGAGTGACCTTCTTCGTCACAACATGGAGATTCGCGGGATCGGTATCATCGATGTGCAGGCGGTCTTTGGAATTCGCGCTATCCGTCAACAGAAGCGAATCGAGGTCGAGGTACAGCTGGTTCACTGGTCCGATCTCGATGACTACGAGCGGCTGGGTCTGGACGAGAAGACAACCGAGATCCTCGGAGTTGAGATCCCCATAGTGACGCTGCCGCTGGTGCCGGGCAAGAACGTCACTGTGATTGCGGAGATTATCGCTCTGCACCAGCTTCTGAAGCTGCACGGAACCAACCCCGCAAGAGAACTGGACAAGCGGCTCAGAGATCTGGAATCGGACAAGTCGAGAGCCCGGAGAACCCTCAGGAGCGAAACGGAATGACGAAGCTGGGCCGGGGAATCGGTTGCGTAATCGTCGCGCACGGTGAAGTCGGTGAGGGTCTGATGGGTGCGGTGCGGGGAATCCTGGGCACGCAGAGCGGGTGGAGGGCAGTGACGAACACGGGTCTGGGGCTTCCGGAGCTTGAGACGGCCGTTCGTACGGCCATCAAGGAGCTGGCAGGAATGCGCATGGTTGTTCTTTTCACAGACATGCCGGGTGGCAGTTGTCACCACGCTTGCCGGAACATCATCAGGAACTCCGAGGGTATCAGAATGCTCACAGGCTTGAATCTCATGATGCTTCTGGAATTCTTTGTGAAGCGTGAGCGAGTCCCGATCGAAGAGCTTCTGTCTCTTGTGCAGGAACGAGGCAAGGACTCGGTCAGGCTCTCATAGGAGGACGCTTGGCTTTCGTGCTGGTCCGGATAGACGATCGCCTGATTCACGGACAGGTGACACTGGCGTGGGGATCCTCGCTGAATCCCGATGTAATGGTTCTGGTCAACAATGACGTTGCGTCAACGGAGTGGAAACGCGAGTTGTATTCCACCACGGATACGATGGGGGTTCGGATAGACGTGCTCGGAATAGACTCGTTCCTCGATCATCTGGCGAAGGGTCGCTGGCAGAGTGAAGATGCCATTCTGGTGGTGAACTCGGCAGCCGATCTCCTTGCGCTCGTGCGAGGTGGACTATCCATCAAGCAAATCAATGTCGGCGGCATGCACTTCAGTGATGGGAAACGCGAGGTGCTTGCATACGTCTACGTGGACGATGACGATATCAGGGATCTTCTCGATATCTCGGATCTAGGCATTGCAGTAGAGGCGCGCGACGTCCCACAGTCCGAGCCGGTGGATCTCGTGCCGAAGCTGCTGAAACTCCGTGAGAAGAGCACGTAGAAGAGGAGCGCCACCGACCTTGAGCTGCGTCACTCTTATCCTCTGCATTCACGACCACCAACCCGTCGGGAATCTGGACGGGGTTTTCGAGCACGCATACAGATCCTCGTACCTGCCCTTTCTGGACAGGATCGAGAACTACCCGGAAATCAAGTTCGTCCTTCACACGACAGGTCCACTTCTGGAATGGCTCGACGCGAACGCACCGGAGTATGTCGAGAGAGTGAGCGCGCTGGTCGCAAGGGGACAGGTCGAGATTCTGACGGGCGCTTTCTACGAGCCGATTCTCCCAGGTATCCCGGAGAGAGATGCGAAAGGGCAGATCGAGCTCTCGACGGACTACATCGAGCGCCGTTTCGGTGTGCGTCCTCGAGGAATGTGGCTTGCGGAACGCGTCTGGGAGCCCGGGATCGCCGAAGTGATCGCCGAGAGTGGCGTCGAGTATGTTGCGCTCGATGACTATGAATTCCGCTTGGCAGGTCTTCCGGATGACGATCTCGGAGGCTATTTCATGACTGAGGACCACGGCGTCCCTCTCAAGGTCTTTCCGATCAGCAAACGCCTGAGGTACCTCATCCCGTTCGCGGAACCTTCGGAGACGCTGGATCATCTGCGATTGCTCGCTGAGCGAGGCGATGATCTCGTGGCAGTCTTCGGCGACGACGGTGAGAAGTTCGGTGTCTGGCCCGGAACGCACAAGCATGTCTACGTCGATGGTTGGCTCGACCGGTTTCTCCAGGCGCTGGGGGAGAATTCAGACTGGCTGGAGCTTTCTACCTTCGCCGAGTTCATTGACTCAGTGCCTGCACGGGGGCGGGTCTACCTGCCGAGCTCATCGTATCCGGAGATGATGGAGTGGGCACTTCCGACGGTTGCGCGGCGAGAGTACCATCTGTTCATCGGTCGGCTGAAACGCCAGGGATGGGAAGAGCGTTGGGGGGCCTTCGTCAGCGGCGGAACGTGGAAGGGTTTCCTCTCGAAGTACGATGAAGCAAACCACATGGCGCGGAAGATGTACCGCGTGAGCGGGAAGGTGGAGAACGCCGCTTCGGATGCCGTGACCCGTGGGAGGGCGGATGCAGGAAACCAGGGGGTCGCCGATCACAGTGCCAAAGCAGTAGTTGCTGCGGCTAAGGAGGCTTTGTGGAAGGGGCAGTGTAACTGCGCCTACTGGCACGGTGTCTTTGGGGGAATCTACCTTCCGCATCTGAGAGCGGCCATCTACCAGCACCTCATCAGAGCTGAGAATCTTCTCGATGCCGGTCGGGAGAGTAAGCTTGAGGTCAGCGCGGAGGTGGTTGATCACGACCTCGACGGAAACCAGGAAGTCCTCCTGGAATCGAAGGAGGTCAATGCATACGTACATCCCTCGAGAGGCGGAATGGTCTTCGAACTCGACCTGAGGAGGGCCGAGTGGAATGTCTTGGCGACCATGGCACGGCACGAAGAGGCCTATCATCATGCGCTTGAGAACTCCTCACTTGGGGAGCGAAATGACGAAACGGTCAGCATCCATGACGCGATGGTTGCGAAGGAAACAGGGTTGTCGGAGCTCGTGCACCCCGATGCCTACCCAAGGGTGGGAGCGATCGATCACATCCTCCCGGTTGGTGTCGGCCTGAGCGAAATGAGAGATCCGGCCGGAAGCGATCTTGTTCCGCTGGGGGGCGAGCGGTACGAGTTTGAAGTCGTGCGCTGCGAAGGGAGCGCCGGCGTCAAGCTGGTCGTACGCGCGGGTGTCCCGAACGGAAGCGGAACCGTTCCGATCGAACTGACCAAGACCGTCAGGCTCGATACTGCCGGGAGACTTCGAGTCTCTTGGTCATTGAGAGCCGAGGGTACGCTCGACGCGGTCTTTGCCAGCGAATGGACGCTGGCGCTATTGACGGGACACCCGGACTACGCCGAGCTCGTTCAGGATGATGACTGCATGATTCGCGCGGATTCATCGCACGAACTCGAGTCCTGCCGGCATCTTGCCGTCAAGGACCGAATCCGGCGAGAGGTCGTCAGGATGGACTTCGGAGGCGAGGTGGGAGTCTGGATCCATCCTCTCGAGACTGCTTCGCAGTCTGAAAGCGGGTTTGAGAAAGTGTACCAAGGCATCACGATACTGCCGCACTGGAGAGTCTCATTGGCCGCAGGTGAGACGGCTGCCTTCGAGATGACGCTCGATTCTGCGGCTCTGGGGGAGGAGTAACGTTGACGGAACCGCTTGCCATCGTTCTCCTGTCGATTCTGGCTGGCGCAGTCGCGCTCGATACGACTGCGGTGCTGCAGATGATGTTCTCACAGCCGCTCGTGGCAGGAACATGTGCCGGGCTGATCCTGGGACAGCCTGAGACGGGGCTCCTGATCGGGACCGCCCTGGAGCTTGTCTGGGTGGGGGTGCTTCCGGTTGGAGGTGCGGTGTTTCCTGACACGGGACCGGCGTCTGTAGTGGGGGTTGGGCTCGCAGGGCTTCTGATCTCGCAGGGAACCGCCGGCGGGTGGGCGATTTCCTCCGGCCTCTTCGTAGCTCTTGGCGTCGCGGCGCTTGGGCGGCTGCTGACTGTGAAGCTGCGGAGGCTCAACGTCCGTTTGGCCGAGGAAGCCCTATCGTCGGTCGAGAGGGGCGATCTCGGAGGTGTGCGTCGCGCCATCCTTCGAGCAGTCGGATTCAGATTCACGTCCGTGGCGGTCTTGTCGGCTGCCGTACTGGCGCTCACGGTCCCGTTTCTGGGCAGGGTCTTCGAGGGGGTTGCGGTCGGTGAGTTCCCGGCGCTGCTCTGGGCCGCGCCGATAGCGGCTGGGACGATCCTGGCGGTTGGTCGTGGCAGATTTGAGCGAGTTCTTCTCGGGGCAGGATTTCTGGCAGGCGTTCTCGTGGTGGCGGTGAGGTAGAGCGTGGCGACTGAAGTGGAAAAGAGCAGAACGGTCAAACGATCGAGGCAGAATGGGCTGGCCTTTCGCCTCTCGCTGCTCGCACGATCGTTCTTGCTGCAAGCCGTGTGGAACCCAAGGGGGATGCAGAACGTGGGTTTCTGTTTCGCTCTGATGCCGCTTGCACGCTCGCTGTCGGTGCTGGAGAAACAGAAGTTCATGATCCGGCACCTCGGCTTTTTCAACACCAACGCGACCATGGCATCGTATGTCATCGGCGCGGTAGCAAGGCTAGAGGCCGAGGGTCGTGGGATGCTGGAGTCGGATGACATCAAACTGACCATGGGCGGGTCGCTCGGTATGGCGGGGGACTCACTCATGTGGGGGGCAGTTCGTCCTGCCGCCAGTTTGGCTGCCGCTCTGATTGCCATCTCTGTTCTCCACGACGGAGCTTGGAGCATCTGGCTGGCTCCTGTTAGCCTACTGGCCATATACAATGTTCCACATCTGTATCTGAGGGCCCGGGGTATCTGGGCGGGCAGCAGGCTGGGTCCCGCGGCAGCGCGGGAAGTGATCGGGCCCGGTTTCAAGAGGGTAGTGACCGTTGCGCGAGCATTCGCAGCCTTTGGCGCGGGTGTGGTTCTGGCGCAGGCTGTGATTCGCGGACGTGGCATGGATCCCGTTCCACTCGTGGGAGCGCTGCTTCTTCTTGTCCTGGCTTCTTTTGCAGCACGATTGAGGCTTTCGCCGAGCGTGGTTGGGTTGGCGGGGGGTTTGGCGTGGTTTCTTCTGTTGCTGTTGGGTGGAAACGGGGGGTAGATTGATCGAGAGAGTGGTCACGATAGCCAATCGCGTCGGTCTTCATGCGCGCCCTGCAGCGGAGTTCGTGAAGCTCGCCGGTCGCTTCAGAGCGGATGTGAAACTGAGCAAAGACGATCTGACCGTCGATGGAAAGAGCATCATGGGAGTCATGATGCTTGCCGCCGAGCACGGTAGTTCGATCATCATTACTACGGAAGGATCGGACGAGGAGGAGGCCATGGCGGCGCTTGCCGGCTTCCTTGAGACCGACTCTGACGAGGAGTAAGTTTTGCGCCTGGATCTGTCGGAAATTGGTAGGGCAATGGTCATCGAGGGCATCCCGGCTTCTCCGGGGATCGTCATCGGCAAGGCCTTTATCATGGACACCCAGCGACCGCACGTATCTCACGAGACGATCTCTCCTGGGAACGTCGAGCGCGAGGTCGAGGACTTCATGGCGGCCGTGGCCGACACACGTGGGCTCTTGGAGCGGTTGCGCGCGAAGCTGAAGGATGAGCTGGGTGAGAACCACGCCAGGATGTTCGACGCCCATCTCATGATGCTCGAGGACTCCATGATTCTCGACGGCACTGTCAAGCGGATTCGGGAGAAGAGGTGCAGAGCGTCGCTGGCCTTGACCGAGACCATGGGCCAGATCATCAAGGTCATGGGGCGTACTGATGATGAGTACCTTCGCGATCGGATCTACGACATCAAGGATATCGAGCGCAGGCTCCTCATGCAGTTGCTTGGGCGGAAGGACGGATGTCTGGATGATCTGGATGCGGAGGTCATCATCGTTGCACACGATCTCCCAGCTACGGTTACCGCATCGATGCGCCGAGAGCGCGTGAAGGGTTTTGTCACAGAGGTGGGAGGACGTACGTCGCACGCGTCGATTATGGCGAGATCGTTGGAGATACCTGCCGTCGTTGGGACGCACTCGGTAACAGACGCTGTGGATCAGGGAGAGACGGTCATCGTCGACGGTATCATGGGGGTCTTCGTACACGGTTTCGACGACGCAGTACTCGAGTACTACCGTGACCGGCAGAAAGAGTATGAGGAGTTCGAAGAGCAGCTACTGCTCGTCAAGGATTACCCGGCAGTGACACGCGACGGACACAAGTTCGAGCTCGGGGCGAACATCGAGCTTCCTGAGGAGGCGGATTCGGCCAAGAGGCATGGCGCAGAGGGGATCGGGCTTTTCAGGACTGAGTATCTGTTCATAGCGAGAGATGACATTCCATCAGAGGACGAGCAGTACGAGGCATACCGGGGAGTTGTAGAAACGATGGCTCCGGGATCGGTGATCATCAGGACGCTCGACGTAGGTGGCGACAAATTCGTCGCCGGGGGCGAGCACGAGCGTGAGGCGAACCCGTACCTTGGCTGGAGGGGTATCCGCTACTCTCTCGGGCAACCGAATCTCTTCATCCGACAACTCAAAGCCATTCTCCGGGCGAGCGCGCACGGCAAGGCCCGGATTATGTTCCCGATGGTATCGTCGCTGAACGAAATCAGGGACGCCAAACAGGTGCTCGAAGCGGCGCGTCAACAGCTGATCATTGAGGGTAAGCAATTCGCGGATCCGATCGACATCGGCATAATGGTAGAAACACCGGCCGCAGTCGTTCTTGCCGAAGCGTTCGCGACGGAGGTGGATTTTTTCAGCATCGGCTCGAACGATCTCATCCAGTACACGCTTGCCGTGGACCGCGGGAACGACCGCGTCGCGTACCTCTACGACCAGTACCATCCGGCAGTCCTCAGGCTGATTCGGGACACCGTCCGGGCCGCGAGGAAGCACAAGATCTGGGTTGGAATATGCGGGGAGATGGCCGGGGACCCACTCGCGGTCCTGCTGCTCATCGGAATGGGGCTGGATGAGCTATCGACAAGTCCCCTGATGCTTCCCGAGGTGAAAAGCATCATTCGCTCCACCAGTTACCGGTCTGCGAGGAAGACTCTGGCAAAGGCACTCGAGATGACGACCGGATCGGAAGTGAGACGCCATCTCGAGCAGATATTCAAGAAAAGATACCCTGAGATAAGCGCGACGGAGATGATCTCATGAGCCTGCTCAACGATCCAGAAGTGATTGCTGCTGGTGATCCGGGAGGGATGCGGGCGCACCTGGAGGGTTTTTCCAGTCAACTGCGGAAGGCCGCTGGAATCGGAGAGAGCTGCGCCATCTCACGAAGCGGCAGTGGGATCTCGTCTGTTGCAGTGCTCGGCATGGGCGGTTCCGCCATCGGAGGGGAGTTCGCTCAAGGGTACCTCTACGATAGACTGCGCGTACCGATCCAGGTAGTCAGGAACTACTGTCTCCCGGCTTACGTAGGTCCGGACACACTGGTCATTACGTCGAGCTACTCAGGCAACACTGAGGAGACCCTCGCGAGCTACTCGGAAGCCGTGTCGAGAGGTGCGAAGCCGATCTGCTTTACCACAGGCGGTGAGCTGGCTCGCAGGGCCAATGAGGCCGGGCACGACGTCGTCACCATCCCGCCGGGGCTTCCTCCAAGGGCAGCGCTCGGCTACAGCCTTGTGCCGCTGCTCAGGATCCTCGGGAGGCTGGGTCTCGCGCCCGATCCGATCTCGGAGATCGATGAGGGAATCGAGATGGCGGCGAAGCTGGCCGATGAGTACGGCATGGCCGGGGATTTGGACAGCAATCCCGCGAAGGACCTTGCGGAGTGGTTGCACGGGTACGTACCTGTGATCTACGGATCGGTTCCGTGGACATCGGTGATCGCGACGAGGTGGTGCGGGCAGTTCTCAGAGAATTCCAAGGTCGTAGCTCATGCGAACGAACTGCCGGAGATGAACCACAACGAGATCGTCGGTTGGGGTGCTCACAGTCCGCTGACGGAGATGGCGCGGGTCGTGTTCCTGTGCGACAGCGAGGATCACACGCGGGTGGCGAGGCGGATCGAGATCACCAGAGAGTCCATTGCCTCAACCGGGGCTGAGGTTCGCTCGTTCGGGAGCAGGGGAGCGTCACGACTGGCAAGACTGCTTTCACTGGTCATTCTCGGTGATTTCGCGAGCCTCTACCTGGCTGTTCTGAGCGGAGCAGATCCGACGCCCGTTCGGCCGATAGACAAGCTGAAGGCAGCGCTGGCCGAGAGCTAGCCAACGAGATGTCACTCTGCCCGGCGTGGTGTTGCGGCAGGGTGCGGCACGAAAGGAATCTACATGAAGGCGATCATCCCGGCCGCCGGGATCGGTACGAGACTGAGACCACACACCCACACGGTTCCAAAGGCGCTCGTACAGGTGGCTGGCAAACCAATACTGGGGCACATTCTGGACGAGATCATCGGGATCGGCGTGGTGGAGGTGGTGCTTGTAACAGGCTACATGGGCGAGAGAATCCAGGAGTATGTGAGGAGTGCCTACCCGGGTCTAAGTGTCCGCTACATCCATCAGGAGGAGCGGAAGGGGCTGGGACATGCTATCTACATGGCGCGTGAGTGCACGAGCGATGAACCGAGCCTGATAGTTCTGGGCGACACGATTGTGACAGCGGACTTCTCGAGTCTGGTCAATGGAGATCGAACGCTCATTGGCGTCAAGGAGGTGGACAACCCCAGCCTGTTCGGCGTTGTCGAGGTTGACGGTCGGATAGTGACGAGCATGGTCGAGAAACCCGACGTTCCGCGCAGCAATCTGGCCATCGTGGGTCTCTACTACATCGCGAACACACCTCTTCTCATGGAGTGCCTTACAGAGATCGTTGACCGTGACCTGAGGACAAAGGGAGAGTACCAGCTGACGGACGCCCTCAGGATGATGCTCGACCGGGGGGAAGAGATGGGGACGTTCCTGGTCGAGGGTTGGTACGACTGCGGACGGCCGGAAACGCTCCTTGAAACGAACAGGTTTCTGCTCTCGCGTTCCGGGGGGAACGGAGCGGAGCGAGAGGGGGCTATACTGATTCAGCCTGTGTCCGTAGACGAGAGCGCAGTGATAGAGCACTCCATCGTTGGTCCGTATGTCTCGGTGGCTGCGGGAGCCATCATCAGGGAATCGATCATCCGCGACAGCATCTTGAACGCAAATGCGCTTGTTGAGAAGAGCGTTCTGCGGGAGTCGCTGATCGGTGAGGGCGCCGTGGTTAAGGGACACTACAGGAGGTTCAACGTCGGCGACTCATCGGAGATAGATATCGGCTCCTAGAGAGGGGTGACACGGACGTCAAGCCGGCAGCGAGCTGCCCCGTGGCTGCGGGTCAAAGCGAATCGGGAATGGAGGATCACTTGAACAAACATCTATTTACATCGGAGTCGGTCACGGAGGGGCATCCCGACAAGGTTGCTGATCAGATATCGGATGCGATACTCGACGCGATCCTCGCGGATGATCCGGTGGGACGTGTCGCGTGTGAGACGCTCGTGACTACAGGGCTGGCGTTTGTCTCTGGTGAGATAAATACGGAAGCCTATGCAGACGTGCCGGCGATCATCCGTGAGACGATAAGGGAGATCGGCTACACGGATGCCAAGTATGGTTTCGACGCCGAGACGTGCGCTGTCGTGACGGCGATAGACAAGCAGTCGCCCGATATCGCCAGGGGTGTCGACACGGGAGGGGCCGGTGACCAGGGGATGATGTTCGGGTACGCGACGGTGGAGACCGAGGATTACATGCCGGTGCCGATCCACCTAGCACACGCGTTGGCCCGCAGGCTGGCGAGGGTGCGAAAGGACGGGGAGATGGACTACCTCGGTCCGGACGGCAAGACGCAGGTGACGGTGGAGTATGAGAACCACCGCCCGGTTCGCATCGATACGGTTGTCGTCGCGGCACAGCACGCTGAGGGTTGTGACATGAAAGAGCTCACGGAGGAGATCCGGGCAAAGGTTGTGGACCCCGTTCTGCCTGCCGAGCTTCTCCACGGTGCCGAATACAAGCTCCTGGTGAATCCGACGGGCGCCTTCGTCAAGGGCGGTCCACACGCCGACTGCGGCCTGACGGGCAGGAAGATAATCGTGGATACGTACGGCGGGGTTGGGAGTCACGGGGGAGGGTGCTTCTCCGGCAAGGATCCAACGAAGGTAGATCGTTCAGCCTCGTATGCTGCACGCCATATGGCGAAGAACCTGGTGGCGGCGGGTCTCGCCAAGCGCTGTGAGATCCAGCTGGCCTACGCGATCGGTAAGAAGAAACCTGTCTCCGTGATGATTGACTCATTCAAGACAGGTCTCGTGCCGGACGAGGAGCTTAACGAACTCGTCGTGAAGCACTTTGATCTTACTCCGGGGGCCATAATCGAACGTCTGGATCTGAGAAGGCCGATCTACAAGAAAACGGCGGCGTATGGGCACTTCGGCCGACGCGAGCCTGAATTCACATGGGAACGGCTCGACATGGTCGACGAACTGAAACAGGGATGAAATTCCTCGGGAGGCCTCATGCGGCACGATATCGCAGACATTGACCTTGCCCGGAAGGGGCGAGACAGGACCGAGTGGGCGGCGCAGACGATGCCGGTTCTCAGAAGCATCCGGGAACGCTTCGCCAAGGAGCGGCCGCTTGAGGGACGCGTTGTGGGCGCGTGTCTTCACGTGACCACGGAGACCGCGAATCTGATGATCGCCTTGGCAGCGGGTGGGGCGGAGGTGTGGCTGACCGCTTCAAATCCGCTCAGCACGCAGGACGATGTTGCCGCCCATCTGGTGAAGGACCATGGGATGCCGGTCTTCGCGGTTCGCGGAGAGGACAACGACCGGTACTACAGCCACATCCGCGCGATCCTCCATGCCTCCCCGACGATAACGCTGGACGATGGTGCAGATCTCATTTCTACGATTCATGAGGAGAGAGACGATCTGATTCCGGGTCTCATCGGGAGCATGGAGGAGACGACGACGGGTGTGATCCGTCTGAAGGCCATGGAGAAGGACGGCAAGCTCCGGGTTCCGGTCATCGCAGTGAACGACGCCGACACGAAGCACATGTTTGACAACAGATACGGAACGGGCCAGAGCACGATTGACGGGATTCTGCGAGCCACCAACGCGCTGATTGCGGGATCGACATTCGTGGTGGCGGGCTACGGATGGTGCGGGCGTGGGCTCGCCAACAGGGCACGCGGGATGGGGGCCAGCGTGATAATTACCGAGGTGGATCCACTCAAGGCGCTGGAGGCCGTGATGGACGGTTTCCGTGTGATGCCGATGGATCAGGCGGCCCCGCTGGGTGATATCTTCGTTACGTTGACCGGCGATATCCGTGTTCTGACGGTCCGGCACTTTGAGGCGATGAAGGATGGAGTCTTGATTGCCAACTCGGGGCACTTCGATGTCGAGATCGACAAGGAGGCTCTCGTCGCTCTGGCGAGCGAGACAGGTCATCCAAGGGAGTCCGTCGATACCTACATGATCAAAGGGAAGCGTATCAACCTCCTGGGGGAGGGTCGCCTTGTGAACCTGTCAGCTGCGGAGGGACACCCAGCGGCTGTCATGGACATGAGTTTTGCCAATCAGGCTCTCTGCTGCGAGTATCTGGCCAAACTGGATGATAGGCTGAAGGCAGGCGTCTACCGAGTGCCGGCCGAGATCGACGCGGATGTGTCGCGACTCAAGCTCGCCTCGATGGGAACCGAGATCGACACGCTGACCGCCGAGCAGAGAGAGTATCTGGCTTCGTGGAAGCTCGGCACGTAAGCCGGTCAGGTATTGTGAAGCGACAACGATGCATCGGGCGGGCAGCCTTTTCCCGCCCGACGCGCTTTTCTACCGCTGCTGTCGCTCAGAGCTACTTTGGGGCTCGCGCGGCTATCCACAACCCAATGCCTGCGAAGAGGATGTTCGCACTCCAGGCGGCGAGCAAGGGATGGAGCACACCCCGGCCGCCGAGAACCTGGGCAACCCGAATAAGACCGTAGTAAAGAAACGAGGTGGAGAGGGCAAGGGTGAATGCAAGGGCGAAACCGGTTCTTCGGCTTCCCATTGCCAACGGCGCACCGATGAGAGTCATGATGAATGTGACAAAGGGGAACGCGATCTTCAGATTCAGTGCCACCCGGAGCGCGCGCGGATCGTTTCCGGTTGCCTGCAGCTTTGCGATATAGTCTCTCAGCTCAAAAAACCCACGCTCTTCGGGTTCCAGATCGCGACGCACGAGGTCGTCCGGCGTGGGTTCAGAATACGAGAGCACATACGTATCAAACGGATCTGTCTGTTCGCCGGTCGCCGTGAATGTCCGTAGCCTCCCGGATGAGAGGACCCAGTGATCGGTCTCCCATCTCGCGGACTCGGCGTCGATCCGCATCGTAGGTCGCAGGTTATCATCGAACTCCTCGACGGTGACATCTTCCATGAGCCGGCGGCGTGTGTTGTAGCGTCTGGTCAAAAGCATGCTGCCGTCCGGCCGCACATAGATGAGATCCACCCGAGTCGTGGGGTCGCTCCTGCTTCTTTTGATGTAGTCGTCTTCAATGGCGATCCGGTGTCGCGTGGCAGGCGGCAGAATCGTCTCGCCCATCACCATCGTGACAAGGCTGACCAGGAGCGCAAGACCCAGGACCGGAGAGAGGATTTTCCTCAGGCTCAGCCCCGCGCCTTTCATGGCGATCAGCTCATTCGAGCGTGCCATGCCGCCGACGGAAAGGAGAGTTGCGAGAAGCACGGCGACAGGCGCGGTCAGAACGAAGATGAGTGGAGTTGAGTAGAAGTAGTACAAGAAGACGATCCTGAGCGGAACGCGATTGTCAATGAAGGTATGCGCGTGGTCGAAGAGATCGACAAGGACATAGATGACCACAAAAGACGCAAAGACAAGAACCAGTGGCTTCAGAACCCTGCGGCAGATATAGGCGCGGAGTATTCTCACTTGGCGTTGCTCCGGCTTGGAACCGGCACTCTGACAATGAAATCGACGATTCTCGTGATGGGTGCAGCGCGCCACTCGAGACACGTTGAGAACGTAAGGAAGAGCCCTATTGCGCCGAAGAACAGGTTCGGTGCCCACATCGCAAGTGCGGGGTCGACATAGCCCCGATCCCCAAGCTGTTCCCCACCCATCAGGAAGAGATAGTACACAAGAAAGACCAGGATGCCTATCCCTGCTCCGATACCGATTCCCCCTCGGCGGCTTCTGAGGCCGAGTGGAGCACCAAGGAGAACGAAAACCATGCACGAGAAGGGTATCGATAGTTTCTTGTGGAACTCAACGTCCAATCGCCTCGCCTTCTTGGAGCTGCCTGCGATGCCTCTGAGTTCCCCTTGCGCTTTGCGCATGAGCTCTGAGCGCGCATCCCGAAGCTCGCGGTTGGATTGAAACTCGATCTCTCCACGGCTCATCGCCAGCAGGTCGTCCGTGTGTGACGAGAGGAGAGACCGAAGATCGTCGATCCCCGTGGCGGCTTCAGCCCGGTTGGCATCTCTGCGAGATGCGAGTTCAGCAACGGAGAGTTCCCGGTCGCCTCGTCTGCTACGCTCACTTCTGATCAGGGAACTTCCGCCCTGCGCTATGTTTATGACGTGCTTGTCGAATAGCAGGCGATGGAATTTCGTCGGGTCATCAGCATCCGCCTCCAGGATTTCGCCGTTCAGGAGTTCCACGCGGAGGACATCATTGGCGCTATCCATGCTCAGCACGCCGCTCTCTGCGACGATTGTCTGAGGCGGTTCGTCAGCGGAAACGCGGTGTATCTTCACCGAGAACACTTCAGAGGTTTCGGAATCCATGCTATCGATGAAGACGCTGTAGCCGCCGGGCAGTTCGGTCAGGACGCGGGGCTCGATCGTAGCAAGTGGCTTGATGTGGTGGATGTCGACGAGGAGGCCCTTGAGGCGGTAGTTGGCTGCCGGCAGCAAACGGTCGCCGAATTCAAACAGACCAAACGTAATCAAGAGAGCAGCAAACAGCACGGGAAGCATGAGTGAGAAGACATTGACGCCGGACGCCTTGGCGGCCGTTATCTCGTTGTCTCCGGCGAGTCGGCCGAATGCCGTCAGGACCGCCACCATGACGGCCATCGGCACGGCGAGAAGCGTCATCCACGCGAGACTCAAACCGAAGGCTTCCAATACAAAGAGCCCCGGTACGCCCTTCGCGATGAAGAGATTGAGGTAATCGACCAGGAAGTCCATCGAGAGGACGAAATAGAAGATAGCAAGTCCAGCAGAAGCAGGGATGAGATGCTGGCGAAGCACGTAGCGCGCGAGGATACTCATACCTTTGCCTGCTCCGGGCCAATCGTGACAAGGATGCAATTCACTAGCTGACTGCGAGAACAAGATATACTACTATTCCGGAACGGGCCGCAACATGATTGTGGTCTGTCAAAAGAGAGGAGGGCCGAAGACATGGAGTCCTCCTGTTGGTGGGTACGTGTGTTCAGCGTGTGTTACATGGAGCAAGATGATACGCGGATCTCTCGGTGTGTTCCGACATACCTCGAAGAATGAAGGGCCTTCCGATCTGTCGGAGCCCGGATCATCCGCCGTACGCGTGCCCAGCCGCGGTTGGGCTGTTTCCGCGCGGTTTCTGGTTCTGACGCTCATTCTCCTCGGGGTCTTCACCCAGTTTGAGAGCGTTGTCCGTGCCGACTCGGGTTCTCCGGAGCGGGAGGACACGGTCGCTGTGGTGCCGGGGGTGCCGCCGGCTGACACGCTTGCTCTCACGCCGGCTGACACGCTTGCTCTCACGCCGGCTGACACGCTTGCTCTCACGCCGGCTGACACGCTTGCTCTCACGCCGGCTGACACGCTTGCTCCCGCTCCGGCTGACACGCTTGCTCCCGCTCCGGCTGACACGTTTGTTTCCGCTCTGCCTGAGACACTTGCGCAGGCGCTACGTGACAGCACGGTTCCGCCCGATCCCTTCGCAATAGGCTTGTCGCTCGAGCCGGAGACCAAGGGCGAGTTCGCCCGTCCCTGGAGCTACAAACCGCGCGTCCCTCTCTTCGAATCAACCGTTGTGGCGGCGGCTCTGCCGAAGTTCGTGCTGACGGGCGTACCACTAAGGAACACCCTCCACGTCGATCTCGAGACGGGATTGGTCTGGGTCGAGTCGCGAAGCGGTGACGTCCTGGCCTTCCCGGCCTACGCAGCTCCGCTTGATGAGTTCCAGGGTCAGGTTGGGAAGCGTTCGGTGAAGGCAGCCTGGCTGGCCGCGGTGCACAGGGAGCTTGCCGCGTCGAGAGAAAGACAGGCGGGCGGTCTCCTGGATATTGACATTCCGATGCCACTCCCTGGGCCTTTCGTCAAGGCGATCGGACCCGGCGCCAATCTTAAGGTGCGCGGGAGCGAACGGATCACATTCGGAGGACAGACGAGCTATACGGTGGAGGCACTGGAATCGGAATCGGGACCGGCGTCGCGGTGGCCTCAGCTGGACATGGAGCAGCAGTTGACCGTCAACCTTGAAGGGACGATCGGGCGCAAGATCCACGTCTACGTCGACCACAGAAGCGGTGGAGATACTTTCGGGGGAGGGAAGGCAAACCAGATACGGGTTCACTACGACGGCGATGAGGATGAAATACTCCAGAAGATCGAGCTGGGCGAGGTCAACCTGTCGTTGCCCGGAACGGAGTTCGTGAGCTACAGCGGGCATCACGAAGGGCTCTTCGGAGCGAAGATGACCGCAAGGGTCGGCAAGCTGGATCTCGTCTTGATCGCCAGCAAGGAGGAAGGCGAGTCTGCTGGAGCGGGTTTCACAGGGAGTTCGGAATCCGATTCCCTCCATATCGATGACATCTCATACAAGGCCAGGAGCTTCTTCGCTGTGGATGGTGACGTCCTCAAGTACTCCAACAGCGAGTTCTCTATTCAGGAGATTCACGTCTACGTGGATGACCGGAATGGCTCGAACAACATCGAGACGGGTGCCGCGCCCGGCCGCACATATCTGGACGATCCCGTCGACGGATTGCCTCCTTCGGGCGGCCCGAGCCAGCGCGGGGACTTCGACGAGCTGATTGAGCTTGAAGACTATCTCTTCGATTACCAGAGCGGTGTTATTGAGTTTGTGAGACCCGTTTCGACAACTGGGGTGCTTGCCGTGAGCTACGTTCGCTTCGACGGCTATACAGTTGGGGGTGTGGACGGCGACAGTCTCCGACTGAAAATGCTCAAGAGAGAGGAACGCGTGGGTGGCACGGATTGGGAGCCGATCCAACGCTACGAGCTGAAGCACATCTATGATCTTGGAGCCGACACCATCCCCGAAGAGGGTTTTGAGCTTACCATCAAGAAGCGAGCATCATCAGGAGAGGACCCTGAATCGGAGAACGGTGTGCCGTTCATCGAGATCCTGGGACTCGACACGCATGGCCTGGGCGCAGATGCTGATCCTGACGGTGTGGTCGATCTGGAGTGGATAGATTTCGAGAAGGGTTACCTGGTCTTCCCGCATCTCACGCCGTTCTGTCCGGACTACGACACGACGGCTTTCTACTATCCGGAAGGCGGAGGCCCCGACGCTATCTATGTGGCGGACGAGCTGGAAGAAAAGAACTGCAGCGTCTATTCGAAGGAGAGTTTCAGCGCTGACGATGACATCTACTACATCGAAGTGTCCTACAACCGTCCGCAGACGACGTTCTATCTCGGACACATCAATATCATCGAGAACAGCGAGGTTGTTCGACTCAACGGCGTCCGGCTCACGCGCGGCATTGACTATACGATCTACTATCCGGCAGGTCAGTTGACACTCCTTACGGAGGAAGCGAAGGAGCTGGACGCCAAGATAGCAGTGGACTACGACTACAAGCCGTTCGGCATCGGCGGAGAGAAGACCCTGCTGGGGACGCGTGCTGTCTACAACTGGCAGCAGAACATCAGCGTCGGCTCGACTTGGATGTACCAGAGCAAGGGGACGCCGGACGATCAGCCGAGACTGGGTGAGGAACCGTCCCGCACGGTGGTGGGCGATGTCAACCTCAGCGCGGAGTTCAGGCCCGAGCTCATGACCAGGATCGCGGACGCGGTCCCGTTCATCGACACGGATACGGAATCCTCGCTCAAGATCGCAGCAGAGGTCGCGGTCTCGATTCCGGAACCCAACACGAAAGGGTTCGTTGCCATCGACGACATGGAAGGAACCGAGAATGTGAGCCGGCTGGGTGTGACCAGGCGTCTGTGGGTTCCCTCAAGTGTTCCCGTTGAGCCGATGGGAATTTCTGCGGCGGACCGGGTGAACGTCGACTGGTTCAACCCGGACCGGAAGGTACGTGAAGGCGATCTTCATCCGGACCTCCCGTCCCAGGAGGCCAACGACACGCACACGGTGCTTGAGATCGACCACGACACGACAGGATCGTCGTCCTGGGCCGGTCTGATGCGGCTTCTGGCGAAGACCGGCAATGACTACTCGAAGTACGAATTCCTCGAGGTCTGGATTCACGACAACGGTGATCGACAAGGCACGGTGCACATAGATCTGGGTACGATCAGCGAGGATTATTACCCGCTCACGGACCCGAACGGGGAATTGGACAGTGAGGATGAGGATCAGAATGGGTTCGACTACTACGAAGACACCGGTCTGGATCTCGTCGCCGGCGACGATGAGGATTCGATTCCGGGCGACGACGAAGACGATGACTACTCGTTTACCTATGGGTCGGACGACTACACAAGGATCAATGGGACGGAGAACAACGAACGGCTTGACACCGAGGACCTGAACGGAAACTGGTACCTCGACACGGACAGCAAGTACTGGGAACTCGCCATCGGCCTATCCGACAGCACCTATCTTGTGCAGGATAACAGCCTCATCGAGAGCGGGAATCACTGGCGTCTCTACCGCATCCCGCTCAGAAAAGCGGTCTCCGTCAACGGCATGACGGATTGGACTGTGGTCAAGTCAGCCAGAGTGTGGCTCGAGGGGCTGCTGATCGGGGGCGACCCGTTGATGATCGGCGGCATGGACATAGTGGGAAGCCAATGGGAACCGGGGCGGATCCGCGATGCGGCAGGGGCCGTGATCCCGGAGGACGAGCTGGAACTTTTCGGTGAGACATTCGGTGTGACTTCCAAGAACACAAAGGAGGACTTGGACTACGAGCCCCCGTACGATCCGGGGACCGACGAAGACACGAATATCCCGAAGCGGGAGCAGTCACTCGTACTTCTCTTCGATGAGCTTGGGAGTGAGCATACGGCTGCCGCTCGGAAGGTCTTCTACGCGGACCAGGACTACACCGGCTACCAGTCCCTGGAGCTCTACGTCCACGGAGCCAGTGATGTAGAAGATGGCACGCAGTTCTTTGTTCGTCTGGGTGCCGACTCGCTCAACTACTACGAGTACCGCTTCGACGTGCGGCCAGGGTGGCGACAGAGGACGGGCAGTGAGACGAACAGACTCGAGATTCCGTTTGTGCTCTTCACCGATCTCAAACTAGAGGGGCTTGCAGAGGCCGACACGGTCTCAGTCGTGGGAAGCACGAGCGGGATCGATGGAGAGACTATCACCAGGGTCGGTTGGCCATCACTCTCGAGAGTGAAGCGGATCACGATCGGTGTTCGAAACGGGAATGAAGACTCCATATCGAGCCGGATATCAGGAGAAATATGGCTGGACGATATGCGCCTGAGCGATGTCCGGAAGGAGATAGGCCTTGCGCAGAGGCTCACAATAGGGGCGGATTTCGCGGACCTGCTGGGCGTGGATTTCGACCTCAGGCACGTCGACGGCGAGTTCCATTCTCTGAAACGGATCCACGGCTCGGGCCAGGACAACCTGACCTACAATGTGAATACCACACTCAGCGCTGGAAGATTCATAAGCGCGCTCGGCGTTTCTGCTCCAGTGAACGCGTCGATGAAGAGGTCCGTGACGCGACCCAAGTTCTCGACCGGTTCAGACATTGTGCTGTCCGATGAACAAAGCGATGCCGAGCAGACGACGGTTCTTGACAGAAGCGTGAGCATGTCTCTTTCACGGAAGCGACAGTCGCCCGATTTCTGGACGCACCTGCTCGTTGATGGTCTTTCGCTCAGAGGTTCTGTGGCGTCCCACGAGAAGCTGGCACCGACGCGAGCGGACACCTCTACAACGATGCGCGGGCGGGTATCGTATAAGTACGCGCCACAGAAGGCGGGAATCCGCCTCTTCGGGGAGACGAAGGTTTTCCTCAAGCCGACCAGCATTCGCTTCAATGCGGACACGCACCTGATCCACAGCGAGAGCTACGATATCGCATCCGACGCCGTGAAGACGAAGAGAAGTGAAACCTTCGACAAGAAGCTGAACGGTGACGTCAACGTGGATTTCCAATTCCTGGAGAATCTGAGGACATCCCACACGGTAGCGGTCAGACGTGATCTGGCCGACGACAACCGGCCGTGGGCAGGACTCAATATCGGGTACGAGACCGAACGCCGGTACGCCAACAGCATGAGCTTCAACCCGAAATTCGGCAAGTGGCTGTCACCACAGTACAGTTTTTCGTCGAGCTACACAGACAATCACGGTCCGGAAGTCAGGAGGACCGGAGACCCGCCGGGCGTGCGGAATATCAGAGCCCAGAGCAATCACCAGGTGAGGATAACCTTCGATCTCAAGAAGCTGGTCGGGTCGGGATCTCCTGCCGCAGGAAAAAGACCTCCGCCGCGCAGGGAACCTACCGATGGAGAAAAGGGTGAGGAGGGGAGTGAAGGAGGGAAGGAACCTGAGGCAAGCAGTGAGGGGCCCGGATTCGGGGTGCTCCTGGACCCTGTCCTCGTGTTCATCAGGAGTATGGACGCGATTGACGGCCGGTACTCGATGAAGCGAAGTTCCCGATTCGACAGGGTTGCCTGGGACGAAGTTCCTGGTTGGACTTACAGGCTGGGACTGGTCGAGGCGGAATCGGCAGATGATCGAACCGAGGAGCGAACGATCGATCTGGGGACCGGGGTCAAGCTGACGAACCAGATTCGTCTCAAGGGGAACTACAAGCGAACCACAAGCGGCAGATGGTACAAGAACGCTATCTCAGATTCTCAGTTCCTGCTCACGAGAACGGAATCAATGAACGAGATTACGAAAGGATCTCTTTCGTGGTCCGGTCTCGAGAGGGTCGGTCCACTCTCAGACATCTGCAAGTCTGTGCGGGCTCGAAGTGGCCTTGAATACAGGCGGTCCTACTCCGGACCGTTTGGTGAGCCCTCTACCAGAGGGAACTTGCTCTCACTCAACCCTGTGTTTTCGGTGGACACGTCCTTCAAGAACGGTGTGACCGGGAGTTTCTCCTGGGACAAGAAGAGAGTCCGCACCTTCAGTCTCGGTGGAGTCGGTTCGGTTACGGAGGACCTTACGAGTTCAACGAGTTTCACCGTCAAGTACAGGTTTTCGGCGCCCCAGGGCCTCAAACTGCCTTTCTTCGGTCAGAAGCTCAGGTTCACAAGCAACCTCGACACGTCGCTGACCGTGCGGACTTCTTCGAAGGATTCGCGGACCGCGCAGGACGAAGGGATTCTGGCGAACGTGGATGCGACATCTTCAAGCAGGGATTTCTCCGTGATCGGTGATGCCACGTACAGCTTCTCACGGAGCATCTCCGGTGGATTGCAGATGAGCTTCTCGCAGAGCAAGGATCTGAAGAGGGATCAGACACGCAGGACCATAGGTGTTCACATCAGCGCGGAGTTCAAGTTTTGACGAGGTCAACCGGACGGTCCAAGCAAAGGGTGCTGGGAGGGTTGCTGCTGAGCGTCGTTGGTCTGGCGACACTTACGGGATGCGGGCGCGTCGAGTTTGACGGTGAGGCAGCACACGGTCTCATCGAGGAGCAGTGTAGCCTGGGACCGCGATTCCCGGGTAGCCCCGGTCACGCCGGAATGCGTGACTGGCTCGTCGCTGAAGTGAGCCGCCACACGGACACAGTGTCGGTGCAGAGGTTCGAGGTTGGTGGATCGATGGGGGTGATCGAACTCACAAACGTGATTGCGTCGTTCAGGGTTTCTGAACGGCGGCGTGTGCTTCTGGGCGCCCACTGGGACACACGCGCAGTGGCAGAGCATGACCCGGATCCGGCCAATCGGGAAACCCCGATCCTCGGGGCAAACGACGGGGCGTCCGGCGTGGCAGTACTCCTGGAGCTCGCGAGATTGATGTCCGAGCGGGAGCCGTCGGTCGGAGTCGATCTGGTCTTCTTCGATGGTGAGGATGGAGGAGACGAGGGAGGTCTGGGGGAGTGGTGCATCGGATCAACTTACTATGCTGCACACCTTGGGGATTACTGTCCGGAATACGCAGTGGTCATCGACATGATCGGTGACTGTGACCTTTCCATTCCAATAGAACCCAATTCCTGGGCGGCGTGCCCGCTGGAGGTCGATCGCGTCTGGGCCGCCGCTGAGAGAGCGGAGGCGGGGAGCTTCACCAGATCACCTGGAACGGCCCTCTATGACGATCATGCGCCGCTCATCCGGGCCGGGATCCCATCGGTGCTTGTGATCGATTTCGACTACCCGTACTGGCACACCCTGGAAGATACCCCCGACAAGTGCTGTCCGGAAAGCCTTGCCGAGATCGGACGCATGCTTGTCGAGCTGATCTACTAGGAGACGAAGGAAAACCGCCACGCCGTGTGGCCACCACCAGGGGCAGCTTCCAACGCAGGTGTGGGGTACTACAGGTCTATGCTTCACAGGAGTTCTTGCCGCTGTGTCGAAGTTTTTCCTTGCGCCTGTAGTCAGCTCGTGCTATTTCTTGTATCGAAGTGGGCACGCGGCCCACTTTCTGAGTGTTTGGGCGACGCAACGAGGCAGCAATGCAGAGGATCGAAGACGGACTCTACGAACTCACATCGGAGTTCGTGTCGGACATGGGCTTCAAGCTTGTGGACGTGCGTGAGGTAAGAGAATACGGCCGCAGGGTGTTCAAGTTTTGCATCGATAGTGCTCGAGGCATATCGCTTGCCGATTGTGAGTCAGTGAGCCGCGAACTGGCCTACTTCCTGGATGCCGAGGGCGAGATCGAGGGAGCGTACCTGCTTGAGGTGACCTCTCCCGGACTCGACCGTGATCTGGTGAAGGAACGCGAATACGAACATTTCGCCGGGCAGAGGGTCCGGCTCGTACTGCGAGGCGGAGGCGCTGACGGAATCATGGCGGGTACAATCGTGAGTGCGCAGCGGGGAATCCTGACGTTCAGGCCCGACGGCGCTGAGGAAGTGGAGATACCGCTGGCGAGCATCGCCCGGGCGCGTCTCGAGACTGAGGTTCTCTAGGAACCACGACAGCTTCGGAAAACACTCGCAGGGAATTGGGAAGAGAATCAAGGGGTGAGCGACCGACGCCCCGACCTGCGTAGCAGGGGGAGACACCACATGAACACCGGGGTTCTGGAAGCGCTTCGAAGGGTAGCTCGTACGAAGCAGCTGCACAATGACATCCTCGTTGAGGCACTGGAGGCGGGCATACTCTCGGCGGCTCGCAAGAAGTTCGGGCCGACCGCCGACATCGAGGTAAGCATCGACGAGGAAAGCGATACGCTGGGCGTTTTCCTCAACAAGGTCGTGGTGGACGTGCCCGAGGATAGTGTTCTCGAGCTGGATATCGAGGCGGCACAGGAGATTGATCCCACCGCAGAAGTTGGTCAAACAGTTCAGGTCGAAGTGCCACTTGACGAATTCGGGCGGAACGCAATTCAGGCAGCCAAGCAGATCGTGGTTCAGAGGGTACGAGAGGCAGAAAGGGAGCACATATACGAGGAGTTCCAGGAGAGGATCGGCGATATCATCACCGGTGACGTCCAGCAGATCGAGCGGGGTGGCATCGTTGTAAACCTGGGACGGACCGAGGGACTGCTGCCGCCGAGAGAGCAGATCCGGCGTGAGCGCTACCGACAGGGGGACAGGATACGTGCCTACCTGGTGTCGGTTGAGAAGACCACAAAGGGACCACAGATCATCCTGTCGAGAACACATCCGAATTTCCTAAAGAAGCTCTTCCGCATGGAAGTGCCGGAGATATACGACTCGGTCGTGGAGATAGCCGCGATCGCGAGAGAGGCCGGTGGACGTTCGAAGGTCGCGGTAGTCTCTCACGATGAGCGCGTCGATCCTGTTGGAGCGTGTGTAGGGGTGAAGGGTTCCCGGATCCAGACGATAGTACGGGAACTGGCAGGGGAGAAGATCGACATCGTCGCGTGGAGTGTGGATCCGTCGGTTTTCGTTGGCCGAGCGCTGAATCCAGCCAAGGTCTCGAAAGCTGTGGTCAATGAGGCAGATCACTCCGTGAGAGCGATTGTGCCGGATGACCAGCTGTCTCTTGCGATTGGGCGAGGCGGGCAGAACGCGAGGCTTGCCGCGAAACTGACAGGGTGGAAGATCGACATTGTCGGAGAAAAGGAACACGCACGGGATCTGGAAGTTGCTCTGGCGCAGCGTGTTCCCGTGAGCGGACTGCCCGGTGTGGGACCGAAAATGGCTGATGCTCTCACGCGGGCGGGCTACCGACATGTGCAGGATCTCGATGGTGTCGAGACCGAGGCCCTTCTGCTGGTCCCCGGCGTGGGAGAGAAGACGGCTGAAAAGATATCGATTGCAGTCGCAGCCGTGCTCGAGGTGCTTGAGGAGGAGAAACAGTCGCTCATCAGGACGATGGAGGAGCGCGCCCGAGCGGAGGCCATAGAGGCGGAGCTTGCAAGGAACCATGACGAGTGCGAGGATAGTTCCGACGAACCGGATGACAGTCTGGAGAGCCAGGAGAGCGATGTGGCCGCAGATGATGACGCTGGTGCTGAGGAGACGGTTCTGAGCGACGAAGAGGAGCCGGACACCACCGAGAGCGATGAAGAGGAACCGGAGATCACCGAGAATGATGAAGAGGAGCGTTAGCTCCTTGTCAAGACCTGGTACTGAGAATCAACGGAGGTGCCTATGGGAAAGAAACGAGTATATCAGGTAGCCAAGGAGTTTCGCATATCGACGGAGGCTCTCATCGGAATGCTCGGGAAACTGGGTGTCGAAGTGAAGAGCCACATGAACACGATAGACGAAACCGCCATCGAGCGTGTCCGGGCCGAGTTCGAAAAGGAGAAGGACGCGGTCAAGAAGGAATATGCCAAGAAGGCAAAGAAGGCGGCGCGCGAGCGTTCGAAGGGCAAGGTGGCTCCACCGAAGGTGGATGCGAAGGGTAAGGGTAGGGGAAAGGCGGCAGCGGTTCACACCAAGGCTGCGTCTCGGGCAAGCGTGGGTGCTACCGGGGGGGAGAAGACGGCGGGGAGATCTGACGACAAGAGAGCACGGGATCAGCGGCGCGGCGGAGCGGCCCCTACGAGGCGCACGCATACGGGTCCTCCCGCGACCCGTGGACGCCGGAGGCATAAGCCCCGGGTAGATCAGAAGACGGTCGAGGCGACCGTGAGGCGCACGCTGGCCACTGGGGGTGACAGACGACCGACAAAGCGTAGGCGGAGAAAGGAACGAGGAGAAAGCGACCTGACTCAGGTTCCTGAGAGGCTGCAGATCCCTGAGTTTGCCTCCGTCGCAGAATTCGCAGAGCAGCTTGAAGTCGCGCCCAATGAGGTAATCAAGAAATGCCTGGATCTGGGTCTCATGGTTACCATCAACCAGCGGCTCGACGAAGACACGCTGACGCTCCTGGCAGAGGAGTTCGGCGAGGACGTTGAGTTTCTGCGCGAGTACGGTGAGGACTTGCTGGAGGAAGCGCGCGACAGGATCGACTCAGAGATCGAGGCGACCGAGAGAGCTCCGGTTGTCGTAGTCATGGGACACGTGGATCACGGCAAGACCCTGCTCCTGGACTACATCAGGAAAGCGAATGTAATCGCGGGGGAAGCCGGAGGAATCACGCAGCACATCGGCGCCTATGAGGTGAGCGTGGACGGGCGCACGATCACTTTCCTTGATACGCCGGGTCACGAGGCCTTCACCGCAATGCGTGCGCGAGGCGCGCAGATCACCGATATCGTCGTGCTGGTCGTAGCTGGGGATGACGGCGTCATGCCCCAGACTGTTGAAGCGATCGACCATGCTAAGGCCGCGGGCGTTCCAGTGATTGTCGCTATCAACAAGATGGACCTTCAAACGGTGAACCCCGACAAGGTGAAGAGCGAACTCGCCGCAAAGGGGCTGGTCGTCGAGGAATGGGGAGGCGAGACTGTTGCAGTCGAGACATCAGCCAAGACGGGCGCCGGTGTCGACAAACTGCTCGAGATGGTACTGATCCAGTCTGAGCTTCTGGAGCTCTCGGCGGTTGCAGAAGGACCAGCGCGAGGCGTTGTTGTGGAAGTCGAGAAGGAGCGGGGGCGCGGTGTTGTTGCGACCGTGCTCGTTCAGACAGGGATACTCAAGGTTGGTGACTGCTTTGTTGTCGGCACGGTCGACGGCAAGGTCCGCGCTCTGTTTGATGAACGAGGTAACAGTGTCGAATCAGCAGGGCCATCACAGCCGGTACAGGTATCCGGTCTGGCGGGGGTTCCACAGTCCGGAGACATCGCGGCTGTGGTCGCGGACGAGCGGCGCGCACGAGACATCGGCGCGAAGCGTCGCCAGCAGCAGTGGGAACGCTCAACGCGCTTCCGGCACAGGGTGACGCTGGAGGATCTGCACAGGCAGATCGTCGAGGGCGCTGTGAAGGATCTGCGAATAGTCATACGTGGCGACGTAGATGGCTCGGTCGGCGCGCTCGCAGATTCACTCGAACGGCTATCGACGTCCGAGGTCAGGATTCAGGTTATTCGCAAGGCTGTGGGCCCTGTGACTGAGACCGACATACTGCTGGCCGCTGCCTCGAACGCCATCATCGTAGGCTTCCATATCGGAGCGTCGGTGCGTGTCAGGGAACTGGCTCGTCGAGAGCATGTGGAGATCCGTCTGTACAAGGTGATCTACGAGGCTGTCGAGGACATCCGTGCTGCCATGGAGGGTATGCTGGAACCGGAACGCCGCGAGGTAGTGGTGGGAACCGCCGAGGTGCGCGAGGTCTTCCGGATTCCGAACAAGGGGCCGGTCGCCGGTTCCTATGTGCTCTCAGGTGTTGTGAAACGGAATACCAAGGCGAGAGTCATACGCGACGAGATGGTCGTGTGCGATGGCATGATCGAATCCTTGAAGCGTTTCAAGGATGACGTCCGCGAAGTTCAGACGGGGTTCGAGTGCGGGATCGGCATTACGGGAATGAACGACGTGATGCCCGGCGACCTCATCGAGGTCTATGACATTGAGGAGATCGCCAGGAGATTGGGAGCGCCGACCAGCGCCTAGGGAAGCGTGAGAGAGGGCATGCTCGTATCCACACTAAAGGTGGATCTCCTCCTTCGGGAGAGCCGTTCGCTCAAGGATCGGCGGCGTGTCCTGAACAGTCTGAAAGACAGGATTCGTTCGAAGTTCAACGTGTCGATCGCCGATGTCGGCGAGCAGGATTCGTGGCATCGAGCAGTTCTGGGCGTGGCGGTCGTCTCGAATGACGGCCGTTTCGCAAATGAGGTGCTTTCAAAGGTGCTCCGATTGGTCGAATCGGAGCCGAGGGTCGAGATCGTGGAGCAGATACTCGACCTGGGACGATAGTGGTGATCAGGAACGGGAGGTCTTGGGAGTGGCGCACAAGCGCGTCCTGAGAGTGGCCGAGGCCACGAAAAGGGAACTCGGCTTCATTCTGGACCACAAGATCAACGACCCACAGCTTGGCCTCGTGACGGTGACAAGGGTCGACATGTCCGATGATCTTCGCCATGCGAAGGTCTATGTGACTACTCTGGGTGATGCCGAGGACAAGACACGGGCTATCAGGCGGCTGGTCCGGGCACGCGGTTTCATTCGATGCGAGCTGGCTCAGGCACTCCCGTTGCGGGTTGCTCCAGAGCTTGTGTTTGTGCGGGACGATTCGGCCGAGAGGTACCTTGAGATCAAGGGGCTACTCGACGAGATCTGCACGGAGGAGGAAAGAGCAGGTGCTGGACACGAACCAGCGAGCGAAGATACAGAAGACGCTGACGAGTGACGGACCGTTCCTCGTAGTGTCGCACCGGAGACCGGACGGCGATGCAATCGGCACCAGCCTTGCGCTTGCCGCATGGCTGCGAGGACAGGGTAAGGAGGTAGCGGTCTGGATGCCGGACCCCGTGCCCGCAAACTACCGCTTTATTCGCGCTGTGCAACACATCGTCGCCAGCCTGCCACCGGACCTTTCAGATACAGTCGTGGTCTTTGTGGACTCTCCGGGTATCGACAGAGCGGGAGATGCAAGCGCCTTGCTGGGCAAGGCGCGGATGATCATCAACATAGACCATCACACTGGGAACACGAGATTCGGTGACCTTAACCTCGTTGACACGAGCGCGGCTGCAGCTGCGCTGATTCTGCTGGAACTGATGGAAGAAGCTGGAATCGATCCGGATCCAGAGGTCGCCTCACTGCTCTACGTTGGACTCCTTGCGGACACAGGGGGGTTCCGCCACGGCAACACGGATGCGCGCGTTCTGGCGGCAGCCGGCCGTCTTGTGGAGAGGGGCGCAGACCCTGCGGAGCTCTCCAGGAACGTGTTTGGAGAAGTAGCGGCAGGTCAGATCCATCTCCTGGGACTCGTTCTCAGTTCGTTGGAACTCGAACTCGATGGACGGGTGTCTCTCATGTTTCTCACCGACGAGATGAGGACCCGGGCGGGTGTGTCCGAAGAAACGCTCGAGGGGCTCCCGACCTATGGGAGGATGATAAGGGGTGTAGCTGTTGCCGTGCTGTTGAGAGAGGAACCCGGTGCCACCAGAGTTAACCTCAGGTCCAAAGGCGTGGTCGATGTGAATGCCATCGCGGCGACACTCGGAGGTGGCGGTCACGCTTCGGCCTCGGGGGCAACAGTTGATGCTCCGATCGATGTAGCGCGCAGGATTGTCCTCTCAGCCATTCGCGATGCCGTGGAGTCGATCAGACCATGAACAGGCTCTTCGTCATAGACAAGCCGTCGGGACTCACATCGCACGATGTCGTCGACAGAGTGAGACACGTGCTGCGGATGAGGCGCGTCGGGCACGCCGGGACATTAGACCCTTCGGCAACGGGTGTTCTACTTATAATGACGGGGTACGCGACACGCCTGGCGCAGTTCCTTGTGGAGACCGAGAAAGAGTACGCGGGACAGATGGTTCTGGGCGTTGCGACTGACACGCAGGATGCTGACGGGAAAGTCATCGCGACCGGCGACATCGCCGGAATCGACAGAACCCAGGTGGAGAGCGCCTGCGCGGCATTCAGAGGCGACATAGAGCAGATCCCTCCGATGATGTCGGCAGTCAAGCGGAATGGGGAACGGCTCTATGTTCTCGCGAGGAAAGGTATCGCGGTCGAGCGTGAGCCAAGACCGGTCAGGGTCGAGCGATTCGAAATCATGTCGTTCGCTCCACCGTTGGTGGGGTTCGAGGTCGTCTGTTCGAAGGGCACGTATGTTCGCACCCTGGTGGCGGATGTCGGCGAACGGCTTGGCTCGGGCGCGCACGTGAGCGAACTCAGGCGGACCAGAGTCGGGCGTTTCCACTCCGGGACGGCGATACCTCTTGCGGAGTTTGAGCGTGCGACAGGAAACGTCGAGACGCTTGGATACTCCCTTTTCGAGGCAGTGCAGCATTTCACATCTCTTCACCTCAATGGGAGTGAGGCGGACAGGATCTCAGAGGGGGGAGGCATAGAGGTGGAATCCGCACGCCTTGAATCGCCTTCCGAGTATCTCCGCCTGACGCCGGACGGGCAGCGTCTTCTGGCAATAGCTGCGATGGAGCGCGGAGAGGACGGGGCCGCAGTGACGGTGCGTCCCATCCGGGTCTTTCCCGGGGAGGGTTGTTGAGAATCCTGAGGAGTCCTCGCGAGCTGCCGGCAAATGCAGCCGAGCTTTCGGTGACTGTCGGCAACTTCGATGGTGTTCACAGGGGGCATCGGGCGGTTTTCGCTGAACTCCTCTCAAGCGGGATCCGGGACTGCCGGACTTCTGTTGCAGTGGCCTTCGTGCCGCACCCGTTGGCCGTTGTCGCACCGGAGCGTGCCCCGCAACTTCTGAGTCCGGAACAGGAGCGTGAGGAACTCGTTGCTCACTCCGGAATCGACGCTCTTCTGGTAGTCGATTTCACACATGAGATCGGGCGAATGACCGCGCAGGAGTTCCTGACCTGGTTAGGGATCGGCAGGGGAGCGCATCTCGTGCTCGGTTATGACTTCCACATGGGTCGCGACAGGGCATGTGGACTTGAGCGTCTTGGTGAGCTTGGCAAAGACATGGGATATGGGTTTGACGTCGTTCCACCCGTGCTTCAGGACGGAATTCCCATCTCGAGTTCCCGAATACGGAGGGTTCTGACGGAAGGGGATGTGGCGGCTGCGGGCAAGATGCTCGGCAGGGACTATACGCTTGCCGGTGAAGTTGTGGCAGGCGACGGCATAGGAGCCCGTCGGTTCGGCACGCCAACCGCTAATCTCCGTCTGCCTGATACGAAGCTCCTCCCGGCTGACGGTGTGTACCTTATCGGGGTGCCCTCATTCGAGGGCCGCTTCGGGCTTCTGTATATCGGGAGACGGCCGACGTTTGGTCGGGGAGAGCGGCGCGTGGAGGTACATATCTTCGATTGCGACGCCGATCTGTACGGTGGGAGACTGGTCGTCAGTGTACTGCGACGCCTTCGCGGCGATATCAGATTCGATGAGGATGAGGCTCTGGCGAAGCAGATCCTGCTGGACATCGCTCAAGGTCGGGCACTCGCGGGCGAGTTCTAGGTAAGGCCGCCGCTGAAGCAGGGGGCGATTTTGTCTTTGACATGGGGATATCCGTATGCTACATTCCTAAAGTTAGAGACGAGTTGGAGCAATCCGGCAAGAAGATGAGGAGTTTGGATTTGTCGCTGTCGAAGGAGAGGAAGCAAGAGATTGTCCATCGGTTTGAGACTCACGCTGGCGATACTGGGTCGGCGGAGGTTCAGATTGCGCTCTTGACTGAGAGAATTGAGACACTCGCCGAGCACTTCGGCCAGCACAAGAAGGACAACCACTCACGGCTGGGCCTTCTGAAGATGGTCGGTAAGAGGCGACGTCTCTTGAACTACCTCAAGACAAGCAAGATGAGTAGTTACAAGGCAGTAATCAAGGAACTGGGGTTGCGCAGGTAGTGCGAGCATCAAGCAATGGTGCGCATGCCCTCAAGGAGCTGGCCCTCCCGCGAGCAGGTGGGAGGGTTTCGCTTAGTTAGTGGCCCCAGCATAAGTGGAGGAAAGAGATGCAGTTCAAGTTGGAAAAGGAATGGGCGGGAAGACCGTTCTCGATGGAGACGGGGCGCCTTGCGAAACAGGCAAGTGGAGCGGTGCTGATCCAGTACGGGGAGTCAGTCATTCTGGCAACCGTTGTGAGTTCACAACACACGACCGAGCGTGACTGGTTGCCGCTCTTCGTCGAATACCGACAGAAGTTCTATGCGGCGGGAAAGATCCCCGGGGGCTTTTTCAAGAGGGAAGGCAGGCCGCAGACTAAGGAAATCCTCAGCGCCAGACAGATCGATCGCCCGCTTCGTCCTCTCGTTCCTTCCCATATGAGGAACGAGATCCAGGTGTTCGTGAACATTCTGTCGGCCGACGGGGAGAACGACCCCGATATCCTCGGCATCATCGGTGCAAGTGCTGCGATGTGTCTCTCAAACGTTCCGTTTGCGGGACCGGTTGGAGCTGTGAGAATCGGGCTCATTGAAGGCGACTATGTTGTGAACCCGACGTTCGAGGAGCTTGAGACGAGCCGGCTGAATATCGTCGTTGCCGGGACCGACGAGGCGGTGGTCATGGTCGAGGGCTCGGCCCGTGAGATCTCTGAGGACGAGATGCAGGGCGCTCTCGATCTGGCACACGTCGAGATCCGGAAGGTGGTGGCGTTCCAGAATGAGCTGATTGCGGACCGACAGGCCGAGAAGCTCGTGATAGCTCCGAAGGAACTCCCCGATGGACTCGATGAGCGCGTTCGCAGAGCATACGGCGAGCGAGTCGGACAGGCGACCGGCATTCGCAACAGGGTGGAGCGCCGTGAAACGCTTGATGCGCTGTGCGATGAAGCGCTCGAGGCGCTCGGCGAGGAGTATCCGGATGCGAGCCGGGCCATTTCCGATGTGATTCATGCTCTCGAGAAGGAAGCAATACGTGGTCGCGTCATCAGAGACCATGTGAGAGTGGATGGACGTGGTCCCGATGACGTGAGGGAGATCACGTGTGAGACGTCGGTTCTTCCGAGAACTCACGGTTCCGCGGTCTTCACAAGGGGAGAGACACAGGCGCTTTGCGTGACAACGCTCGGCTCGACGAGGGATGAGCAGAAGATCGACGCCCTTGAGGGAGAGTCGTGGAGGAGCTACATGCTTCACTACAACTTCCCGTCATTCTCGGTGGGTGAGGTGAGACCGATCAGGGGGCCCGGCCGTCGCGAGATAGGCCACGGGATGCTCGCAGAGAGATCGATAGAACCCGTGCTTCCGACCACTGAGGTCTTCCCATACACGATCCGCCTTGTCTCCGACATCCTGGAGTCGAACGGGTCGTCCAGCATGGCCACCGTGTGCGCCGGCTCGCTGGCGCTCATGGACGCAGGCGTGCCGACGAAGTCGGCCGTCGCCGGTGTCGCCATGGGCCTGATGAAGGAAGGCGATGACTACGTCATCCTGACGGACATCCAGGGCCTGGAGGACCATATCGGCGACATGGACTTCAAATTGGCCGGGACGGAGACGGGCATTACAGCGTTCCAGTTGGATTCGAAGATCGGTGCGATCCCGTCGCGGCTTCTTTCGGAGGCGCTTGCCAAGGCCAAGGTGGCGCGGTTGCACATTCTCGGTATCATGGCTGAGTCGCTCGAAAACGCGAGACCGGATCTGTCGCAGTACGCTCCCAGAATCGTGATGGTGAAGGTGCCGCCGGACAAGATCGGGGAGATCATCGGTCCGGGGGGACGCGTCATACGGAAGCTGCAGGAGGAGAGCGCAACCAAGATCGACATCGACGACGAAGGCATCGTCAAGATCTCCGGTACTGATGCCAGCGGCGTGGAGTCGGCGCGGTCGACGATCGAGCTTATGATCAAGGTGCCCGAGGTTGGAGAGATCTTTGAGGGTCCTGTCCGCAGCATCACGGATTTCGGCGCCTTCGTCGAGATCCTGCCCGGGCGGGACGGCCTTGTTCACATCTCAGAGCTTGAGTACCACCGGGTGAACAGTGTCGAGGATGTCTGCAAGCTGGGTGACATCATGAAGGTAAAGGTCATAGGGGTTGAGGATCACGGCAAAGTTCGCCTGAGTCGGAGAGCTCTTATGGAGAAGCCCGAAGGCTACGTCGAACGCAGCAGCAGACCTCCCGGCAGGCGCCCATCGAGACCGGGTGGCCGCTCCGGAGGAGACAGAAAGAACCGCAGATAGAGGAGAGAGGGCCCGCCGGTCTCCCGGCGGGCCTTTCCTTATTGTGGCCGAGCGGTTTCATTGTATGCTGGGTCGCGGTTCGGGTTTGCAGGGTGTTCTCAGGAGGATGTGGGTTGGCTGAGAAACTTAGAATAGAGATAGCCCGATTGAGTGGGTCCGACGGCCTGCCGCTTCCCAAGCGAATGAGTGTGGGCGCGTCGGGCGCCGACCTTCATGCGGCGCTGGACGAGGCTGTGAGCATCCGGCCGGGGGCCTTTGCTCTGATACCTACGGGAATAGCGATTGCCGTTCCGCGCGGCCACGAGGCTCAGGTGCGGTCGCGAAGTGGACTGGCCGCCCGAAATGGGGTGTTTGTACTCAACAGCCCGGGAACGATCGATGCGGACTACAGAGGGGAGATAGGAATCATACTGGCCAATCTGGGATCGGAGCCTTTCACTGTTAAGAGGGGTGATCGAATCGCACAGATCGTCGTATCGCGTGTCTCCGAAGTGGAGTGGGTCGAGACGAAGGAACTTGCCGGGACCAGGAGACAGGATGGTGGTTTCGGCCACACCGGAGTCGGTGGCGACAGGGAGTAACCGCTTTGACCGAAGCCAGAGAAACAGACTCAGGGGACATGAAGGGCCGGCCGCTGGACTTCATCTTCCTGCTCCGACCGGCCGTTATGGTGCCACTCTGGCTTTTCCTTGTGCACGGCGCCCGCCTTGCTTCCAGACCGGAGAGCCTCTGGTCTCCTACTCTGCTGCCGAGCTTGAGAACCACCCTCGCGCTTGTCTCGATGAGCTGCATGCTGGGTGGAGCGTACATACTGAACCAGATCGCCGACATCGAGAGCGACAGACTCAACGACAAGCTCTTTCTGCTCCCGCGTGGGATCATTTCTGTGCGTGCGGCTCGGCTCGAACTGGTCGTGGTCTGGATTCTCGCGCTCGTTGCGGCCTTCGCCTTGCCCGTTCGCTTCGCCGTCGTCCTTGCCGCCTCACTGCTCCTATCGCTGACCTATTCAAACAGACCGGTGCGCGCCAAGGCGAGAGCACCGCTGGATCTCTTGTGGAACGCGATTGGTTTCGGCGCCCTGGGGGCAGCGGGAGGCTGGACGGCGGCCGGGGCGACCCTCGGGGCACACGCACTTCCGGCTCTCTCGTATGTGCTCGCGGTTGCCGGCATAACCGCATCCACCACAATCCCGGATCTGGAGGGCGACGAGGCGACAGGGCTGTCAACGACCGTCTCTCTGTTGGGGAAAAACGCCACGAGTCTCCTGGCGTTGATCCTTCTCACCTCGGCTGCAATCGCAGGCATGATCGCTCGTGAACCCGTGGCCGTTTTCGGCTCGCTCCTTTCGCTTCCCGGGCTTGCGCGCGCCCACGCGTCGGGTCGTCGGGAAGACCGGACTTCCGCAAATCAGATAGCCGTCATCGTGTTTGCGCTCCTCGTCTGCATCTGGTCCCCATACCTCCTGGTGATGCTCGGCGCTGTCTTCGGGGCCTCGCGCGTGTACTACCGTAGGCGTTTCGGGATCAGCTATCCGGGACCGGGCACTCCCTGACTTCCCCGGCGCGCTAGCGCTATCTTGCCTGAGGGGCTTTTCTGAGGGGCTTTTCGGTTGACAGCGCTCCGGCGGCCTCCGTATCCTCGGCACATTCGAGAAGGCTGCCGGAGGAGATCGGTCCGTGGATAGGGAACGCATCACAAACAGGCTGTCGCGCGTCATGTTGGCAGTTGCCGGAGTGGCCGCGGTCTCACTCATCGCGGAATACGGGTTCTACCTGAACCCTTCCCAATTTCGTGTTCTCCATCTCATAGACATCGCCGTTGTGGGCCTGTTCCTGATGGACGCCGTCGTGAGGTTCTCCCTCGCGCGCCGCAAGATAGCGTTTCTTCGCGCACGCTGGCCCGGGCTTGTGATAATTGTGCTCATAGCTGCTCAGATCGCCCTCGTAGCTATGCTTCGGGGAAAAGGGTGGCTGGCGCCGTTCCTCGAGGTGAGGAGCGTGTTCTCGCTGGCGAAGGGTTACATCATCGTTCTCCAGGGCTACCTGGTTGTCCTGATCGTCGGCGAAATGGTGAGGCTCAATCGGCGACTGGCCTCCTATCGAATCAAGCCGGCGAGAACCGTGATCTTCTCCTTCCTGTTCATTATCCTGGTCGGCGCACTGTTGCTTTCTACACCGAGGGCTACCCCAGAGGGTGGGATCCCGGTCGTGGACGCGCTCTTCACGGCGACATCATCGGTCTGCGTGACCGGTCTTGTCGTTCGTGACACAGGGCGTGACTTCACGCGGCTCGGGCAGGGGGTGATCCTCGGGCTCATACAGATTGGGGGACTTGGTCTCATCACCTTGACCGCGTTTTTTGCGATCGTCATGAGACGTGGCCTCGGTGTGCGCGAGAGCCTCGTGCTGCGTGGGATGATGACATTCGAAGCCATCGGGCGAATCGGCCGCACGCTCAGGTACATGATCGCCATCACCTTCTTCCTCGAGGTTCTTGGTGCAGTCTTGCTCTATGCGTTGGGGGGGCGGTCGGGCGGCACGATTGGAGACAGGCTTTTCACATCTGTCTTTCATTCCATATCGGCCTTCTGCAATGCCGGTTTCTCTCTCTTCTCGACAAGCTTCGAGCGCTACGCGGGCGACATTCCCGTCAATCTCGTGATGACGTCGCTCATCATCATCGGTGGCCTGGGTTTTCCAGTTATCATGAACGCTTTCGGGCGGCGGCCTCTGGTAGCGGGACGCCGGTCCACGACGTCGAGGTGGTCGCTGCACACCAAGCTCGTTGTCCTCATGACGGTCTCGCTCCTGGTGCTTGGGACCGTCGGCTTCCTTGCCTTGGAAAGCGACGGCATTCTCGCCGGGAAACCGCTCGGGGAGAAGCTCCTGGCCTCCTACTTCGCATCTGTGACCGCAAGAACCGCCGGTTTCAACACTGTCAGAACCGCCTGGCTCGGTCTTCCGACCCTGTTCCTTCTGGCCGGGCTCATGTTCATCGGTGGATCGCCCGGTGGGACTGCGGGTGGCGTCAAAACATCGACATTCGGCGTGGTTTTCGCCTCGATGGCGTCGATGTTCGGTGGTAAGGGTAGAGTAGAACTCTTCAAGAGGAGGATACCCGACAGGATCGTTCGCGAGGCTCTGGTCGTGGTTGCGATGGGGATAATGGTCGTCAGCTGCGGGACCTTTGTGCTCGTGATCTTCGAGGATTTGACTTTGAGGGAGGTTCTGTTTGAAGTAGTCTCGGCGTTCGGAACGGTCGGGCTGTCTATGGGAATCACGCCAGGCCTTTCTGTGGCGGCCAAGCTTACCCTGATGATGATAATGCTGACCGGTCGAATCGGTCCCTTGACACTTGCGCTGGCCATCGGGCAGAGACAGGTGCAAAGCCTGTACGATTACCCTGAGGGACGGGTCGTCATCGGGTAGCGGCGTATCCTGTGGCGTCCGTGGAGGTAACCATGAAGAGATTTGCGGTGATAGGCCTTGGGCTTCTCGGTCGCACCGTAGCACGGGATCTGGCGGGTCGAGGAGTTGAGGTGATCGCTATCGATCGCGATCAGGAACTCGTTCAGGCGATTGCGGATGAGGTCACGCTGGCGGTCCGCCTGGATTCCACAAACCGGGAAGCACTGTTGCGGCAAGGGGTGGACAAGGTGGACGCGGCGCTCGTCGCCATAGGGGAAAACTTCCAGGCAGCAGTGCTTACTACGGCCATCCTCAAGGAATTCGGGATTGAGCGCGTGATCTCACGCGCCGTCACGGAGGAGGAAGCTCGGATTCTCAAGCTTGTGAATGCGGACGAGGTAGTCCTCGTTGAGGAGCTCGTGGCGCGCAAGCTCGCCCAGGGGATGACGACGCCGAGCTTGGTCGATATGGTCAAGTTGTCGCCCGGTATCAGTCTTGCCAAGATCACGGCGGCGCAGGAGATGTGGGGAAAGACGCTGGCGTCGCTGAGATTCCGGCAGCGGTACAGGCTGAACGTCGTTGCCGTGATCAAGCCGGAGGGCGTGGACCGGGGGAGTCCGGAGACGCTTCTGCTCGATCCGGAGGCGGTTATCAACGAGGGGGATGTCCTTCTCGTGAACGGTCCGGATGAGGCCATCGAGCGACTGGCAGCCAGTGACACCGACTAGGACAGGCAGCATCAGCAGAAGGCGACAGCGCTTGGATTCATCCGGAGGTTAGATGAGGCAGCGTTACTACATTGAGGATATCGGCGAGTATGTGAACTGTGAGGTCACGCTCGAGGGTTGGCTCACCGGCAAGCGGTCGAGCGGCAAGATACTCTTCCTCCAGTTCCGCGACGGGACCGGATTCATTCAGTGTGTGGCGAGCAAGACAGACGTTGGAGACGAAGCGTTTGCGTCAGCGGACGGCCTGACTGTGGAATCGTCCCTCATAGTGACCGGAGTGGTCAAAGAGGACAGGCGCGCTCCTGGAGGCTACGAGCTTTCTGTGACAGGATTCAAAGCCGTGCAGGTTGCGGAGGAGTACCCGATCGGTCGCAAGGAGCACGGGGACGCTTTCCTTCTCGATCACCGCCACCTCTGGATACGCTCCTCACGACAGTTCGCGATCCTGCGAATCAGGGCGACCGTGATATCGGCAGCGCGCGACTATTTCGACTCTCGTGGCTACACAATGCTCGACACGCCGATCCTGACTCCCGCGGCGTGCGAGGGAACCACAACGCTCTTTGCGACCGACTATTTCGGCGAGAGCGCTTACCTCACGCAGAGCGGGCAGCTCTACAACGAGGCGACGGCGATGGCGTTTGGGAAGGTCTACTGTTTCGGGCCGGCGCTCCGGGCCGAGAAGAGCAAGACCAGGCGTCATCTGACTGAATTCTGGCAGATAGAGCCGGAGATTGCGTACGCCGATCTGGGCGACATCATGGACGTCCAGGAAGAGCTGCTATCGGAGATTGTGGCTCGGGTTCTGAAGGACCGGGCGCGCGAACTTGGGATGCTGAAACGTGATACTGCCGTGCTGGCGCGTGTCCAGGCGCCGTTTCCGCGCGTGACCTATACGGAAATGGTGGATCTTCTCAGCAAGAACGGCGTTGAGTTCGAGTGGGGGAACGACTTCGGCGCGGATCACGAGACCGTGATGTCGCGGACTTTCGACCGTCCATTCATGGTGACGCATTTCCCGAAGAGCGTGAAGCCGTTCTACATGGAGATCGACCCCGACGATGAGCGCCTGACGCTATCTGTCGATATGCTTGCGCCGGAGGGCTACGGTGAGATCGTCGGCGGAGGGCAGCGGGTCACCGATCTCGCCACGCTCGAACGGTCTATCGATGAGGGAGCCCTGCCGCGGGCCGACTACGAGTGGTACGTAGACTTGAGGCGTTTTGGCTCAGTGCCGCACGCTGGTTTCGGTCTTGGCATTGAACGGGTGGTCGCCTGGATATGTGGAATCCACCACCTGCGCGAGACGATTCCGTTCCCGCGCATGCTCAACCGGCTTCGCCCATAGCGGCTGCATTCCCCGTAGAGGCGCGTCCCGTGTTCATGCGCGAAACGCCGCGTCGGCCCTTTGCGCCGCTACCTGCGATCGAAGACCGACGTTTCCGTCATAGCTAGCAGTCGAAGAACAGGTCGTACTCGAACGGGTGAGGCCTCGTGCGGACTTCTTCGGCCTCGCGCCTCTTCAGGTCTATCCAGACTGAGATGAAGTCCTTGGGGAAGATGCCGCTTTCGGTGAGGAACGCGGAGTCGCGCTCCAGATCGTCGAGTGCCTCCTCGAGTCGTGAAGGGAGCGGGACTATCTTGTTTCGCTCGCTTAGTGGGAGCGAGCTCAGATTGACGTCGAATGGGCCGAACCCGTTGTCACGGGGATCGTGGCGCCTCTCCATGCCGTCGAGACCGGCAGCCAGGAGGGCGGCCATGGTGAGATAGGGGTTCCCTGTGGCGTCGGAGGGGCGGAACTCCACGGTCTTGGAGTCGGGCGTGGTCGCGTATGCCGGGATGCGAATGGCCGCGCTTCTGTTTGCCGCCGAGAAAAAGAGGTTTGTGGGAGCCTCGAATCCCGGGCGCAAACGCCGGTAGGAGTTCGTGCTCGGGTTGGTGATGGCGGCAAGCGCACGGCCATGATCCAGGATGCCACCGATGAAGTAGAGAGCCTTCTCGGAGAGACCCGCGTAACCGGACTCGTCATGAAAGAGCGGACGTCCGTCACGCGTCAGCTTGACGTGGAAATGCATGCCGCTTCCGCTCTCGGTGGCGAGCGGTTTGGGCATGAACGTGGCCGCCTTGCCCCACTGAGAGGCCGTGTTGCGGACGATGTACTTGGCCAGCATCAGATGGTCCGCGGCCTCGATGAGCGACTCCGGGAGGACCTCGATCTCCACCTGGCCGGGGGCGCCGTTCTCATGGTGGTGGTACTTGACAGGGATGCCTGCCTTCTGCATGTGTAGCGTCATCTCGTTTCTGAGATCGAAGCTCATGTCGGACGGCGGAACCACGTGATAACCACAGCCCCGACGGATGCGGTAGCCGGGTTGCTCATCGAGTTCCGGGTGCGTCCACGCAGCTTCATCTGAGAAGACCTCGTAGTGAGCTCCGCTCGGTCCCTCAGCATACGAAACTCTGGAGAACAGATAAAACTCAAGCTCGGGGCTCCAGAGGCTCACATCGGCGTGGCCGGATGCGGCAAGTACTTCTTCCGCCTTGGCTGCGATGATCCGCGGGTCCCGCGAGAACGGGCTGCGCGAGTCGGCCTCCGCTGCCGTGGCAACAAGCACGGCCGTCGGATGATCTGCGAACGGATCGATGCTCGCAGTCGTGAAATCAGGGAGGAGCACCATGTCTCCCCGCTCGACGGTCTTGAAGCCCGCCACGCTCGAACCGTCGAAACCTACCCCGGATGTGAAAAGCTCCGATCGGACAGAGCTCAAGGGAAGAGTGACGTGGTGCCAGCGCCCCGGGAGATCGGTGAACCTGAGATCGAGGAAGGCAACGGGTGAGTCCTCAAGAATCTTCAGCAACTCCTCCGGGTTTCCGGACTCTCTGAGCTTACGGGTGAGTTCACTCACTGCGGTCTCTCCGATGTTGCGTGGACTGTTTGGGAACAAGAGGGCGTGGCTCAATGAGCCGCGCCCTCGAAGCAGCTAACTACCAACAATATTATACCCGGAAACGCGGGGTGGGTCAATCTCCAGCAGGAGGAGCGTTCTTCCTCACCATGGGGTCGGGGTGGGCCTTTCCGGGCTCATTTGGCAGAAGCAGCTTGACACTTCGATTCCTGGACGGTTAGATTGGAGTCAGAAAATGGGTGATTATGCGTACCAGAGTGTAGAAGAGGGGGGATCGAATGTTCCACGCGAGAAGAGTGCTTGGGCTTGCGGTGTTGACGGTGATTCTGCTGGCGGCAAACGGGTGTTCGACGACGGCGGATGGAGAGGATCAGCCGGGCATCAGCGCTCGGCAAGAGGTAGTGCAAAAGGATGCGCCGATCCAGGAGAGTGCGCATGAGGAGGCTGAGCTGGTGACTGCTACCCTGACTTACTTCGATGAGAGCGGAGTCCAGAAGACAATGAAGGTGCCATACCTCCCGGCAGGGCAGAAGATCGCGACGATCGAGACCAGCAAGGGAACGATGAAAGTCGCCCTCTGGGAGGACAAGGCGCCGAACACAGTGATCAATTTCGCTCATCTCGCAAACAGCGGTCGCTACGACGGCGTGGAATTCCACCGAGTGATAGCAGGGTTCATGGCACAGACGGGTGACGTTGAGCATAAGGGTGGCTTTGGAGGACCGGGGTACTCCATACCTGCCGAGTTTGACGACAGCCTGACACATGTTCGGGGCGTTGTCTCGATGGCGCGATCTACTGATCCTGATTCCGCCGGCAGCCAGTTCTTCATCATGCTGGCGGCGGCACCGCACCTCGATGGGAAATACACGGCGTTCGGCGAGGTCATCGAAGGCCTTGACGTGATCGATGAGATCAAGAAGGGCACCGGCGGTAACGGTGCGCTGGACGATCCCGACACAATCATCAGGCTGCGCGTCGAAAGCGTAACTGCGGAGTAGCTACAGCGCCGCCTCCGGCGGTAGCGTGGAGGTCGTCTTGATGATGCGTTTCGCATGTGTGCTGGTTTTCGCGTTCGCGATAGCTGTTCTGCCCGGCGTCTCCTCCGAAGCAGACGTGATTTCGGATGCCGGAGGAGCTGAGAGTCCGGAGGATGTTCTTCTCAGAATAGGTGAGCTTACGGGTCGCATCGCGGACAACCCAAAGGATGTCGAGCTTCTGATCGAACTGGGCAACATCTACTACGAGATGAACATGCTTGACGACGCGCTCGCGACATACATCACGGTGACGGAGATAGACTCGACGCATGCGGGCGCCAGATTGAATCTCGGGACGCTGTACACGGATATGGGCGAGCTCGGAGAGGCTGTTCACGAACTCGAGCTGGCCCTTGGGTTAGATCCCGAGAATCCCATGATCGTGACAAACCTTGGTAGCGCATACTACGGTCAGCGACGCTATTCCGACGCGGTCGACATGTACCGTGTCGCGCTTCACATGGATCCTGACAACGTGGAAGCGCACTTCAACCTGGGTGTCGCCTTCGCGGACGGGCAGGTTTTCGATGAGGCTGTTCGGGAGTGGGAGAAGGTAATAGAGTTGTCTCCCGGAAGTGCGGCAGCCAACATCTGCAAAGAGAATATCCTGATGATCAACGAGTTCCGCGGCGACGGGAAACCGTAGGCCGGCTGAGTCTTCCTGCGGACCGTGCTGAGAGGGGCAATGATGACAAAGAAACCCATGGTTGTTCGTCTGTTGGTTCTTCTTGTCGTGGGTTCTGTCTGTCTGGCTCTGGGCGGCTGTATGACCCCGGCGCCGACAACGGACGAGGTCACGATCACCATTGAAGGATCGGGGGGGGCATCTTCTCCGCAGGCCGCTGTGACACCGGCTGAGAAGGCGTACCACAGTGCTACGGAGTTCTATCGGGTGCGCGAGCTCGGTAAAGCGATTGAGAACTTCGAGAGGGCGAGGGAACTCGACCCGGGCTATGTGGAGCCTCTCTACGGACTCGGACGCATCTACCTTGTCGACACGCAGGAATTCGAGAAGGCACTGGAGATGTATGAACTTGCTCGGGATCTGGCTCTCGACGACCCGTACTCTCATTCATCTTTGGCCTACGCGTACTTCGTGATGGGTAGGTATCAGGAGTCGGTCGATACGTACGTCGAAGCAGTGCAGCTGAATCCCGACGATGCCGACGCGTTTCTCAACCTGGGATACGCATACGAGAAGATGCAGATGCACCTGGGAGCGATAGAGGCCTATCGCCGCGCTCAGGAACTGATGCCCGACGATACTCGCGCGTCGCAGTCACTGGCCCACCTCTACTACAGGGCGGGAATCTACGACCAGGCGATAGCGGCTTACGAGAAGGTCCGGATCCGAGGATCGGCCAGCGCGTACACGCTTTCGACGCTGGGCTTCCTCTACATGAAGATCGGCAATCTGGACAGGGCGGAAACCCTGTTCCTGGCCGTTCTTCAGCAAACGCCCGGAGACGTCACGGCCAGGGCCAACCTCGCCGGCGTGTACAGAGACAAGGGTGATTACGGGAAGACTGTGGAGCAGTACGAGCTCCTGCTCCAGGAGCGGCCGGACGATGTGTCGTACCTTCTTGCTCTTGCCGACGCGTACAACGAGGCAGGCCAATACGCCTCTGCGATCATCACTGCGAAGCATGTACTTGGACTGAGAGCCGGGTCCGGCAGTGCGTACATCGCGTGGGCGAAGGCCCTCGAGAAGCAGGGGAACTACGAGGGTGCGATCGCAAAGCTCGAACAGGCGAAGAGCGATCCAGAGTGGCGAAGCCACGCGATCCTGGAGATCGAGCGTCAGCACCAGCTGATCGAGATCAGGGAGCAAAAAGAGGCCCGCGACCGCTGGAACCAGGGCTAGCAGATCAGTGGAGTTCGGGGAGTCCACCGGAGCTACGGTGTCCCGAGCGAGGAGATCTGAGAGGCAACATCGGCCGGTCCGGAAGCGGGCTGGCCACTCTCTCGGGGAACAAAGACCCCGGAGGTGCGCGATGGGTGTCATCTACATGGACTACAACGCGACAACGCCTGCCGATCCCCGGGTCGTGGAGGCGATGCTACCGTATTTCACGGAGAGGTTCGGCAACCCCTCCAGTCCATACGGTCTGGCCCACAAGTCTCGCGCAGCCGTCGAACGGGCGCGCGAGCAGATGGCTTCCGGTCTTGGCTGCAGATCCTCGGAAGTGGTTTTCACGAGCGGTGGGTCGGAGTCGGACAACAGTGCGATCAAGGGTGTGGCGTTCGCGCATCTGCCGGAACGCGGACACATCATCACGAGCGCGATCGAGCATCATGCAGTTCTCTTGACATGTGAGTATCTGGAGAAGGAGTTCGGCTTCTCTGTCACCTATCTGCCCGTGGATGCCGACGGCTTGGTAGATGCAAAGGACGTGAGGCGGGCGGTGCGGGATGACACATGGTTGATAAGTGTCATGTATGTGAACAACGAAGTCGGAACCATCCAGCCTCTGAAGGAGATAGCCGATATCGCCCGGGAGCACGGGATCACGTTTCACACGGACGCGGTACAGGCAATCGGGAAAATCCCTGTGGATGTGGATGCGCTCGGAGTCGACCTTCTCTCACTGTCGGCACACAAGCTCTACGGTCCAAAGGGTGTAGGCGCGCTCTACGTGCGAGCCGGAACGCGAATGCACCCGCTCGTGCACGGAGGTAGTCACGAGCGCGGGATGCGGGCGGGTACGGAGAATGTTCCCGGCATCGTCGGCCTCGGCAAGGCAGTTGAACTCGCCGTCGACGAGATGGAGATAGAGACCGCGCGCCTGACGCCCCTCCGCGACCGCCTGGAGAAGACACTCCTGAGTGAGATCTCCGGCGTGGCGCTGAATGGTCACAGGGAGAAGCGAATCCCAAGCACCGCGAATCTGTCCTTCCTGTTTGTCGAGGGCGAGAGCATCGTGCTGAGTCTTGACATGGAGGGGGTAGCGGTCTCTACGGGATCGGCCTGCACGACCGACGCAGCCGGTCCTTCCCATGTCCTAGCGGCAATGGGGATCAAGCCGAACGTGGCACAGGGCTCTGTCCGCTTCGGCCTGGGGAGACACACCCGTGAAGCAGATGTGGATCGCGTCCTCTCGCTGATGCCGGGTATTGTCGAGCGTCTCAGGGCGATCTCACCCTTGAGAGACAGAGCCTAGCCACTGATGAACCGCAGATCACATTCAGGTCTGATTCCCGGGAGGGTGCTCGTCGCCCTCCTGCTGATTCTAGGTGCGGCTTCAGCAGCTGTGGACGAAGAACGATGGGAGAAGGTCCGGGCTGGTGGAGTGATTGTACTCTTTTCTGAGGCGGATGCTCGAGGGGCTGCGCGCGCTGGCAAGATCATCGATGCGACAATGCAGCAACTCCTGGAGGACATGTCGCTCGAAGGACTCGGCCCCGTCCGCGTCATCATTGCTGAGAGCGACGAAGAGTTCGCTGAGCTGACGGATGGAGGAGTCCCCGACTGGGGCGTTGGCTGCGCGATCGCGAATCGAGATCTCATCGTCCTCAAGAGCCCGCGAATCGTGACCTATCCACTTCAGATGGAGAAGGTGGTGGTTCACGAACTGGCTCACATAGCGACCGCACGAGTCCTTGGATCTGTGCGTGTGCCGCGGTGGTTCGACGAGGGAGTTGCGATGACCGTGGCCGGGCAGTGGCGACTCAGTCAGTCGAGTGCGATGGCAAGTGCAGTGCTGTTCAATCGGCTGATTCCTCTGGCAGAACTGGAAGGACGATTTCCGGAGGGGATTCAGGAGGCGCGACTCGCATATGCTGAGAGCTTCCGTGCCGTGGAGTTTCTGAGGTCGGCGACAGAACACGAGCATGTGGGCGGCCTTGTGAATGCCGTGAGAGTTGCCGGTTCCTTTGATGCGGCGCTCGATGGTCGGATGGGTATGACACGGGCCGGCTTCTACGCTGCGGCCGATGAGTTCTTCGAAGAGAGGTTCGGAATCGGTCTCTTGCTCACCGGGTGGAATCCAGTCCTTCTGGCGGCGGGGCTTCTGGCTGTTCTTGCTGCCGTACTCCGGGTCCGCGGGAGAAGGCGGAAGCTGAGGGAATGGGAGAGAGAGGAACGGGTCGGGACACGGGTCGAGCGTCGGGGCAACCGATCCTGGCAGTAGCGGTTTGACAGCTACACTCCACATTGCTATACTGCGTGAGCGAGGGGAGGGCTAGTCCTAATTGGTAAGGCAGCGGTCTTGAAAACCGCCGGGTTTGCGCCCTTGGGGGTTCGAGTCCCTCGCCCTCCGCCATGACAAGTGACATAGGCGAACACGCGCGATGGAGAGGTGCCCGAGCGGCTGAAGGGGGCTGCCTGCTAAGCAGTTGTGCGCGCAAGTGTACCGAGGGTTCGAATCCCTCCCTCTCCGCCAGACCAGTAGAGCGCCCATAGCTCAATTGGATAGAGCATCTGACTACGGATCAGAAGGTTGGGGGTTCGAGTCCTCCTGGGCGTACCAGAGTGCATCCCCGAATCGCTTGCGACTCGGGGATGTCTGTCTGTTGGGGTGGTTGCACTGTTCGGTGTTGACTTCTCAGGGGACCTTGGATATGGTGTTCGCGCCGGAGGACTTGTCGATTTGAGACACGAGGGCTATTGTGAGGGATGGAGGCTTGCTCGGAGGCCGGGTTCCTGAGACTGGAGGTGCGAAGATGAGGATCGCAAGATCTGCAGCAGTCTTGGTGGCGGTGGTATTGCTTGGGCTTACAGGGTACGGTTGCAGCACAAGTGGCGATGGTGGCGGGCAATCATACTTGTCCTGCAAGACCGCGCTTGAAGAGGATCTTGCGCGCGTAGACATGATGCAAGAGTCCCCTTGGGAGTGGGATATCGATTTCGCGGAACATCTTGACTGTTTTGAGGGAGTTCTGGAAGACGATCCCAACAATCCCGACGCTCTTCTCATGGCCGCTTTCTGTCGTCTGATGGTGACGGGCACCAATGAGGAGTTGGGCGACATCATGGACGATCTGTTCGACGATGGCAGCAAGAGCGCGAGACACAACGCCCTCTTCTGGTATCTCAACCGACCCGACATGGAGACGGTGCGCAACGTGATACAGAAGAACGTGCGGGAGGACTTCATTTTCTCGGATATCCAGGACTTCATCGTGGAAGAGGTGATTCCCTCACTCGATGAGATTGATGCTTACCTGACTCTCTTCGAGGAGATGGACGTAGTAGTCACACTGGACCCATGGGCGGCGTTGCCCGATTCACTGGTGCCGCCGGACTCGCTGGGGATCCCGGACTACCTCGAATTCGACGCGACGGACGCGTACTTTGCGCACGTGCCGGTCGATGCCATGCAGTCGATGTGCTACATGGTTGTCTCCTACAACGTTGACACGCTGGAGGATGAAACCCTCGAGTATCTCATCGATGAAGACAGCGATTTCCTGACGCTCAACAGCGGCGACCACATGAATTCGGCCTACGATGAGCTGATGGAAGCAGCCGACCATCTCGATGATGCCTGTGATGCACTTGAGGGAGAGACCGATGATCAGGCATACGACTTCATCACTGTGTCGGAGTCCGGGTGGATTCCTCTGGAGGATGACGATTTGCTCGGTCCCGGAGCGGTCGATTCGCTGCGGAACGCAGCGGATATGCTCAGGGATGCGCTGACCGACGAAATGATCATCAATCCTTCCGAGCACGATCCGAGCGCGCCCGACATGGAAATCCACGTCAGTCTCGACTCGATGTTCAACAACCCGCTGGAGGACTTGCGAGACTATTTCCCGGAACACACCTGGTCCGTGGCGGGTGACACGATGTACGTGACGGAGCCGCTCACGCGTCCTGACCCCACGTTCAATGGTCCTGACACGTCATACGACGGGATTTTCCCGGGGATGACCAACGAGGACTGGCGCCTTCTCTACGATTGGGAAGAACCGAACTGGCGCTAGACTAGGGGTTTGTGCTTTGAGAGAGGCGGCACGGGGGCCCTTGGGCCCCCGTGCTGCTGTCGGGCGCGGCGGTTTCGGCGCCTGTGGCCCTGCAGGGTGAGTGATGCTGTAGGGTGTTACTCCTGTTACATGGCACAGGGCTTGACTAGTAGTCGTGTGGGAAAAAGCATCGGATTGGGTTCTTTGCACGGAGGTTCCTTGCCCACTGTTATTCATACAGCAGACGTGCATCTCGGCGCGCCGCTAGGTTGGCTTGGAGCACGCGCATCCGATCAACGCGAGCAGCTGCGGCAGACGTTCCGTTCGATCATCGACCTGACTATCCAGGAAGACGCGGACTGCCTCATCATCGCCGGGGACCTGTTCGACAGCAATCGGCCGCCGGGGTCGGCCGTTCGCTTCGTGCTCCGCGAGCTGGCGCGGTTGGGCGATTCCTCCGAAACGTACACCGTGATCCTCCCGGGTTCGCACGATCACATGGGGGATGGATCGGTCTTCTCCTGCTACAGCAACGAGTTCGCCCAGATCGAGCGTGTGCACATTCTCGGGGCGCACGATGTGCGTTCCGTGGTGATTCCACGCGCGAGTCTTGTCGTGCACGGAGATCCGCCGCGCTCGAACTCGTCGAGTGAGCACCGGCTGGCAAAGCTCAGGCCGCAGGCCGACCACGAATACAATGTCGCAGTCGCGCACGGCTCGGTGGATGTGGTTCCCGTAGAGCCGGAGGATCATCCGATATCGCGCGACGAACTTCTGGCACCGGGTTGGTCGTACTTCGCGCTGGGACACTGGCACTCCTGGAGGGAGATCGAAGGGAAAGGGGCGCCGGCCGTCTATCCGGGCGCGCCCGAGGTGATTGCCGCTGATCAGGCGGGATCCGGACATGTGGCGCGGATCAGCCTGGGTGGTGAGGGGGTGGAGGTAACCAAGGTGAGAGTCGGTGCGCGCACGGTATCGAGTGTGCAAATTGACGTAGGCGGGGCGATGGACACCGACGAAGTCGCGCGCCGGGTGGCGACCGAGCACCCAAAAGATGTGAATGCAATCCTCTCCATGACTCTGACGGGTCTCATGCCGGTCGGTTCAGGATTTGAACCCGAAGCGTTGCTTGAGGTGCTCAAGCCGGACTACTTCCACGTCAGGTTGCCACGTCTGAACTACGAGGTGCGACTGAGCCACGATGATCTGGAGGCGCTTCCGGAACGACTCGTCATAGGACGGTTTGTTCGCCTCATGAAGGAACAGATCGATGCTGCCGAGGACAGCAACGACCGGGAGGATCTGGAGGCTGCTCTTCAGATGGGAGTTGCATTGCTTCAGGGGAAGGACGTGCTGGCGTGAGACTGGGGCGACTCAAACTCCGCAATTTCAGGGGCTTTGGGGACTACGAGCTCAATTTTGCTCAAGGTCTCAATCTGCTCATCGGCGCAAACGAGTCAGGAAAGAGCACAATCATTGACGCCCTCGGGGTTGTGCTGTTCGTGGATCCCGGTACGAAGGCCAGAGCGATCCGTGAGCTTGAGTCGTGGGGATCAACAGGTGGAATGCGTCTGGAACTCACGTTCGAGCACGGTGAAAGCAAGTACGAACTCAGGAAGGACTTCGGATCCGGGCGCGCTGAGCTCAGTGGCCCGGACATAGGTCTCGTGGCTGAACGAGCCAAGGTGAGCGAACTCATCGGGGAGATGGTCGGTTTCGGGAGCCGTGAGGCATTCGAGTCGGTTGCCATGGTGCGACAGGGTGAATTGGTTGCGTTCGGCGGCCAGCCCGGCAAGAGCAGGCGGGCCGAGCTTGTCCCGATGATAGAACGAAAAATGACCAGTGCGAGCGGGCGAGTGGACGCCGCCGCAGTTGTTTCCGCGCTGGAGGAGCGCATCCGCGACCTGCGCGTGGGCATTGACCGACCGGCTGTTCGTCCAGGTCGTCTCAGGAAACTCATGGATGAGGAGAGAACGCTCGCTCAGAAGATCGCGGCAGTCGGCCAGGAGTGGTCGAAGCAGCTGGCGAGAAAGGCGGCTCACGCGGGCAGACGCGAGGAATGGACGGCCGTGAACGATGACCTAAATCGCCTGGTCAGAATCGTCGAGCAGCAGGAATCCAGTATCAGACTGTCTGAGGAGCTTGAGCAGATCCGGGAGAACCTGCTTAAGAGAGAGGCCACGATTGCGAGGATCAGGAAGCTCACGGCGGATCTGGATGACGCTGGACGGGAGAAGGACAGCGTTCCGCCGGGGGAGTGGGAAGCCGTCAAGTTGGCGCGGAGCGATCTTGAGGCAACCGAACGACTGATCCGCCAGTTCAAGGAGGAAGCGACAGTCAAGGAGGGTGCGTCCAGTTCGAAGACCGGGGGGATCGCCGCGGTGTTGGTGATCGCAGGGCTTGTGACGGCTTCCATCGCGGTCTTCATCGTCGGCGACTCGACGCTGCGTCTTGCGGTAGGAGGGATCGCCTTCGCCCTTCTCCTCTGGTCGACCGTGCAGTTCCGCCATCTGGCCCGAATTCTCGAATACGAGCAAGGTCTCAAGAACCACATGCGGGAGCGGGGGAAGCGAGAACTTGCGTTTCAGTCTGCACTCATGAGGATCGGAGTCCCGAGCTACGCGGAATTCGCACGCATCACGGAAACCCAGGAGACGCTCTGGCGCCGCGCTGAGGTGTCGAGGGCGCAGCTCAACGAGGTCTGTGACGGCAAGGACCCCGAGGAGTTCGAGGAGACACTACGCACCGACGCGGTCTCGCTGGGTCGCAGGCGCACCGAACTCGAGGGGCTGGTGGGTGGCCCCGACGTTCCCGAGCTGCTTCTCGACAGAGCAGCGCTTGCGAAGCTTCGGGAAGAGCGAGACAGCAAGAGGGAGCAAGAGACGCGTCTGCGACGTAGCATCGATGACGATCAGATACGGATGGAGCGCGATGAGAAGGGAGAAGCTCTTCCGGATCTTGAGGCGAAGCGGGAATCGGTGCTGGCCGGGATCAGTAGGGTAGAGGAACGCATCAGGATCATGCAATTGGCGGCACAGGGGCTCGAGGGAGCGCTCACGAGCACGAAGGAGGAGGCCGCCGAGGTACTCGCTCCGATCATCAGCAGGGTCCTTGAGCGGATCACGGGCAGCAGGTACTCACGCGTGTCGGTCAGCAAGGATCTCGAAGTCTCCCTTGACAACCCATCGCTGATTCCCGGAGCTCCAGAAAATGTTCTCGAGAGCGATCTCAGCACCGGCACGGTCGACCAGCTCTACCTCGCCACTCGCTACGCTCTTCTGGAGTTCCTCTCTTCCCAAGACGGCGCGCCCTTCATTCTGGACGACTCCCTCGTCAATTGCGACCCCGAGCGCCGGCAGCGGACGTTCGAGCTGATGCGCGAGATATCGGCTGAGCGCCAGGTGATCGCCTGCATGTGCGAGGATCACGGCGTCGAGCGTCCAGTCAATCTGATCAAATTGCCATCCATCAGCACGCCATCTTCATGACCAACAAGAGCGACGGATATGAGGCTCCGCCGACGCCTGGTGGTGCGTGGGGTTCTTGCGTCCTGTGCTGTTTCGCTGAGAGCGGGAGACTCGCGGCGAGGTGGGTTCTATCTGCGGCGTTGCGCTTGAGCGCCGGGAGTGAGAAGATGAGGACAGCCTGATGCCTTCACGGGGGCCGGATATGGAAATGCGCTGTCCGAAGTGTGGTGGTACTACTGTCGTCAAGAGCGAAACGTGGAGTCGGAGCAGCAGTCGCCTCGTGCGCGTGGCGCAGTGCGAGTCGTGCGGGAGCGAATTCAGGAGAGAGCTACCTTGGGGCGGTGTTTCTCCATCGGAGATGCCTCGTAGCCGGCGCGGAATGCTCAGATGGAGTCTGTGGCTTATTGTGTCCTTGACCGTGATCTGGATCGCTCTCAATCTGACCGACTTTGTGGCAAGATCGCTCATCTACCGGACGGTGACGCGAACGGCTGAGGGCTTTCTTCATCCCGGCTGGATTGTTGCGCTGATCCTGTCGGGAACGCTGCTTTGGTTGGCTGGCAGGCGGCGCGCAACGCTCCCTATCCGCCCGGCCATACTCGCGCCGGACGTCCACATCAGACTGGAGCCAGGGGGGAAGCTGTCACTGATCTTTACCGGTAGTCGAGGTGCGATCGCTCACGACTATGTGCTTGGTCGCCGCCACGAGGAAGAGAAGAACCTCCTTCGTGAGCTCGATGACATGGCCAGACGCAGCGTGACGTTCGAGGACTGTGACGGACTGCCCGGCGCCGACGAGATCGCCGAGGCACATCGCGGTATCTATGCTGTTGGACGGGGATTGGCCTCTATTCTCGGCGGAGATGAGGACGGTGGAGCAATGGACCAACTGGTGGATCTCCCGGGGGACCACCTTCTCCTGCGGGTTCAGCGCGAGCTGAGCGCCTTTCCGTGGGAACTCCTGGTTCCCAAGTCCGGAGGAGAGCCTCTCTGGAAACTCTACTCGCTTTCGCGCCAGATCAGAACAGACGATTCCCGGGACACGCTCTGGCGCAGACCTGTGAGGCCGTTGAGAATGCTCCTGATGGCGAATCTGGAGCAGGGGAACGAAGGGCGGGATCTTCCTCAGGCAGAGCGCGAGGCGCAGGAGATCCTCGAGTTCGGAGCGCTGAGGCCGGAGCTCTTGCGCGTGATCAGGCGATCGCCACGAGACCTCGGGGAGCTGCGGGCCGCGCTTAACGAGCGCTACGACATCGTCCACTACGCGGGTCACACGGCTCATAATGAAAGTGGTGGAGCGGGTTGGGTACTGCCGAGCGGTGAGATCATTGATGGTCAAGATCTCTTCCTGCCTGCAACAACTCCCGTTCTGGTGTTCTCGAATGCATGCGGCGAGGGAACGGGGACCGAGCTCCGGGTGGGTAGGCTTGCTGCGTCGTTCGCCGAAGGTGGAGTACCCGCCTATCTCGGCACGCTCTGGGAGCTTCATGATACCGGGAGCGCGGCGTTCGCGTTGGCCTTCTACCGCAGCATTCTCGACGGCGACACACTGGGCGCCTCAGTCCGGAGCGCGCGCGAACAGTCCTTCAGATTCAACGCCTTCTCGTGGGCCAACTACGTCCTCTACGGGGATCCGACTGCGAGACTCATCGAGTAGAACGAACGGCGCCGCGAAGAAGTCGGCTCTGGGGCGCGTCAGACATATGCAGCGAGGAAGGCCCTTTGCGCTCTACCAAGGATCGTGACAACGCGAGCGTGAAGTTGATTGCGCGTCTGAAGGCGGGCGACGGTGCGGCATGGACGGACTTCATCGAGCGCTACCGCCGGCTCATCTTCAGCGCCATCAACAGGGTGAACGGGCGCTACGGAGCAGAATGGGACGAGGCTGTGATGGAGAACCTCTTCGCCGAGGTGCTCTTCAAGCTGCTACGCCGCAATGCAGCCGCGCTGACATCGTGGCAGGGGCGCTGCCGTCTGGAGACCTGGATCTACAGAATCGTGAGGAACGTCTGCATCGACGAACTCCGGAAGGCGGGGCGCAGGGGGGAAGTCGCAGAGGTCGATCAGGAACGTGGGCCATCGGGAGCTGGTGGGGACGAGAAGAGCTCCCGTCAGGAGCGAGTGGATCTGCGACTGTCTCTTGAACAGGCCATCGATCAAGTCCTGTCAGCGAAGGAAGCACTGGCCGTTCACCTCATCTATTTCGAGGGTTACACGTACAGAGAGGTGGGGGAACGCTTCGGGATGACGGTTGGAGCAGTCAGTGGGATGGTTTACAGGGCGCTTGGGAAGATGAAGCAGTACGGGGGGATCGCACGGTACTGGAACACGGAGTAGGGGACTAGAGATCATGGCATGTCCACCACGCGAGCGGCTTCTTGCTCACATTGAGGGTCTTGAATCAGAAGTGGAGCGCAGTGAGATGGAGAGACATCTCCACAACTGTCGGAGCTGCTCAGAAGAAGTGGCGATTCTAATGGCGATCACGGACGCTCTCAGAGGCGAGGCAGGGACATCCGCAGCCCCGGACACGATCTGCAGCAGGTCAGATGAACTCCTGGCGTACGCAGACGGGGCACTCGATCCGTCGGTCGCTGCAGAGTTCGAAGAGCACCTCGTTCATTGTCGCAGCTGCTTGCGTGAGCTGGCGGACGTGTGGGCGATGGGGGGACCGGACGAAGCCGATGCCGGCCCAGAGGCCGTCGCGGGAGTCATGAGGCGACTCGCAGAGGAGCGGCGGACAGTTCTGGTGCGGATCTCTGAGACGACCCTGATAGCCGTAAGGACTGTGGCAGCTTCGATTGACAACGTGGCAGGCTGGAGCGTTATCCCCGATCTGCCGGCGGCGGCCGCCGCACGATCACGACGGCGCATGCTGCGGTTGTTGTGGCGAGAGGAAGGTGGCATTACGGTCGAGTATGTGCTGGAGCGCTCGCGCGGCTTCATAGAACTGACAGGTCGTGTGAAGAACGCGGAGGGACCGGCGCCGGCGATATCGGTGGCTGTCGCCAACAATGAGAGTGCTCGCGGACCGCAGTCTCCGGATTCAGCAGGACGGTTCGGGCCGTGGAAACTAGCTCCAGGGCAGAACACGATCTTGCTGTCGGGGACGTCCATAGCGGACGGACTGTCGCACCACGAGATCATGGTGGATGCAGTTCGCGACTGAGATCAGGGATTTGGTGACGAAGTGCGACGCGGGGCGCCTTTGCAGGCGCCCCGCGATTGCATGTGTCGACCGACGATGCCCGCGGAACGATACCGGAAGCAGCCTGTGCATGGTACTCGAGCGAATACCACTCAATCGGCGGAGCGTGGCACACCACTTGCACTTATCGAGCAAGATCGGTGTTCCAGGAGATGGAGCTTCGATGCGGTGAGGCAGAGGGATACCGGGCACAGCGACTGGACGTCCGCAGGCAATGCGTTCGCATGCCGGAACAGCCGGCTTGTGAGCGGGAGCCGCTTGGCGCAGACGAGACTGCTCATTGGGGGAGGAACCGGGGCTTGAGAGTACGCGGTGAGGGCGCAGAGGGCATTGAGATCAAAGATGTCAATCCTCTGCACTCAGAGATAGACATTGTTACATTCACAGGCTGGTCGGTCGCCGGCCTCGCCGCAGCTTTTGTGGTCGTAGCCGGCTTCCAGATGGATTGGATGGCTTGGGGAGCGGTCGGCATCATGACTGCCATGGCGTTGGGCACCGGCCTGTTCGCGTTCCCGGTGGCGAAGCACCACTATGTCTCCCTTGGCACGGCCGTCTACGTCGCCACGATTGCGCTTTTCGGCATTCCCGTAGCGGTCGTGGTGGTCACGATCTCAGGCGTGATCCTCGCGGCGCTTGTGCAGAGAGATGATGTGACGTACTCAGTGAGGGACACCGGAACTCGTGTGTTCGGGACCGTCGCGGCCGGTGTCTGCTACCTGGCTATCGGTGGCACTATTCCTCTGATTGGACTTTCGTTCGGGGACGTTGGCAGGTTCGCCACGATGTTCCTGGCGTTCGGAGCCGTGACAAGCATCCTCCGAATGGTTGTAGGAGATCATCGCAACGAGCCGGTCGGAGAGTATGTCCGCTGGCTGCGGACACGGGGTGTTGTCGCAGAACTGGCAATGCTTCCGCTCTCAATGCTGATGGTTGCCTCGTACGTTCCAGGTGAGCCGGCCACGTTTCCGCTCCTTGCCATTCTGCTCGTAGTCGTTGGCGCGGCGGGGAAGAGCCTCTGGGACACGAGCCAAGGTCTGGTGGCGCGCGTCGAGCAACTCAACTTCCTCAACGATCTAGGGCAAACCACCTCGTCGACGCTTGACATGGAGGAACTCGTTTCTCTGACCCACGGCCTTTTGCGCGAGCGTCTGGGAGCGGATGCCGTGTGTCTGTCTCTCCTCGATGAGATCAGCGGATCCAGGGAGACCTCTATCTGCATGGCCGACGGAGAAAGGACGAATGTGTCACGACTGAAGCTTGAGCGCTCTCTTGTCAGCCGAGTCGCTGAGACGAACAGCGCAATCCAGATAGACGATCTTGCGCAGGAGATCGACAGGTATGGCGAGGAAGCAGAAAGCGACGGAAGCGGAACACAGGACTCTCTTCCGGTAAGAAGTTGGCTTGGGCTCCCGTTGCTGATCGGCAAGCGACAGATAGGTGTTCTCTCCGTACAGAGCTACACGCCGGTGAGTCTTGGAGGTGAGCAACTGCCGTTCTTCGAGACGCTTGCCTCGCGGCTCGCGCGTGTCGTGGAAAACATACGCCTGCACCAGCGCCTGGAGGAATCACGAGCGAGCGTTGAGGAATGGAATGCCCGTCTCGAGAAAGAGGTCGAGTCGCGAACGGGCGAGCTGCGTGCTACGGAGGCGAAGTTGGAAGCGCTGAACCAGGATCTGGAACAGAGAGTCGAAGAACGCACGCGCGATCTGAAAAACATGCAGGGGAATATCGCGCGTTCCGGCAGGCTGGCCGCCGTGGGCGAACTTGCGGCTGGCGTCGCTCACGAACTCAACAACCCAATCGGTGGGATTCTTGGTTTCGCGCAATTCGATCTCGAAAGGCTTTCTCACGTCCGAAGCGATGGGCTCAACGAGAAAGAAGTGGAACGGTTGATCGAGCACCTGTCGCAAATCGAGCGTGAGTCCAAGCGGTGCAGCGGCATCGTATCGAATCTCCTCGCGTTCTCCGAGTCGTCCGGCTCAACCCGGAGCACCGTTGACATCAACGATATGGTCAGGGCGACCGTTGAGATCATCGCGGAACAGTTTCGGATGAGGGGACTCGAGATCGAAGCGCAACTCGTGGACTTACTTCCCGGGGTGCGCGGGAGCGCGGGGGAACTCAAGCAGGTGTTTATGAACCTGGCCCTGAATGCGAGGGATGCGATGGAGACGGGCGGGCGGCTGACGGTGTCATCCAGGCTGGTTGGGGCAGGAACGGAAACACCCGAGGTCATAGTGAGATTCGCAGACCAGGGCTGTGGCATTACGGAGGATGATCTGGATCGCATTTTTGAACCCTTTTTCACGAAGCGCGAAGTCGGCCGCGGCATGGGGTTGGGGCTATCGGTCAGCTACGGCATTATCTCCGAGCATGGTGGCGAGATAGATGTTGAGAGTACTCCTGGAGAGGGTTCCACGTTTGTCGTGCGGCTGCCCGCCGTCATGACGGGGCTCGATTCGAGACCGCGTGACAAAGGAACGAGGTGTTCGGTTGACCACGCCTGACCGCATGAACAAAGAGACAGTGAGGGATGAGAGCCGCCAGCCGGAGAATGCGTCGTCGCTCGGTCGCCCAATCAGGCTTCTCATTGTAGACGATGAGGAGATAATGCGGACGTTTCTCAATGAGGTTCTCCGCGATGAGGGCTACGAGATCGAGCTCGCAGCATCAGGACGAGAGGCCGTCGATCTTCTTGGGGCAGCCACGTTCGACATCGTGCTGACGGACATCGTGATGCCCGAGCTGGATGGGCTCGGAGTCGTAGCAGCGGCGAATGAACTTCCGTACGAGGTCGATGTGATTGTAATGACCGGATACGCGTCGATGGAAACGGCGGTCGAATCGATGAAGCTGGGGGCGGTTGACTACATCACCAAGCCGTTCAATATCGATCAGATACGCATCATCGTAGCCAACCGGGTGAAAGAGCGCAGTCTCAAGAAGCAGGCAGCCGAGGGTGAGTTCTACAAGGAGCTATCGCGGAGGGACGGACTCACCGACCTTTACAACCACAGGTTCTTGCACCAGCTACTGGAAACCGAGATCAGTCGCGCGGAGCGCTACAATCGCAGCGTGAGTCTTCTCATGATCGACATCGACAACTTCAAGCGCTTCAATGACACCCACGGGCATCCTGTAGGTGACAAAGTCCTCAAACAGATGGGGCACACATTGCGGCGTGTCTCGCGGAAGTGCGACTACGTGGCCAGATACGGTGGAGAGGAATTCGCCATAATCGTGCCTGAAGTGAGCACGGGCGCAGCCGCGCGGATGGCGGAGCGAGTGTGCGCCATGGTCGACGAGACGGAGTTCGAGGGTGAGGAAGTGATGCCTCTCGGAAGGCTCACGATCAGTATCGGTGTGGCGACTTTTCCCGCGCACGCATCCTCAAAGGGCGAGCTGATCGAACACGCGGATCAGGCTCTCTATAAGGCAAAGGCTGCTGGAAGGAACCAAGTGGTAGTCTACGGGGCCGGGAGAGTCAACTAGGCCCAGCTGGTGGAGGACAAAGCCGCAGGACGTGGGCAACAGGGGAAGACCCGCTGCCGCCGAGCACATCGCAAGCTCGTCGTTGGAACCAGGAAATCAGTTTCTTCACGGAGGCCCTGCATCTTGAGCGGGGCCTCTTGCTGCTGTGCCTGGAGGCGGTTGACACGGTGGTGAGTCGCTGCTACGTTGTTCGGCGGCAAGCGACCGGATGGAGGTGACGGACTTGGAAACCAAGGCGAGCGCTCGATACGAAGTGGACCGGCAGTGGATGGAGGCCGCTCTCAAGGAGGCCAAACTCGCACTTGAGGAAGAAGAGGTGCCGGTGGGCGCGGTCGTGGTTCTTGGGGACAAGATCATCGGTCGCGGACACAATCAGGTCGAGGGGCTCAGGGATCCCACCGCGCACGCTGAGATCATCGCCATAGGAGCTGCCGCCCGCTCAATGGGTGTACCGCGCTTGACTGGGGCCAGTATCTATACTACGATGGAGCCTTGCCCGATGTGCGCGGGAGCGATTGTCCACGCCCGCCTCAGTCGCCTCGTTTTCGGATGTGCCGATGAGAAGGGGGGCTACTGTGGGTCTCTGGGGAACATCCCCGATGATCCGCGTCTGAATCACCGGGTATCAGTCGGTTCGGGCGTAAGGGAGACCGAGTGTGCAGCGCTACTCTCTGATTTCTTCGTGAAGCTGCGTACGAGGAAGAGATAACATCGGCAGACACCAACGGTACACGGTGGGGTGACAGAGCTGGTCGATCGTGACGGTCTCGAAAACCGTTGTACCCTCTGGGTACCGTGGGTTCGAATCCCACCCCCACCGCCAGAATGCAGTCCGGAGAGGTGACTGAGTGGTCGAAGGTGCGCGACTGGAAATCGCGTGTACGTTTACGCGTACCGTGGGTTCGAATCCCACCCTCTCCGCCAGCCATCAAGCCCGCGGATGCGACAGATAGATGTGGGGATGTAGCTCAGCTGGGAGAGCGCTGCCTTCGCAAGGCAGAGGTCGGCGGTTCGAGCCCGCTCATCTCCACCAAACTCATTAGGGGTCCGCGCGATTGTCTCTGGGCGGATGGGTTCGCCCGATTGTCTTTAGGCGGATGGGTCCGCGCGACTGATTTCCGGACACATTACCTTCGGGGGATCTGAAAGCCCTGACACGCTAGACGGGAAACTAGCGGTGTCCTGTAACCCGCAATCCGCTACAGCGGGGTCGAACACCCATCGAGGCTTCTCGGTGCGAGAGATGCAGTCAAGCAAGTAGTGTTGAAGGTCAGGTCCCGCGCAATCGGGCCCGGTGAATCCGGTCAGGGCCGGGAGGCAGCAGCCGTAAGCCGGCAGCACGATGTGCCGTGGGGAAGCTTGACCAGAGCCAACTGCTCGTCTACGCTCGCGTATCGAAGGTCGGAGTGGACGCGTGTCAGGGCTTGAGGTCTCTGAAGAGTGTTCCGGGATACACCAGAACGGGGGAGAACGTATGTCCTACGTCGTGCTCGCCAGAAAGTGGCGCCCGCAGACGTTCTCCGACGTGGTCGGTCAGAAGCACGTCGTCGCCACACTCAGCGCGGCTGTCCGATCAGGACGGATAGGCCACGCGTATCTCTTTTCGGGGCCGCGGGGCATCGGGAAGACGACGGTCGCGAGGATCCTGGCCAAGGCCCTGAACTGCGAGGAGGGTCCCACAGACAATCCTTGCGGGAAGTGCGTGTCCTGCACCGAAATAGCAAAGGGAAAGAGCCTGGACGTCATCGAAATCGACGGCGCGTCCAATCGCAGGATCGAGGACGCGCGCGGTATCCGAGAGGCGGTTCAGTACGCTCCGCTCGCGGGCCGGAAGAAGATATACATCATTGACGAGGCTCACATGTTGACTCGGGAAGCGTTCAACGCGCTCCTGAAGACACTCGAAGAACCCCCTGAGCACGTTGTTTTCATCCTCGCAACCACCGAGCCGGGAAAGATCCCCGAGACCATCAGTTCTCGCTGTCAGCGTTTCGACTTCCACAGGATCTCCCAGGCGGAACTCGAGTCCCGTCTTCTTGAGATTGCTGCCGCGGAGGATCTAAAGGTCGCCGACGGGACCCTTCGGCTGCTGGCGGCGCGCGCGGACGGGAGTATGCGGGATGCCGAGAGCCTTCTCGATCAACTGATGTCCGTAGGGAAAGCGGTCATCACACCCGAGGATGTCGTGAGCATCCTCGGGATTCCGGACATGGAGGTCTTCTTCCGCATCACTGATGCGGTAGCCGACCATGACGCAGGTGCGGCGCTGGAAGCGCTGACCGGCGCACTTGAGGCCGGTTTCGATCCGCGGGATCTCATCGACGGGCTCGTGGAACACCTTGGAAACCTCCTTCTTGCGACAGCTACCCATGACCCAAAGAGAGTCGTGGGATGCTTCGCAGAGTATCGCAACCGTGATTCCGCATCCCTTGGTCTGTCTCCTGATGACCTGGTGCGCCTTCTGGGAATCGGGATCGAGTCACAGTCCGCGGTCAAGTGGAGCTCGCAGGCCGGACTCCTTGTTGAGCTGGCAGTTGTTCGGATGGCGAGACTTGACCGAACCGTCTCAATTGATGAGGTGGTGCGGTCGATCGCAGGGACCGGCGGCGGGAGAACGGGAGGTGGTGGGGATGTCAAGAGCAGTAGCGCGTCGGTTGGCGCTGCAAATGCAACCAACTCCGGCGGATCGGAGCGGAGGTCGGGGTCTCCAGCGCAGATGACAGGTGTGCCGGCAGAACCTGCCGGTGGGAGCGACGGGGAGCCACCATCGACGTTGCGGCATCCTGAGAAAGAGCGTTCTCTTGAGAGAGGTGCTGCGTACGTTGGAGGAGTTGAGATGTGGCCGGATGTCGTCGCCGCGATCAGACGCGAGAAACCTGCGCTGGCGGCCTTTCTGAACGAAGCGGATGCAGCTGAGTTCTCGGCGGGAGAGCTTGCGGTGACGGTTCAGAACGGCTCGCGCTTTCACCGAGATCAACTCGAGGACCGGACGAACATGAAGTTGATGGAGCGGATGGCAGGATCGGTCTACGGCGGACCTGTCAGGATGAAGTTCAGATTTGCGCCGACCGGTTTGGGTAAATCCGGGAACGCCGGTGAGCGACCACGCACGACGTGCCCCTCAGATCCGAGCGTGGAAGCGGACGACACTATGCTTAACAAAGTGATCGAGATCTTCGACGGCGAGATCGTCAAAGGAACCTGACAGGAGCGCTGACGCATGGCGAACGAGATGTCCAGGATGCTCAAAGAGGCGCAGAAGCTCGAGAAGCGCATGACGGAAGTCAGAGAGGAGCTGGCCGCCAAGAGAGTCGAGGGTACCGCAGGTGGTGGTGCTGTTCGCGTAACGATGAACGGCCATCACGAGGTCATCTCGATCAAGATCGCCCCGGAGGTGCTCGAGGGCAGCGACGCCGAGATGTTGGAAGACGTGCTCTTGTCGGCAATGGGAGATGCGAAGCATAAGTCGGATGAGCTTGCTGCAACTGAGCTGGCGAAGGTAACAGGTGGCTTGATGCCGCCCGGCCTGGGATAGAGGGCCAGACCAGGAGATGTCATGACCGGATTCCCCGCATCCCTTGAACGTCTGGTTCAGCTCTTCGCCCGGCTTCCCGGGATTGGACGCAAGTCGGCGACCCGGATGGCTCTGAAGCTGCTTGCGTCGTCGGAGGCCGAGTGCGCCGAGCTGGCAGGTGCGATAGTGCATGCCAGAACGCGGACGATCGGGTGCGCGATCTGTGGTGGACTTACCGAGGATGACCCCTGCTCGATCTGCAGTGATGTCCGGAGGGACTCATCGGTCGTGTGCGTGGTCGAGCGACCGAGCGACATCCTGGCCCTGGAGCGGACGGGGCGTTTCAGAGGCCGCTACCACGTGTTGGGTGGTCTCCTCTCTCCGCTCGATGGCATCGGCCCCGAGAATCTCAGGATCGACCAGCTGCTGAGACGCCTCGAGGGCGAAGCGATCAGTGAAACCATCCTGGCGCTGAACCCGACCGCTGAAGGTGAGGCCACGGCTCTCTATCTGGCGCGCCTTCTCGCGCAGCGCAGGATCAAGGTGACAAAGCTTGCCAGCGGCCTCCCCGTCGGTGGGGACTTGGACCTCGCTGACGAACTCACGCTTGGAACGGCCCTCGACGAGCGCAGGCCCGTCTGAACAGCCTCCCCCTTGTGCTTTGCCACACCCTATCTGCTTTCGGTCAAACCCGGTAGATGGTGACCCACCTTGGCATCTCTGAAGGTGCGATCGAGGTCGCACGGTAACAGCATGAAGAGCCTGGGGTCAAGTGTGGGATCGCGTTCGTGCA
>JALGZD010000036.1 GCA_025782395.1 bacterium
CGCACGCGTTACCGCCGACGCCCGATCCCTCGCTACGGGGCTGACAGGCAGTTACCCCGGTCGGCACATTGCAGCCGACTAGAAAGACGTGCCCTTAGCTGGGCACTCACTTCAAGAGCACCAGCTTCTTCGAGCTCATCCACCCAGGAGCCTCGAGGCGGTAGAAATAGATTCCGCTCGCACACCGCGTGCCGGAGTCGCTCGTGCCATCCCACGTGACAACCCCCGAGGCACCGGCGTCAACATCTGCATCGAACAGCACGCGGACAAGCCGACCACTCACGGCGTAGACACTCATTGTCACGCGCCCGGCCTCCTCGACGCTGTAGGCGATCCGTGTCGCTGGACCGAATGGATTCGGGTGAGCCTGTGCCAGCTTGCTCTCTGGCGCGCTGTCGGCGACTCCGGTTCCCGGGCCTGCAGGAGTCCTGCCGAAGTAGTCCATGATGTTGCCCATCAGGTTGACACGGTCTGCGAGACCATCGGTCATCCCTTGGTCTCGCATCGACTCCAGGCCAAACCCGAGATTGACCGTCTGGTACCCCATTGTCTCATGAGTGTAGGCGACGCCCGCCGGGAACGTAGTGAAGTCGGGCCGGCGATATTGAACGGCGGTTTCAGTGCCGGGAATCCCAAGGTTCCGCGCGACGACATCGAACCTGGAGACCGGATTGCACCAGCCCTCACTACCCCAGCTGCGCAGAGTGCACTCTCCATCATCGTGGTCCATAAAGACGTGGTCACCCGCGCACTCCTTCAGGTATGCCACGCTGTCGAAGTCAACGCTTATGAAGTCGTCGCTGACGTACTCCGAGGCGAGCCAGCACTCGTAGAAGCAAATCGTGTCGTGACCACAACCAACAAGGTCGTAGCCGATGTCGTTTCCCATGATGAGGAGGTTGCGCTCCTTGCCGCCGCTCGCCTGGTTCAGCCAGCACACAAGCCGGTACTGGTCCCTGGCTGTCAACGTGTGAGCGCGGGTGCCGCCCGTGAACCAGATCTGAGTATCGTAGTACTTGAACGCTGTGCTGTCGGGACCGTTGGACAACCCATTGCCAGCGCTGGGCAGAGCCACATCGAACCTCTCCCACTCGTGCCCCAGTATTCCCAGGGCCTCCTCGTAGTAGTACTCTGCGGTGTGCGCGAGAAGGACGCGACCGTCCCTGGGCATGCTGCTCCTGCGATAGCCCTGCTTGTCGACGATGAGGATCCCCGGGTTGCTGAGAGAGCTCTCGATGGGCAGGATCGAGAATTCGTAGAACGGTCCGTCACCCAGATGAGCGAACGGACCGTTGATATGCCACGGATGCGCGCGGTCGCCTGAACCGCCATGGACTATGAAGTAGTACCAGATCTCCCCGTGCGGCTGTATGACAGAAGCAGCCGCGGCCGATGGAAGATTCCACGTCTTCGACCCACCAACCTGCTGCATTGGAAACGTGACCCATGTCGCTCCCTCATCGTTGGATACGCGCACGTCCACTCCATTCACCACACCGGACACATCTGAGGCGCCGATGGACAGCGTCCCACCAAGAGCCTCCGATAGATCGTACGTGTCGTGCCAGCCTGTTGGACCCGGCTCGATTCCACGGATTAGGTAGTCTCTCCATGGATCGCTCGATGCGGGAAGCGTGTCGTCGACCGCGAACCACGTCGTGAAGCCCTGGTTTGCCCAGCCGTAGTTCATGTGGTACTGCTGCTCTCCTCCCGTTTCCCGCCATCCGTCACACACCAACGCGTGGCCACTGTCGTTGGTGCGAACCACGTAGAGCATCGGCCGGGCGGCATCAACTTCTCTCTGGATGGCATCGAAGTAGCTATCGCATGGATCGGACCTCGGGAGTATCTCAGCGAACGGGCCGTATCGGAAGTAGTCGGCGAGAACCCAGAAGGCCCACGAAGTACACGCCCCCGAACGGTACACGCCGTAGTCCATTTCGAACGCCACTCCGACCTCGTAGCACAACTCCGCAAGCGCGGCGGTCTGCGCCGGGTCGCATCCTCCGATGCAGTCATCCGGCATGTCGTCCCACGCGAAGCCGTCCCTGAAGTCGGCCGACAAGACCGCGCCCGGTCGGGTATCCGTGCAGGAGTCATCACCATCCCAGAAGTACGAGTGCTGCCCTCCGGAAGGTGGCCACTCGTGAAACCTCATTACCTGAGATGTCGCAGTAGCGACACATCCCACACATGTGGAAGTGCTGGGCACGCCGACGACGGGGCACAGGTTGTTGTACGGGCTATGCTGATGCCACGCCGTAGTCAGCAGAGGTCCCACAGTAGTCATCGGTGACAGACCTCCGCGTCTCAAATCCGAATCGAATCGGCCGGGGTCAGCGAGGAAACGATCCCACTGGCGCCTGCTTCCCCGCCCGAAACCTGCCTCGGACGACCGCGCCTGGCTGGCCTCCAGACTGCCATAGGCACTCACGAACCGGGTCGCTCGATCCTGCAGGACATCCCTGAGGAGTTCCGCAAAGCCTCCTCGGCCACCAACATGCAGGTTGCATTCGTCGGAATGCGCTACGACAGGGCCGATCTCCTTGAGGACGGAGATCACGATGTGTCCACGAGGTGAGACGGAGTAGCACCAGCCAAGAAGGACACCATCTACGACAATCTCCTCGACGCTCGTCAACGATGGGTCGCTGAGTCCAGCCCAGCTTCCCGTTTCGTGAACCACGTATGCCAGCCAGTTCCGGGCGACAACACCTGCCTCCGGCTCAGTGGCTGTTTCGGAGAGCGCGGGGGAGCAGAGAGCCACAACCAGTAATCCCGCAAGCACGGTGCCAGGTAGCGAGCGCATTGGCACGATACACCTCCCTTTGGACTGGACCGACCTCGGCGCCGATCACGAAGGCCTCGCCGTGACTTCCCTAAGCATAGTCACGCGAGGCAAGCATGACGCATCTGCGTAGCTGAGTCAAGTTCATCTCCAACGTACAGAGGCAACGCACAGGGATGCCCATCGGGGTTCCGTACAAGCGGAAGGGGGAAGGCACGGTGCCTTCCCCCTCGGTTCTTCCGTTCATCGGAAGCAGCGGCTACAGTCCCCCGCCCTTCGTGTACTCGAGCTTCTTCGACACCGACTTGCCCTGCATGAAGAGCAGCATGTAGTCGCGGCTGCCGGCCTTGGAGTCGGTTCCCGACATGTTGAACCCGCCGAACGGATGCACATCGACGAGCGCGCCGGTGCACTTCCTGTTCAGATAGAGGTTCCCGACGTGGAACTCTCTCCGCGCCCGCTCGAGCTTCTCGAGATCCTTGGTGTAGAGAGCGCCTGTCAGGCCGTACTCGGTATCGTTCGCGATCCGGAGCGCATCGTCGAAGTCCTGCGCCTTGATGACGGCGCAGACCGGGCCGAATATCTCTTCCTGCCCGATGGTGTCTCTCGAGCGCACGTCGGCAATGATGGTCGGCTCGACGTAGAAACCGTTGCCGGCGTCCTTGGCGGGCCCGCCGCCGTGCAGCAACTTCCCACCTTCCTTCTGGGCGACCTCGATGTACTTGAGAATCGAATCCATCGCCTTCTGGTTGATGACGGGGCCCATGTAGTTGCTCTGATCCTTGACCGGACCGACGGTGATCTTCTTCGTCTCAGCGACGAGCTTCGTCAGGAAATCGTCGTAGACCTCAGCGTCGACGATCGCGCGGGAGCACGCCGAGCATTTCTGCCCCTGGAACCCGAAGGACGCAATGGCGACGCCCCTTGCGGCCGCGTAGAGATCGGCCTCGGAG
>JALGZD010000177.1 GCA_025782395.1 bacterium
GATGGGCTCTTCAACGTCATTCTCGGTTCGACCACGCCGCTTGACATCGACTTTGATGTTGAGTACTGGCTCGGCATCGCCATCGAGGCCGAGGACGAGCTGGATCCCCGGGTCGAGCTTGCCTCCGCCCCCTACGCGCTGCGAGCCGCAGTGGCGGATTCCGTGAAGCCGACGGCCGTCATTGACGACGGCGACTGGGAGGCCTCAGGCACGAAGGTCTGGCACGAGGGCAACGTCGGCATCGGCGTCGGTTCGAGCAACCCATCGAACGCGCTGGAGGTCAGGGGGCACGCGTACTTCATCAATACCGTGGATGTTGCCAGCACAACGAACCTCTACGGCAAGGTCTACTTCTGGAACGACATCGCACATTTCAACGGCGATATGATTATCTATGACGGAGATCTGTCGATCGAGCAGGGCACGCTTGACACAAGGTCGATCGATCCTGGCGGTGACTTCTGGATAGACCACGATGCTACGCCGTTCCTGTACCTGCAGAACTCGAGTGGCTACATCGGCATCAAGAATCTGTGGCCCGCATATCAGCTGGACGTGAACGGCACCGTCAACTGCACCGGATTGAGACTTCCGACCGGTGCCTCGAGCGGCCACGTCCTCACGAGCGATGCGAGCGGCGCCGCGACCTGGCAGTCTGCGGCATCGCCGCCACTTGAGTCCGGCAGGTTCAACTGCAACGACGACTACGCGCTCCTGGTTGACTGCAACGACGTCCAGCTCAAGCAGAACGGCGGGCGGAACGCGTTCCGCATCCACTCGAACGCCGCGGATGCGTCCGCCTGCTACGCCTACTACCTGAACGGCGTGCAGGTGGCCTGCAGCACGCTCTCTGCCGGAGGCAACTACGACTTCACGCTTCCGACGGCAACCGATCCGCACCACGCTGAGGTCATCCTGAGCCGTCCATGGGCCGGGGGTGCGATTGCGAGAGTGGACATTTACTACAACAACAACCGCGGTGGCGGCATCTGGAGTTCATCGCACTGAGGCTTCCTGATGGTAGGAGGGACACCGTGATCAGAGGAGTCTTGCTCTTCCTTCTCTTTGCCGGTCCATCTCTTGCAGTTGAAGGCGCTGAACTCGCTGTCTATTCAGACAATGGTGTGGGCGCCTGGGAGGACGGCATAGTCGCCTTTGAGCAATTCCTTGACTGGAAGGGCATCACCCACGAGCGCGTTCTTCCATACGACGTCAACACGGTAGAACTGAGCGACTACTACGAGGCAATCTACTTCCCCGGAGGAGATGCTGACTACTACGATGCGGCAATCAACCACAACGGTATTCGGCATATCAAGGATCTGGTGAGTGGGGGAGGCGGCTACATCGGGATATGCGCCGGCGCGGAGTTTGCCTGCGACAAGCTCGTGTGGGATGGCTGGGTGATCGATTATCCGCTGGACTTCTTCGCCGGTAGAGCCGTCGGTCCGATCGATGCCATCGCCATCTGGCCGTCATACGCCATGACGACACTGACCATGAACAGTGCGAATCCCATCAACCAGTTCGAGCCGGATTCGGAGGTCATGCTCTACTATGGTGGCTGCGCCATGTATCCCGACGCGGGCATGACCTTCGACATCGTCGCCACGTTCGACGCCCACAATGATGACAACGCCATAATCAACTTCCACCACGGAGATGGCCGGGTTCTGCTCATCGCGCCGCACCCGGAAATCGAAGAGGACAGTGATCGCGACAACACAGACGTTGCGCAGGAACTCGATGACGCCGGTTCCGACTGGCCTTTTCTGTGGTCGGCTGTGGACTGGCTTCTGGGCGATCCGATAACAAGTCCCCCTGGCACATCAGTAGGCGATGAGCCGCAAACCGGAATAGGCAACACGATTTCTCGCATCGCGAGCTACCCGAATCCCTTCAGCTCCTCCACGATCATCAGGTACACAGTTGCCGAGACGAGCCTTCTCCAACTCGAGATCTACACACTCACAGGCCGGCTCGTGAGAAGACTGATGCATGAAGTGAAGGCGCCTGGGGAGTACTCGATGACGTGGGATGGAAAAGATGATGCGCGCCGTCTTGTCTCCAGCGGCATGTACTTCTATGTCCTGAGAGCCAGTGATGGGGAATCCGTGTCACGACGCGTGGTCTTCCTGAAGTGATATCATTACAAGCGAGGTTTGAAAGAGGCGGACAGAGGGGGAGACGTCAAGGGTGATAGGTACACTGGTTCACGAGTTTTGTGAGCGAGCTCGGCGACGCCGGCACGGACGCGGGGACGGCAACGTCTACTTCACGATCACGATCTTCCCTGTGTCGCTCTCTTCGCCGTGCTCCAGCCGCGCGAAATAGATCCCTGCAGCGACACGCTGTGCGGTGCCGCCCGCCTACGGCTTCTTCGTTATGCACTTGCAGAAGCCGTGGTAGTTGGCACAGATCCCGCCGAAGATCGAAAACAAGCCCCAGAAGAGAGGCCGCCCGAAGATATGTGCCGCGGTCGGTTGGGAGTGCGGAAGCAAATAGATGCCCCACGTGACCATGTAGCATCCGAGAGCGATGGCTATGTGCCCGAAGACCAACGTCGCGATGCGCCCACCGCGCCAGCCGAGGTAGATGAGCCCAAGACCGATGCCGAGCGGTATGATTCCCGCCGTGAGTCCTCCGTGCGCGCTGGTGAGGACTCCGAGCACAAACAGAATCACTCCCAGAACCAGCGCAACCCAGCCGTTGACTCGCTTGCCTTCAGGCATTGCTTTTTCCTCCGGTTCAGGAAGACTGACTTCAGACGCACATCCGCCTCTTCGTTTCCACCAGGTGGCAGCGGATTCTAGCACAGGGGAGGGGATAAGGCGCATCTATTGACCAGTCAGACTTTGCGGCCCAAGCTGGAAATATTGTGCAACTGCACTTGCCAAGCTGGCTAAGAGATGATATAATAAATCTAGCTGAGTGTAGGCGTGATGCGCTCCGCCGTATGCCGGACTCAGAAAGCTTTCTGACCCGGGGTCGCGACGCTTTCTGACTTGGTCGGATTCGCCGACGGCGTCGGGCATGGAAGCGCCGGCCTGCGTTGAATCGGATTTCTGATGGAAGGGTTGGTCCGACTGGTTGGTGTGCCCGTGTGTGGAACGGGTGCAACGGAAATGTCGGAGTGCGACCGGAATCGGCGTCTATCTGTCCCGCAGCATGAGGAGGTGACAACCGGAGATACGACGTGTGGGAAACGAGGATGACTGCGGTCGTGCGTCGCTTGTGTGGCCGCGTGGAGAGCTGTTATTTCAAGCCCCGCATCAGGAGATGTGAAAATGCGTAGAGTTCTGATTGTTCTCATGGTCCTGGCTGTTGCTTCGATGGCGATGGCCAAGGTAAGTGATGGGAAGCTGGAGCACACTCGTGGGCTTCTGGATTGCTCAGATGCGATCCTGATCGAGTGCGGAACCATTGATCTGCCCGGCACGACTGTCGGCAGCGTCAACAATGTTGAGAGCTATAGTGGCTGTAGCTGGACTGAGAGTGGTCCCGAGGTCGTCTATGTGTTCGTCATCCCGGAAGGCATCTGTCAGGAAATAGCGATCACAATCGACCCGGATGGCTGTGACCTGGACGTCTTCCTCCTCGGTAGCTGCGAAGAGGCCGACTGCTTCGACTACGGCGATTCGTCGATCGTGAGCGATTGCCTCGAGGCGGGCACGTACTACATCGTCGTCGACGGCTA
>JALGZD010000200.1 GCA_025782395.1 bacterium
TAATTCATTGTGATAGAAGTATACATGACTTTCGCAGTGCAAAAGTAAAATTACAATATACAAAACGACGAGATGTGGCCAGAGCAAAACTGAAGCTATTAAAAAGGGAAGCCCGATTATTAGCAAATTATGATAGACAAGCATTTTATGATGCAATCAGTAAGCATTTTGGGGATGTGCCGCGAGGCATTGTGAAATTTAACCGTCACAAAGCTATGGCCGATGGCGGTAATATGGCATACAATGGCAGGAAGATAACTGACGCGGCTACAGATTTTATCAATCGAATGGTTCCCGATAATTGGTTTCCACCCACAGGAAAAGCCGAAATAGGAATACGCGGAACCAAAACAAACACTTCGTTTTTCCGGAGTTTGTCTGAGGACCTTCGTATAAGTGTTAATCAATTTGACCCTGGTACAGTTGTGCATGAAACCATGCATTGGTTGCAAGACGCCAATCCAGGATTGATGTCACAAACTAATAAGTTCTTGATGTTTCGCGCTGAGGAGGGGGGATATCAATTAGTGCCATATGTGGAAAAGGCCGGAAAACTTAAAAAGATGGTACATGCACAAGACCTAGTGGTTTGGAAAAACGCTAAATGGACAGATCAATACGCTGGACGATGGTATCCATCTCGTGGTTTTAGACACGTGCGGGGAGTAGCTCCGCAGTGGAACCTTACGGCGGCTGACGAGGTATTGTCAGTTAATATGGAAAGATTATACACTAGTCCAATGCGTTTGCTTAACGAAGATCCCGAAGTGTTTAACTTTCTTACAATGTTAATAGTTGGAGGTGTATAATGTTGGTTTCTGGGGACATTAAAATCCCACATAGATTACCGCGCAAAAACAAGAAAATAGTCGCTAGAGTTCGTTTGACTGCAAGTGGATGGCATTCGTTAGATGGGGACCCTTGGTATGCTGAGTGGTTAAATCGCGAAGCTAATATTTTCACGTGTATCCCAAACGATAAATTATACAAAAATGTTGGGTATATTTATGATGCATTAGAATACATCCTTCGACGTGGGGCCGAAATTACCAAGGGACATATCACCAATCAAAAATTTCGGAAGCCACGTCAACCAAAAGGTCGGAGGTTTAGAATCGAATGAGTGCAGGCATGTCAATCGGATATTGGACAGTTAAAGTGTGGGGACCAGCGGGCAAGCAATATATGGCTAGATGTCAAGGACAAATCTGGCGGACTATCGGTCGACATTACAAGGGCCGCGTACTATGGAAAATATGCCATTCAGAAACAGAAGCCAGAGAATATGGCGAGCGAGTGGGTAGGAGGTTCTTAAAATGGAAAAGACCGAATTAATAGAAGGACAGTTTGCTAGTTCTAGAGGACAACGACAAGGCACGTGTGATGAAGACGTGGCTACCCAAGCAATCAATCGAGCGGCATTGTTGTTGTGTCATTATTGTAAACAGCCGCTGTTAACTAATTGGCATTTCTGCCCACAATGCGGTGGGGTTACGGTTGTGGCGGATATGCGGAGTTTTGAGGATGACAGCTAATCACAATTCAGCGTGGCGTGATCACAATGATGCTGACTTGCAGGACATACGAGTCAGCACCACAGAATATTCATTGCTTCAGCGTCTCCGGCGCTTGGGGGGTGGTACTCACTTAGTGTTGGTGGTCAAAGAGCGCGGTGGGCGAGATGGTATGGAACAATTTAGGGTAACAGAAACAGTGCTGAAACCAACAAAATAATTGGTGACAACCCTTGCATTTTGTGGGTTAACGTGTATAATACTTAAGTAGATAATTGAATATTCGGAATGGAAATCACCGCGCGTGCCATTTTCATTTCAGAGTTGTGTGAAACATAGACACCACGACCTTCGGGTTGCGGTGTTTTTGTGTTTGTGATGTCTTGTTGAATGCTATTCAAGATTATTCGCGGAATAAGCAATTACGAGAAGTAAGTGGTAGGTGGATCTTTCTTGGGATCCGCGCTAGCTCGTAAGAATAAATTGCGGCGGTAAAGCAAAGACAAGTCGGATAGTTGTGGAGGGACTTTTATGAAAACACCCAAACAATTGCAAGTAGCAAGATCAAAGAAATATGGTTTTGGAATTAAGGCGGGAGGTAATGTTTCTAAACCCACTAAATATTCCGATGTAGCTGAAGGTAGTTTTGCCGATCCCGTGAATTATCGTTATCCTTTAAGTCCTGGAGCACAAGCCCAAAACGCGATAACCCGATATAACGATGCCAGCAATCGAGCAGCAGGCGGATATAACAACGCTGAGTGGATCAAACTGGGTCATCGTATAACCAAGGCTAATCCAGACAAAGTTCTGAAAGCTGGTCAAATAATTGACACTAAAGAAAAGAAAGAGGCACTGGCTGGCGGCGAGCAAGGCTTATCAGACGCGATAGACGACATTCGACAAGCTTTTTACAAACAATTTCCACGAACATCGCCAAATGATGGCACAGCGTCAATAGATTACTGGATCACTGAATATTATGAAGACAAAGTGGTTGCAGAAGTCAACGATCAAGCATACATCATTCCATTTACTAAAACCGACGGGGAAATTATATTTGACAAAAGCCGAGAGAATTGGCAACCGGTCGAGCATCGATGGACTCCTATAAAGGAAAGCAAAATAACCTTTTCCGAGGGCGTTCAACTACTTGAAGCCAAAAAGGAGGGCAAGGAATGGAGTGTTGTAATTTTGGGACCAAAGTCCGCTGAAGATGTAGTCGAGCTTGATGGACATACTTATATTCGATCACAAAATAAGCGGCTTTATTCGACGGAAGCATTGGAGGCCAGTGTTCCATTATGGGAGAATGTGAAGGTCTATGACAACCACTTGACTCCCGACGAATTCAACAAAAAGCAGGGAATGCGGTCGGTAGTGAAAGAGTGGATAGGTGTAATTGTTAGTCCATATTGGGACGCAAAAGTTAATTCGCTCTTGGGAACACTGAAGTTAGTTGACGAGGCAGTTATTAAGAAACTCAAGGCGGCGAGCGACAGTGGAGTATTAGACGCTATTGGACTTTCAATAAATGCTACAGGTACTGGCTATATTCGGACAATCAACAAAGAAGCAATAGAAGTAGTGACAACATTTGTGCAAGCAAATTCAGTTGACTTGGTTGCAGACCCAGCGGCGGGGGGCAGATTATTCCGCATGCTGGCTTCAATTCAGCTATCGACTGAGGAGGATAATAAGATGGAACGTAAGGAATTGATGGAGGCGTTGGCCAAACTCTTGGGAGAGTCTTTCGAGGGTTTCAAGGCGGTTCTGGAAGCGATGGCTGACGAGCAGTTGCTGGCATTTGCCACGCAGCTTGGAATTGGGGCGGAGCCAGTCGTTGAGGCAGAACCGGCGGTCAAGCCGGAAATTCAGCCGGAGGTTGAAAAACCCAAAGCTGAAGTAGCAGAAGCACAAGATATTTTGAAAGAGGCCAAGCAGATTTTGTCGGACGCTAAGGCCGAGCATTCGATGCTAGAGTGCGGCAAGTTGCTTCACTTGAAGTTAAGTGAGAGCGGACTACCCACGCAATTCCGCAGCATCGTCACAGATAGATTTGAAAAGCGGATATTCGAAGCCAAAGATTTGGAAGGGGAAATCGGAAAGTTCCAGAAAGTTGTGACTGACCTTTCTGAAAGCGGTGCATTACGACTGCCA
>JALGZD010000050.1 GCA_025782395.1 bacterium
AGGGAGGGGAGGTGGACCTGTCGGGCTGATGTCCTCGTAGGCCCAGCTCGTGCAGGACTGCTCGGGAGTCACCTGGCAGACTCTGTATGCATTCATCGAGGGGTCGAGCACGAACTGATACGCCGCGACCTCTCCGTCGTCGTCGGAGCCATCCCACAGTATCTCGAAGTCCGGACAGAGCGTCTCGCCGACCGCAGGGAAGGTGACTGCCGATTCGGGCGGCCGATTGTACCAGAAGATGAATTTCTCCCTGTCATCCGGGTTGTCGCTCGATCTCTCGAACGTTCCCTGGAGATCCCTGGAGTTAATCTCGAACACATGCTTTGCGTTCCCGCCCTGCGGTGAGTTGCGGCTCTCGATGTGGTGTGAATCCGAGATCGCGACGTTGGACGTGAAGTACCACTCGCTGACGTACGTCTGATCCAGCGTGTCGACACGGAATTCCTTGCGGAAGTCATTGTCGAGAGTGATCCAGATCGACGCCCAGCGGAACCAGATCGTGTCGCCGTCGGAGACAGTAAGCGTGCCCGTTTCATCTTCAGGCTCGATGATCTCGCTGTCGGGTTCGAAGTTCATCACGAACTTGTAGCTCTCCGGGAAATTCTCAGCGCCCGTCTCGTCCTTGCCCTTGACGTAGAAAAAGTGCGTGCCGCTCGAGACGGTCGGGTACGTCGCGCCCATGCTGTCACCATATGCGGAGAACGGGTTGCTGTCCATCCGGTAGCTGTAGTGAATCGGAGCTCCGAGACCGTCGGGATCCCAACCGTCCCAGAGGAACCGCACCGGGCTGAACATCAGCACGGTATCCTTTCCGTCCGGATAGAGCTCTTCGGGCACGCTCGGATCGAGCGGCCCGCCAACGCGATAGAGCCATCTTATCTCCGGGACGACGGTCCAGGCGTCGAACCTGACCCTGGCCGCTGTGGGGTCGAGCTTGCCCTCGTTATCGACCGCCCGGACGTAGAACGTGTGCCGCCTCGTTTCGCCGGCCGAATCGATCAGGGCTTTGAACAGGCTGTCGCTTCTCGTCGTGAACTGCCACGGGGAATCGTCCGCGCCGTACGGTGGCACGGTGTCGTCCCATGCGAAATGGTACGCCACCACGAAACCGTCCGGATCTGTGCCGTCCCAGTACATGTGTATTCTGTAGTTCGCCTGAGTATAAGGACCTGGCGCACTGGTCAGCCGAGTGCTCGGAGCGAGATTCGAGTCGATGAATATCTCCTGCTGCTTCCGGCATCCGGTCAGGAAGAGCATCGCCGCGAGTGGAACTGCCAAGAGGGCAACCGCGAACACACCTGCTGCTAGTCTCCTGAACGACATCATGGTTGTGCTTCCTCCAGGCTCAGGGTAATAGGAAATCAGTCACAGGCAAGACCTGCGACGGGCGCGACCCCTCCGGTGCCGGATGGTCGTGCCCCCCCACTAAGGGTTGACCTTTTGATGGGGGGGTTCCACTAGCGATTATACCGCCCGTCCATATCATGTCAACACAAAAAGGCCCTCTGGCACGCGGTGTTGCGCACGCGCAACACCTGTGCTAGTCTGGAGTTGGAACAAAACCGGTTGACAGTGGCGTCACCGGTAGGTAAACTCCCTGCCATATAGCTTGAACAGGTGTGACCGGGCCGGGCGCACCCCTAACGGGCGTGCGGACCGCGGGGTTGGGTTCATGATTCTGACCCCCTCTGGACCCAGGGAAACAGCAAGAGTGGGAGGTGGTCAGAGGAGACAAAGCAGTGCGAAGTGTGTTTGAGCAGTCAGAGGGAAGTGCCACAGAGGACCGCGACCTGTATGTGATGGAGCGTGTCGCGGCAAGGGGGAGGAGAAGCAAAGTAATGAGAAGAGTCTTCTTGACTGTTTCGGCGGGACTCATGGTGCTGATGCTGACAGGCACGATCAGCCCGCTGGCAGCGCAGACTGAAACGGCGGCCGATGTCGAGGGCATGGTCGCCATGGCCGAGAGCACGGTCGTTGATACGGGACTCGTCGACACTACGGCCGTCGACTCGCTCGCGGCCGCGGTGGTGGAAGAGCCCGTCGAGCCGGAGCCCGCGCCTAAGGCGAGCGGCTTCGCGCAGAGTGGCCTTGTTGACTTCTTCAACAAGGGCGGGAAGTTCATGTGGGGCCTTCTGTTCCTGTCCATCGTCGGTGTCGCAGTCATCATTGAACGGGCCATCACTCTGCACAAAGCCCGCTCGGATGTCCGCAAGCTGATGGAGGAGGTCGTGGGTGCGCTCAAGAAGGGGCGCCTGGACGAGGCGGTCGAGATCTGCGCGAACATGCGTGGTCCGATCCCGCAGATCCTCCACGCGGGCCTCATGCGGGCCAAGAAGGGAACCGAGGCTGTTGAGAAGGCCATCGAGACAGCGGGCATCATTGAGATGTCGTTCCTCGAGAGAGGACTCATCATCCTGGCTACCGTCGCGAACGTCGCACCTCTGCTCGGGTTCCTCGGGACGGTCTCGGGTATGGTCGGGGCCTTCGAGGCGATTGCTCAGGCTGAGCAGGTCAGTGCCAAGCTGGTCGCGAGCGGTATCTCAGAAGCGCTGATCACCACGATGACGGGTCTTATGATCGCCATCCCGACGCAGGTCGCGCACAACCTGTTCGTTCAGCGAATCGATCGATTCGTGGTTGAGATGGAAGACAGCGCGGCGGAGCTGGTTGACATACTCACCGAGATGGACAAGTAGGGAAGACCACGAGTAGGCGGAGCGGGATCTCACGAGGCTCCCGCACCGCAGGGAAGGCACTGGAATGGCGAAATTCAGGAAAAGAGCGAGGATATCAGCCGACATGGTCGGCGAGTCATCGATGTCGGACGTCGCCTTTCTGCTCCTCATCTTCTTTATTGTGAGCACGACGTTTCCCGAGGTAGGTCTGCCCATGATCCTGCCGAGCAAGGCAGGAGACGTGAAGCAGGTCAAGCGGGACAACGTCATGCAGATCGTAACGGCGAGGAGTGGCGCGTACTTCATAGATGTCGACACTGAACCAACGCCGCTCTATGAGCTCAGGGGTATCGTGAGACAGCGCCTCACGGACAACGACAATCTGATCCTGTCCCTGGAGACGCATCCCGATGCTCCGTACGGGAGCATGATCAACGCACTCGACGAGGTGACGCTCGCCTACAACGAACTGGCGGCGGCGAACATCAAGCGAGAGCACAGGATCTCCCTTAAGATGCTCGACATAGAGTAGGCAGGCCGGAGGTAGTCAATTGGAGCTGAGGAGGAAAGCGGGGAGCGGGGCCAGAATCCCGACATCCTCGATGGCGGACATCGCGTTCCTGCTGATCGTCTTTTTTATGGTGACGACGATCTTCAAGATGGAACAGGGTCTGGCCATTACACTTCCCAGGTCGACGGCCGGTGAGAAGATTCCGAAGGAGAACGTCGCGCACATCTGGATCGACAGAGGCGGGACCATCTCCATCGACGACCTGGTGGTCAGCGCGCCCGACATCGAATATCTTGTCAGCGCGAAGCTTCGTGAGAACCGGGGTCTCATCGTATCTTTCAACACGGATGAGAATGCCCCGTACAGGGTTGTCAACGAGGCAATGGAGAGGCTCAAGCTGGCCAACGCACTGAGGGTTACATTCACCACGGTGCCAGTAGACGAGTTGTAGACGAAATTGCCGTCGGCAAGGGGCCGACGCGATTCGCTGATTCGAGGCGAGGGATAATGAGTCCATACACCGCGGTACACATGACAGCGGAGCAGGAGCTCAAGAACTCGTACCCAAAGGCATTCAGGTATGCAGTCCTGGCTGCCATCGGCGTACACCTTCTCGCTTTCCTGTTCACGCCTGATTGGAAGCCGAAGCCGTACCAGCTCCGCGAGAGGCAGGTGCTGGAGGCCATCAACATTCC
>JALGZD010000186.1 GCA_025782395.1 bacterium
GGCAAGAGAGCGCTGACACTCAAGATGATCCGGGCTCTTCATCGAGGTCTCGGAATCCCTGCAGACATCCTGCTGCAGGAGGCGGGAGCGAGGCTGCCTGAGAATGTCGAGGGTGTTGAGTGGGCGAAATTCCCGATCAAGGAGATGGTCAGGCGGACATGGCTCGAGTTCGACGGATCGTCGCGTGATGTGAAGGATCATGCGGAGGAGCTCATGCGCGGGTTCTTTTCTGGCCCCGGTGCATGTGGACTTGACCACGTTCTTTTCAGGAGTCATGTTCGCCAGGCCTCAGCTATGGACAGCCAAGCGCTGGCCGCTTGGTGCTCGCGCGTCATGCAGCTGGCAGCGATGCGGGAACTCGATACACCGTACGCTAGTGGAGCGATCACCGATGAACTCCTACGTGATCTCGTCAAGCTCAGCTACCTCAGTGATGGCCCGGTGCTTGCGAAGGAGTTCCTCGAGAAGAGCGGTATCCACCTGGTGCTCCTGCATCACCTTCCCAAGACACACCTCGACGGCGCGGCGATGCTGCGGGAAGACGGAACGCCCGTCGTGGCGTTGACACTGCGGCACGACCGGCTCGATAGTTTCTGGTTCTCTCTTCTCCACGAGCTCGCGCACGTGGCCCTACACCTTGGCGAGGGAGACTCGCCGTGGTTCTTCGATGATCTGGATGTCGATGGGGACAACCTGGAGTCTCAGGCAGACGAGATGGCCGCGAAGGCACTGATTCCGGAGGATGAATGGACGCGGGCGGCGGTGCGCACCACGAGCTCGCCCGCGGAAGTGAAGATGCTCGCGGAACGGTTGCGGATCAGCCCTGCCATCGTCGCCGGGCGGATCCGTCACGAGCGCAGGAACTACCGCATCCTTTCGAGACTCGTTGGCCACGGGAAGGTGCGAGGACATTTCCCGGATCTCGACGCCGGCGTGGCGTAGGTGTCAAGGCAGCACAACGTTCGCTGGACGGTGTGGTGATTCCTCGGAAGGCGGACCAGCCAGGCGAACCCGACCACAGGAGTCCGACGACACATGACTACTTGGTCCGCGCGTGCCGACGGAGAGCCCATCGAGATATGGCCTGACGGATGCCGCGATCTCATCGTATGTCTGGCCCCGACCGGGGAGACAACGGCGATGCTGACCGGGCTTGATGTGGAGCCGTACAGCATACGCGTGCCGGCGGGTACCCTATTCGTAGGTGTGCGACTGGCGCCCGGGGCCGTGGCGAGATGGGAATCTGAGATAGAAGCTCCCCCGGGCAGGACCGTGGACCTGGGACGCTGCGGCGCATTTGCCACCTCGTGGCTCAACGCAATTGCCCAGCGCCCGGACCGAGCAGCTCAGTACGTGGCCGACGCAGCCGGGCAATGGTTCCAACGGGGGGACGCGATCGTCGACGACTTCCTCGCCGCGCTGGACTGCACCCCCGGGCGTGTCCCTCGACTGGGGATGAGCGAACGCACACTCAGACGACGGATCACGGCAGCCACCGGCGGCTCTCCGCAATTCTGGGTTGGGCTGCACCGGGCTCGCCTTGCCGGGCGCACTACCGTTCTCACAGACGATCCGATTGCGGACATTGCCTTCGCAGTCGGGTACTCCGACCAGGCTCACATGACGCGAGAGATGCGCAGGTGGTTCGGAACTACGCCGGCTGCCATGCGACGCGGTGCTGCGTCCCTCGGTCATCTCATCATCGCACCGGATGCCTTCGCTTCAGGAGCGGCTCTGGATCAGTGATCCCCTCAGTCCGACTCGATGAAGGCTGATTTGAACTCTGCCGAAGGCTCGATGTCGTGGTAGCAGTAGACGATGACTCCCGAAGGGTCAACGACGCCGAATCCGCGATCGCCCCACGGGTGATCTTCAAGCGGTATGAGCGGTTTCAGGCCCTCTTCCGTTAAGCGTGTGTGCACGGCATCGGCGTCCGCAACGTGCAGGTTGAGCGTGACCCCACCCTTGAACTCGGGTGCGTCGTCGCGCGGCTCCATGAGACCCACCTCTGGCCCCGCGTCCGCTCCCGAGAGACGGAGGACGACGTACCAGCCGCAGTCGAATATCGCCTTGGCATCGAAGTGCTTCTCGTAGAAGCGGCGCGTTTCTGGGAGATGAGACGTTGTGAACGTGGCGCTGGCGGTGCGGATATCCATGCCAATCCCTCCGTTTTGGGGTTGAACTCTGACACCAAGACCTGTCATGCATCAAGACTATCAGGTAAGTTGACAGAGTGTCTTGAAGATTCCGGCCAGTCCGGTACCACAGCGATCCTACGGAAGAGGAGACATGATGAAGGCAGCAATGCACGCGGTTCTATTCCTGTTGCTTGTGGTGGCCGCTGCACCGGACTGTGGGGCAGGTGAGACCACCGAGGAAGTCTCGCTCGAGTCGCTTCCCCCCTCAGTTGTGAGAACCGTGCCGCTGTGCGGCGACGCTGCCGTGAACCCTGGCTTGAGCGAGATCTCCGTGACGTTCAGCAAGGACATGAAAGTCACGGATCATTGCTGGTCGTGGTGCTCCCTGCAGGAAGGCTCCTTCCCACAGCTCGCCGGAGACACGGAGTACCTGGAGAACGGTCGCACCTGCGTGCTCCACGTGGTACTTGAACCTGAGAAGACCTACGCCATCTGGATCAACGTGGATCAGTTCCAGTCGTTCCAGGATCCGGAGGGACATCCGGCCGTCCCGTACCTGCTGGCTTTCAGGACGGGGCCGGGGGAGTAGTTGCCGAGTACGACTGCGTTTCCAGGAGACCCCTTGCACAGACCCCACTGCGCCCCATTCCCAAGACAGGGAACTTACAAATCTTATTGCAACTTACAGAGTCGGGGAGTACGTTTTGTAACAGACTACTACTAGTGTGCTTATGGTAACGGGGATCTGCCTACTGGTGCGAAGACACGCCGTTGGGGCCTCTGAACGCGGAGAGGATGATATGCGATCAGCAGACAACCCATACAGTCCGGGAGCGGGGAATCCCCCGCCGGAGCTAGCCGGTCGCGAGGATATTCTTGAGAGAGCCTCCGGCATCCTCGAAAGAACGCTGAACAAACGTATGACTAGGAGCATGATGATACTGGGCTTGCGTGGTGTCGGGAAGACCGTGCTGCTCAACCGGATCCAGCAGATGGCGGATGATGCCGGATGCGTGACTGCGTTCATGGAGGCAGAGGGGGGACAGGCTCTTCCAAACCTACTGGCGCCACATCTCCGTCGCATCCTTCTCAAGCTCGACACCCAGGAGCGGGCGAGAGAATCCGTGCACAGAGCTTTCCAGCTCCTGCGGGGTTTCGCCAGCGCGTTCTCGGTCAAGTTCGGTGGCATCGAAGTCGCAGTTGCGCCGGAGGCTGTGACCGGCGATCTGTCGCTTGATTTGACCGATCTCTTCGTGGCAGTTGGTGAGGCGGCAGCGAAGCGAGGTACGCCAGTCGTGATCCTGATCGATGAGGTTCAGTATCTTTCAAGGAACGAACTCAGTGCCGTTATGGTCGCACTGCACAGGGTTTCCCAGAAGCAACTTCCCCTTCTTCTCTTCGGCCGCAGAGCGGCTCTTCGCCTTCGATGAAATCGGGCGCCTTGATGACGTGGCGGGTCGTCAAGCGATCGAGAAACCGCTGGTGCAGGAGGGCGTGGACATCGACGATGACGCCGTCGATGCGATACTGGCACAGACTGACTGCTATCCCTTCTTCCTTCAGGTGTGGGGCTACTATGCGTGGGAGTGTGCTGACGCCTCGCCAGTCTCCCTCGACGATGTGAACCTGGCCGCAGTGAGATCGATCAAGGACTTGGACCGGGGTTTCTTCAAGGTGCGGTACCGGCGGTTGAGCGACCGTCAGCGCGCCTACGCGTTCGCGTTGGCGAGACTTGGACCAGACCCGGCCAGCTCCAAGGCCGTGGCCAAGGAACTCGGCATCTCCGTGGAGCAGGCAGCGCCGATGCGGAATGGGATCATCAAGAAAGGCCTCGCATACAGCCCGAGCCGTGGGCTTGTGGCATTCACGGTTCCGAAGTTCGATGAGTACTTGAGGCGGGTGGAGGTGACACAGGAGTAGGCGTCTAGAACGAGCGTGTCGATCATCGCCGCAACGTGGGCGTGCTGTGCGAGGTGCGGAGATCTGCGAGGCGTTGGTGGCGCGCGCCACGCCCGCCGCGCCAGCCCTAGCGCTCGCGGCCATACGCGGTCCGCTAGTGCGCCAAGACAAGCTTGGCGTCTCTTGCAGGGTGAGAGTCCCCGGAG
>JALGZD010000008.1 GCA_025782395.1 bacterium
AATAGCATTAATATCAGCCGAGCCATAATTGGTTATGCCACAACCCAGCTGTACCCCCCCGGGGTCATAGATATTGACGATATCACCACGCTGAAATGTGCCCTCGACCTCCCTAATACCCGCCGCCAGGAGACTGCGCTTCTGCTTCCTGAGCGCCGTCGCCGCCCCCGAATCCACCACCAGCCTGCCTTTTGTGGAAAGCCCGCTGAGCATCCAGCGCTTGCGGCTTTCCAGCTTGCTGGCTACAGGTAGAAAGCGGGTGCCCACCGCCTCACCACCGGCCACCCTCAGGATAACATCCGGCTCCCTCCCGTCAGCGATGACTACCGTCACCCCGGAGGCAGTTGCCAGCCTGGCTGCTTCAAGCTTGGTAATCATGCCGCCGGTGCCAAGGTCACCATAGGTATCAGCCGCCAGACGCTCAATCTCCGAGTCTATCTGTCTAACCTCGGAGATAAGGCGGGCATTGGTGTCACGGTGGGGGTCAGCAGTATACAGCCCGGCAGCATCAGTGAGCAGCAGCAGCAGATCAGCATCAATCAGATTAGCCACCATCGCCGACAGGTTATCGTTATCACCGAACCTGGCTTCCCCGAGTTCATCCACCGCCACCACATCATTTTCGTTGACAATGCACAGTACCCTTAGCTCCAGCAGGGCAAGGAGGGTATTGCGAGCATTCAGATAACCGGCACGGTCGACAAGGTCAGCCTTAGCCAGTAATGCCTGGGCTACCGTAATATCATGCCGGTGAAAAAGCTGCTCATAAGCCTGCATCAAGTAATACTGCCCCACCGAAGCCAGCACCTGTTTGAACGGAATACCCCTGAGCTTCCTGGTCAGCCCCAGTCTATGCCTGCCCGAGGCTATCGCCCCGGAAGAAACGACGACCACCTCCCGCCCCTGCTTATGTAGCTGCGCAACCTGAGCCACCAGGCTTGACATTATATCCTGGTCCAAGCGCTCACTGCCGCCGGTGAGCAGACTGGTACCAAATTTAGCCACTATCCGGTGATAGGGGAAACTAAAATTCTTATCCTTCGATTTAGCCATTCACCGCCGCCCCGAGTAAATTTGCTTCATTATAGCAAGCCGAAGGGCATTTTACTACACTAACTTTCCTTCCTGCCTGCCCCGTGCTAAAATCTTGCTGGAGGGCTAGTCCGTTCCGGCTAGCCCTAGTGGTGTTTGGAGACAAAATGGAGCTAAATCTGACCCAACTGCTGCACCTCACCGGTGAGATGCCTGCCTACCACCAGCTCTTAAGCGAGCTTAAGTCAAAGCGCAGCGCCAGGGCGGTAGTGCTTGATGCCGGCAGACCCTATCTCATCGCCGCCCTCTACCACAGCCTGGGATTACCCATCCTGATAGTTACCGCCCAACCGGAAAACTCAAAGAAGCTCTACGAACAGTTCTCAACCTGGTGCGGCTCTGCCCCGGTAAAACTCCTCCCCGAGCCCGATGCCCTGCCCTACGAACGTATTGCCTCAGATACTACCACCGAGCTAGACCGGATACAGGTCCTATCAGCTTTAGCCAGTGGCGAGCCGCAGATAGTTATTGCCTCCGGTCCCGCCTTCATGTGGAAGGTGGTGCCGCATGCCCTGTTCACTGCCGCCGTCCATACCATAAAGCAGGGAATGGACATTGAGCCAGCAGGGCTGCTCCGCCGGTGGCAGAAAGCAGGCTACCGGCTGGAAAACCTGACCCAGGTGCCAGGTACGGTAAGCCATCGCGGCGGCATCATCGATATTTACCCCACCACCGCCGACCTGCCCGTGAGACTGGAGTTCTTCGGCAACACAATAGACACAATGCGCCTCTTTGACCCTGTAACCCAGCGCTCCTTAAAGCAGGTGTCAGAAGTAACCATTGCCCCCGCCAGCGAACTCCTGACACCTCTCGCCGGCAGCAAACAGGCTCTGGAGCAAGCCCTGGACAGCGTTGACCTCTCCGGCTGCAGCCTTAAGGCAAGACAGCGATTCGAGCCGGAAATAGCGATGCTGCGTGATAGAGAGATGCCGCCCGACATGCAATTCTACGCCCCGCTGTTCAATAAAGACAGTATCTTAAGCTACCTCTCCCGTGATGCCCTGCTGGTGCTTGACGAACCCCGGGGCATCAGGACAGCGCTCAAGGATATAGATGCCAGGGCGAACGAGCTGCGCTGTGACAAACTCGAGCGGGGGGAACTACCCCACGACCTCCCCCGTCCCTACTTTACCCTAAAAGAGCTGGAGCCAGCGATAAACGAGCGGCAGTGTCTCCGCCTCACTGCCTGGGGCCCCGGTGATAACGAGTCCGCCTGCCGGTTAAGCTTCACCCCTGCCCCCAGCCACGCCGGACAGCTGCCGGCTTTTATCAAGCAGGCCAGGCAGATACTGGGCCAGAAACACCGCCTCATCGTTGCCAGCCACCAGGCGAGCCGGCTGTCGGAACTGCTTGACGAGGAGGGTATCATTGCCCCACCCCTTACCGAAATCAGCAAGGTACCCCCACCCAGCTCGTTCACCCTTCTCCAGGGTTCACTGGCTGAGGGCTGGGTCATGAATGGCAATACCCATCTCTATACCGATGCCGAAATCTTCGGTTTCACCAAGGAGCGCCGGCTGCTCAAGAGACGCCCGGCAAGGCACCACGACCCTCTTGCCGAGATAAGCCCCGGCGACTACGTGGTGCATATCGAGCACGGGATTGCCCGGTTCGCCAGCGTTATCACAATGAGCACCCACGGCAGCGAGAAGGAATACCTGGTGCTGGAATACGCCGAAAACGACCGGCTTTACGTCCCCACCGACCAGATAGACCGCGTCAGCCGCTACATAGGCGCCGGTGACAAGCCGCCCCCGCTCAGCCGGCTTGGCACCCAGGAATGGACTAAAGCCAAGCAGCGGGTCAGGCAGTCGGCTGAAGACATTGCCCAGGAGCTGCTGGCCCTCTATGCCACGAGGGAGGTCGTATCCGGTTTTGCCTTCTCCCGGGATACCCTGTGGCAGCAGGAGCTTGAGGCCTCCTTCTCCTATGTCGAGACACCCGACCAGACCCTGGTGGTAGCGCAGGTAAAAGAGGACATGGCAAAAGCCAGACCAATGGACAGGCTGGTCTGCGGTGATGTCGGCTACGGTAAGACCGAAGTCGCCATCCGCGCCGCCTTCAAGGCGATAATGGATGGAAAACAGGCAGCGGTGCTGGTGCCAACCACCGTGCTGGCCGAGCAGCACTTTGCCACCTTCAGTCAGAGGCTGGATGCCTTCCCGGTGAGAATCGAGGTGCTCAGCCGCTTCAGGACACCGAAAGAGCAGGAGGCTATCCTCAGCGGACTGACAGACGGCAGCGTGGACATCTGTATCGGCACGCACCGGCTGCTGCAGAAGGACATAGTGTTCAAAGACCTGGGCCTGATGGTTATCGACGAAGAGCAGCGCTTCGGTGTCGTCCACAAGGAATACCTGAAAAGGATAAGGCAGGAGGTGGACGTCCTCACCCTCAGCGCCACCCCCATCCCCCGCACCCTCCACATGTCCCTGGTAGGGGTAAG
>JALGZD010000138.1 GCA_025782395.1 bacterium
AACGGTCTTGACCAACTCACCCTCTGAAACCGTGGGCAGCGGGACTACTGATAAGTCGTGGTCGATAGAGATCTGATTCCAGCGCTCCATATCCGTGAAATCTTCGTCCTGAAGCACGAGGTTGATACTCTTATCGCTGAGAAGGACGTCGGGGTCGATCATGTAATAGTTTGCGCCGTCCTGGATGACGGTGCCGTTGTCGACAAAGAAGCCAACCTTGTCGAGGTTGATCGCTTCAAATTCCAGATCGGCATCCAGCGGATCGCCCGAACCATCGACCAGGCCGAAATACTTCTTGTGATCACCATTCAGGAGTACGCCGCCGTTATCGAGGTCGTTCGGGTCGACGTCGCCGGGTAGATCAATACCCGGTTGGCCGTTAACCGTACTGATCGGCAGGATATAGTATGGCGCCTGGTTGTTGATACCGGCCTCAAGATAGGCGGTATTGGCGATATTTACTTCATTATTGCTGGTAACTGTCGCATTGCTGGTGTCCACCTCAACGGCGTACGGCACCAGGGACAGCTTAAATACGCTGCCGGTGACTTTTGCCCGGTCAGCGCCACCGATACCCTCGGTGGCATACAGGTTGATGTCCGAAGTCGCCTCGATCACCGTAGCGCCAAGGACATTGACAATGTTGTTTTCAGTAATGTCAGCGACAACGACGGGAATTCCAATGGAAGGAAGTAGCGATGCGGTAAACACCTGCGCGTCGTCAAACGAAAACATGACGTTGGGCACCCGGATCGAGTCCTGGCCGGCGAACAGGGAAATATCCGATCCGCGCACATGGGAATCGGTCAAATTGACTACGTTGAACGCGTTGGTGACGGTTGACACGTTAGCATACGCACCACCGGTCAGGCCGCTTGCCACGGTCAGGTTGGCATTGGGACGCAGCAGGGTGTCGGTGCGGGCAGTAAAAAACACATCGCCGTCATTGTTGACGATGGTCGCACCGGTAATATTGATCTGGGAATTCAGTTCGGCATCCATCACCGACTTGCCCTTGGCGCCACCCACCAGGCCGCTCACCGCTACGACTTTGACGTTGTCGACGCCCTTGGCGTTGATGTAGGTCTCAATCTCAATGCGCGGCGCGTCGCGCGATTCGGCGCCGATAATCGGGGTCTCCTCGCCTTCAGGCGAGTCAACCTGCAGCAGAGTACCACTGCCAATATCCACCCGGGCATCAAACGACTGCGAACCGTTACCGATGTCGGTAGTACTCGACATAATTCCAAAGCTTACCAGGCCCACCGAGCCTGAACTCAGGTTAAAACCGGTTTTAAAACGTTCCTTCGAGACAACATTCTTCGCATCAATGAAGATATCGCTGGCAAACAGTTCCGAATTCTGCCCGATATCCACCACCACCTGACCCAGTATCAGGTTGTCGACATCGACGCCGGTGCCGGCGCCGAGGCCGAAGGCGAGCGCGTCACCGCGTGCGTCTACGGACTGATAGTGATCGGCCAAGATTTCCAGGGTTCCGGTATGAATTTCAACGTTATCGCCGATTCTGGCTATCGCATCCTGCCTGGTTGCTGTATCCACATCCGCGCCCGCTACGCCGACCAGCCCGCCGGAAAGGGCTTCACCGTCGGCAAAGATGTCGTCATTACTGATCGACTTCAGAATCAATCCGTCTGAATGGATGGTCGTGTTATCGCCAATATCCGCTACGACTTCCTCTTCTGCCGCAGTACCCAGCGTGGTTTCGGCCTTCATGGCACCCACAGCCAGGGCACCAACGGCGCCGCCAACCGCAGTGGCCTCGGCGTCGTTATCAGCCTCCGCCTTGACGGTCACGGTACCTGTCTCGGCGTGGATATCCGCGCCGCAGATACCTGCCTTGACGGTGTTTTTCGCAACGGCTGTTGCCGAGTTGACGGTGACGCCGAGTCTCAACGAGCCCGAGATTCCGGCGGTATCGGTATTGTTGATATTGAGATCCGAATTAGCGAGCACATCGATATTGCCGAATGTCGTCACATCGGCATTGGTAATTGTTGCTTCGATATCACTGTCCGCCGTATTGCTGACCACGGAGGCTCCGACCGCGGCGCCCATGCTGAAGCTCGCTGCGATAGAGAGCGCCTCGGCGCTGAGATAGGCGTTTTCATCCGCCTTGACTACAATATCGCCCGCTGTGGCAACAATAAGGTTGCCCATGAGATCGGCGTCTACTGTATTGCTTACCAGGTTGGTGATATTGATACCGCCACCGCTCAATCCGACCAAGCCAACCGACACAGAGGCGGTTTCCGCCGCCGCAACAATTCTGGCATTGGTCACATCGGCCAGAATGATCAGGTCGCCATCTGCCATAATCTGGTTGTCGGCACCGGTGCTGCTAATAAACGCATCAACATCATTCGCAATCGTGTTTTCAACCAGGGAAACTGCGATCGTTGCCGCGCCAAGACTTCCCGCTACTGCTACGCCCAGGGACTGGGCCTTGTCAATCTCTGTACTTGAGGTCGCCAGAACAGCGATATCACCTATTGCGGCGAGATCGCTGTTAAGGGCGAATGCCTGAACATCTGAACTGACAGCGTTGGTCAGTTCCGCACCGGCGCCGGCCACCGCCGCACCAATACCCACCGCAATGGCCACCGATCCGGCAACCACGTCCGCTTCAATCGTTTCAGATGCAATGGCATTGATGCCAATATTGCCGCTGGCGATCACATCGGAGCTATCTATATAGGCATTAGTCACCTGGGCGCCGGCATCACCGGTACCGATCAGGTTTCTGCCTATCGCGACACCAACGGCTCCGGACACCGCCACCATCCCCCCGGACGCCGCCACGGCGGCACCGCCGACCAGTGTATTGATCAACGAAGTGTTGCTCGCGGAAACGTTGACACTCTGGTTGGCGCCGAAATCCAGCAATCGCCAGCCCCGAAAGAAATAGTCATCGGGGTTCGTTGAACCCGGCGTGGCATCGGGCCTTAGTTCGGCGGTAAGCTCGGAATTGGCATAAATAATGTTATCTAGAATGAGGACCGGCACGTTCGGATCTAAGGGTTCCAACGGATCCTGACCGATGTATTCATAGATTTCACCTGCTACACCAGCGAAATAATCCTCAGGACTCGAGCCAGATGGACCATCATCAATCAAATCCAGGGTATTAACGATGAAAACCCTGTCTCCTGCATCTATCGTCGGGGGATCAAGGATAGTGCCGGTCAAAACGTCGGTGCTGTAATAATTAAATCGTGCCGCCGCTTCGACGATACTGCTACCGTCGATAAAGGCTTCTACGGTATTGCCGATCACGTTTTCAGCGATCGCGCCTGCGCCCGCGAGCGCAATGCCGAACTGGCCGACACCGACTGCGATGGAGGCCGCCACAGCGTCCACGTTCATGGTGGAGTTATCCGACGCATGCACATCGATGTCGCCCTTGACCGCGCTGATACCGTCGTCTGCGCCGGTGATAAACGCCTGAATGGTGTTATCGATCGAGT
>JALGZD010000022.1 GCA_025782395.1 bacterium
TTCGACATTGACACGCTGGCTCCGACCGTTAGCTCGATTACGCGAGACGATCCCAATCCGACACGAGCCGCGCAAGTGTATTTTGATGTGAACTTCTCTGAGTCGGTGACCGGTATAGCGAGCGACAATTTCTCGATTGATGCGACTGGCGGGCAGGTAGGAGCTACCGTCGCTAGCGCAGGTGGATCCGGAACGTCTTGGTGGGTCCTAGTGAACACGATTGATGATGGCGAAGGCACGCTCAGCATCGACCTGAATCTGAATCTAACGAATATCACGGATGCTGCCGGCAACGAGCAGGTGGCCTACTACACAGCAGGTGAAGCGTATGACGTAGATCGACTCGATCCAGCGGTGACAAGCGTGTCGGTGGACGATGTGTTGATCTCCGACGCGGATGCTGGCGGAACGTTCACGGTGACGGTGGATTTCAGTGAAGCGATGAATCAAGCGCAGGATCCAACAATCACGTTCTCACCAACTGTCGGATCGACGCTGACTATTACGACAGATAATTGGCCAGATGCCGACACCTATACAGCCACCTACAACGTCTCTGACGGGAATGTCGATCACGATAGCGTGACCGTCGATGTCACAAACGCGGAAGACGTTTTGGGGAACGCACAGTCGGATTACACGCCTGAGCATGAATTCGAGATCGACACGTTGAATCCAATAGTGGAAGCGGTGACGCCGTCGGTGGCGTTGATCAACGACGCGGTAGCGACAGGTGGGACGTTTACGATTGAGGTTGAGTTCAGCGAGACGATGGACACGGGAACGCAGCCGGCGATCTCGTTCGCTCCAAGCGTGGCGAGCACGCTGTCGTTCGACCACGGAGCTTGGTCGATGACCGACTTCGCGAACGATACCTACACCGCGATGTACAACGTGACGGATGCCGGTGTGGAGATCGATGATGTATTCGTTGACGTGACCGGTGCGAGAGATGCCGTTGGAAACCTCCAGCAGGACTATGCGGCGCAGAACGAGTTCAACATCGATACCTTGAACCCCACTGTCACTTCCGTGTTGGTCAACGATACGCTGATCACGGATGCGGATGCTGGCGGAACATTCACGGTCACCGTTGATTTCTCGGAGCCTATGACAACAGACGGTTCGGCTGATCCAGCGATTACGTTCGCTCCGCTGGTCGGGACGACGCTTGCGTTCGCCTCCGAGAACTGGCTGGACAGTGACACCTACACAGCAACATACGATGTCTTTGATGGGAACGTCGACCATGACAGCGTCACGATCGATGTCACTGGCGCGAAGGACTCGGCCGGCAACGACCAGCAGGATTACACGCCGGTGCACGAGTTTGAGATCGACACGCTGAATCCGACGATTACGTCGATCACGTCAACAACGCCGGATGGCTACTACGGCTTGGGGTCGGACATCAACGTGACGGTCAGCTTCTCGGAGCCGGTGACCCTGACGGGTGGAACGCTCGATGTCACGCTGGATACTCCTGGAGACGTGGTCGGTCTGGCCGCGTTCGGGCCGTTGACAAGCTCATTCACGACCTACACGATCGGTGCCGGCGACAACTCGTGCGATCTTGATGCAATCGGCGTGGTGCTCAATGGCGGAACGCTACGAGACAATGTCGGGAACGACGCTGTGATTGCGCTTCCCGCGACAACGATCACCGATGGGTCGGACATCACGGTCGATACGACGGATCCGACGATCGGCACGATCAGTATCACGGCCGGCGACAATCGATTGGATGCGAACTGCGAAAAGACGGTGAACTACTCGGTGACGATCACCGACAATTGCTGCATCGACCTCGATACGAGCCCAATCACCGTGACACCGTCGGCGAGCAACGCGACCGTCTCCGGTTTGACGATGACCCTGACGCCGAGCACAGGCAAGGTCACATCAGTGGAGGTTTCTGGGACGTTCGTCGTCTCGGTGACCGATGCCTGTTCGTCGGTTCCGTCGGTGCAGATCGACGTCGCTGACTGCACCGGGAATACCGCAACGCGAACTGACGCGGGCCCGACGCTCTCGGACGTGATCAGCCCCACCTTCTCGAACTTCACAGTAACGCCGACGGATGGGTTGGTCGACGACGATTGTGAAGAGATCGTGAACTTCTCGGTTGACGTGCACGACAACTGCTGCATCGATCTTGATGATCCAACGGCGATCGTTGTGATTGAGTCGGCCACAAACGCATTGACTTCCAGATTGACGTGGAATGCGAACGAGATGGGCCTGCAGACCGATTTAACGATCACGGGATCGTTTACAGTCGAGGATTTGACCGGCTGCCCGGCGATTCCGACGGTCGAGGTGCAGGTCACTGATTTGTGCGGCAACACGGGGACCGCATCGCAAGACGGCGGAAACATCGAAGACGAAATCCATCCCGTGATCAACGATTTAATGTTCAACACCGACGACACGTATGCGGTCCAGCAGCTACTGCCGTATCTGGTGGATAAGTGTGGACTCGTTGTTGTCTACTTCTCAGCAAATGTGACGGACAACTGTTGCATTGTGCCAGGCAACGTGATAGTAAGAGTGGACCTGCCCACGGATGACGCGATTCTGGAAAACATCGACATTACCCTTGTGCGAAATGCTCAAGGCGACCGAGTTGATGTGACTGGTAATGCCGTCGTGCGTTGCTTGGAGAGCTGCCCTCCCGGTATTTGTTTATCCCGCGTGCAAGTAGATATTGCCGCCACCGACTGCTGCAGCAATGTCGCTGTCCCCGATGCCACAGGAATCCTCGAAGGCTTGGTAGGCGACATTATCCTTCCGATCCCGCAAGACGATCCGCGCCAGGATATGGTGATGGACGAGAGCGCCGCTATCGATCCGCGGGTGGAAGTGCGACTGGATGAATTCGGCACCTATCGCCTCGTTCTTCGCGAGAGCACACCCGTGCGCATCGACGTGATGGCCAACGACGCCGACAACCTTAGCCACAACGTGGCTCATCCGTTTGAACCCTGCACTTCATGCGGCTTGTGCGGCGGTCAAACCGGCTGTTGCGGAATCATGTACATCCATGAGATCGTGGAGCCTCCCAGCTACGGAACGGCCACCATCGAAGACAACACCGGCAATTGCGCAGGTGGCACAGTCATTCGGTATGCACCCAACCGGGGATATCTGGGGCCCGACTACTTCACGTATCGAACGCGTGATGCGTTCGGTAACGTGTCCTCGGTGATCGCAATGGTCTACCTCGAGGTCGTCCGGCAGACCGTGATGGACGATATCTACCTCACGACCTGCGTCGATAGACCGGTGTCGTTTGATGTTAAGACAACAGACCTGTGGGTAAATCCCGACAATCCCGGCGAGATTCCGTTTGTGTTCAGCATCGTCATGCCGCCGGTGCACGGGGTGATCAGTGGGGATCTGGGCGATGTTGCTTACGCGACCCACGGCGCGACGACGAAGGAGATCGAGTCGGCGACGATCACCCTC
>JALGZD010000218.1 GCA_025782395.1 bacterium
ACAACAGGCCATCCGCCGGGGAACGTTCCACAGCGTGAAAGATCTCGTTCGCAAAATCGATCTCTTCGTCTCTCAGTACAACAGCAGATCCAAACCCTTTGTCTGGTCCGCGACGGCCGACTCGATACTCCGGAAGATCGAAAGATTATGTCAAGCTACTGCTGGGACACGACACTAGAACTCCATCCCGAACCGGTAGTGAACCTCCCACTCCCCGCCCAGCTCTTCATCGAATCCGTATCCCACGTCGACGCCCATGTTGCCGAAAACCGGTACCTCGACGCGGACTCCGACTCCCGCTCCCCAGTAGAGCACTGACGGGTGCGTGTCTTCCACATTCTCCCACGTGTTGCCTGCATCTACGAATCCGAGCACATAAATCGGAATCGAGTCTCCACCTTCCATGATCGGGTACTTGAGCTCGACGGAACCGATGAGCATCGTGCGACCACCGTACAGCTCACGGCCGACCGGCAGAATCGATCTGTCCTTGTAGCCACGGACTCCGTACAGGCCGACGCCGCCAAGCTCGAATCTCGTATCGTCCGGCACCGTGCCCGGATCCCCGTAGCCGGTTACGATACCGGTGCGACCACGGAGCATCAGCGTCGTATTCCAGAAGGTGGGCACGTATTTCCTAGTCTCGAAGACGTACCGCTGATACTCGACATCACCGCCGAACGCCCAGCCGACGAGATCGACCGTGAACCTGGAGTAGCTGCCCCGGCGAGGATGGAAACGCCGGTCCGTGGTCCGCCGGGACAGTGTGGTCGTGAGTCCGCTTCTCCACTCCCATCCCTCGTCGAATTTCACGAACTCCTCAGTGTCGTAGTGATCAACGACCAACGTTGTATCCTCGTAGACGGGTATGCTCAGCTGGCCGTATTCGTAGAGCTTCACCTGCTCGAGAGTGTACTTGGTGTAGAGCATCGTGTTGCGCGACCCCATGAACGGCCACCCGATGCGGATGTCGCCTCCGCGCCGTTCTCTCTCCACGATGTAGCGGCGGGACTCGTTCGGATCCTCGAGCTCCCATATGTCGCTGTGCGCGATCGAGTCACTGAAGGCACTTCTGTAGAAATCGTCGTCCAGAAGCCCGTATGTGTGCTTGTCGCTGGTGTCGTAGATATCAAAACCAACAGACAGGTGTTTGTCCATGAACCACGGCTCGGTAAAGCCGAGCACGAGCTCCGTGTTCTTCGCGCCGAACTCCCACCTGAGATCGAGGTGCCTCCCGCTCCCGAACAGATTCCCCTCCGAGAGCTCGAGGAAGCCGACTATGCCTTTCTCGCTCGTGTGGGAGACACCGACGCCGGCTCGACCCGTCTCACGCTCCTCGACTTTGAATACGAGATCTATGTCGTGCAGATCCGCACTGTCGGTGAACTCCACTTCCGGACCGTAGAAGAACCCAAGGTTGGCTACTTTGTGCTGGCTCGCAACCACCTCCGACGTCTGATACAGATCTCCCGGTTTGATCGTGAGCTGGCGTCTTATGACCTTCTCGTTGGTTCGAGTGTTCCCCACGATGTGAATCCGGCCGACCCGTGCCGGTTCATCCTCGTTAACGTTGAACAGAAGTCTCACGCGGCTGTCCGACTCGATGTCCTCCTGTCGGTATATCGTCGCGTGGATGTATCCCCGCTCGCCGTACCATGAGTAGGCATCCCGGATGATCTTCTCCGCATCCTCCGGGGAGTAGATATCCCCGGGACGGATGCCCGTCAGATCGTAGAGCGCATCCTCGGCGAAACCGGACGCTCCCACCCATTCGACGTCGGAGACGGTGTAGAGGTTGCCCTCGTCAATCACAATGGTAACGGTCGCTCTCTTGCCGTCTTCCTCATAGACCGTCTCGTAGCCGGTGACCTTGGCATCTATGTAACCCTCGGCCCGGTATCGATCCTCGATTCGGAACAGATCGTCCTCCAGCACGGCCTTCTCGAGGAAGGCGTTCGTCCTCCACCACCGGTCTTCCTTGGTCTCCATCACGTCCTTCAGCCTGCTCTCCTGGATGGATCCGCCCCGGAACTCAATCCGCTTCACGACGACCCTCGTGCCTTCATTGATACGAATGACTACCCGCACGTTGTTCCCGGAGAGGTCCTCGGTGGAAACCTCGACCGATGCCCCCGGGTAGCCCTTACTCTCGTACAGAGCGAGAACTGCAACCCTGGAATCCTCCAGCCTGCCCGAGTCGAACGGGATTCCCCGCTCCACTCTGAGCACCGATTCAATATCGGTATCGCTCACGCCGTCGTTGCCCATGATATCGACAGACGAGATCCTGGGGCGTTCCTGAACAGCAACCACGAAACGAAGTGTCCCGTCTTCCAGTTCCTCGGCATGCACCTGAACGTCTGAGAAGCTGCCTGTCTCATACAGCCGCCGAATCCCTTCACGCACTCCCTCAGTAGTGAAATCATCGTTGATCACCATCCCGAACAGCAGCAGAATTCTGTCGCGGCTGATGTGCTCGTTCCCTTCCACAACGACCTCGCTCACGACCTGCGCTGATGCCGGTGCGCCACTCAAAGAGGCGATCAGCACAGCACAACAACAGAATGACATAATGGTCCGTCGAAGCATGAGTGTACCTCCAATAGGGTATACCGCTTGGGCAGCCTAGCACATGGCAGAGGGACTGTAAACGAAAACTTGGCCGGCGGAACTCGCGGTCTGCGAATCAGTTACGACACCTCTCACGGGCCCGAAACGGAACCGCAAGGCGCCGTGTGAGATGGATCGGGGCACCGGTTCTGAGAACTAGAACCTGAATCGGTTCTCGATGGAGATTCGCCTGTCCCACCCACTGAGCGACGGGTCGATAACCGCGCTCAGAGAGAGAGACGTATTGCGGGACACCTCGTATTCAATCCCAAGCTCGTGCTGCACTCCGAGTCGGCGCTCGCCGACGCCGACATCGTAGCTCCCCGCTTCGCCGGTGTAGGAGACGAGCCAGTCCTGGGACACGTACTTGCCCAGTGTCAGGCGGGAATCGCAGAGGAATGGTTGGTACTCTCCGGCATCCTCCTGGGCGCGCCACTGGTCGAGCTGGGCCAGGAAGTACTCCACGAAATCCACGTCTATCCGGACAAGATCAAGATGGAGAGCGCGTTTGACGCGTCCTTCAACAGGCGCGACGAGCGGTCGCACAATCATCCCGCCTACCTGGGTAGCCACAACACCCAGCGCCCTTCTCCGCTCAAGCACCTGCTCCTCCTCGCCCTCGAGCGTCTCGTACGCAACCCCGTATGTCAATCTGGCAAGAACGTCTTCCTGTGTGACGTCGTTCGGGTCGTCTGAGGCAAGTCTGATTGTGCTCTCATCAAGAGCTGTTCCGGTAGCCGCGAAGAACGCGCCTGCGACTTCGTCGGACTCAACGGTCAGTGTTATCTGCGTACCGTCCGCTACGTGGGTCGTGGCTTCGACGTAGAAGCGCGGCGGCTCACAGAACGCGGGGAAATCCATGAAGGCGGTCCTTACCGTGAAATCAGCATAGAGGTATTCTACTGTGCCTCGGGACGCCGAGGGCCGTCCGGACACACACATCGTGTGATCTTCCGGGATTCCCACAAGCTCGAGGCCGGTGCCTCTGTCCAGCTTCATCGATACATTCGTCCTACGATACCAGAGGTTTCTGCCCGCAGTCATCCTGAGGTCCCATCTGGCTCGCGAGAAGAAACCATCCACCCCCCCCGAATCCTCATCGTCGAACGGATAGGTGAACGACATATCCGAGAAGGTCAGTTCTCCCCAAAGGAGAGGATGCTCCGACGGACCCGCAATCAGGAATTCCGCCGCATCTCCGCGCCCCTTCGCCACAGCCTTCCCGACTGTGCCTGATTCCATCAACCCGGAGATCGACACTTCTACGCCGGCCGCGTCGGTTGTCAGGGCGAGCACACCCAGATCGACGCCGCCTGCAACAAGCGGCGGCAGCATCCGCCCGTCCATGGAGCAATCCCTGCGGCTTTCCAACTTCAGACGCCGCCCTTTGGAGAACGCCTCGATCGTTCCCGACTGCAGTCTGCCGTCTGTCACGCTCGCCTGAGCGTGCACATCGCGAAGCTCCCCGAAAATCTCGCTCATCCTGGCCGATGACGCTGTCGCATCGAGTTCCGCCCTTGCCACGGTGAGTCCGCTACGGTTGCCGGCAAGATGGAGCGTCATCCTGCCCGATCCATCTGAAATCTCGGCAAGCGATGAGATCTCTCCGAGAAGAGCCAGTGGGTCGCCATCCACTTCGATGGTGATCTCTCCCTCCTCCCCGCTCATGGGATCTACGATCGCCTTGAACGGTGTCCAGCCATTGACAGTCACCCGGTACGACCGATCCCGCTCGAGCGCGAGTCGGTCTATTCGGATCTGTCCCGCCGCCCCAGTGATCCGGACTACGAACTCATCAAAAGGGACATCGAGAAACTCGCCGTTGGTCGATTCTATGAGCGCGTCGAAATTCGGTTTGCTGGTCGTACCTCCCACTCCCGCAGCGAGATCAAATCCGGTCTCGATTCCGCCGCCGAGAAGCGGCCCTGGAATGCCCTCACCCCACACGGAGAGAGCGAGTTCACCACCGGGCACGATTGTCCCCTGGGTCGACAGTATCATCCGACCCGCCTCCTGGATGGTCAGCTCTCTGAGATCGATCGTCCCGTCGGCGAGCGTTGCCACGATTGCCCCATCGAGGCCCCTCACCGGTCCGACGGTGGCGTTGGCCACCTGGATCTGGACGGTGGCCGAGGGGTTCCCGATCTCACCCTTGCCCGAGATTGCGGCAAACACAAGCCCGTCGAGTTCACCCGGGGCCTCGGATCCGGTCGCAATCGTGAACAGATCCCCGAACGGAGCCCCGGACACCACGAGACTCCCTCTCATCAGATCGCCACCCCTCAGGTTCACGGATCCCTCGGCTTCCCCGTAGTCGCCAAGGTCAAGACGAGAGAGAACGATCTCGTCCTCGCTTATCACAGCATCTGCACGGAGCGGCAGGTCCACGCCACGCACAACGGCATCGTCCGATTCGAGCGACAGTTCCAGCGCACGCCGCCCCGCCTCGCCACGCATGCGACCCGCCACGCGCACGTTGGCCGCACTGTCCTCTCCCGTCACACCAACAATGCCATCGATCGCTGCCGACCCGAGATCGCCGGAGATCCGGAGCGGCCCGTCCAGAAAAACCGGCATCAGCATGCCGACCTCGCCGTGCAGCAGCGAATCAACCCGGAGGTCTGACAGCAAGAGCTCCAGATCCACGTGAGGCGTCGCCGGAAGACCGCTGATCTCACCGGACAGCGAATAGCCACAGTCCGGAGAGTCCAGTGTCGCGTGGAGCACGTCATCCCTGAGAAGGACATGACCGACGCCCGATCCCAATGCCACGGGACCCACGATAGCGCTCGACCAGAGAACAGGGGACTCGACCTCGATCGATTCCGCGCTTCGCGTCACCACGAAGTCGCTCAGCGAGATCGTTCCGGCCGCGTGCTCAGGAGCCTGCGCTCCCAGAAGCTCCTCAAGATCGGCCGTGAGGAACTCCCCGGCGACACTGAAATCGAGCGACTCGCCGGCACCGAGGCCGTCAGCCCACCCATTCAATGCTAAATGCCCACCGAAAACAGTCGCGACGAATCGGGAGAGCTCAAGTCTGCCGGACCCGAATTCTCCTTTCGCCAGGAGGTCGCAGGCGTTGACGGCCTCTACATTCAGTTTTCCGGAGCTGACTTCGAAAGCCAGCGTCGGGTCCGCGAACGGTCCGGTCACGCTGACGCTCACATCCGCTCGTCCAGCGAGCGTGATCCCCTCGTACAGGGGGGACGCCGGATCGCCCAGATCCAGCGACTCGGCCCGAATGCTCAGGTCGTCGAACAAGCCACGGTCCAGATTGAGCCGGCCGGCTGCTCTCACCGTGCCCCCTCTCCAGCTCGCAAGGAGACCGGTGATGTCGAGGAGACCGGACTCGTACGAACAGCCGCATTCGTCGACGGTGAGCGTATCAGACACGGCATCCAGTTCGAAAACGGCATCATTCAGACTCAGGTTGCACTTGAAATCCGCCTCCGTCCCGGCGACAACTTCCAGGACAACGCCCGCCTCCAGCTGCCCGCTCACGGGACTGAACGGCAGGGCGTCCGTTAGCGGAAGCCCCGGCCGGAGCTCCGCCTCCGTCAGCTCGACGGTCACTTCGAGAAGCGGCGATTCAAGATCCCATACGATGTCCGCGGCGACATTGTCGGAGGCTCCGAGGCAACCGGCTGTGACTCCGCCCCTGAAGCTATCCGCGTGCGTCCGCTCGAGCAGCAGATCAAGGCCGGACAGCTCGAGTACATTTCCCGTCTCCACGTCCTCGAGAATAACTGTCCCATCCGAGACCCCAAGGTAGTTTGGAAGCATCCGCGCGTACTGATGAAGACGTGAGATGTGATCGTTCGGTGCTCCAAGCGTGTCTCCCGGATCGACGCGGACCCTGATCACGGGGGCGTTCACTATCACCATGTCCAGACTTCGTTTTGGATCGAAACCACTCCCGATGAACCTGGCATAGCTCACGCTTGCGCTGGCATGTGGGACGAAGACAGAACTGCCGTCCTCCGACACGATCCGAACCTCGTTCGCAGTCAGTGACGCAAGCCCGAAATCGAGTTCGCCCACGCTGACCTTGCCGCCGACAAATGGCATCACTCGCGACAGAAGAGCCAGCTTCACAGCCGGCCTCCGCGCAGCGATTCTGAGTCCCATGTATGACGCCGGCAGCACGGCGATCACGATAATTGCGAGGACTACTACCCAGCGGCGGTGTCTCATGGCAGGATATCTCTCATCCGGAGAGCAGTGGCAGCGGGAAACCGACGGATCGGCGTGACCGCTCTATTCACACACCTATCCGGATCCCACGCCGGTCGTTGTCGGCGTCAGCTCCGGTGCACGTGTCTCTTTCCGGCGGATGCCGGCCGGCGGCGGCCGTACGGCCGCGGCGCCCATGTTCACGGGCGCTAGGCGGCTGCCTTCGCCCGTTTGCGCGACGCGCGGAAGGTCAGCTCATCTCCCTTGCGCTCGATGCTCACGGGACCACCCTTCTCAAAGCGTCCCTTCAGGATCTCGTCAGCGAGCGGGTCCTCAAGGTGGCGCTGAATCGCGCGCCTTATCGGCCTCGCCCCAAACGCGGAATCGAATCCTTTCTCGATCAGAAGCTCCTTGGCCCCGTCGCTGACCTCCAGACTGATGCCGGATTCCTCCAGCCTTGATCCGACCTCCTTAAGAAGAATGTCAACGATGAGCCGCATCTCGTCGACACCGAGCGGATGGAACACTATGGAAGCGTCCACACGATTCAGGAACTCAGGATTGAAAACCCTCTTCAGCTCCTCGATCACTTTGCCCTTTATCTGAGTGTAGGCGCTCTCCGTGTTCTCGTCCTGCTGGAAACCGATGCCTCCGCGCTTAGCGATGTCCCTGGCGCCGACGTTCGACGTCATGATGATGACCGTGTTCCTGAAGTCAACCACGTGCCCGAAGCTGTCGGTCAGCTGTCCATCCTCCAGCACCTGCAGAAGAATGTTGAAAACATCCGGATGTGCCTTCTCGATCTCATCGAAGAGGACCACCGAGTATGGCCGTCGCCGCACCTTCTCCGTGAGCTGACCGCCCTCATCATATCCCACGTAGCCGGGAGGGGCGCCCACGAGCCTCGAGACGGCGAATCGCTCCATATACTCGGACATATCGAGCCGCACCAGAGAGTTCTTGTCCTCGAAGAGGAACTCAGCGAGCCTGCGGGCGAGTTCGGTCTTCCCAACTCCGGTCGGTCCCAGGAAGATGAACGATCCGATCGGCCTCCGAGGATCCCGAAGACCCGCGCGATTCCGCCTGACGGCCTTCGATACCTCCGTAAGAGCCTCATCCTGACCTACGACGTGCTTCCTGAGCTCGTCCTCCATCCGGAGCAGCTTTGCGCTCTCCTCCTGTGCCAGTTTCCTGACGGGGATGCCCGTCATCGAGGCGACGACCCCGGCGACATCTTCAGCGGATACGGTCGCCTTCCTCTCGTGCTTCGCCTGGATGAGTTCCTTCCGCGCACTGTCGAGCTTGCTTCTGAGGTCGCGCTCCCGGTCCCTTAGCTCGGCTGCCCGCTCGAATGCCTGAGATTCGCTGGCGGCTCTCTTCTCTTCCATGACGGAGTCCAGCGCCTTCTCGAGTTCGCGGACCTCGATAGGAATCGTGCTTATCTCCATGCGAGCCCTCGCACCGGCCTCGTCTACGACATCTATCGCCTTGTCGGGCAGGAATCTGTCTGAGATGTAGCGGTCCGCCAGTTTCGCGGCGGCCACAAGCGCCTCGTCGGAGATGTCAGCCAGGTGATGCTCCTCGTACTTGCACCTGAGGCCCCGCAGGATCTCGATCGTCTCCTCAACAGTCGGCGCGTCCACAATAATCGGCTGGAACCGACGCTCAAGCGCCCCGTCCTTCTCGATGTGCTTTCTGTATTCATTCAGCGTTGTGGCCCCGATGCACTGCAGCTCACCCCGAGCCAGAGCAGGTTTCAGCATGTTCGCTGCGTCGATGGCGCCTTCCGCACCGCCCGCCCCTACGATAGTGTGAAGCTCATCGATGAAGACGATGACGTTCTCACTCTCCTTGATCTCTTTGATGAGGGTCTTCAGACGTTCTTCGAACTGCCCGCGGTACTTCGTTCCCGCAACCGTCGACGAGAGGTCGAGCATGACGAGTCGCTTGTCCTTCAGAGTGGCAGGCACCTCGTTGGCCATTATCTTTTGCGCTAGGCCCTCGACGATCGCCGTCTTCCCCACTCCGGGCTCGCCGATCAGAACGGGGTTGTTTTTCTTGCGACGCGAGAGAACCTGGAGAACGCGCTCAATCTCGTTCGCACGACCGATGACAGGATCCAACTCCCCCTGTCGTGCCATCATGGTGAGATCCCGGCCGTACTGGTCGAGCGTGGGGGTCTCGGTCTGCTCAGTAGTCGGTACTTCCATGGCATCGACTCCACCGCCGCCACCCAGAACCTTCATCACCATCTCACGTGCCGTTCTCAAGTCCACATCCAGATCCCTGAGTGCCTTCGCCGCGACTCCGTCCCCTTCACGTATCAGCGCCAGGAGCAGATGCTCGGTTCCGATGTATTGATGGTGGAGTATCCGAGCCTCCTCGCGTGCCAGTTCGAGAACCGTCTTGGCGCGCGGAGTCCATTGGGTCTCCTTCATGGAAGCGCCATAGCTGCCGCGAGCAACATGCGACTCGACCATCTCCCTCACGGTGTCGAGGTCGACGGCGAGTTCGCGCAGAACTGTCGCCGCAACACCCTCACCCTCGCGAACGATCCCGAGCAGCAGGTGCTCTGTGCCGAGGTAGTCGTGGTGAAGACGCGTGGCTTCTTCCCGCGCGAAATAGAGAACTCGCCGAACGCGCGGGGTGAAGTCCGTATGTCTCTGCATTCTCCCCTCCGATCGTCAGAAAACTCAGACACCGTTTCCCGACGCCAGTTCCTTGCGGATGAGATCCGCCCTCATGCGATCGCGCTGCTCCGGTCCCGGATCCCGGCCATCGAAGCACTTCAGATGCCCGGGTTGTGTGGAAACCAGAAGCCTGTTTACCGTTGCAAGATCGACCGAATCGATGAACCCCTCGGTGATGCCGAATCTCAAGGACGAGCAGAGCGCCATCATTTCCTCCGACGAGATGATCCGCGCGCTCGAGAGGATGCCGTAGGCTCTGTGTACCTCGTCCTCAATCTCCTGTCCGCCTTTCTCGCCGAGTTCGCTCCTCGCCTCGAGTTCCAGCGTGACCAATTGCCCGGCCACTCTCTCGACCGTGTAGGCGATATCGTCCTCGGACTGTCCCAGCGTCATCTGGTTCGAAACCTGGAAAAAACCTCCAAGAGCCGCGCTCTTCTCGCCGTAGAAGCCTCTCACTGAGAGACCCAGCTTCGATATGCTCCCGAGGATCTGTGCGGTCCGGTCGCTTCTCACAAGTCCCACCAGATGGATAAGCACAGACACGCGCATGCCTGTCCCCACATTCGTGGGACACGAGGTAAGATATCCCCAGTCGCTGGAGTATGCATAATGCAAGTTCTGCTCCAGTTCGGTGTCGATGCGGTCTACCAGACGCCAGGCATCCATCGGCTGCAGACCGGACCTGAGAGATGCCAGTCTGAGGTGATCCTCTTCGTTGATCACAGCACTCACGATCTCACGATCGCCGATGATCACCGCCCGGCCGAAACCGTCCTCTGCAAACTCCTGGCCCGTGAGATGACGCTCGACCAGGATCTGGCGTTGCGCCTTCGAACTCTCGTCCATGATCAGGACCAGCGCGTTCCCCAGGTAGTTGCCCGCGGACGCCGCAGCAAGTATGCGGTCCCTCACGCGTTCAAGGCCTGTGCGGTCGGCCCTTGCCGGGAACGCTACATCGTTGAGGTTTCGGGCCAGTCGGACCCTGGTCGAGAGAACAACATTGGAGGTCGGCCCGGATGCGTCGAGCCAGCTTGGCGGCATGGCGAGCATCTGCTCAAACGTTCCCATCGCCGTCCTCCTTACGCGGCGTCGACTCGAGACTCCGGATGCGGTCACGAAACTCGGCCGCGCGCTCGTACTCCTCGTGCCGGACTGCCTTCTCCAGCTCGAGCTTGAGGCGCCTGACCTCCCGGATCGATTCGACATCTTCGGGGGCCTTCGACGGAATGCCTCCGGTGTGGCGTGTGCTGCCGTGAATGCGACGTATGAGCGGTCTGAGTTCGTTCTCGAACGACGTGTAGCAATCTGCACACCCGAGCTTGCCGGTCCGGCGGAAGTCCTTGTACGAGAGCCCGCACCCGGGGCAGACCGGCCCCTGCAACTCGGCCGCCTCCTCCGCCCCGACTTCCTCCAGAAGCCCCATCAGCATGCTGACCAGGGGTCCGGCAAGCGGGGCAAGCGAGAGACCGATCCCTCTGGCGCTTGCGCACTCATCGCAGAGCCGCATCAACCGCATCTCGCCGTCCACCATCTCCACGAAGCGGACGGTCGCGGGTCTGCCGCACTCATCGCAGATCATCGCTCCGCTCCCCCTTCAGTCTTTCAGCGTCATGCCATCTCTGAGTTCCACGACCCGGTCGGCCCTCTCATAGAGCTCCGGGTTGTGGGTCACTATCACGAACGTCTGTCCAAGCTCGTCTCGCAGCCCCCAGATGAGATCGTGGAGCTCGCCGCCGCTCGCGCGATCGAGGTTACCCGAGGGCTCGTCAGCAAAGACGACGGAAGGAGCGTTGACCAGCGCCCGAGCCACAGCCACGCGCTGCTCCTCGCCCCCCGAGAGCTCTCCCGGTCTGTGGTCGCCCCGGGAAGCCAGATGCACCTGGTCCAGAGTCTGAAGGGCTCGCGCCCTGGCGTCCAAACCGCTCATCCCGGCGATTAGACAGGGCATCATCACGTTCTCCAGAGCGGTCAGCTCACGCATAAGATGATGGAACTGGAACACGAATCCGACCGTCCTGTTTCTGAAACCCGCGCGCTCCAGTTCCGGCAGCGCGAAGACGTCCGTCGAGTCGATGAAGACGCGACCGGATGTGGGGCGGTCGAGCGCGCCCATGATGTGAAGGAGAGTGCTCTTCCCGACGCCGGACGGTCCGACGATGGCGACTATCTCGCCCCGTCGCACGGCCAGGTCGATGCCCCTGAGAACGTGGAGCTCCTCTGCTCCTGTGGTGAAGCTCTTGGTCACGTCTTCGACGATCAGCATGGCACCATTGGCGTCCCGCGAGAGATTACTCATTGCGTATGGCCTCCACCGGCACCAGCTTGGCTGCCTTCCACGCCGGATAGAGGGCAGCGAGGAAACTTATCAGCATCGCTGCGACTGCGACGACAACGAAGTCACTGAACCTCATGAGAACGGGAAGCGTCTCCACGGGATAGACATCTCCCGGTAGACTTATGAACTGATACCGGTCAAGAAGCGACGCCAGCACGAAACCACTGATGCTGCCGATGAGCATTCCGAAAACTCCTATCACCAACCCCTCCGCGACGAAGATCCTGAGGATCGACCGGGCAGTAGCTCCCATCGACTTCATCACACCGATGTCTTTCGTCTTCTCCATGACAACCATAATGAGGGTGCTCGCAATATTGAACGCGGCAACCATGATGATGAGGGACAGGATCCAGAACATCACCTTTTTCTCAGTCCTCATCCACGTGAACAGATTGCGGTTGAGATAGATCCAGTTGTTGGCGCGATACGGAAACCCTCCCACCGCCGTCACCACCGCGCTTCCGACCTCGGGGGCACGCCAGGGGTCTTCCACCTTGATCTCGATGCCGGTAACTCCATCCTGCATACCGAACAGACGCTGCGCCTCAGTGAGATCTATGTAGACCAGCTGCTGGTCATACTCATACATGCCCGAGCTGTAGAGCCCGACGACTCTGAACTGCGATACGGACGTCATCACTCCCATCGGCGTAACGACGTAGTCGAACGGCGACGAGAGGGCAACAGTGTCACCGACCGTAACTCTGAGCCTGTGGGCCAGTTCGTCACCGACAATCATGAGCGGGATCTCTCCCGGCTCAGCTGTCAGAGTCTCAAGACCCGGTTCGATGTTCTCCATGATGTCGGTGACTCTGCCCTCGCTCTTGAGGTCGGCGCCGCGGATGACCGCGCCATCGGACCGCTCGTACCCCTTGATGACTCCCTTCGAATAGGTGAACGGTGCCGCCGCGACGACTCCCGGCACGGTCTCGACAATATCGATGATTGTCTGGTAGTTCCGAACCGGTTCAGCACCGTACTTGAGCAGTATCACGTGTGCGTTGATGCCGATGATCCGTCGGTGTATCTCCTCCTCGAAGCCGTTCATCACACTGAGGACAACGGTCAGCGCCATGACCCCGACGGCCACACCGACGATGGAAATAGCCGTGATTATCGAGATAAACCTGGTCTTGCGGCGCGCCCTGAGGTAGCGCCACGCGACGAACCACTCGAATGACAAGAAGGAACTCCTCTCCTTCATCGGTACACCGTCTCAGTCTGGAATGCAAGCGCTCCGCACCTCTGCCGCACGGGGCCGAGAACCCGCCGCCATAACTACTCGCTTTGCTCCGGACGCATCGTCGGGAACAGAATGACGTCGCGAATCCCGGGAGAGTCCGTCATCAGCATGACCACCCTGTCTACTCCTATGCCCAGCCCACCGGTCGGTGGCATGCCGTGCCTGAGCGCCATGATGAAGTCCTCGTCCATCCCATGCGCTTCTTCATCACCTCCCGCACGCTTTTCCACCTGCGCGCTGAGGCGTCGCACCTGTTCGTCCGGGTCGTTGAGTTCCGTGAACGAATTGCCAAGTTCAATGCCGGCAATGAATATCTCGAACCGCTCGACGATGTCCGGATCATCCGGTGTCTGCTTCGCCAGCGGCGATATCTCCAGCGGGTAGTCGATAAGAAAGGTCGGCTCCGTGAGCTTTGGCTCCACGAGTTCGTCCAAGATCTTCTCCACGAGTTTACCGAAGCTCGGGAGCTCGTCGCCCTGTAGGTCGTCCGGGTCAAGACCGGCTGCCCGCGCCGCCACGACCAGCGCCTCTCTGCTCCTGAGCGCATCTTCCCCCACCACCTCCGCTACGGCGTCCATCACCTTGACACGCTTCCACGGCGCCTTGACATCGATTTCCTGCCCCTGCCACGTGAACCTCGTACCGCCGTGGAGCTCGCAGGCCAGCCGCTCGAAAAGCGATTCCGTTGTCTCCATCATCACATTGTAGTCGGCGTAGGCCTGATAAAGCTCGAGTTGCGTGAACTCGGGGCTGTGCGTCCTGTCCATCCCCTCGTTACGAAAGTCCTTGCCGATCTCGAAGACCCGCTCGAATCCCCCGACTATCAGGCGCTTGAGGTAGAGCTCGTCGGCTATCCTCAGATAGAGCGTGAGATCGAGTGAGCGATGATGCGTCTCAAAGGCGCGGGCGAAGGCCCCACCGTAGATCGGCTGGAGTATCGGCGTCTCGGCCTCAAGGAAATCCCGCTCCGTCAGGAACTCGCGCATGATACGGACGATCCTGCTCCTCGTGCGGAAGACGGCCCGCGTCTCCTCATTCGAGATGAGATCCAGGTACCGCCTGCGATATCTGAGCTCCTTGTCTTTGAGGCCGTGCCACTTCTCCGGAAGCGGAAGGAGCGCCTTCGCAAGCAGCACGAGCTTCTTCACTTTGAGGCTCACTTCATCTGATCTGGTCCTGAAGACCTCGCCGCGCGCGCCGACGATGTCACCGACGTTGAGGAGTTCCCAGACCGCGAACTGCTCGTCTCCGACCTCGTCCCGCCGCACATAAAGCTGCATCTTCCCTTTCACGTCAACAAGGTCGGCGAAGCCGGCCTTTCCGTGACCCCTCACAGCCATCAGACGCCCGGCCACCGTCACCTCACTGCCCTCAAGACGATCAAAATCGTTCACGACTTCGCGAGAATGGTGCGATCTCTCGAAACGGCGGGGATACGGATCGACCCCGTTCTCCCTCAGGCTCTCGAGATTCGCTCGCATCTGGTCCTGAGCGACGCCTTCCGGCTTCTCCAATTCACTAGCCTCCCGGCTCGCGGACACTCCCGCGATGACCCTCTGTCGATCCGGCGGAAACCCCACGGCAGCCACATTGACAACTGCGCGGCCCGGCCCGTCCGGACTACTTGAACATTGTCTTCACGCGTCCCCAACTGGTCGCTTCCACAGGCGTGGCCCCGCAGCCGATGCCCAGTGCGCCCACGCCGTCGCAGTCGGGGTTGTTCTCGGCAGCACAGGGTGAATCGCTCTGGAGCGAGTACGGGCTGTCCGGATTGAGAATCCCGCAGAAGAGCGGGTCCTCCGAAATGTTGCCGTCTACGCCGTTCTGGCCGGCGATGCAGCCTACCCAGTTGCCGTACTCATTCTGGAAGACGTCGCAGCAGACGAGCGTGGCCGTGCCTCCCGCCAAACAGCATACGGCCTCTCCCTTGTAGCCGAAGGCGATGATCGTTCTATCGACGGACACGTCGGATCCACCGTCGCAGAAGATCCCGCTCCCTCCACAACCTATGCAGTGAACGATCGTGCATCCTTCGATGACAAGTGTCGAACCGGAACAGCACGCAAGCGCCCCCCCGGAGTCAGCCGAGTTCTCGGGGAGAAGACAGTCCGTCAAGAGGAGTGAAGAGGCGTCCGTGCACGTGACACATCCTCCCGCGTCGGATGTGTTGTGAGTGAAGTAGCAGTTGCTGATCACGAGATCGGATCCGGCCGCACAGATGATCGCCCCGCCCGAGCCATCCAGCGCCATCTCCGACGAATTGCCCTCGAAAAGGCAATTCTCGATCAGTGAAGACGACCCGTAGAACCCCATGCCGCCACCGACATCGGGACTGCGGTTCGAACGGAAGGAGCAGTTCCTGAAGGTGGGCGACGTCGCGTTGCAGTAGATGGCCCCCCCTCCTTCGGCATACCCGTGCATGATCGTGAAACCGTCGACGATCGACGCTGCGTTTTCCCCGTTACGGAAGCAGAAAGCGCGCGTGCCGCGCGCGCAATCGATGGTCGTCTGAGCCGCGCCGGACTCGGACATGACAACCATGTTGGTGCCTCCGAAGTTCAGCTCACAGTTGTTGGTTCCCGTGTAGGTGCCGACCGCGACCAGTACGGTGTCTCCCTCGCCGGCCGCATCGATCCCCTCCTGTATCGTCGGCTGATCCAATGGGACGTGAATGACGGTCGCCGCACTCAGGACGCTCACAACGACCAGCATGATCGCAGCAGCCACGACCAAGAGTCTTCTCTGCCTCATGTCGCCCTCCCTGAGTGAGTCCCGCTCCGAGTAAGTCCCTCTCCCCTACACATACACCCGTTTAGTATATCCCATATCAGCGCCTCAGCGTGTGTGCAATCCTCCAACGGTCGGCCCCGTACAATCGCAGGTTTCTACCCCGTCGCCTTCAGATATGCCTCGATGAACCTGTCGAGGTCACCATCCAGAACTCCGTTCACGTCGGACGTCTCGACTCCGGTCCGGTTGTCCTTGACCATCTGGTACGGATGGAGAACATAGGAGCGTATCTGGCTGCCCCACGCGATCTCGAGTTTCTCCCCTGCCTTCGCCTGCTGTTCCTTTCTGCGCTCTTCCTCACGGATGGCGTACAGACGGGATTTCAGTACCTTCATCGCGTTCTCGCGGTTCCGGAACTGCGACCGTTCACTCTGACACGAGACAACAATCCCGGTCGACAGATGCGTCAATCGAATGGCTGTGGAACTCTTGTTGACGTGCTGGCCACCGGGACCACTTGCACCGAAGACGTCCGTCCTGATGTCCGACTCGCTCACCTCAATGGCTGTTTCCTCATCCACTTCCGGATAGACAGCAACGGATGCGAACGACGTGTGTCGACGGTGGTTCGCATCGAATGGCGAGAGACGAACCAGACGGTGAACGCCGATCTCAGCCTTCAGGTAGCCGTACGCGTACGGCCCCTTCACGAGAACCGTGGCGCTCTTGATGCCGGCTTCGTCGGCCGACTGAATGTCCATGATTTCCGCCGAGAGACCGCCCTTCTCTATCCAGGCCATGTACATCCTGAAGAGCATCCGCGCCCAGTCCTGCGAGTCGGTACCGCCGGCACCCGGATGGACCGAGAGGATCGCATTCCGCTCGTCGTCCTTCCCGGAGAGCATCTTCCGGAACTCCAGGTCATCAAGCTCCTTCTCGGCGGCGGCGAGTTCCTTTGCCGCCTCCTCCTCCGCCTCGCCACCTTCCTCCTCAGCCATCTCGAGCAGGGCCTCCAGATCCGAAAGGCGCACTCGGAGCGATGCCACGGGCGCGAGCCAGGCCTTGAGCGAGGATATCTCCTCCACGACTCCCCTGGCACGCTGCGGATCCTGCCAGAAATCGGAAGCCGCAGTCATCACCTCGAGTTCGCCCATCCGCTTCTTCTTGCCGGCGATGTCAAAGATACTCCTCGAGCTCACCTACGCGCCGGGCGATGTCCTTCAGTGCTTTCTCTCTGTCGTTGCTCATGTGTCGCTCCTTTCCCCGGACACAAACTCAGTCCAGAACTGTTTGATCCTTGCACCAAGCTCCTCGATCGAACCATCGTTCTCAATGATCACATCCGCCGCTTCAAGGAGTCGCTCGCGCGGCAGCTGCGCCCGCATTCTGGCCTCGGCGACATCCTTGGAGAGCCCTGCGCCCGCAAGTCTGTCGAACCTGGTCTTGAACGGCGCATCAATGACGAGCACGATGTCAAAGAGACCCAGAATGTCCCATTCGGCAAGGAGAGCGGCTTCAACCACAAGCACGTCGGACTCGCCGGCCTTCTCCACACGCTCGATGGTCGCCCTTATCGCATTCACAAGCGGTGGGTGTGTTGCGGCGTTCAATCTCGCCAGCGCGTCCTCCGAGGCAAACGCCACCTCGGCCAGCCTGGTCCGATCCAACCGTCCGTCGGTCGAGAGGATCTCGTCACCGAACTCTCCGACGAGGGCGTCGAGAACGACCGACCCCGGTATCACGAGGTCGCGCGCCAGGTCGTCCGCAGTAACAATGCGCGCGCCGAGCTGCGCGAGCACTCTTGCCGCCTCGCTCTTCCCGGAACCGATCCCTCCGGTAAGACCAATCTTGATCATCGTCACCTCAGTGTGTCTCGAGCCAGCTCCGAGCCCATCAGTGTGCCTCGAACCAGTTCCTGCCGTGGCCGATATCGACCACGACGGGAACGGACAGCTCGAGCCCCTTCGGTCCCGTCATCTCTTCCCGAACGATCGCGGCAACCTCATCGATCGCCCTTGTCTCCACTTCGAGAACCAGCTCGTCGTGAACCTGGAGGACCAGAGCACACGGGAGCTTCTCCCTCTCGATCCGGCCGGCGAGTCCAATCATTGCGACTTTGATCATGTCGGCAGCACTTCCCTGGATCGGCGTATTCACAGCCACCCTCTCGGCCATGCTCCGGATGCGTCCGTTCTCTGAATCAAGTCCCGGTACCCGACGCCTTCGCCCCAGGAGCGTCGAGACATATCCGGTCTCGAGACCCTCCTGCTTGACGCGCTCCGTGTACTCAAGCACGCCCGGGTAGCTTTCGAAATAGCGGTCAATGAAGGCCGCGGCCTCACCGTTTGAGATCCCGAGCTGCCGCGCCAGTCCGAACGAGCTCATGCCGTACATGATCCCGAAGTTCACTGTCTTCGCCCAATCCCGCTCAGACGGTTCGACGCCGTCCTCACCCTTCTCGAATACCAGCGCGGCCGTGGCTCTGTGGAGGTCCTTCCCCGCCTCGAATGCCGCCTTCATGCTCTCATCGTTGGAGATGTGAGCCATGATCCTGAGCTCGATCTGAGAGTAGTCCGCCGACATCAGGACCGAGCCATCCTTCGCAACGAAGGCCTTTCTGATCTCCCGTCCCAGCTCGGTTCTGGTCGGGATGTTCTGGAGGTTGGGGTTGCTGCTCGAGAGCCGTCCGGTGGCCGCTACCGCCTGATTGAACGATGTGTGAACGCGTCCGGTCTTTTCGTTCACCAGTCTCGGAAGCGCGTCGATGTACCCGGACTTCAGTTTGGTGAGCTGACGATACGACAGTATCAGGCGCGCTATTCCGTGCTCATGGCTGAGAGCGCTCAGAACGCGATTGTCCGTCGAGTACCCTGTCTTGGTCCTTCTCCCTCTGGGAAGCTCGAGACGTTCAAAGAGGACCTCGCTCACCTGCTTCGGCGAGTCGATATTGAACTCGACTCCGGAGAGCTGGTGCACCTCCGCGCGGAGTTCATTTATCGTCTTCCCGAACCGGTCGCCAAGCTCACGGAGGATGCCGGTATCAAGAGCCACACCCTCCAGCTCCATGTGCGCCAGCACGCGCAGGAGCGGCATTTCAACGTCCGTCATGAGTGCCGTGAGACCAGCATCGAAAAGCTTTGGCCGCAGTTCCTTTGTCAGCGCGTACGCGACTTCGGCATCCTCGCAAGCGTAGTCGCCGGCTACATCCACATCGACGTCTGCAAACGAGAGCTGGTTTGCGCCTTTGCCTATCAGGCTCTCTATCGGAGTGACGTTTCTCCCCAGATGCTCGAGCGCGAGAGCGGCGAGGTTGTGGCGGCGCTTCCCCGGATCCAGCAGGTAGGAGGCAAGCATCGTATCAAACTCGATGCCGCGCATCTCGACCCCGTGCACTCTGAGAACCTCGTAGTCGTACTTCAGATTCTGTCCGCATTTTCTGATGCCGGCGTCCTCCAGAAGAGGGCCCAGTCTTTTCAGCAGGCTCCTTGTCTGCACACCGGCAGAACCCTTCTTCCTGACGGGTATGTACCTGCCCTCTCCGACGGCAGACGAGACCGACACCCCGACTATCTTCGCCAGGATCGGGTCGAGCGACGTCGTCTCGAGATCGATTGCGAACGCGCCGGCTGCGGCGAGCTCAACGACGAGTTGATCGAGCTCCTGAAGGGACTTGACAAGCCCGTACTCGAGCTCGCCCGAACCGGTCTTCGCGGCCGGCAGACGCTTGAGAAGCGATGGGAACTCCAGTTCTCTGAAGAGCTCAGTCGCGCGCTCTACGTCTATGGGTCCGGTCGACAGATCCTCCATGCCCGCATCGACCGGAGCGTTGAGCTCGATCGTGACAAGAACCCGGCTTTCGAGCGCCTGGTCCCGATACGTGTCGAGATTCTCGCGCCTCTTCGTGCCGCTTACCGAATCCAGGTTCTTGAGTACGCCCTCAATGGTCCCGTACGACCGAATGAGATCTACCGCCGTCTTCTTGCCGATCCCGGGGACTCCCGGGACATTGTCCGATGAGTCTCCCATCAGTCCAAGGACCTCGATGACCTGTCCCGGCGGCACGCCGAACTGCTCTACTACGCGGTCGGAGTCGTACTGGATCTTCTTGCCCGGATCGTAGATCGAAACGTCATCACCCACGAGCTGGAAGAAGTCCTTGTCGCCCGAGATGATCGTCGTATGGACGTCGATCGCGTGCGCGCGAACGGCCAGCGTCCCGATGACATCGTCGGCTTCGTAGCCCGGAGACTCGACCACTGGGATTCCGAGCGCATCCATGATCCTCCGGATCGTCGGAAGCTGTTCTATCATCTCTTCGGGAGCTGCTTCCCGCGTCGCCTTGTAGTCCTCGAAGATCTCGTGACGGAAAGTCGGCTCCGGCGTGTCGAAAACGACCGCGACGTACTTCGGCTCGAATCGGTCAAGCAGATCCATCACCGACGTGACGAACCCGAAGACGGCACTCACATTCTCGCCCTTCGAGTTTATGAGCGGGTTCCGGATGAAGGCGTAGTGTGATCTGTAGACCAAGGCGCTCCCGTCGATGAGACAGAGGACCGGGATGCCCCGTCCTGCGGGTTCGACGCTGGTCATGAGTAGAGGTTCTTCTCTCGAATGTAGGATTCGACGGCGGGTGGAACGAGATAGCGAATCGAGCGCCCTTCGCCGGCGCGCCGTCTGATGTCGCTGCTTGATATCTCCATAAGGGGACTGTCGAGAATCAGGATCTTCTCAAGCGCCGCAGGATCCGTTTCACGCTCGTTCACTCCCGGCCTGCGGACAACGACAATCTGGACCTCATCAAGCAGGTGCTCGGGTGCCTTCCATGATGAAAGCTGTGTCAGGCTGTCCGCTCCCATGATGAAACAGATGCGTTCATTCGGACCGAGCGCAGCCTTCAGTTCCCGGATCGTCTCGATCGTGTACGACTTGCCCTTGCGTCGCGTCTCGATGTCGGAGAGTCCAAGACGGGGATTGCCCTCGATCGCAACCCGAACCATCGCGATCCGATCCTCGATCGAGCTCACCCCGTCTTCGTGCTTGTGAGGAGGGCGGGCCGACGGAACGAACAGAACCCGGTCGAGACCACACTGCTCCAGCGCCACCTCCGCAATTATGAGATGCGCGATGTGGATCGGATCGAAGGTCCCTCCCATCAATCCTGTTGCCACGAGTGGCCTCCTCCGAACCCTATTGTTCAGAGCCGCCCGGGTCGACCAGGAGATTCCTTGCCTCCTCGGCCTCAGCGGTGTCCGGGTAGAGTTCGTCCAGGCGACTCAGGATCTCCTGCGCGTGTGCCGTCTCCCCCGCGACAACGTAGCTTCGCACGAGCTCGAGCAATGCTCTGGGAGCCCAGGGCGTCTTCGGATACTCGAGAGGAATCGACTCCAGGTAGACTCTGGCCGCGGCGGGGCTTTCGAGCTTAACGTAGAGCATCGCCGTCTCGAAATCCTTCTGCGCGAGACGCGCTGTCAGTTCCGCCAGGCGCTCCCTCGCGCTATCCGAGAACTCGCAGTCCGGATGGTCACAAAGAAAACGCCGGAACTGCGCCATGGCTTCTTCCGTCGTCGATTGGTCCAAGGCAGCCGGCTTCGACTGTTCGAAGTAGACAAGTCCAAGTTTGTACTCGGCCTCCGGCGCAAGCTCGGACCGGGGATAATCCGAAAGCAGTCTCTGATACTCCAACTCCGCGGACGCGTAGTCGTCCATATCAAGGTGCGTATCCCCCAGCCCCATCAGAGCGTCGTCCGCCCTCTCATCCAGTGGCCAGGACATGGAAATGCGTTTGAAGGCCTCGATGGCCACGATGTAGTCCCCACGCTCCCGCGCGTCCAGTCCTATCGTGTACACTTCCTCCACGCTGGCTTCACCGAACTCAGGGATCGGCGAACAACCGAAAGCGAGCGCGACAGCGATAGTTGAGAGAAGGAGAGCGACTCCTCCGCGTGCGTGGGCCTGCGAAAACGACATTCTGTGACCTCCCTAGTCACTCGACTTGCTTGAGTAGAAGAGGTAGATGAGTCCCCCCACGATCCCGGCCACAACGACCGGCTCGATGACCTTGTCCCATCCCCCGGGTTCGATCTCTGGTGATGCAAACGCCTGTCCCGGCGTACGCAGACCCTCGAGCCGCGAACCAGGCACGATGTCCCTCCGCTCGCGCTCTTCGCTGCCGGCCCAGACGACGGTCTTTGAGGCACCGGCAAGCTGAAAGTAGACGTCGACCGACGACCGCCGCTCGGCTTTCCTTGCTCCTACCAACCACTCGCGCCACACACGCGTGTACGCGGTTTCGCAGGACACGATGCGATAGGCTACCTCGTACGACTCCATTTCGTCGACATGGGCCACCATGCCGCCCCCGGCGGGCGGCGTCGCAGCAGTCCTTACGGTGTGACCACACCCCGTCAGCTCCTCCAGAAAGATCGACTGTACGAGCCAGTTCGCCGCGTGCGAATCGATCTGCCTGATACTCACTTCGGCACCGACCGGGATGCCCATCTTGTCCAGGGCAGTGGCTATCACGCTACGCGTGAGGTCGGAGAGAACGTTGATGTTCGACGTTGGAATCGTCAGCTCTTCGGCTGTCCCTCTGTAGGTCGTCTCCTCCGCCCCCCCTGCCGAAAGCTCGCTGCCGAGTCCGGCCGTGAGCGCCAGCCAGTGTGTCCCTCCGAGATCGGTTGGACGATAGGCGTAGTCGATCGCCCACCGCTCGTCCCAATTCAGCCCGACACCACCGGTGAAAGACGAGAGAGCCGTGTCACCACCGAGTATCATCCCGCCCCTGAGCGCGAGGTAGCGCACCGGGGAATACTCCACGCCGGCGCGCGTTGTGACTTCTGAATCGTTCACCTTCTCGAAATCGAGCGCGAAGACGGCGTCGTTCCAGAGATACGAGCCGCCGACCGTGATCGTCGCAGGCAACGGATCACTCTCCACCTCGAAGGTCAGTCCGGGCCCGAGGTTCCTGACTGCGGCGCCGATCGTGGCCGACTTCGATAGCGCATAGACGGCGCCGATATCGAGTGCATAGGAGGAGGCGCCGGCGTCACCCAACGAACTCCTGAGGTACTTGACACTTCCGCCCACTCCGAGGTTCGGGCGGAGACGGCGAGCGTAGCCGACCACGCCGGAGAAATCACCAGCCTCGAAGGTGCCGCTGCCCGTATTGTCCCACGACAGGGATCCCTGCTCGAGTGCAAGTCCCACCGACCCGTTCGAACCCAGCGGAGTGGCGAACGACGCGTACTCATATGAAGCGTCATCCAGCCATGAGACGTGCGACACACTCAGCCGCATCCGGGTGGTCTGCGAAAGCCCGGCCGGGTTCCAGTAGAGCGCGGACCCGTCGGTGGCGAGGGAAACGTACGCACCACCCATACCCACAGACCGCGCACCCATACCTATCCCGAGGAACTGCGCCCCCGACGTCCCCTGCGACCAGCACTCGACAGACGGGACGACCACAAGAAACAGGACAGTAAGAACCACGAACCGCTTCGACACCATGCTCGAACCTCCCATGTTCCTCTACTTGATAACGGCTACCTTGCGGACCGCGTTGCCCTCATCCGTGACTATGCTGAGGAAGTAGACACCGCTCGCGACCAATCGGCCGCCGTCATTGCAGCCGTTCCACGTCAGGCTCTGCGCGTCCGATGCCTCCAACCTTCTGACCAGTGAGCCGGTCATGTTGAATATCTCGATGACGATCTCCCCGGAGTAGGATCCAAGATTCACTTCCAGCACGTCACCTTCTGCCGGATTGAAGAAGTTGCGGTCCAGCGACAGCCCCGACGGCTCGCCGGAACCGGCGAGCAGAATCACGGTTACCGAGGAATCGGCCAGAGAGCGCTCAAAATGATCAGTCGCTTCTATTCTCACTTGCGCCGCCGAGACCGGCGTAATCGCGTTCGACGAGACTGTGTAGATCACGGTGTATACGCCGGTCGCCGAGCCGGAGACCTGGACCTCTTCGGGATCGAAGTTGCTGTCTACGCCACTGAAATCGGCCTCCACATCGTAGCCGTCGTCATCCCACTCGCTCCATATGGTGATCGTCTGACCGGGGTAGTAGACGTTGTCATCATCCTGAATCGTGCTCTCGATGTGAGAAGGACCGGCGACGTCGAACGTGACCACGAAGGAGAGAAGCGGCGGAGTGCTTCCAGTGCCGTTGACGTGCCCCTCACCGTCAGCCGTAGCGACGCCGTCATGCCCGCGCACGTAGACCGCAAGAGTTCCGTCGCTTGAGTCGGGAACACAGTCGGTGCACGTGAGCGTCTGCTCCCACCAGACCGTGTCCGGACCCGAAAACGAGATCTCGACCCAGTCCACCTGGTCAAGCGAGAGTTCGACACCCGTGACGCCCGCGCGATCGTACGCCCAGCCGTTCACAACCGCCAGGGTATCGTTCACCCTCACCTCGGTCAAAGTGCTGTCGGGATAGATCACACCCAGATACGGAGCGTACAGGTCAAGATCGATCAGAAGCTCAGTCTGCGACACATTGCCGGCCGGATCACGAGCTTCGATATCCACCGAGTAGAGTGCGTCAGGCGACTCGGTACCGTCGCTGGAGATGCCGTCCCAGTGGACGAGCACCGACTCCGCACTCACGGATGAGAAAAGCTCATCGACCTCCTCGCCCTGCAGATCACGCACGACAACCGAAACCTGTCCCCCTCCACCCGTGTAATCCACCTCGAGCGAAACCGCAACGCTGTCGGCGACTCCATCGCCATCGGGGGTGAAACGATTGGGGACCGCGCTGAGATCAGAGATGATGGGCGCCTCCGTATCGACCGCGACGGGGATCTCCACATCTTCCGGTCCACCCTCCTGAGGAATGGCCTGGATCAGGAAGTAGTAATCACCATCGGGGACCATTGCTCTCTCCTCGCTCCCATCCCACCAGTGCCGATGCTCCCCCGGGTTCTCCCATCCTGACCAAAGCATCAGGATCTCCGACAGAGTCGAGTCGGCCACGGACACGACGACAGCGGCCGTGTCTGAGAGCGTGTAGAAGACCGCCGTGGAGTCGTAGACTCCATCCGCATTCGGCGAGAAAGGGCTGGGTATGGCCCCGGTGTCGCTGATCAGCCCTGCCGCAGCCGCCTGGACGAGCCCCGCGAGGATGACGAAAGCCAGCCAGCCCGATCGGATCGGGGTCGCTCTCTGCATAACACCTCCAGATTCTGTTTTGGGCGACGGGCCCCCGAAGGGACTACTCCGCAACAGGATACAACGCTATCCGTCTGCTGTGTCAAGCCCAAACGGGCGCCGGTTCCTGAACATCAGAAATGAAGCAGAACAGAGATGAGATGTCGCGGTCCGGTCCCGCTCTTGAGAAGGACCGCGTAGCCCAGAACGAAGCTGTCCGCTCGAAGGGCATCTCGTCCCTTGAAACACGCGATCATCGGGATGGCACCCACACCAAGGGACAGGACGACCGACTCACCGTCGTCTTCACGATAGAGACCGCCCCTGATGGCTCCTTGTCCCCAGAGATTCCACTCGGCGCCGATTCGTGGCTCCAGCGCCGTCTCAGAATGCTTCTCGGCCAGATCTCTGAGATCGAATGCCAGAATGAGACTCTTCGTCGGCCTGAACGTCAGGCCCGCATTCATGGTGCGACCTGCCAGTCCCTCGATGTCGCGGCGGTAGCTGTCGAAGCTTTCGGCAACATCATAGTAGATGAACCCGACCGTAACGCGATCGTTGGGATCCAGCATTGCACCATAGACGCGACCTCCTCCGTAGAGGCGCTCCCCCGAACCGTCCCATCCGCTGAAGATCACCTGGCTGACACCGATGGAAACGGTTGGTGCAAGGCTGAAGCCGATAGTCAGTGTAGAATAGTACGCATCGAGAAGACGAGTCGGATCGGACAGGCCCTGAGCCTCTTCGAGGCCGACAGGATCCAGATACTCCTCGAGAAGCAGGAGCCCTACGGCCAGGCCACCCCGGCGTATTGTCACTCCCTTGACGACACTCCCGACGGCGACTGCAAACTTCTCTCCAACGGGCAGCCCACTGTATGGCTTGGTATGCACACCGGACAGAAGACCCGTCTCTCTGATTACCGCGGGACCGCCGAGGATGTTGGCGTGTATCCGCAGATTGACCCCGGTCCGGCATTGCGGAGGCTTGAGCCCGGCGGGATTCCACGCCATGGCCGCGAGTTCATCGGGAACAGCCACGAAGGCGCCCCCCATGGCCAACGGGCGCGGTGCAATCGTGCTCACGCTCCCGACGCCGCTTGCGGGAGAAGATGCAAGCGACAGACAAAGCATAGCCATAAGGGAACTCAGAACGAGTCCCGTGCTCCGCACATATCGAGAATAGCGCACCATGGCAGGCAGTATAGCACCCCGGAACACCGATCACAAGCAGCCCTGACCCCTACCTGATCGCGTTCACTGCCCGTTTGCCGTTGACACCCTGGAGTTCCCCTGATAGGTTGCATCTGAGAGATACATGAGCAAAGGCAATCCGAGGCCACAGGAAGGAAGGTGAATTCATCATGAGGTGGGTACTCGTTTTCCTGGTAGGCACACTGCTCGTGGTAGGCGGCGTTTCTGCTGTCGCTGTGGGTCCGGGTGACGGCACGGGAACGATCCCGACATCTTCTCCCCCTGCGCGGTCGCTCTCGTCCACGGGATTCTCCGGCTCGAGTGAGACGTCCATCGACGGCAAGGTCATGAACCTCGATGGTGATCCGCTCGGTGACGTTACCGTAAAGCTGTACGTGGGTGGGCTTCTCCTCGCGGAGATGATGACGTCACCGGATGGCACGTACGAGATTGTAGAACTGATTGACTACGGCAGGGACGTGACGATCACGCTCTGGTTCGTCCCGACCGATCCGACGCTGGTCATGGAGAACGTTATCCTGAAGGAGAGCACGGCCGCTTTGCAGCGGAGCCTCTACAGCCCGTGCATCAAGCGGATCAGGATCGACCCTCTCACCTATGCGCCCATAAGACTCATGAGTCTCGACAGCAGAATCCGTCGGCTGGGTGAGTCCGACTGCGCGGGCTAGCAAGGGATCCGACGACGAGATTGATCGATGAACCAAGCAACAGGCGCCCGGCTCTTCACTCGCCGGGCGCTTGATTACTGTGCTCCGGCTTTCGTATCCTCCGGTTCCCCGGGCGCCTCGTCGTCTGCCACTGTCCGACCGTCGGGACTGCACCCGTGCCGCTAGGCGGTATGGATGGCGACGCCGAGAACAGCCTCCGCCGCCTCCATTACTGACTCGGACAGCGTTGGGTGCGCATGGATAACAGCCGCGATCTTTTCTGCCGAGAGATCGTTCGCTATCGCAATGCCGATCTCGTGGACGAGCACGCTCGCATTGGCGCCTGCAACGACGCCGCCAACCACGCGGCCGGAACCTGATTCGGCCATCACCTTCACAAAGCCTGCGGTCTCTCCCCCGGCGACGGCCTTCCCTGAGGCAGAGAACGGGAATCGCCCCACATCCACTTCGAGGCCCCGCTCGGCAGCCTCGACCTCCGTGATACCAACACTGGCTATCTCCGGATGAGTGAACGTACAGCGTGGGACTGCCCGGTAGTCCATAGAGAGGTCGTGCCCGGCTGCGCAACTCGCGGCGACGATGCCCTCACGGGATGCGACGTGCGCCAGCAGCCAGCCGCCGATCAGGTCACCTATCGCATAGACACCTTCGAGTGACGTCTCCATGTGGTCGTTGACTGCAACGGCCCCGTTCCTGATCTCGATTCCGCTTTCAATGAGCCACTCATCTTCCACGGCCGGCTTCCGCCCCATGGCCAGGAGGACGACCACGGCCTCAAGGGAATCCCCTTCCGACAGCTCTGCTCTGACACGTGTGTCGCCCGGAGTGAGTGACTCGACTCTGGTACCGGTTCTGATGTCCACTCCGCGCTTCTTGAGAGCTCTCTTCAGGAGTCTCACCGCCGACGCGTCCTCCCCCGGGAGTATCTCCGGCAGCATCTCGAGCAGCGTCACTTCGACGCCCATCGCAGCGTAGAAACCGGCGAACTCACATCCGATTGCGCCGGTTCCGATCACGATCAGGCTCTCCGGAAGGTCCACCATCGCGAGAGCCTCGGCACTCGTGATGACTCGCTTCCCGTCGTAACCGAAGGCCGACGGCACGACAGGTGTGGACCCTGTTGCCAGGATGACGCGCGACGACTCCAGCAGACGTTCTCCGTCAGCTTCTCTCACCCTCACGATACCCGGTCCGAGAAGTGTTCCTTCGCCCCGCACGACAGTGACAGCCCGTTTCTTCAGGAGCTCCTCAACCCCACCTCTGAGCCGCGCCACGATCGCGTCCTTCCTCGCAAAGATGGCCGGCAGATCGGCGCGGAAATCACGCACCTCAATCCCGTACTCCCCTGCTCGTCCGAGGTTCTCGAGAAGCTCAGCGCTCGCGAGGAGCGCCTTCGTCGGGATGCATCCCTCATTCAGGCAGACCCCCCCGAACTCACGCCTTTCGATCAGAGCAACCTTGAGACCGAGCTGTGCGGCTCGAATGGCCGCGACATAGCCGCCGGGACCACCGCCAACCACAGTCAGGTCGAATCTCTCCGGCATCGGTTCCTCGCTTTCCACGCCCAGAGCACTTCTCATCGCTTTCGGGGCAAGCCTATCGGTCGCGACCTCCCCGTGTCAACCAGTGGCTCACTGGAATGAGCGGAAACGGGGATTCCACAGCGGTCTACTCAACTGCGCGGCCGCCCGCTCCCCTTCTGCTTCCAGCGAAGATGGTACGAAGCAATACGCCGTCTGATCCGTCAGACACATTGACCCGTGAGACGCCTTGATCCGTCAGACACATTGACGCGCGAAACACAATGTGCTACACGAGTGAAACAGATGATTGTGGAAGGTGGATCAATGGCCCTTATCGTACAGAAATACGGTGGCACGTCGGTTCAGGATCACGAGCTGGTCCTGCGCGTCGCCCACAGGGTGGCCGATCTCAGGAAGCGGGGGGACGACGTGGTCGTCGTGGTCTCCGCCCGTGGTGAGACGACCGACCGGCTGGTGCAGGAAGCCAGGAGCTTCACTGACGCGCCCGCACAACGTGAGCTCGACATGCTCATGAGCGCCGGAGAACGCATATCGATGTCGCTTCTGGCGATAGCTCTCAATTCGATCGGATGCCCGGCGGTCTCCTTCACCGGTTCGCAGGCCGGAATAATCACCGACACCCGGCACACCGACGCGCGTGTCCTTGAGGTGAAACCGTTCAGGGTTGTGAGAGAACTTGAGCGGGGAAACGTCGTCGTCATCGGCGGATTCCAGGGCGTCAGCACGGCAAAGGATGTCACCACACTCGGCCGCGGGGGATCGGACACTACGGCCGTCGCCCTCGCAGCCGCTCTCAAGGCCGATCTCTGTGAGATCCTGACCGACGTGGATGCGGTCCACACCGCTGACCCCCGCCTTGTGCCGACGGCGCGACCGATCGACGAGATAGCGTACGAGGACATGGCCGAACTGGCCCGGTTCGGTGCGAGGATACTCAAAGAAGAGGCGGTCCGCTTCGCAGAGCGCAGCGGCATCGAGATCCACATTGCAGGGAGCGAAGGCGACGCCGCTGGGACAATCATTCTGGAGAAGCCACACGGGGAGGAACCGCCTGTAGTCGGCCTCTCGCTTCTCGAACGCCAGACCTTTCTGTCAGCCCGGAGGGCGGATCGCGCCCTGATGACGCGGTGGATGGAACCAACGGAATCCCCGTTGCTCATCGTTCATTCGGGCGACCGGATCGAAATCGTGGTGTCGCCCAACACGCCCGAACGCGCTCTCTGGGACGACGCCGGGGAGCTCGATGCCTCAGAGCTGCCTTCCGGCGTCACTGCGATGGATGTGGACGTGATCTCCATCGTGGGCAGCGACGCAGCATACCGCGAAGTGATCACCAGATCCATCGCTGAACTGGAAAGATCCGGTATCGAATGCATCTGCTCCGTCGCCACGGGACGCTCCACGCTGCTCGTGCTGCCGGCCGCCAGCGGCGCACGCGCCGAACTGTGCCTGCACGATCTTCTCATTGGATGAGGATACTGACAAGAACGGCGATCGCCCAGGCAACCTAGGCAGGGCAGGCGAGCCTGCGCCCCTTTCCATAGAGACCGGTGACTGCTATCTCGCGTATGCTGTCCGGTGAAACCTCGAACGGATCTTCCCCAAGCACGACGAAGCTGGCCTCCTTGCCGGGTTCCAGCGTTCCCCTCCTCCCTTCATCGAACGAGATCCAGGCTGCAGCATTTGTGAACAACGACACGGCATCGAAAACGGATATGCGCTCGGCTTCATTCGGCCTGTTGACTGCTGCGTGAATGCCCAGAAGGGAATCCATCGGGGTTACGTACGAGTCAGACCCGCCCGCCAAAGGAACGCCGGCCTCAAGCAAGCTCCTGTACGGGTTACTGCGTGCCGCTCTTGAGCCCCCGAGACGCTTCTCCATCATCCCACCGGGACCGCCCCACATGAGCTCGAACGTCGGTTGGACACACGGTGCTATGCCGAGCCTCAGAATGGACGCGATGTGTCCGGCTGAAGGAAGCTCACAGTGCTCTATCCTGTGCCTGGCGGACGCGCAATCCTGTCCGCACGCTGCCTCGTAGCACGCGAGCGCCTGCCCTATGGCTCGTCCGCCGAGGGCGTGCACGGAGATCTGAAGACCGCGCTCGTGTGCGGACCGAAAGAACCCGGTCAGCTCGTCATCGGTGTAGTAGAGAACGCCTCGCCCTTCACGGTCTGTGTACGGATCCGCAAGCGCCGCGGTTCCCGAACTGAACGAACCATCGAGAAGAAGACAGCCTCCGATTCTGGGAAGCCCAAGACCCGCCACGCGCCCGACGTCCTCAGTCTGTGCAAACACGACAAGCTCTATCGGCAATTCATCCTGCACGTCCAGAATCAGCTCAATGTCGGAATCACTCGGGTCCTTGTTTCCCACCAGCGCGTGCACGACACCGATCCCTCGCTCAACGGCTTTCCATGCGGCTGAGTGGAAGCACGAGATCCGCTCATCCCTGGTCAGCGATTCCCTCGATGCGAGCGCGGCGACGCCGTTGGCTTCGAGCCTCAGTACACCGGTTGCGCGTCCGGTCCCGTCTTTCTCGACTCCGGGGAGATCGTCGCTCACACCGAGCATGGTCATCGCTCGACTGTTGACCACGCAGGAATGCCCGTCGCGGCGCCTGATGAAGATGGGGAGATCGTTCGATATCGCATCCAGCTCATCTCTCGTGAGATAGCGCCCGCCGGCAAGAAGATCCGGATCGAACGAGTGAGCTCTGAGCATGGAGCCGGAAGGTGATCGAGAAGCCTCAAAGATGAGTTCCAGAATATCCTCAAAGCGAGTTGCCTGCCCGAGATCGAGATCTATCTCGAGAAGGCCGGTCTCAAGGAAGTGAACGTGGCAATCACAGAAGGCCGGCAGAATGGTCTCTTCCGACAGATCCAGCTCGAGCAGATCGTTCCCGGGCGATTCCGGAACCGGACCGCGACCGAGACGCTCAATGATCCCGTCGCTGACAATCATCCAGTCGTGCGGTTCCTCCGCCCCGGCCATCGAGCGAATGCGGCCTCGTACGAGAGTCCTCACCAGCTCCTCCTGCACAACTATGCTAGATGCGCGTCACCTCGACGAGCCTGTAGTCTCCGAAACCCTGCCTGTCCACGAACGTGAATCTCTTGTGCTCACCATAGTAGTACCAGGTCTCCCAGGCGTGCACGGTCTGCCAGCCTTCGATGAGCGACGTGAACCGAGTGTTCGCGTAGCCCAACCGTTGTAGGAACTCCTCCTTGAATTCGTTCCTGTCCGTCGTGGGGTTGGGGTCGCGGTCCTTCCAGAAGACGTCCCATGCCTCGTCCCGCTCATCGGGGGATGCCGAAGTCAGTCTGGAGATCTCATCGCGAGTTGCGACGTAGCCGATCTGCGCGATCATCTTCTCGAAATCGTCGCCCCAGCTCCTTGGAGAGGTCAGGACACGAAACCGCGACTCGGTGTGCCTCTCGCCGCCCCCGGATGGCAGAGCTCTCACGTGCAGAAGATAGTCCCCCACCTCAAGGTCGACCACGGAGAACTGCCGCACATGTCTTGTCACCCACGCGGTCTGCAAGACCGTGTCGCGCATGGTCATCCTGGTCCGGTTGTCGAGCGTCGTAACGGAAAGCTCGAGCGCGTAGGTGATGCCGCTGTCCCCGTAAGCGGGTACTTGCACGCGAACGACGGGACGCTCCTCCTCGTACTGTCTCGACGGGTTCGGAACAAATCTCAGGACGTCGGGAGACAGGCTTGGGGCCGCCACGTCGAACTCGACCGTACCGAGCGCGACAAGGCCCTCTGCGAGCGCACCGACCTCTACCCGCCTTTCAACAACGCCGCTTCTTCGGGAGTCGAGACTCGAGAGCTCCACCTTGAGCCTGTAGGAACCCTCTTTCGCGTCTATGCGAAGGACGTCCCTCGCGGCGCTCTTCCTGGAGTTCGTCCCGACGTAGGTCTCGACGTCCACCGACCTCACCCAGGAGTCGCCGGCGACCTGCCTGCCGCGGCTGTCGTACAGGATCGCCGTGATCTCGTAGCGAGCTCGGTAGCCGTCACCACGCTTCAGAAACATCAGTTCATCATAGACGACTGAGCAGCCTATCTCGACGGTGCTGCCGCCCCGGACGGTCGGTAGCACCGTCACATCCAGAGTGAACCGTATGTCTCCGAAACTGGACGGCGTGATCGCATAAGGAGACACGGTCTGCGCGCCGACGTTTGAGGCCGTCGCCGGAAACAGGACGAGTGCCGCCGGTAGCAGCACTCTTTCACACCACCGCGCCATACGCATCTATTCGTACCTCAGTGACTCGATTGGATCGAGTTTCGCTGCCTTCGACGCTGGATAGAAGCCGAAGAAAACGCCGACGGATATGGACACGCCGAGTGCGAGGACGATCGACCAGAGCTCCATCGACGCCGGTATCGGCGTTGCAGAGGCGATCACCTTCGTCAAGCCTATGGCCGCCAGAAGGCCGAAGAGACCCCCGATGCCGGAGAGCACAGCAGCTTCAACGAGGAACTGCGCGAGCACGTCGCGCGACCGCGCGCCCACGGCCTTCCGGATCCCGATCTCCCTCGTGCGCTCGGTGACGGAGACCATCATGATGTTCATGATGCCCACGCCGCCGACGACGAGCGCAATCGCAGACACACCGATCATTACAATCCAAGTGACTTTGGTCAAGTTCTCATACATCTCCGTCAGTTGTGATTGCGTGATGATCTCGAAGTTGTTGCGTTCCTCCGGCCTCAGTCCTCGACGAATCCTGAGGACAGTCTCGACCTGTTCAAGCGCAGCATCGAGCGCTTCTCCGCTTCCGGCTTTGACTGAGAGCCTGGTCATCAGCTTAGAACCGTACAGCTTGCTGACTGTCCTGAACGGAATGATTACGTAGTCGTCGAGACTCTGACCAAACATCTCTCCCATCGGCCTCATTACTCCAACCACACGGAAGCGTCTGTTGCCCACGAGAACAGTCTGGCCTATGGGATCCCGCTCGCCGAAGAGATGCTCGGCCACCGGATGCCCGAGCACGGCCACCTGCCGCTTGCGGTCCGATTCCGGCCACGCGAAGAAGCGACCGTCGCCCAGGTCTGTGTCCGAGACGTACTGATACTCCGGAGTCACACCGAGAACGCCTATTGCCTTTGTGGATCTCGATCCGCGCTTGATCTTTCTGAGAACGATCGCCTGAGGGGAAACGGCGACTACCGCCGGGCACTGCTCAGCGATCGCCTCGGCGTCCGCGTACGTGAAGTCGGGACGTCTCATGAACTCAAGGTACTCGGCATAATTGAAGTTGCCGGCCGGCATCTTCGTCACGACAAACGAATTGGTGCCCATCGAGCTGAACAGGTCCGCGACGCTCCGGTTGACACCGGAGATGATGCCGACCATGCCGACGACATTCATGACGCCTATCAGAATGCCGAGCGAGGTGAGAAGAGAACGCATGCGATTCGCTCGAATGGTCTTGAGGGCAGACACCACGCTCTCGAGAAAGCTGCTCGTCGGCAGGAGCCATCCGCTCGCTTCCGCCCGCGCTTCGCCCCCGCCACCGCCGGCACTGCCGTGCAACACCCGCGTCGTCTTTCTGATCTTGTCTTGTTCGCTCATCATTCGTAGGTCAGCGCCTGTATAGGATTGAGCCGTCCCGCTCTGATGGCCGGATAGACCCCGAAGACGATACCGGTCATCAGCGAGAATGCGATGGCCAGTCCCACGGCCCCGGGAGTTGTGGCCGCCGGCAGGGGTGTCGCGACGCGGACGAGGAGACCGATTCCAACTCCCCCACCTATGCCGAGAGCACCTCCCGATGCTGTAAGGATGACCGACTCGATCAGGAACTGAGACGTCACATCACGCCGGCGGGCTCCGATAGCCTTCCTCACACCAATCTCCCTGGTGCGCTCTGCTACCGATACGAGCATCACGTTCATGACGCCGATGCCACCGACGAGCAGCGCCAGTGCGACGATGCCTGTCATTGCGAAGTAGAGAACACCCGTGAGCTGCTTGTAGGAGGAGGTCAGATCCTCCTGCGTGTTGACGGCAAAGTCGTCAGGATTGTCCCGCGGAACCTGTCTCCGGACCCGCATGAGCGCACGGATGTCATCCATGGCGCGTTCCATGGGCACGCCATCCGCCGGCTGGCAGTCCACAACGACCGACCTCCGCGAACCGAAGGCTTTCCTGAACGTCGTGATGGGAATGATCACATGCTCGTCAAGGCTCTCACCGAAGATGTCACCCTTCTCCTCGAGGATCCCGATGACCAGGAACTTCTTTCCCCCGACATGCATGTCCTTCCCGAGGGGGTCCCGGAGGCCGAACAGTTTCTCTGAGACATCCGAACCGATGACGACAACCTGGCGCCTCCGCTCGACATCGAACTGAGTAATGAAGCGTCCGGACTCTACAGAATAGTTGTCGATCGTCTCATACTCGGGTGTGGTCCCGGAAACGTGCACACGCCTCACGCTCTCTCTGCCGTACGACATGCCCCGTCTGGTATGTATGTTGGGAGCCACAAGGCCGATTGAGGGCAGACCCGCGATCGCGTCCGAATCGTGCACGGTGATGTTCTTGCGGTTTCGGTACTCGTCGGAGTCGCCCATCTGTACCCACGGGTATTTGCTGACGGAGATGATGTCGGTTCCGACCGACTGGAACTGCACGGCAACACTCTGGTTGAGCCCGGCGATAAGCGACATCACGGCGACGAGCGAACCGGCCCCGATGATGATCCCGAGCATTGTGAGAGCAGACCGCATCTTGTGCGAGCCGAGCGTCCTCAGCGCGCTCAGGAAGGTCTCGCGCAACTCCATGTCACGCCCCCTCGAACAAGCCGGCAGACCGCGAACGTGTGACCCCGCCGGTCGCGCGCTCATCACTGGAAATCAGCCCATCGTGCAACCTGATGATCCTCTTCGCGTGCTCGGCTATGTACTCCTCGTGAGTGACGAGGATGATCGTGTTCCCGACCCTGTGAAGTCCCTCGAAAACCTGCATGATCTCTTCGCCCGTCACGGAGTCCAGGTTTCCGGTGGGTTCGTCCGCGAGGATAATCGAGGGGCTGTTGATGAGGGCTCTTGCGATAGCGACGCGCTGGCGCTGTCCGCCCGACAACTCATTCGGGCGGTGCGTCGCCCGCTCACTGAGACCGACTGCGTCCATGACGGTCCAGACGCGCTCAGCCCGCGTCCGTCTGTCCGCCTTGCTGTAGATAAGCGGCAGTTCGACGTTCTGGAAAGCAGTCATTCTCGGAAGCAGATTAAAGGTCTGGAAAACGAAACCTATTTCGGCGCTCCTGATCTCCGCCAGCTCGTCGTCATCGAGATCCCCCACCTCCCGATCCTTCAAGCGATATGAGCCCGAGGTGGGGGTGTCCAGACAGCCGATGACGTTCATCAGCGTCGACTTGCCGGAGCCGGATGGTCCCATGATAGCAAGATACTCGTTCTTCTCAATGGAGAGCGAGACGCCCCCGAGCGCGTTGACCTTCTCAGTTCCGACTTCGTAGATCTTGGTCACGCCCTCAAGCTGGATCAGCACGGGCTACTCCTTCCCATCATCCGACGAGTCTTTCTCGTCTATCTTGAGAGCAGCGCCGTTCTTGAGATTCCTGAGGACCTTGTACGGCCCGGAGACCACCCTCTGCCCTTCCTCCAGTTCTCCCTCAACTTCGAGGCTGAGATCGTCGGCAACCCCTGTCACGACGGGCACGAAACGGGCCTCGTCGTTCCCCTCGACGATGAATACACCCTCGAGCTCCTTCTCATCCTTCCGCTCGCTTCTCTTGAGTTTCGGCTCGGTCTTGTCCTTGTCCTTGTCCTCCTCCAGCTCGGAAGGCGTACGGGAGACCACTGCCTGGATAGGAACATTGAGCACATCCGCGTGCTCCGCAGTCACGATACTCACCGTCGCCGTCATGCCCGGCTTGAGCCCAGGGTGAGCATCGTCAAGGAGAACGGTCACGAGGAAGTTCGTCACCTCCTCCTGAGTCCCGGCCATACCGGTGATCCCCGAGTTGCCGACCTCAGTAACCGTCCCGACCAGGGTTGTGTCGGCAAGAGCCTCCACCTCCACCTCGGCTTTCTGACCGATGGCGACGTCAACGATATCCGTCTCGTCGATCTCGATCTGCACCTCCATGTGAGACATGTCGGAGATCGTCATTATGACGGTGCCGGGAGCGTTCATGGTTCCTGTGACGACGTTCTCGCCCTCCTCAACATTCAGGCGCGTCACGACACCGGAGATCGGAGAGTAGAAAATCGTCTTGTTGAGCTGGTCCTCGGCCGCCCTCAGTGATGCGAGCGCCTCCTGGTACGTCTGACGGTAGGCGACGGCAGTCGCCCGAACCTCATCGCGCTCACGTTCAGAGACCAACCCGGCAGCGAACTGTTCCTCATAGTCCGACAGATCACGCTCCGCGGTCGAGAGCTGAGCCTGAGCCCGCTGGACGCCGGCCTTGGCCTGCTCGACTCGTGACCTGTGGTAAACATCATCCAGCGCGAGAAGGAACTCGCCCTCCTCCACGGTATCGCCCTCGTCGACACCGAGCCGCACTACCTTGGCCATGACGCTTGAACTGATCTGAACCTTGGTCTCAGCCCTTACTCTGCCGGGTCCTGACACCTTGGCAACAAGGTCTCCGCGCTCGACCTCCTCGACTGTGACCTTGGTTCTGTCCTTCCTGTCAATGCCGAGGTTGGCAAAGAGAGCAGCCGCAATGACGATCGCGACCGCGACAAGGATGATAGTGTTCCTTCGTTTGCTGGCCATGAACCACACCCCCGGATGCTCTGTGTGTTTCCCTGCGCCTGGCTAGTAGCCGAGCACCGTCCTGAGCTCGGCTTCTGCGATCTCGTGGTCGTAGCGTGCTTCGATCAGACCTGCTCTCGCCCGCGAGTAGGCCAACCTCGCGTAGATAAGATCGAGCATGCTCGCAGCGCGAAGACGGAATCGCTCCTCAGAGATCCTGAGCTCCTCGCCCGCCTGTTCCACGACCTTCTCCGACACCCTTATGTTCCGACGCTGCTCGATCACGCTGATGCGCGCAGTCTCGATCTCGTATGCGGCATAGAGCCTTGTGTCCCGCAATGAAAGCTCGTAGCTCCTCAGGCTCGCCCTGCTGTTGTCGATGCTCGCCTTGGTCGCGAGGCCGTCAAAGATAGGCAGGGACAGGCTCAGGCCGAGCGAACGTGTGTAGTCCTCATCGTAGTTCTCCCCGAGATCACCCAAGGTATTCCCGCCTGTTCCGTACGATGCAGTGAGAGAGAGCGACGGCAGACGACCCGCCTTTGCCGCAGAGAACGATCTTCTGGCGGCCTCGAGCGCTTCCTCCTGTGCACGCACGTCCGGACGGCGCTTGAGCGCCGTTTCCACATCGAAGTCGATAACCTCGTTCTCGGTGAGCTCGGCAGGATCGGTAACCTCTATCTCTGTGCCGATGTCGATGCCGATAGTATACAGAAGCCAGAGAGAGGCCGTGCGCACGCCCGAATCCGCCGCGATCCGCGCCAGCTCGGCTTGCCCGACCTCGACTTCGGCCTTCAGGTAGTCCGATTTCGAAGCTGACCCCAGCTTGTAGAGACTGTCGGCCTTTCTCAGCTGCTCCTTAGCCAGATCGAGCGCTTCTTCCTGCACCTCAAGGAGTTTTTCGGCCTTGAGCAGTCCATAGTAGGCTCGTCTCGTCGCCAACGCAGCATTACGTCTCGACGACTCCAGCGAGTGAGCGGCCCCGCTCCTGGTGTGGCGAGCACCGGAGATCCCCGAGAATGTGCCCCAGTCGAAGAGCGTCTGCCTCAGATTGATGTCGCCACCGTAACTCTCGCTTCCGGTCTTCATTCCCCCAACGGCGGTCGTGACATCGCTGTAGGACAGGCTCGCGGAGACGTGCGGAAGAATGCCCGACCAGCTCGACATCAGTCCCGCATCTGCGCTTGACAAGCTCGCCTGCGATTTTGCGAGCGAAATGTTGTTTGCGTCAGCGATCTCGAGACACTCGTCCAGTTCATAGATGCGAGCGTCGACGTCCGTCACCGGAGCAACCATGAGTCCGGCTGCTACGACGAGGAAACCGAGAGTCCGCCGGGGATTCACTCTAGCCCGAAACACCGAATCCACCTCCTGGTAGCATTGCGATGAGTGCCGACATGACGAGCCAGGCGAGCACCACGACGGTCGCGGCCTTGCTCTTCGAAACCCTGTATCCGATGGCCAGACCTATGATGAGAATGACAAGCCACCATATCGAGAACAGGTCAAAGCCCGTGAAGAGGAACTTGTAGAGCTTGTCGGACGGCTCCAGTGCGGGAAGGAAGATCGTCGGACCCAGTTCAACGAACATCGTCTCCTTGGAGATCATTATCGGGAGCTTCACAAGACTCCCGATGGTAGTGATGATCATGCCGTACCCGACTACGGCGCGCGCGTTTCTGAACGAGCCTTTTCCGCCGACCATACGGAAGAGCAGATGGAAGATGCCGGCGATCACAAAGAGCATCGCAAACGTCTGGACCGCCGCGCCGATGACAGCGGACGGAATCGCGAATTTGGATGCCATGGAGAGTGCCATCTCAGCATCCTCCGGGCTACCTCCACGCTCGACGATCGATGCGCGGATCGCCTCCGCCTGCATCGGCATCACGATGTGGGGGACGATGTACAGGGAGATCGCGATCGCGACGACTGCGGCAACGACGACTGGAAGCCACCAGTTCGTGTGGTCTCGTGTCTTGTCGGGATTGGCTGGTTCCTTGACTGCCACGTTCCCGGCGATCTGCGTGAACGTATCGCCCGGATCGACCACGACTCCGGCCATCCATCCCCATGGATTGGGGCGATTGCCTGTAGGCGTGCGCTCAGGAACGACTGTGGTCCCTCCGTCCATTTCTCTGTTCGACATTTCTCCTCCTGTGTCTCGCCCGAGACGCCAAGCGGCTGTTCCGCCACCAATGACCACCCTGCTGTGGGCGGCGCGGCATCTCTCAGGCCTTCTGCCATCCCCCTGAAATAGACAAGAGGGCAGCGGCTCGGGCCCGCGCTGCCCTCTTTGACACACACAACCTCATTGTGGTTTCATGCACCAAGGCTTTTCGACGCACACCGTGCGCCTGTGCCCAGCCGGGCTACCCTCTGAGCTCAAACCTGATCGGCACAGCGATCTGCACCGGGACAGCGATGTCTCTCTGTTTGGCCGGTCTGAACTTCCATTGGTAGACGGCGTCGAGTGCCGCCTGATCGAGGCCGGGCACCGACGACAGGATTTTCGCTTCCACCACATTCCCGAACTCGTCGATCCCGATCTGCACTTGCACCACACCCTCCTGCTCCGCCTCCCTCGCCATGTCGGGATACACCGGCATAACCTGCTTGATAAGCTCAGGTGGATCATCGTACGACAGGAAGAATGTTGGTCTCGTCGGCGCCGGAGGAAGCTCCGGCGGAGCATCGACGTCCAGCTCCGTCGTCGCGATCGTCTCTTCCGCAGCTGCGTCGTCACTCGGTGCGATCTCCGTGACGATCTTCTTCTTCACCTCTTCCACAGGGGGCGGCGGAATCTCGAACTGGTCCGGAATCGCTATCGCCTCGATCGACTGTTTCTCACGAAGCCGATACGGACGGATCTTGAGTTCCGGGACCGTGAGGAAAGCCACGACGTGCACAACGATCGCGATCAGGAACGCATTCCTGAACATCCTGGCATACGAATCCTTGAGGCGCTGCTCTGCCGTCATGTGCACCAACATATATGGACTCATTCTCTCACGCCTTTCACTTCATCTTCTTCCGGTCACTGAAGTCCGGGCGACCCCGATCCCACTAGCTCTCTTCCAGCGCTGTAGTGAACGAGACGCTCAGAGCGTTCGCTCGCTTCAACTGCTCCATCGCATCGTCCATCACTCCGTACGGTGCATTCGAATCAGTGTTGAATGCGATGATGAGCGCCGGATTCCCCCGCAGCTTTGCCAGCACGAGAGGTTCGATATCGCTCATGCCAACTACGAGATCATCGATAGCGACAGTCCCCGCAGCGTCTACCCAGATGTGAGCTATCTTCTCCCTCGGAATCTTCTCACCGGCCTCCGTCCTCGGCAACGAAATCGGCAGCCCTTCCTCAAGCTTGAAGATCGTAGTGACCATGAAGAAGATGATCAGCAGGAACGCGATATCCGCCATGGAAGATGTCGGAATCCTCGCTCCACTTCCCTCTTTTCTTCTCAGGTCCAATTGATACCTCCAACTGCTATTCCAATTCGAGTTCGAGCGCCTTGAGCGCGATGCGTTTCTCTCGCTTTGTGCCGGCCTGCGCGAGTTCGTCGTACACGACCCAGACAGCATCCAGCACCTCAACCATGCTCGCATACGGCGCGTCGGGATGAGTCTCAATCGAAATGATCAGATTCTCATTGTCTGCCAGTCGCTCCTTCAGGAGCACCTTGATCTGCGGCAACTCGGTGGCCGTCTTCTCAAGGTTGATGAAGTGAGCACCGCTCCTCGCGGTCACGACCTGCATGACGTTCTCGCGCTTGATCTGCTTCACGTCGCCCGACGCGCTCGGCAGGATCAGCGGAAGACCGATCTCCGGAAACGTCGTGCTGACAATGAAAAAGACCAAGAGCAGAAAAGCGACATCGGACATAGCCGAATCACCGACCATATCGGCAGATATTTTTGACCTTCTGCTGAACATTGCCATTCGAGGACCTTCCTCGCGTTGCGGACAGCTGTTACCCTGCTACTTGCTGATCAGATTCATATCGTGCAAGGTATCGAGCATCTCGGAAGCGCTGTCCTCCATCTCGACCACGAAGCGGTCGATGCGCTGGACGTACAGGTTGTGCGCGATCTGGAACGGAATCGCAATCACAAGACCTGTCATGGTGGTAATCAGGGCCTCCGAAATACCGCTGGCGACGAGCTTCGCGCTGACCTGCTCTGCCTGGGCGATCGCTTCGAATGCCGAGATCATTCCCGAAACCGTTCCCAGGAAACCGAGAAGCGGAGCGACGTTAGCGACGGTCGCGAGAAGAATCAGTCCTCTTTCCAGGAACGACATCTCAATAATGCCGGCCGTTTGGATGGACTTCTCTATCGATTCTGCGTCCTTGCCCTTCTCGGCCTTCAGAAGACCTGCATGAAGAATCTGCGGGATTGGGCCACGGGTGTCGGCGCAGATTGCGAGGGCATCATCCGTCTTGCCCTTCTTCAGAGCGCCCACTACACCTTCCATAAGCTTGCGGACGTCGGTGCTGGCCTTGTGAAGCGTGATGCCTCTCTCGATGGTAACGGCCAGGCCCAGAATCGAAAGCGCCAGAAGCGCCCACATGAACCTGCCGCCCTTATTGAAGAACCTGACGAGACCGCTTGTACGGAAGCCGCCGCCGGAGGTTGTCTCGACGACCGGCGCGGCGGGCTCTTCCATCACAGCTGCCAATGAATCAACGGCCGTGGTATCTACCAATGCGGTGTCGACGGCGGTGGTCTCCGCCATCGTCGCTGCACCACCCTCCATCTGCGCACTTGCCGGTCCGGCCAGCATCAGGGCTGTCAGCACGACTGGAATGACGTAGAGGACTCTTCTCATTACTCTGATTCCCCCCTCTGTGCCACGCCCCTACCGTGGGTCCGGGCGGGCAGACTCTAATGCTCGGGTGAGCCGCATCATCCGGGCTCAGCATCATCTTCAGGGGCCTGGCAAAGACCCCGGCCTGCACTAAGTCCCAACTCCCTCCTGTGCATCTTGCCTGACAACCGCAGGGAGTCCGGTCGCACACTCTCTCATGGTATGGTCAGGAGCCGGGACAGTTACCCTGAGCTCCACCTGTTCCGAATTCTACAAACGTGTACTCCCGGTGTCAACCGAATTGTGCCCTTCCGGAATCGTCTAACCTCTTGCGGGATACGTAATCGCACAGTCTGGAGGGACGGTTTTTGGTATTGACATGTGTCCCCCTGACGGTATAATGAGCGTGCGGTCCCCCCCCGTTCCAAGGTGAATCCTTGCGGGGGGAATGGTTATTCGGTCTCTGCACGTCGTGCGATCTCTGCTGTGTTCATCTTCGACAGACAGGGTTGCAGGTGTAGAGTCCATTGAACCAGCCCCCAAGACAAGTGCGCACCTTTACCACAATCAGAGTACGGAGGGACAGACAATCATGATTTCGTTCCGGAGACTGGCGGCCGGTACCCTCGCAGCTGTTTTACTCGCGCTACCGCTGGTGGCGATGATCTTCCTGACGGGCTGTCGCAAGGAGGAGAAGATCCTGATCGATACGAACCTCGCCCCCAACACGCGCCTGACGAGCGCCCCGGCACCTTACGACCAGATGAACTACAGAGTGCACATGCGCTGGGCTGGGACCGATCCGGATGGGTTCGTGGTAGGCTACTACTTCGCATGGGACGATACGATACCCGGCGTGGGAGCAGACCCCAGCGCCTGGACGTTCACAGACAGTACACACCAGCTCTTCAAGGCACAGATCGATACTGCCGGCGAGACAAGGCGGCATACGTTCTACGTGCGCGCAGTCGACAATGAGGGCTCGCTTGATCCAACCCCGGCGCGAATTCGGTTCGACGCCTGGACCATCCAGCCCGTTGTCGATTCGCTGTACAGGGCAAACGGCCCCGAGGATGCCGGCGGCGACAACTACAACCCAGGCTACAAGGATACGGTGCTGATGTATACTCCCTGTGTCTTCATCTGGGGAGGCCATGACCCCGATGGTCAGGGAGCCCCGGTCGAGTTCAGCTACAGGCTCGACTCGGCCCCCTTCACAGAGTGGGCAGACATCACCACCGCGACAGTTGAGAACATCACGAGCGGCACGCACTTCTTCTATGTCAAAGCCAGAGATGAAACCGGTTCGGAGAACTTCCCTGAGAACGCGAAGTTCGTCATGAACTATGATCCTGATTCTGAGATCCTCGAGCCCACCGAGCCGACCGGTACGCTCACCATCTCCGACCGCGACACGATCTGGTTCCGCTGGGACGCTCGCGATCGCGAGGAGGACGAGGGTCTTGAGGGTGGCGTCATCGAGGTCTGGATCACGCTCGATGTCGGATTCCAGAAGAGGTTTACCTACGACGGTCCACCCTACACGGGCGAGTGGTACTTCACGTCGAACACTTTCGCGTCAGACGAGCACTACATATCCAGCATCAACAAACCGACGGGCGGCAACAACAGCCACTTTTTCGCGATCTATGCCAAGGATGTCGAGAATCGCTTTGAGACGACCAGTGAGCTCGAGTCCGACCACGAACTATACATGTTCTGGTACAACTTCCCTCCAACGTCCGAGATCACATTCCCAGCCGCAGGTAACATGGTTCCTCAGGACTTCACGGTGACGTGGGAAGGAACCGACATCGACGGCGAGATCGTCCACTACCAGTATGTTCTCGACCCCTTGATCAACAGCTGGCAGATAACCGAGGACAACTTCATGGAGTATGAGGACATCGAAGTGGGCGAGCACAAGTTCAACGTTCGCGCATTGGATAACGCCGGATGCTGGGAAGAGGGTTACCAGGAAGTGATATTTCACGTGTCAGACAGCAAATAGGAGTGAGGGACTCCCCCTGTGTGCAACAGATACAAGGAGGAACAGGAGACGATGATCGGTTTCAAGCGAACTCTGGCAGTGCTCCTGATCACCGGGATCTTGATCGTGGTTCTGCTGGCTGGATGCACCAAGTTCAGCCCAGGCCGTGTGGACGAGAACATCCCCCCGGAAACGACGCTCTCCTTCGCACCGGATGAGGGCGATCACGCGAACTATCGTGTGAGGATGAACTGGTTCGGCTGGGATCCCGACGGAGAGATAAATTACTACTGGACCAAGTGGGACACGTTCGACTGGGTAAGGGTGGTGAGCACGGACAGCGTTTTCCATGTTTCCGCGCATGCCGACAGCGTCGACTCGCTGAAGGGGTACGAGTACCACAGCTTCAGCGTGAAGGCCGTCGACAACGAGGGGGCCGAGGACCCGTCACCGGAGAATATCTCCTTCACTGCGTTCACTCTGGTTCCGGATACGCACATCCTGCGAGGACCGTCCGGTGTCACCGGACCGATGGTCACGTTCGAGTGGAGTGGCACAGACCGTGACGGTGTCATCGCGTCCTATGCGTACAGGCTCTTCCGCTGGGAAACATCCGTGCCGGGCTGGATTGAGGTTGCAAACCAGGACAGCCTGGGTGCGGAGCATACGGTCGCGAACTTCGGGCCTCTGGCGGGCCTCCACAAGTTCGAGGTGTGCGCAACCGACGATGCTGGAGCGTCGGATCAGAGTCCCGCCGTGAGAGAGTTCACGTGCAACCCGGAGCTCGCCGGTCCCAAGCTCTACGCCTACTCCAACATCTTCGGCCTGAGGGTGTTTCGCGGGCCGGTGTGGAATCCCGACTACAACCTACCCACACCGATCTTTGCAGGAGAAAGGCTTTCTTTCCGGTGGGCAGCATCGGCTGAGTCGTACGGCGGTCAGGTAATGGGGTACCGCCACGCATACGACGACACCTCCACCTGGCCGGCATGGTCCGTCTATGACATGGAGTTCACTGTCACGCCAACGCTCGGCAGACACTCGCTCTATGTCAGCGCTATCGACAACTCCAACGTCGTGACACGGGGCAGATTCTCCTTCGATGTTGTAGAGGCCACTCTCGACGAGTTCATCCTGATTGTCGACGACTGGGATGACGACGAGGGATCGGCTAGCCGACCGACCGACGAGGAACGGAACGCGTTCTGGAATGGCTTGCTCGCCGGCTACGAACACCAGCGCCTGGAGTGGCAGCCGGACCAGCATCAACACAGCGGCGAACCGCAACCACCGGACGTTGAGACATTGAGGAGCGCCTCTACAGTGATCTGGTATGCGGACCTCTGGGATGAGACATCGGAACTTGCTGACCTGTTCAATCCGCAGCTCCAGGGGTACAATACGCTGGCGGGCTACATGCGGGTCGGCGGGAATCTCATCTTGTCCGGATACAACTGCCTCGAGCAGATAACGCAACAGTCCTACCCGATGGAGATCACCGATACGGACACGACCGAGGGAGCTCGCTTCGTCAGAGACATCCTCCACATCGGCGCGGCCGACGCAAGCGGAAACAATTACAACAAGAACTCGCCGTGGGCATACGGCTATTGCTTCTACGGCGACATACCGAGCGACGCCGGTGAGTCCTACGGGTTCGAACCCATGTATATCGACAGCGTGGGTCCCGGTGGCTATCCCGAGCCCGGGAAATGGTGGATGTACACGTCGTCACACGTGAACTTGTCCCGGTGTGGTTTCCCCGATGTGGAGAAGCTGCAAACGTACCACGGCTCCGGTCTCGAGATCTTCACCATCCACCCGTATCTCAACATGAACTACGATGGCATGACATCCGCTGTTCTCTACCTCTCGGGTGATGACCGTGGCAACACATGCTACTTCGGCCACCCGCTCTATTTCCTCCAGACGGACCAGGTCGCCCCCAATTTCGACCGTGTCATGGCCCTCTTTGGAGAACAGAAGGCGGTGCTGATCGGGCAAGACTAGAACCTCGAATCACCACCAAACCGCAGGTTCGGCGAACTACACACACGAGCGCCTGGAGCAGAAATGCTCCAGGCGCTCGTCGTTGCCGCACATACCCTTCCCGCACGATGCCACACGGAAACGCCCAGAGACAATCACTGCCCCTGGGCATTCCCTTCTGCACATTCCTCTACCGCACCCACCAACACCATTCCGGGAGACCCACCGAGATACACACGGTAGTACCTAGAAGATGAAAGTCACTGAGAATCTGTCAATGTGGTCCAGATTCCCCATGTCCGCGTAGGCATAGTCGACCCGAACCGACGCCTCGCTGGTCGGGAAAAGCAGGCCGGCTCCGAGTGTCAATCCCTCTTCATCATAGTTGAAGCGGTAGCCGGCACGCCCAAACAGGAAGAGACTGTCCCTGTTGAACGTATACTCGGTCCCGACGCTCATGCGATCGGCCCCATCCGGCGTTCGCTTGTAGTCCCCTGCTACGGTGACGCGGTGGGTCACCACATCGAAAACCCTCATCGATGCGCCGGCTCTGTACGTGGTCGGCATCGGGAAGTCATCTCCGAACCCACTCTCTGAACCCGTTCGGGACCAGTGGTTGGCAGGACCGAGATTCATCACCGAGGCTCCCACCCGCAGATTCCGAATGCGGGTCTCATAGAGAACACCGAGATCCCCGGTCAGGCCTTCACAGAACGCCTCGGCCATCCCGAGGTGATACCACCGGACCGTCCCGCCGACCGAGAGACCGTCGCCGAAATCCCAGCAGTAGCTGCCTCCGAACGCCATGTCCCCCGCGTCGACCTTTTCCCCAGTACCGATTCCGAATTCGCTGTCGGGATTGTAGTACTCGGTCTTCTCGGCGTAGGGACTCATCTGCATCACGGCCCAGCTGAACGCGAACGTGCCCGGTAGAACGCTGTGATGAAACCCGTAGCTCACGTGCTGGTATGAGATGTCCCCGGGCCACGTCGATGTTTCGATATGGATCTCGCTGGCCTCCATGAGCCTGAGTCCAGCCGGATTGTAGAACACGGTCAGTGCATCGTCAGCGAGCCCTGTGAATGCGCCTCCCAGCCCGATCTGCCTCGCGCCTACGTCCATTTCGAGGAAGCTGGCGAGATGTGTCCCGGCTCCACCGGCGAAGCCCGCCTGTGGAACGCAGAGCAGCAGTGATAGCGCGCCTATCACAAGCAGGTGTCGTCGCAAGTAGTATCTCCTTTCAACATCCCCCGATCGAAGGCATACAGAAGGGGGATACTTCACCTTGGGAACAAGCAGATCCGTATCAGAAAGCAACCGTCATCCCGACGCGATGAACGCCTCCGAGATAGCCGAAGTCCGCATAGCTGTAGTCGACACCGACCCAACCGAGAGACCCGACAAAGACCTTTGCCCCACCTCCGGCTGAGAACGTTTCCTCATCGTAGTTCATCTTGTAGCCGACGCGCGCGAAGTACGTCTCATTGAGAGCGTACTCCGCTCCCACATTGATCTTCTCGGATGTGTCGGACGGGTGCCGAAACTCGGCCGCGACCGTCACCCTTTGCCCGGGTGTATCGATAACCCTCATCGAGATTCCGAACTTGAACGTCGCCGGCACCGGGACATCTTCGTCAATGTAAGCGCCGCCCGGACCCATGTTCTGGATTGCAAGGCCGATCTTCAACGATCGGAAGCCAGTGTCGTATAGAGTCCCGAAATCCAACAGGAATCCCTCGATGTAGTAGTCGCCGAGCCCCTCGACCCCCAGCACAGAAAGATCCCCTAGACTGGAGTGAACCCACTTCATCGTGCCGCCGGCTGCAAACTTGTCGGTAAAGATCCTCGCGTACGTAACTCCAACGGCCAGATCACTGCACTGGAAATCAACCCCCACACCCTCCGGGACATCAGCAGTCCTCACGGCCATCGGATCCATGGAAAGCGAAGTCACGCTGACACCGAGAATCCCGGGAATGAAACCGGGGCGCATGGCGTAGCCGAAGTACTGATGGGCGATATCGGCAGGCCACGCGGCATACGTGAAGAGAACCGTTGGCTCGGTCACATACCTGAGCCCAGCGGCGTTCCAGTAAAGCGACTCGATCCCCTCTGCCGCCCCTACCATCGCCTCACCCATCGCCGTCCCACGAGCCCCCGCTCCGATCTCAAGGAATTGAAAGCCGGCTGTGCCGACCTTCTCGAACATCTCCGTGGCTGACGCCGGCACCGCCAGAACACCCACAGCCAGCAGAATCAGCAGAAGCTTCCGAGTCAAGAACTTCCTCCTTCCGCCGGTCGGCAGGCGCGTCCGGGCTCATGCCGCCGGCACCACATCAGCTACTTGATGATCGCGAACTTGCCGATCGTTTCTCCCACAGGTGAGTCGATGTGGTACAGATAGACACCACTCACAATGATCTGATTGTTTCGAGATATCATGTTCCAGCACGCGTCACCGCCTGATTCCTCAGCATCCGGATGGAGTGTCTTAACGAGCTCCCCTCCAAGTGAGTAAATCCTGACGATCGCATCGCGTGGCAGATTCTGGAAGCAGATTTTCTCTCCGGTTGGATCCGTGTCGTCGGGCGCAAGGTTCCAGCGCGCCATGTACTCATGATCGACGTAGGGATTCGGTACTACGCGCACATCGTCCAACGTGTTGTGCACGGCCGAACCGGGGATGACGAGAGTCTTGTTCTGCGAGTATTTCCCGTAGTGATAGCCTTCTGCCGTGCTGTCATACGCGGTGACGGAGTACCAGTAGGCGAAACCGTTCTTCACCAGCGTGTCGACGAAGGCATACTTCCCGATGCCCTCAAGCCCTGTGTCCCATTCCTCCAGCTCGACGCCACCATCGCCCTTGTCTATATCAAGGATGAGCTGCCAGTCCTGGTCGCGTGGCTCGGTCGATTCCCTCGTCCACCCGACGGCCTTCCAGACCTGGTAGCCGAAGAAGTCTCTGATTCTCGTCAACGGATCTTCGAGCTCCTCAGGATAGTCGTCCCACTCGATGCGAACGAAGCGATCTCCCGACGTGATCTCCTGGGCCGGCGGAGGCGGAGGCGTATCGGCCACCCAGTGGATGCGCACGCTCTCCGGCTCGCCTATGCAGTTGGGAACGGTCTGAGTGATGCCATTATAGATCTGCTGCGCCGTCGCAGCGTTCTCCAGCATTCCATCGAAACCCTGCCCCAGCACGAACGCGTACTGAAACTCGAGTGTGTCGCCCGGCACGATCTCTCTGAAGGGCCCGGCTGAGAGGAGAAGGCGGTAGTCCTGCGGCGATTCCGCGTCCCGGTCGATGTTGACCATGTACTCGTCTTCTTCGTCGATATCGCCATCGTTGTCGTTATCGATGCCGTCCAGAAGCGGATAGTCGGCTTCCCCTCTCAGGAGGCGATAACGATCCCTGTCGTGATTCGGATCCTCAGCACCGATCGACCAGATGCTGAACGCGTGGACCTGGACCCTCGTGGGGGCACTCGGCAGATTCCCCGGCAGCAACGTATCGGCGCTGATCGTCGGGTGACCGAGGAACATGCAACCAATGTAGCCGCCGGCCGTGTTGCCGTCCTGCCCATATGGATCGTCGAACATGTAGCAGAGTGACATCCGCAGAGTGTCGAGTTTTGCGGGGTCGTTCGGATTCTGGCTTGTGACCGTCGTGTCGATGTAGCCGCCGCGGTCATCTTGCCAATAGAAGAGATCGTTCTCGTCGGGACCGGCGTCCGCATCTACCATGAAGCCGACGTACGCCATGCGAATCGTGTCGTCACCTACGTTCGTGACCTGGTAGTTGATTCCGACAAAATCGTCCGTCTTCTCGCTCGTCCACTGGTAGCTTTCCTGAATGACTCTGAGACCCAGGCTCTTGTGAAGATCGATCGACGCGTTCCCGTTGACGTCCTCTTCATAAATGTCCGCGTAGATCATCCGGAACATCTGCTGCGAGATAGCAGCGAAATCTTCGTCTACGAGGCCGTCGTCGTCATTGTCGACGCCGTCCAGCGGATCTTCATCGTACCATTCAAACGGCGCATCTTCGAAAAAGACGTGATCCGAGCAGTCGCCGTCATCGTCTGCGAATCTTGTGCTGTTCGCGCCGCCCTCCCAGGCTTCGTAGATTACCGCCAGAAAGTCATCAGGATCGGGGCGGAATTCCTGCTGGTAGACGGCCGCCGTGACCAGCGTGTCGGGAGCTCCAGTCACATCATCCCGAACAATGCCCCCGAACCACAGACCTGCTGCATAGAGATACTCGTTGTTGCTGCCCGCCGGCCACTCGCAGGATGGATTGTTGAGATCGCCGCCGAATCTGCCGAAGAAACCCAGATTGCTGACGTGAAGCAGCACCTGCCCGACATTATGATACCAACCGAAATAGACATAGATCCGGCTCTCAATTTCACGCATCGCCTTTTCGTAGCCTGGATCGCTCGGGTCCATCCGTGCATCCGCGTCGCCTGGAATATAGACGACCATCATCGAGATGAGAGACACGAGCACGATCGCTGCTGCCAGCCGTCGTGCCGCAGGGAAAATGGTGCGTCCTCTTTTCTGACTAATCGTGCCAAGAATCATCAACAACCTCCGTACCGATTTCCCGGCGATCGTTACGCGTCGGTCGACCGGATCCAGGAAAACCCTCTGATCGACCAGACACAAAGGCGACTACCAGTCGATGGCGACTCCAACCCTGATGACGCGCCCCTCGAAAAAGGTGGACGGATCGTGCAGGGGTTCGAGAACTTCACGTCCCTCGGGATCAGTCTCGACATAGGCTCCGCCCAGATTCCCGGTCTCCGTGTAGTACTCGGCCCCGTAGTTGCCCAGACCCGTGACGTTCCGCTTGTCGAACACGTTGAGCGCCTCAAAGAAGAGCCGGAACTCGCGTCCATAGAGCCTGTACTTCTTCGTACCCCGCAGATTGACCGTCGTGTGAGACGGGAGCCTGCCGGAGTTCACGGACTCGGGATCGATCTGCTTTTGACCAAGATAGACCGGGGTGTAGGGCGTCCCACTGCCGTAGCTGTAGTCGAATGTCATTTCCCAGTTACCCGGATCACTGACGAAGAGAAAACCGGTCAGCGTGTGACGTTCGTCCCAATCGAGAGGGATCTCCTTCAGCGGCTGCCTCGGAAGTCCGAGAGCCTCTGCATTGGCGCCCTGGTTCTCATCCGAACTCACGCCCGTGGCCTGAAGCCACGTGTACGATACATTGCCGGAGAAGAAATTCGAGAATCTCTTCGTGAGTCTGAACTCGACTCCCTGAACGGACGAGTAGTCCTTGTTCACGTATGTGTAGACGGAGCCTTCAGTCGGACCTCTCTGGTACTCCTCCGTAGCGAGGAGACCGAAGATGTCCTTGTAGAAGCCCGTGATATCCACGGCAACGTTCTGCGAGAACTGATGCTCCGCTCCGAACTGGTACGAAGTCGTAACCTCCGGCTCCAACCCCGAGTATCCAATGACCCTGCCCCCTGCAGCCTCAGCAATATCCTCGCCCGCGGCATAGTACGCGACAAGGCGGGGCATCTGATAGAAACGGCCGTAGTGGAAATGAAGGGCGTCCCGATCGGAGATCGGATGCGCGATTCCGAGCCTTGGACTCACGACCGCGGAGATCCTCTCCCGCCAGATCTCGTACTCACCGATACCCGATGACGAACCAGGATCCGACCAGTCGAGCCTCAACCCCGCGCGGACAATCATGCCCTCATAGCGCATGCGATCTTGAACATAGAAGGCGCCGTTCGCCGGGAAGCCTTCGTAGATATTGTGGCGGAAGCGCTCGCTCGTGTTGAGAGCCTCGTCCCAGTCGAAAAACTCGAAACTCGGATCGAGAGTATCGGTCGCACTCGGAATCAACGCCCCCAGACTGAGGCTCTTGACGAAAAGCTCGTTGTAAATCACTTCCAGACCCGTTCTGAACTGATGCGTCTCGTTCGGCTGATTCGTGACATCGGCCTTGAAAGTCGTCGCGGTCGTGGTCTGGTATGACCAACCCAGATTGTCCCCCCAGGCCCGGAAATAGCCGGTCTCAGGGTTCAGATCGTTGTCCGAATCCGGATCCGTCGTCCTGTTCCCACCGACGTAGGCCTCCCACCAGTAGTCGTTCGGATCCTCGTGGAGCCAGAATTTCTCCTCCGATTCGAAATGCGCGAACCTCACTGTGTAGAAAACGGACGGGCTGACGGTGTCACGCCAGACCAGCTTCTTCTGGGTGAACTGACTCCTGACAGTCGGCGTGTGCTCGGCTGCATTGTAGTATTTGTACGTCTCATCGAGCGGCACGTGCGACCAGTCTTCGTCTTCAACCGACCAGTAGCCCGATCGTGAGTACCTGTGGCTGTAGAAATCACGCTTGGTACTCGACAGCAGATACTCCGCTGTGAGCTTCCGCGTGGGTGTCACGAAGTACGACAGTTTTGCCTGGGTCGTGGCGAACATGCTCTGGCGGGGTCTGAACTCTATTCCCCAGAACAGGTCTTCACTCTCGCGTGCCTCATTCGTCTTGAGGTACGTATCTGCGAAGCGCCCCTCGCCCGAAACATAGTATCGGACTTTCTCCGTGAACAGAGGGCCGCCGAAGCCAAATGCGAGGTTATCGAAATTGTCGAACGTCTTCTCCGGAGCTCCGTAGTCATCGGTCATGTACTTTATCTCGCCCGAGAAAGCGCGACCACCTTCGCGGGTCGCAAGGTTGATAACACCCGACTGCACGTTGCCGTACTCGGCGTCGAAACCTCCGGAAAGGAGATCGAACTCCGAAAGCGATGAGAGGCTGACCTCGAGCCCCGTCCCTCCCGTCGCACTGTTGGAGATAGCGATACCGTCAACATACATCTTCACTTCTGAGGCACGGCCGCCTCTGACGTGTATCTCTCCATCATGCAGAACAACGCCCGGCTGAGTCGCAATGGCCTCTGCAACTGTGTTGATGGGCCGGATCTTCGTCTCTTCGGTGTCTATGAAGCGGCGGGTCCCGCTGTCTTCTACGTCGATCATCGGACGCTCCGCCTGGACGACGACCTCAGGCGCCTGGAGTACCTCGGCCACCAGAGTGAGATTTACCTCGGTGGAACGATCAGCGTCAACCACCACATCGTCAACACGTTGAGCCTCGTAACCCATGTAGCTGACCTGAATAACGTAGGTCCCGACAGGGATAAGATCGATGATGTACTCGCCGTTCGGATTCGTCATGCTCCCGTAGGGCGTGCCCAGGATCGAGACATTGGCAAACGCCAGCACCGCGCCACCATCGCTCCTGACAGTGCCGACGATCTTGCCGGTGCTCTGAGCAAGTGCCGGCGCGGCCCCGAGCACAACACCCACAAGGCAGAGTACGGCGACGCACGTTAGAGCACAATCCCGGGACTTCGGTCTCGGAAGTTTCATGGTCTCATCATCTCCTCGGGGGGTTTCCGAATACAGATACCCACCTCATCGTCCTGGATGGACGAGGGTCGGTTGCTCATCGTCTCTCTAAGCGGCATACTACAACCGACTATCACTGTTGTCAATAGCTTTTTCCCCGCGTTAACTCGCCGTGTCGTACTCAGTTGCGAGCATTTGAGCCACCTCGATTTCATCCTTGCTGAGCTCTCCTTCACTGAGCTTCAGACCCCATGCCTCAACGAACCCGGACATGACAGCGCGGGCGACCTCCTCGAAACCGACAGTACGATTGAGAAGAGCTGAAAGATCGGTCGTTCTGGAACGCAATAGCCGCCGCACGATTCCGCGCCGCTCCTCGCTGTCGATGAGCATCAAATCGGCAAGCTGCTCGTGCGTGGAGTCCATAAGAAGCGAGCCGTGCTGCAGCATGCCTCTCCCCACGCGGCGTTGTGCGCTGCCTATCAGCTTCCGGCCGACGACGACGATCTCGTAGCGCCCGGAACCTACGAAGCAGGGTGGACTTGCCCCACCATCGCGGCCCCGTGCCGCAGGGACGACCGAGGCCAGTTCAGCCTCGACCCCCAACAGCCGGAGTCCCGCCAGGAGGGCGTCCGCAATCGCGCTGTACGCTTCCATGATCGAAGTGCCGATCGGCGATGTTCCCGACGGGGCGATGACCGAGTACGTGAGCTCCCCCGCGTGGAAGACGGCACGCCCGCCGGTAGGTCGCCGGACAACTCCGGCGCCGGCGCGCATGCATGCGCCAATGTCGAGCTCCGAATCGAGCGCTTGGGAGTACCCTATCGACACGGTCGGCGGCTCCCACGCGTAGACGCGAATGGTGGGTGGCGTCGTCCCCTGATTGACGCCCAGGAGCATGGCTTCATCGATGGCCATGTTCGTAGCGCCATCGTGGGCGCCGTCATTGAGAAAACGCCACGTCTGCATCGGTGCTCTTTCTCTGCAGTAGCATCGCTGGAGGGCAGTGCGGTCGAAGTGAACATCAATCCATCAGATGCAACCAGTCTCTGAGCATGAACTGCATTCGTCCGATGAGAAGCGAGATACGGCCCATCACCGTGTAACCGAACGATGCACCGAACGCCACCATCAGAAACCAGATGCCGAGTCTCGCCACTCCGCCCAGAATTCCCTTGTGCTCCTTGGAGAAGAAGAAGTAGATGAGCGTTGAGAAAATCCCTGCAATGGCGATTGCGTTCAGGATGATCGCGAGAGGGCCTCCGGAGTCCAGGGGCATGGTCATCGTTGCATGGATCTGGGCAACGAAGTCGCCCTGCGCGAAACCCGTGATGTTCACCGCGGCGTACATCCCGACGATGAACCCAAGCGACCACCGTGACAGCCACGAGAGCTTCGGGAAAAAGCGGAGCAGCATGAAGATGGCGAGGATCCCCGGAAAGATGCGAATCCACCGGACCGGGTCCCCACTCTCCCCCGGGAAGAGCGGAGTAATCAGCTTGGGTACGAGGGTCTCGTGGTAGAGAAGCGCGAGCCAGTACGCAGCCCCGACGCCCACAAACAGGCTCTCAGCAAACTTGTAGAGCGGGTTGTCCTTGTAGAGGAAACTGTAGATGCAGATGGTCAGTATGGCGGCGACCCAACAGCCCCAGACCACGGAGGGTGGCGTTCCGGGCGGACCGTTGAACAGCATGTGTAACCAGCTCATGGTTTCCTCACTGGACGTCCCGTGCCCGACGCTTTTCCGAACGTCGCGAGATGAAGTAGACAATGTTCCCGAGCAAGATGAAGACCACGATCAGCGCGTGAACGACCGACTGCGCGTCCATGCCGGATGTCGCATCGCCCGGTGCACCGACAAGAATCTCGTACTCTGCGGCGCCCTTCAGGCCACCGAGAAGACCCGCCAGCTGCCCGCTCTGGATGTAGGGATAGAAGTTCGGCGCCCCGACGGCCGTCGTCCCGGAACCGAGAATCACGCGGAATCTGCTCCGGACCTGCTGGACCCACTCACGGGTGCCCGGAGTCCCCGCCGACACCTCCATGACGAACGCGATGTCGTCGAAATTCCGGACCTCCTGCATCAACGGGATCTCCCCTACCGGCGTCCCGCCGTAGTCCGTCGGGAAGGTCTCGGGGATGCTCGCTCCCATACCGAGCAGCGTTACTATGCCGCCCGCCATGTAGCCGAGATTCACGTAGTCCGTGCCGTACTCTTTGCCGAACTCCTCAGCCAGTGGACCAAGTGCCTGTTCCACCAACGGCGGCGATGCAGGCCACAGACACGCAACGACGATCCTCAGATTCCTGCGGAATGCGTGCCTGATGAATGTCTGAGCCATCGGTTGAAGCTCCGGCATCGTGTCCGGGCTGTAGTCGCCCGCGAGCATGACAATCGACCCCTCGGGCACGGCCTCAATCGCATCGTAGAGATCCTGCACCGGAGGCGAGACACCCATCGGCAGCTTGAGCGGCTGAAGCAGCGGCCACACGACGGCCACCAGGACCAGCACGAAGATCAGCCGACGATCTATGTTTCTGATGTCGAACCCCTTGGCCATCGGCTACTTGTCTCCACCGAGATAGGAACGCTCGATCCCCAGGATAACGCGAAGCCCCATGGCCATCACGCCGAGAGCGGCACCCATCAGGATCCCGCGAAAGGCTGCCATGTTCGGGTAGGCCATGATCATCTCTGTCAGCCACGGCAGCGTCGCCTGCTCAGGCAGCCCTCTCGTCAGGAGCTGGCCGAGCGGAACGCGCCCGAGCATAACGATGATGGCAGAGATGAGCAGCATGCTGGACTCCACCGAACGCAATCTGAAGGCGCGATAGGCGGCAGAAGCGATGAAGAACGCCAGCAGCGAGAACATCGTGCTCTGCAGCGGCACCTGCACATTGAGGAACATCCAGTTGAAGGCCGACCCTTCCTGGATCGTTCCCCAGGGGCCGCCGAAAAAGAGCATGATCGCCATCACCGACATGGTGACGATACTGTAGCCCCAACCTTCCTGCTTGCGGCTTATCTTCTTGTAATGGACGCGGATGAGATTTCCGACTCCGAGCAGGATCGATGCGGCTATCACGATCGTTCCCCACTGCTTCATCTCCGCGGCCGCCGAGCTGACCGCATGGTGCGGCACGAAAAAATCGACGAGCATGAACATGCCGACGAGGAACGTTATCGCAAGTGGTATTTCACGTCTCATGAATATCGACTCCGACTACTGCGTTTGGAACCAGGCCACGAACCACTCAAGACCGACGATGTGCGCGACGATGCCCGCCACCATGAGAACAATGCTTACGACCTTCATCCAGTCGGAACCCTTGAGTCCCCCCAGAAGTTTCGGCTCTCTGGAGAGATATGCGCTTGCGGCGTAGAGCTCCTCGCCCATCAGGGTGAAATCACACGCCGTCACGAAGAAGGGAAGCTGGGAAACCATCGCCGTGCCGGCCACCTGGATGGCGCCGGCCTCAAAACCGGTCTCTGCCAGAAGCAACGACTCCGCCCAGAAAGCGCCCATGTAGAGATTGGCCGCCGGCTTCTCCCGCAGCATGATGCCGTTGACGGCCCCCGCGAAGGCGAACTGCGCGTCCGACAGATAGCGTATGTTGTCGGGATTGTAGGCGTCGGGATTGCCGACCTCGGCGTAGGCCTGCTTCACCACTTCCTCCGCCGCGGACATGACGACGGCCCGGGCGGTCGGAACGATCAGCGGTGTGTCGTATCGTGCCGTGATCTTGGCGACGTGCGAGAGGATGTTGAGACTCGCGATGGTCATGATGTTGTCGATCTCGCCGATGCCCGGAACGTAGAGAACGGGGCGCCCCATCTCAGTGGCGCGTCCGACTGCCTCCTCGATGGCATTGAGGCCCGGAATGCGCCGCACGAAGAGCTTCGCTCCTTTTCCGGCCGCCGCAGTGAACCACGTAACCATCGCGAAGAAAAGGAGCATCAACACAAGGACCGAGAGGCGAGACCACTGGAACAGGTTGACCCGTCCGGCGACGGGTCCTGCCCACACGCGCTCGGAGCTGTTCGTGCCGTCGTACGCCTCCAGGCTGTAGTAGTACTCGACACCCGGTTCGACCGACACATCCACGTAGTGCGTGGCACCGCTCGCGATCTCCTCGAGCACATCTCCCACTTCGCCCTCTGCGAGCGAACGCGACAGAACATAGCCCGTGACATCTCCGGCTCCGGAACCGTCATCCGGTGAGAGCCCCCACTCGATCTCGATCTTGTCGCCGGAGTCCGAGTGCTCAAGGTAGTCACGCACGGTGAGCGCGCACGGTGGACCGGGCGGAACGATGTCGAGAGCGGCCGATTCGATCCCGTCCTGTGGCGCGGTCTCCTGAGCCCGGACAGACCCGACTGCCGCCGCGGCAAGCGCAAGCGAAACGAGCAGTATGCGGCGAACTTGATTCATACGTGCTTTCCCCAAACCGTCCCCGCTAGATCAGATGCAAGCAGTCGTGCAACAGGAAGCTCACGCGCCCGATCAGAAGAGATACTCGTGACATCACCGTGTATCCGAACGATGCGCCGAAACCCACCATCAGGAAGACAATGCCTACTCTGGCCATCACACCGAGGACGCCCTTGTGCTTCATCGAGAAGAAGAAATACGTGAGCGTTCCAAGAAGGCCTCCGACCACAAGGATGTTCGTAACAGATGTCAGTGGCAGTGCATTCGCACCTATCTGATCCAGCACGCGCGCCTGCATGATGGGCGAAAGACCGAGCCCGGCGTAGCCACCAACGTAGATGCCGAGCGGCCAGCGCCCCACCCACCCGATCTTCGGGAAGAACCGCGTGTAAAGCAAGAGACCGAGAAGACCGGGTATCAGAGCCAGCCACCACGTGTTACTCCCAAGTCCTATCGCCTCACCACCGAGCCGAAGCTGGAAGACGGGTGACACAACGTTCGGCTGGATGAAGTTGAAGTAGTAGATGACGAGATAGTAGCCGGCGGAGATGCCGACGACCAGATGCTCGGCGAATTTGTAGAACGGATTGTCCTTGTACAGAAAGCTGTACACGGAAAGCGTGAGCACTGCCCCGATCGTTGTCCAGATTATTGCCGCCATCGATTCCTCCAGATGCTGCTTGTGGGTCGTACTCCGCCGCCGTTCATCGGCCGCGGCGCGGAAGAGCGCGAGACTAGGCCGCGTTCCTCTCCTGCTCGCGTTTCTTCCGTCTGGCCCCAAAGTAGGCGATGTTGCCGAGAACAATCAGGATAATGATCAGGATGTGGATCACCGACTGCGAGTCCATGCCTCGAACTCCTGCGTCATGATGATCGATGAGCCCCTCGTACTCCGCCGCCCCACGCATCCCTCCCAGGAGCCCTACGAGCTGCCCGGTATCGAGGTACGGGTAGAAGTCCGTGGCCATGACCGCAGTAACGCCGGCTCCGACGTCCTGTCCATACGGCTGGTGCGCGTAGTAGACCCACGCCTCAGCCGCCGACCATCCCGCCAGACTGATGAGAAGTGGAATGTCGTCGTAGTTCCTGACGCCGTCCAGTATCGGGATCTCACTCAGAGGTGTTCCGTACGCGTCTTCGGGGAAGACGTTCCGGATGTTCACCCCCATGCCGAGAATGACGGCCGAGATTCCGGGCTGGAACCCCAGGAAGCAGTAGTCCTCACCGTAGACCTGTCCCATCTCCTCCGCCACCTGGTTCATCGCCCGTTCGGCCAGGCCGTAGCCTGCCGGATGCAGCGTCAGCACAGCCACGTTGACGTCGTTGCTGAACGCATGGCGCAGAAGTGCCAGGGACATGGGCTCAAGCTCCGGCAGCGTTGCCGGCGCGTAGTCGATCGCCAGAAGAAGCGGCTGCCCGTTCGGCGGAATCTCGTCGAGCGCGTCATACAGGTTCTGCACGGGCTCCGTCACAACGACGGGTAGTCCTAAAGGGAAGAAAAACGGGATGATAACGGCGATTCCGATAGCAAGGAATATCCACCGGCGATCTATCTCCATGAATCTCTCAAAAATGTTCATCGCTACCTCCGGATGCCTGGACAGCGGCGCGCGAGATCGGGAACCGCTAGTCTCCGCCTCCCATCCATGCCCGTTCGATCCCAAGAATAATCTTGAGCGATGTCGCCATCATCCCCAGACCGACGCCTATCATGATCCCCCGCTTGGCAGCCAGATTGGGAACCTCCAGGATCCAGCGTGTGGCCATCGGAATCGAGCTGTGAATCATGTCGCCGATCGGAACACGACCGAGCATGACTATGCAGGCCGCAACAAGAAGCAGGGTAGACTCGAGCGTCCTTGCCCTGAACGCCCTGAAGGCCGCTGATGCAACGTAGAATGCCAGGAGCGAGAACATCGTGGCCTCAATGGGAACCTGAACGTTCTGGAACATCTTATCGAACGGAGAACCTTGAGCATGGTGCGCGGAATGGAAGAACCCCAGCCCGATCATCAGGCAGAGCGCAAGTAGCGTCACCCAGCTGTAACCTCGATCGTCCGCCCTGTGTCTGATCTTGTGGTAGTGGACCCGAATCAGGCTGACCGTCCCCAGAAGAAATGCGAAGGCCAGGAGGGTCTGCAGCCATATGAGCAACCGCTCGTACATATCCTGCACCATAGGGTGCGGGATGAAGTACTGGACTGCCATGAAAAGCCCCGAGATGAAACAAAGGGCCAGTGGAAACTGACGACGCATCGTACCATCCTCTCAGAATCGTCCCTGCGAAGCCGCACCGGAAACCCCAGCGGCGCGCGACCCGCTCGAGAACGCTACCTAGCCTGTCGCAAGCAACGGGAGCACAAAATTGCTCTCAATGACCCCGGTAGCCGTCAGCGTCGCAGCGATCACACCAACAACAAGGACCGCTGCGGCAATCAGTTTGAACATGTCCTGTCCCTTGAGACCACCCAGGAGGATAGGCTCTCTGGAGAGGTAGGCACTGGCCGCGTAGAGTTCTTCTCCGATGAGTGTATAATCGCACGACGTAATGAAGAACGGAAGTTGAGTCACGGCATCCGTTCCGGCTATCTGAATGGCCCCGATAGAAGAGCCTGTCTCCGCAAGAACAAGTGACTCTGCGTAGAACATGCCCATATAGAGAATCGTCGCGGGGCGCTGGCGAACCATGATTCCGTTGACACCGGCGACGTATGCGAACTGGCTTCGAGTCAGATAGAAGACATCGTCCTCGTTGTAGGCGTCGGGCCTTCCGGCCTTCGCGTACGCCTCCTTAACGACCTCCTGCTCGACAGCCATCACAATCGGATCCGCGCAGGGAACGATGAGCTTCGTGTTGTACTCCGCCGTCTTCTTCGCGACTTCTCCCAGAATATTGATCGCCGCAATCGTCGCTACGTCAGAGACTGAGGAGAGACCTGAGATGAAGAGGATCGGCTTGCCCATTTCCGTCGCGCGGCCGACGGCGTTGTCCATCTCATCGAGCCCCGCCAGGCGCCGGATAAACAGCTCTTTCCCCGACTTTGCCGCCGTGACGAAGTAGACAATCGATACAACGAAGATGATGACGGCCACCATCACATTGAGCCGAGACCTATTGAACCACTGAGAAAAGGCCTCCACGGGGCCGAACGTCCCCGAGAAGAACAGGGACTCGTCCGTATCGAGGGCCGCCACACGGTAGTATGTCGGCTCGCTGTTGTCTATCCCGCTGTCGCGGTACTCGGTCTCCCCATGGGGGACCCGGCCCACGAAGACGAAACCCGTCTCCGGATGGGCGGACCGAAAAACCTCGTACCCGGCAACGATGCCATCATTGTCATCGTCCGCTGACAGCTCCCACGTTACATCGATGGAGCTGCCACGATCGTTCGGCGTATCGACAGCCATCAGACCCGTGGGCGGCGCGATGGGCAAGAGCGTCTCCAGCGCAACCGTTTCCGTCTCTTCCTGTGCAAACACCGCGACAGGACATAAGAAAAGGGCCGCCACTGCTACGGAGAGCGCAACGAACCCTGCCATTGGGCCTATGCCGCCAGACCGCCCTCTGTCACCGAGCATCAACCGCTCCTTTCGTGCTTCCGTAACGTCGAGGGTTCCCATGGAACCCCCGACGCACTCTGCATTCGATTGCCAAGAAGGCTATCAGACGATTCAGTCGGTGTCAAGCCTAAGGGACGTCGGCATGAGGAAGCTTGCTACCGCTCTATCATTTCCACGTTGGCGCGCGGCAGCACGGTCTCGGACCCGTCGGCGAGCTTCACCCCTAGAACACGCACCATCGACTCGGACTCCATCTTCCGGAGTTCGTTCGGGAGCTCCGTAACAACGCCGAGGCTGCCGAAGTGAGGCTCCCGGATGATGCGAATGCTGCTTCCGATCTCGAGTCCGGCGGAACTCGACGCGTCTTGGCCGTCAGGCAGCTCAGCATCCGGCATCGGAATGACGATCTCCGGCCGCATGACCCCGGCCCTGATCTGGGTTGCGCCGTTGATAGATGCCTTCTTCCCCTCTCTCGATTTCAGGAGGCTGAATGTACCTCCGGCCATTGCCATCGCGCCGAATCCCTCAGTCAGGATCAGCGTTGTCGCAATGTCCTCGGAACCGGTGATGGCGACACCGAGGTCCTTTCCCAGAAGCTTCTTGAGATCCGGGTCATCGAACCCACCGACCACTATGCCGCTCACCCCCATCTTCATCGCCTGCTGAAACCCGGCCCAGTCGACGTGCGAGCCGCCGATCACGACCTTGTTCTTCATCGACTTGTCAAAAAGGGAAGCCTCAAGCTTTTGGTCGGGGCTGTCGACGGCAACGCGTATCTCCCCCGCCGTCTCCCCGCCTACGCCGAAGATACCCTGGATGAACGACCCCTTGACCTCGATCGCTACACCTTCGTTCTCGAAAACCTCAACTACCTCCCCGTCCACGTATGCGTCCACTTGGATTGGCATGGGAGGCTCGCGAAGGATAACCTGCCCCGTGATGGTAGAAATGCTGTCGAGAGTACCGTCACACGGCGAGTTGACGGTCGCCTTGAAGAGACCGAAGAATCCCTTCGTCATGGCGATCGGTTTCCCCCTCTCAATGGGATCTCCCGCCTTCCTGATCATGACGGACGGGAGGTCCTCCGGCGGGAGACCGAGCTTGCTTGCAACATTGACTAGCTGCACGTTGCCGGGAAGATGAGTTCGAGCCACGATCGTGTCCGATGAGACGTGATCGCCCTTGGAGACGATCACCTCTCCCTTGATGGGCAGGCGTCGCTCCTTTCTGAGCACGGTCATCTCTGAAACTCGCAACCCTGGCGTGTATGCGTGGGCCATGATCTGTTCTCCTCATTTTTGAGCGAATCGCCGGTGCTACGCCGGGTAGGCGTCAAGGGCCCTCGCCCACTTTTCCAGCTTCTGGACGCGCTTGTGCTCGTCGGTCGGAAGTTCGAAGGGACGTCCTCTGGTATCCACTATGAGTCCAACCACGCCACCGGTGAGTGTGCACTCGAGCGGCTTGCCGGCCCCCGCGCCCAGGTTGAATCCCTTCGCCGGAGTGAGCTTGGCGTTCACGGACTCTCCGATGGCGAGTGGGTAGACGATCATCTCACCGAACGGGATGTCATCGTTGACCACCGTGCCGTTCGGCAGCCTCGCCTCTACCTTCAGACAGGGCTTACCTTCCTGGGAAATCCCCACAGGAGACACGAGCGTCCCAAGGTAGATGAGGCAGTCTTTCTCGAACACCTCGGTCGCAGCCTTCTCGTGGACGCCCGCCAGAACCCCGAGCTGCGGCATCATGAAGATGGAGTCGACCGCCAGCTGCGTTATCCCCGCCGGCAAGAACGCATCTATCATCATGAGAGCGGCCTGCTGTCTCCGCGGAGCATGAGAGAGAACACCGCCGGAACCGACCAGGATATCAAGATCCATCATGTTGACGAGCGTCTCACCTGAAGCCGACTGGCTGAACGCCTCGGAGATGGTTCGCTCCTGCTGGACGCCCTTCAAGCCTACCGCGAACGACTTGTGCTGGACGAATGCCAGCCTGAGCGCCTCTCGTGCTATCGCCTGCTCGATCTTGAGGTCTTCGAGCGACTGAGGAACCGTCGTCGGCCGGATCATCTTGTTCTTGATCCGGTTCCGCACCGACAGTTCCGGGAGCTTGAACGGAACCCACCGCATGACATTGTCGATCCCGGCCTCAGCCAGCACGTTTGAGACCGAGTAGCTCATGCCGAGGTTGGCGGAGACGGTTCGATTGAAGGTGTGCTGAAAGACTGAGAAGATGTCCGTCGTGGCTCCCCCGATATCGACGCCGACAACCTCGATTCCCCGCTGCTCTGCGATGGTCTGCATGATCAAACCGACGGCTCCCGGAGTCGGCATGATGGGCGCATCCGTCCAGCCCATCAGCTTGTTGTACCCGGGCGCCTGCGCCATGACGTGCTCCATGAAAAGCTCGTGGATCTCTTCCCTCGCGGGTCCCAGGTTCTCCCTCTCCAGGACGGGACGGAGATTGTCGACCATCGAGAGGGCGGTCTTTTCGGCGAGCAAGTCGGTGACCTCGTCGCGGGCGTCTACATTGCCGGCGAAGATGACCGGAAGGTTGTAGCCCATACCCAGACGAGGCTTGGGATCGGCTGCGGAGATGACCTGGCCCAGCTCGACTACGTGCGTAACTGTCCCGCCGTCGATGCCGCCCGAGAGCAGTATCATGTCGGGCCTTAGATGTCTGATCCGCTCGATCTGCTCGTGAGGAAGCCTCCCGTCGTTGGAAGCCAGGACGTCCATCACGATGGCGCCCGCGCCCAGCGCTGCTCTCTCCGCGCTCTCGGCCGTCATGCTCTTCACCACACCCGCCACCATCATCTGGAGGCCACCGCCCGCGCTCGAGGTAGACAGGTAGAGATCGACACCTCTGTCTCCTCCGTCGCTTGGATGGATGAACGTCTCTCCATCCAGAATCGTGTGCCCGGACAGCTCCTCCACCTCCCGAACCGCGTTCAACACGCCTCTGGTCACATCCTCGAACGGAGCCTCGACCGTCGTCGGCGCCTCTCCCCTGACGACGAGCCTGTACTCCCCGTCGACCAGCTTGATGAGAATCGCCTTCGTGGTCGTGCTCCCGCAGTCGGTGGCGACTATGGCCCTGATCTTCCCGTTCTCACTCATCAGCACCTTCCTCTGGTTCATCGGCCGCGCGCTTCGCCTCCTTACGCCGCCTCTTTTCTTTCCTGGTCTTCTGTTGCTCCTCCGCCTCGAGTTCCTCTATGCGTCGAAGAAGACGCTCCACGTTCTCCCTGTCTTCCAGGAGCGTCATGATATCGTCGTAGCTCTTGAAGGTGAAGATGCTCTGAACGATGGGCTGGAAAAAGACCATCGTCTGGTTTCCGAGGAACGACAGGGGCTTGACCGACTCCAGAAACAGGATCGCCGGGGTTGCGAGCCGTCGCTCGACGATTTTCTGAGCGAACCGGTCCAGCACCTCAGACGGCTCCTTGTCCTCCGTCTCCTCCTTTGCCGCTCTCATCGACCACATCCCTCACGTCCTCCTCGCGGTTCACAATCATCCGCTCGACAACAGCCATGACCTCGTCGCGGTTGCCGTGAAACTGGAGCGACACACCGCGAAAGCGTTCGAGCCTCGAGCGACCGACGAAGGGAGAAAGAAGCACGCCCTCACGATCCTTGTGGAAGCTCCGGAACTCGCTCCAGCTCTTTTCTTTTCTGCTCACGAGTCCCTTGACGAAGACGCTCTCATCTGTAAGGCTGTAGTGCGTCGGCAGGTAGAAGCCGGCGACCTGCCCCCACATCAGGAGCACTGCCAGAACAGTGAAATAGCCGGTTTCGAGCCAGCTTTGAAGAGTCCACGCCAAGAGAGCGATGACGGCCAGTCCGGCCACCGCCCTGACAGGACTCCTGAGCATCGGCCAAGCCGTCCAGGAGAGCTCCGCCACGGTCAGCCCCGCCTCCAGCTCACGTCCAGATCCTTGGAAGCCCGGACTTCGTCCAGTCTGCCGACAGGAGTCCGGCTCGGTGCACCTTTGACAACCTCAGGGGTGAACTCGCTCTCACGAGCGATATCTATCATGACGCTGATGAAGTGATCGAGTGAGCGTTTGCTTTCGCTCTCCGTCGGCTCGATCATGAGCGCCTCGCTGACAATGAGGGGGAAGTAGACGGTCGGGGCGTGCACGCCGAAGTCCAGAAGCCGCTTCGCCACATCGAGCGCCTTGACGCCGTGCTCCTTCTGTCTGGATGCCGAGAGCACGAACTCGTGCTGGCAGTAGTCCTTGTATGGAAGCTCGTAGTGTCCTTCGAGCTTATGCTGCAAGTAGTTGGCATTCAGGAGAGCGTTCTCCGCGGCTCTCCTCAACCCCGCCGGGCCGAGCGTGAGGATGTACGAATACGCTTTGACCATCACAAGGAAATTGCCGTAGACCCCGTGGACCTTGCCGATCGACTTCGGGCGTTCATAGTCAAGGTAGTACTCGATTCCCCTGGATCTTGCTTCATCCCGGGCGATCACCGGATAAGGCAGATAGTCGGCCAGTCTGTTCGTCACACCTACGGGTCCGGATCCAGGACCGCCTCCGCCGTGCGGAGATGAGAACGTCTTGTGCAGGTTGAAATGCATGAGGTCGAACCCGATGTCCCCCGGCCGAACGATGCCCATGAGGGCATTCAGATTCGCGCCATCCATGTAGACCAGCCCACCCACACCGTGCACGATCTCGATGATCTCCGAGATCCTGCTCTCGAACACGCCGAGCGTGTTCGGATTCGTTATCATGATGGCCGCCGTCTCGCTGTCGACGATCCGTCTGAGTTCATCCACATCCACGCGCCCAGAGCTATCCGACTTGATCTCGACCGCCTCGTAACCGGCGAGTGTGAGGCTGGCAGGATTCGTTCCGTGGGCGGAGTCGGGCACGATGACCTTGGATCGGGGGTTCCCCTTGTCAGTGTGGTAGGCCCTGACAATGAGCATTCCAGTCAGCTCACCGGACGCACCTGCGGGTGGCTGCAGCGAGACCTGGTCCATGCCGGAGATAGCCGCCAGATGCTTTGCCAGATCGTGCATCAGCGCCAGTGCGCCCTGCGAGTCGGTCGCGTCCGCCTCCGGATGGAGACGCGTAAAGCCCGGCAGCTGCGCCACGTCCTCGTTCACCTTGGGGTTGTACTTCATCGTGCAGGACCCGAGAGGATAGAAACCCCGATCCACGTGGTGATTCATCTCGGCCAACCGCGTGAAATGCCTCACCACCTCCGGCTCTGTGAGCTCGGGAAAGTCGGGCTCAACGCTCCGCACCTGATTCTCGCCGAACACCTCCACCGGATCGATCGGCGGCACGTCCAGCGGGGGAAAGCGGTAGCCCCTTCGGCCGGGTGAACTGAGTTCGAAGATGGTCGGCTCGACAACGGTCTTCTGTCTTTCAGCGGCGCCGCTCATCAGGCCCCCCTCGAAACGATGATGGCTTCGAGTCCGGACACGAGAGAGTCGATGTCCTCACGCGAGTGTCTCTCTGTGACCGAGACAAGAAGGCAGTTCGGCATGTCGTCGTAGTAGCATCCGCACTTGATTCCGGGCCAGATACCGACCTCGGAGAGGGCCTCCTTCGCTGTGCCGGCCTCGAACGGGAGTTCGATGACGAACTCCCGGAAGAACGCTCCACCGAACTTGAGCTTGATGCCGCGCACGAGAGAGAGTTGCTCCGCCGCGTAGCGGGTCTTCGCGGCCACCTGCAACGCCAGCTCGCTCAGCCCCGCACGCCCGAGGAGCGACATCTGCACGGTCGCCGCGAGCGCCACGAGACCCTGATTCGTACATATGTTCGATGTCGCCTTCTCGCGACGAATGTGCTGCTCCCGCGTCTGGAGCGTCATCACATACCCGCGCCGCCCCTCGGCATCGCTGGTCGCTCCAATGATCCGACCCGGCATGCGGCGGGCGTGCTTCCGGCCGGCCGCGATGAAGCCCAGAAGCGGCCCACCGAAGGCCACTGCCACGCCGAGCGACTGCGCCTCCCCGATCGCTATGGTCGCCCCGTACTCCGAGGGCGGCTTCAGAAGCGCAAGGGAGACGGGATCTACGGATGCGACGAGAGGCGCTCCCGACTCCCTGACGATCCCACCTATTCGGTCGACTGGTTCCAGGAGCCCAAAGAAGTTCGGATGCTGAATGAGAACGGCGCCCGCGTTCTCGAGCTTCGCTTCGAGCGCAGCGACATCCGTGACACCCGAGTCCATCGGTATCTCAACGAGCTCCAGGTCTGTCGCCATGAGATATGTCCTGAGAACGCTTCTGAGAGCTGGATTCGCGGTGCTCGAAACGAGCACTCTCTTACGGCGGCTGATGGCCGTCGCCATCAGCACCGCCTCGGCTCCGGCGGTCGCACCATCGTACAGCGAAGCGTTCGCGACATCGAAACCCGTGAGTCTCGTGATCAGCGACTGAAACTCGTAGATGGCCTGGAGGGTTCCCTGACTCACCTCAGCTTGATACGGCGTGTACGCCGTGTAGAAATGCGGCAGCCCGGTGATGTGTCCCACCGCCGCGGCAGTAGCATGATCGTAGATGCCGCCTCCGAGGAAGGAGACAACGTCATCGGGCACCCGGTTCATAGCCGCGAGGTGCTGCATGTGGCGCGTGAGTTCGAGCTCCGACAACGGACCGGGAACGTCGAGATCGCCTTCCGTGCGCAGCTCTCTGGGAATACCGACGATCAGGTCGTCGAATGACTTCGCCCCGATCTCGCGCAGCATCTCCCGCCGGTCTTCATCGGTGTTGGGTACGTACGGCACTTCTATCCTTTCGTGTGTTCCTCGTACTCGTCGGCCGTCATGAGACCGTCCACGGCGGAAGCATCGTCAACCTTGAGTTTGACGATCCAACCTTCTCCGTACGGATCGGAGTTGACGAGATCGGGACTGTCCTCCAGAGCCGCATTCGCATCGACTACGTCGCCGGCGACCGGCGCATAGATCTCGCTGACGCTCTTCACCGATTCGACCGTCGTGAGTACGTCACCGGCGGCAACGTGCGTTCCTGCTGCCGGCAGTTCGACGAAAACGATGTCTCCGAGCTCGCCCTGCGCGTAGTCGGTCAGACCAATGAGCGCGTCGTTACCCTTCATTTTCAACCACTCGTGTGATTTCGTGAATCTGAGATCCCGCTTGCTCATCCCTCACCTCATCAGATCGTTTGTCCCCGAATGCCGCTACCTATCTGCTGCGCACGGTCCCGTTCCTGTAGAAAGGTAGCGAGACCGTTGCGGCAGGAATCGTCCTGTTTCGTATCTCTATCCCGAGAGGGCCGTCGGTTCCCGCCGCGACGTAGCCCATACCGATGCCTTTCTCAAGGCTCGGTGAGAATGTACCGCTCGTCACAACGCCGACCTCGCGTCCCTCAGAGAGAATCCTGTGCCCGTGTCGCGGCACTCCTCTTTCCTTGAGTTCAAACCCAACGAGGCGCTCCTCCGGCCCGCCCTGTTTCAGCTCAAGAATCGCATCTCTTCCGACGAAATCGCCCTTCTTGAGCTTTGTTATCCACATGAGTCCGCTCTCGACCGGCGTGTGCTTCTCATCGATGTCGTTACCGTAGAGTGCGTAGCCCATCTCAAGCCGCAGAGTGTCCCGACAACCCAACCCAACCGGCTCGATCTCGAATTCGGCGCCCGCCTCCATAAGCGCATCCCAGACAGGACCCGCCTCATCCGCCTCGACGTATACCTCGAAACCATCCTCGCCCGTGTAGCCCGTCCGGGAGACGAGGGCTTCCCGCCCCGCCACCTGAGAGGTCACCGACTGATAGTACTTGAGCGACACCACGCTCTTGCCCGCGACCTTTGCGAGAACCTTCTCAGCAAGCGGACCCTGGAGCGCAATGAGCGCCGTTCCCTCCGACGCATCCCTCAGCTCTGTGCGCGAACCGATGTGCGTCCGGACCCACTCGAGGTCCTTCTCCTTGTTGGCCGCATTCACGACAAGCATGTAGCTGTCAGACAATCTGTAGACCAGGAGATCATCCACGAACCCGCCGTTCTCATAGCACATCGCCGAGTACTGAACGCTCCCCTCGTCAAGCGCGGCCACCCTGTTCGTCGTTATCCGCTCAAGGTCGCCAAGCGCTCCCTCACCCGACAGGTGAAATTCACCCATGTGGGATACATCGAACATGCCGACGGTGCTTCTCACTCGTCTGTGCTCATCGACAATGCCCGAGTACTGCATCGGCATAGCCCAGCCCACGAAATCGACGAGCTTCCCACCGGCCGCCACGTGCCTATCAAAGAAGGCGGTCTTTCTCGCCTTGTCGAGATCAGAACTCAAGTCTATCCCCTTTCACCATGCTGTCCGAACGCCCGACACCACGCACGTGACACCAAGGGGGCACGGTACTGTCTGCGCGCTACCGAGTGCACGCGCACGTATACAACCGGTGCCCGGCGACATCCGAAATGCCCACCCGGTCAGTGAACATCCCTGAATGTTAAGCCGCCCACGGCCCGGTGGTCAAGGCGTTTTTGCCGGGGCAGAAGGGCATCGCGCAGTCTGTCAGAACGCCTTGCGATGCTCCGACAGATAGCGCTTGAGTACCCTACCCGTGTACGATCCCTTGCAGCGCGCGATCTCCTCAGGGGTTCCCGTGGCCACTACCCGGCCTCCTTCGTCGCCGCCCTTCGGTCCCAGATCTATGATGTGGTCGGCGGTCTTTACGACATCGAGGTTGTGTTCGATAACAAGGACCGTGTTCCCTCTGTCCACAAGTCTCCCGAGAACTCGCAGAAGCATTTTCACATCGTGAAAATGGAGTCCCGTGGTGGGCTCATCGAGAATATAGAGGGTTCGCCCCGTGCTCCGTCGCGAGAGCTCCGTCGCGAGCTTGATCCGCTGGGCCTCTCCTCCCGACAGCGTTGTCGCCGGCTGGCCGAGGTGCACGTACCCCAATCCGACTTCGTGGAGGGTCTCGAGCTTCCTCTTTATCATGGGTATGTTCGAGAAGAACTCCAGGGCCTCGTCGACAGTCATCTCGAGAACATCGGCGATCGTTTTCCCCTTGTAGCAGATCTCGAGTGTCTCGCGATTGAATCTCCTGCCGGCACACACCTCGCAGGTAACGAACACATCTGGAAGAAAGTGCATCTCGATCTTGACCTGACCACCTCCCTGACACGCTTCGCAGCGCCCACCCTTGACGTTGAAGCTGAACCGCCCCGGCTTGTACCCTCTGGCTCTCGCCTCAGGCACACGCGCGAAGAGCTGACGGATGTGAACGAACGTGCCGGTATAGGTTGCCGGGTTTGACCTCGGCGTCCGCCCGATCGGCGCCTGATTGATGTTGACCACTTTGTCTATGTGCTCGACACCCTCAATGCGATCGAACTTCCCGGGGATCCTGCGAGCGCGGTTGAACCACTCCGCCAGAGCCCGGTAGAGGATGTCGGAAACGAGCGTGCTCTTCCCCGATCCTGAGACGCCTGTCACACACGTCAATGTACCGAGCGGGATCTCTACGGTGATGTCTGCAAGGTTGTTCTCGCGCGCGCCGACGATAGTCAAATTGGGCCCGCTCCAAGGACGTCGTTTCGTCGGGAGATCGATTCGTTTCTTCCCCGACAGGTACTGCCCAGTGAGCGATTTCGGATGATCGACCAGCTCGTCCGGCTTGCAGCTCGCCACAACGTACCCACCATCGCGCCCCGCACCGGGGCCCAGATCCACGACCCAGTCCGCACTTCGGATGGTCTCTTCGTCATGCTCAACGACTATGACCGTGTTCCCGATGTCCCGGAGCGCGACGAGGGTCTTGAGAAGCTTGGCGTTGTCGTGCTGGTGCAACCCGATCGACGGCTCGTCGAGTATGTAGAGCACTCCCGCGAGCCGCGTTCCTATCTGGGTCGCAAGCCGGATGCGTTGCGCCTCCCCTCCGGAGAGCGTGCCCGACGATCGGTCGATCGTCAGATAGCCTAATCCAACGTCTGAGAGAAACGTCAGACGTTCGCTGATCTCCTTCAGAATCCCCTCGGCGATCTTCCGCTGCCTGGCGGTGAGTGACAGTTCCTGGAAGAAAACCAGCGCCTGTTTGATCGACATGGCGGTGACCTTGTCGATCGACAGGCCACCGACAGTGACCGCCAGCGACTCCGGACGCAGCCGGGCGCAGTGGCAGTCGGGACAATCGTCCACCGCCATGAAGCCCTCTATCCATCGCCGGACGTTCTCCGATTTGGTCTCGAGGTAGCGTCGCTCCAGATTCTGAAGCGCTCCCTCGAACCCGCCTACATACTCCCAGCGTCCCTTTTCGAACTGGATCTTGTACTCGATCTTCTCGTCACCCGCCCCATTGAGGAGCACGTCCTGAATGTGCGGTTTGAGTTCCTCGAACGGCGTCATGAGGTCAAATCCATAGAACCCGGAAAGCGCGTCGAGCTTGTGGCGCGTCCATCCGGTCGCCAGATCCGGCCACGTGACAATCGCGCCTTCTCTGAGGGACTTGGACCTGTCGGGCACGACGAGGTCGGGATCGACGCGCATTTTCGTTCCCAACCCACCACACGTCTGGCAAGCGCCGTAGGGACTGTTGAACGAAAACATCCGGGGGCTGATCTCACCAAGCCCGACTCCACAGTACGGACACGAGGCGTTCTCGCTCAGGAGCAGTTCCTTCTTCCCCACCTTGATCCGCACGAGCCCGTCGGTCAGTTCGAGCGCGGTTTCGAGCGAGTCGACGAGACGCTGGCGGACACCGTTCTTGAGTATCAGGCGGTCGACTATGACATCTATCGAGTGCTTCCGCCTCCTGTCGAGCCGACCGACTTCGCCGACTTCCATGAGCTCGTCATCGACTCGTACGCGAAGAAAACCTCCACGCTCGATCCGCCGCAGAACATCGCGGTGTTCGCCTTTCTTGCCCCGTATTACGGGTGAGACTACCTCGACTCGCGTGCCGTCCGCATTGGACAGCACGGTGTCGGCCATCTGGTCCACTGTGAGCTGAGAGATCCTACGTCCACAGAGGTGACAGTGCGGGGTGCCGATCCGCGCAAAGAGAAGCCTCATGTAGTCGTATATCTCGGTCGCGGTTCCCACGGTAGAGCGTGGGTTTCGGGACGCCGTTCGCTGCTCAATGGAGATTGCCGGCGAAAGCCCCTCTATCGAATCGACTCGGGGTTTCTGCATCCGGGAGAGAAACTGCCTGGCGTAGGCGGAAAGCGACTCCACATACCGCCTCTGCCCCTCCGCGTAGATGGTATCGAAGGCCAGAGACGACTTGCCTGATCCGGAAAGCCCCGTGATCACGACCAGTGATCCGCGAGGGATATCGAGATCGAATCCTTTGAGGTTGTGTTCGCGCGCGCCCCGGACAATGAGCGATTCGGGCTCCCGGCACACACCGCTGCTGCGTCCGGATCTGGATTTTCCCCTGGATTGGCTGGATTTAGGCATACCAAGCAGTTTATCATTGTCGGGATCATCCAACAAGACTCAAAGCCGGAGCAGATGCTGACATGAATAGGAAAGTGGTGCTTCTCACAGTCGCCCTCATCGTCGCCCTCGGCCTGCTCGTTCTCGCTCTGAGGTGGACGCCTCACGAAGCCGCCGTTCTTGAGCGAGATCCCGGGATCAAGGTTGTCGTGATCGGGATAGACGGACTCGACTGGTATCTGCTGAACCAGTTCATGCAGGAAGGGCGAACACCCACACTGGGACAGATTATTCCAAGGAGTCTCCTGGGTGAAATCGTGGCGCCTCGGCCCGTCCTCCCCGAGGTTGGCTGGACCGTTCTGTCGAGAGGTGCTGCGCTCACTGAGGACGAGCAGAGGCTCGTCACCGCCGTCCCCCGCCCCTTGCGGTTCGACGGACCTGATATCGCGCGACTTGTCACGTCCGCTGGAGGTACGGCTGTGACGATCGGCTGGCCGGCAACGTGGCCCGTTCCAGAAGCGACGGCCGACGATGGAAGCGAGGCTCCGTCCACAGAACGGTGGGGAAGTCACGGTATCGTCATCGCGCCGTACGCCCCGGAGGCTGCGTCACACGCCGCTTCGCTTTCCCCGACGCTCTTTGCCGAAGGTGAGTTGCAGGTTACGCCCCAGGGCTTCGTCCCGATTGTGGAAGCCGTCGTGAGAGCGCAGGAGTCGGCAGCAGCAGCATTCAGTGAGATCATTCTGCCGGGTCCGGATTCTGAGTTGCCGAGGTGGAAGGACAACATAGCCGCAGCACGCTGGGCTCTCACGAGTGACCTCATCACGCTGGAGCTCGCGGCGCGGATCCTGGCAGAGTTTGAACCAGACCTTGCGCTCATCAACTTCTCCGGACTCGACGCTGTGTCACACCGATTCGTTGCTCCTGCAATGCCCGTTTTCTTCGATGAGCTCACTGAGGAAGAGGAAACAAGGTACGGGGGCGTTCTGCGGAACTACTACACGTTCATAGATGGCGCCGTACGCCGCCTGAGCAGAATCGGCGACGACAGAACCGTCTACGTAGTCTGCTCAACCTACGGCATGCATCCGTCGACATCAGGTGACGTGCTGCTGTCGGGGTCGCACGAGCGCGGATCGCCCGGGGTGCTCATCGTGCAGGGCCACCGAATCACTCCTGTTCCGTCGCCTGTCAGTGTGAATCTCGAGGATGTAGTCCCGACCGTGCTCGCGCTTCTCGGCCACCCTCTGCCCAGTAACCTCGACGGAAGGATCATAGCTGAAGCGACGCCCCCGGGACTCCTGGAGGCGTTCCCTCCACAGTACGTCTCGCCAGACGATCGTGAGCCGGTTCGGGCGCGCGTCGCCGCATCCGGGACCATGGAGGCTCTCGCCCGGCGGCGGCTTGAATCGCTGAAGTAGTCAGCGCGTCGCCGAACGCCGACGAAGAAGGCCGCCGACCACGCGCCGCTCGAACGCAACCGGCGCACTGGGCGCAGTCCCGGTGCGAAGACATTGATGTGCACGGATTCTGTTATGCGGGATCACGACACGTGCGGGGAGAACCCTACAGCTCAGCCTTCAGACTCCTCGTGAGCGCAGGAAGGACTTCAAAGAGATCTCCGACAATGCCGTAGGTAGCGACCTGGAAGATCGGCGCGTCGGGGTCCTTGTTGATTGCGACAATCGTTTTCGATGACTGCATTCCCACCAGATGCTGAACGGCTCCCGAGATCCCGCAGGCAACGTAGAGCTTCGGCTGTACCGTCTTGCCCGTCTGCCCCACCTGGTGTGAGTACGGCACCCATCCGGCGTCGACCGCAGCGCGAGAGGCGCCGATCGCTCCACTCATTGCTTTGGCAAGCTCTTCGATGAGATGGAAGTTCTCAGGACCACCGAGACCACGGCCGCCCGACACGATGATGTCGGCATCTGCGATATTGATCGTCTGTGTCAGATCCTTCACGAACTCGATGTACTCGACGTCCGACCTCAGGAGCACGGTGTCCATCTTCTCCCGTACGATCCCGCCCTTTCTAGACGGATCCGCGTTGAGAGCCGACATGACCTTGTGACGGACAGTCGCCATCTGAGGCCTGAAATCGGGGCAAATGATGGTAGCCATGATGTTCCCACCAAACGCCGGCCTGGTCTGAAGGAGAAGTCTCTCCTTGTCATCGATCGCCAGAGCGGTGCAGTCGGCCGTGAGCCCCGTCTTCACCTGGACGGCCACTCGAGGAATGAATGAGCGTCCCATCGAAGTCGCGCCGGTGAGCACTATCTCGGGCCTGTGCCTCTCTATCAGTTCCGCCACAACGTTGGAGTAGGGCCCGTCGAGGAAATGCTCCAGCTCCGGTTCATCAACCACATACACGCGATCGGCGCCGCGAGCGATGAGTTCTGGAGCGAGTTCCTCGACGCCGGAGCCAAGAAGAACGGCAGAGAGTTCGACAGAGAGCTCGTCAGCGAGTTCGCGTCCCTTGCCGAGGAGTTCGAACGATACGTCGTGGAGCACGCCCTGGCGCTGTTCGGCTACAATCCAGACCCCTCGGTAGTCGCCTGGCGCGACCGCCTCCTGCTTCTCCTGTCTGAGGATGATCGCATCAAACTTGCACGGTTCCACGCATGCGCCACAGAGCGTGCAGTTATCCTTGATGACCGCGATGCCGTCGCGCATCTCGATGGCGTCGTAGAGACAGGCCCTTATGCAAAGCTCACAGCCTACGCATCGTTCCTCGATTACCTCGATGCTGCCCACGCTGCTCTCTCCTGAGCTGGTTTTCTTCCTAGATTTCAGCCTTCAGAATCGGCACGAGTTCCTTCATCAGCAACGGCACGGTCTCGTCAACCTCACCCTCGAACACGGCACCGTCCTTTCTGAGTTCGGGCGCAAAGATCGTCATGACTCGCGTGGGCGAACCGTCGAGACCGATCTCACGGTCGTCGACGTCGAGATCCGAAACGCCCCACACCGTGATCTCGGCCTTCTTCGCCCTCATCTTTCCTTTGAGAGACGGGAGCCTGGGCTCATTGATCTCCTTGACGACCGTGAAGAGCGCGGGAAGTGGAACGCCAAGTACGTCGGAACCATCCTCCATCATGCGTTCGGCAACACAACGCTTGCCGTCGAGCGAGAGCTTTCGCACGTACGTTACCTGCGGGATGCCCAGCAGCCTCGCCACGCCCGGACCCACCTGTGCGGTGTCGCCGTCTATCGCCTGCTTGCCGCAGAGCACCACATCGAAGTCGCCGCGCTTCCGGATGCCCGCGGCAAGCGTGTAGGATGTCGCCCAGGTATCGGATCCCGCAAAAGCGCGGTCCGATAAGAGAATGGCATCGTCCACACCCAAAGCGAGCGCTTCCCTGAGCGCTCCTTCGACCTGAGGGGGACCCATCGACATCACGGTCACGGTGCCGCCACCGGCGCTCTCCTTCAGGCGAAGCCCCTCCTCGATCGCATAGGTATCGAAGGGATTGATGATGCTAGGAACGCCCTCGCGGATCAGGGTGTTTGTCTCCCTGTCGATCCGCACTTCGGTCGTGTCTGGAACCTGCTTGATCAGAACCAGAATATTCATAAAGAAGGATCTTCCCATCGAGAACGCGGGATCACCGGCTGCACCCGGTCCTGTGCGTCCGCTGGACGTGTGACATACTACTCGCCCCTTTTCTCCTTGGCGGCGCTCTCCTTGATCACGGCCGAACCGATGATGGAGCGCTGAATCTGATTCGTACCCTCGTATATCTGTGTTATTTTCGCGTCTCTCATCATCTTCTCGACGGGGTATTCCTTCATGTATCCGTACCCGCCGAGTATCTGGACCGCGTCGACCGTCACTTTCATCGCTACATCCGAGGCGAACAGCTTCGCCATCGCTGAAATCTTGCCGACATCCTTCGCGCCGGAATCGACCATGCGAGCCGCAGAATAGACGAGAGACCGCGCGGCTTCGATCTGAGTCGCCATGTCCGCCATCATGAACTGTATCGCCTGGAACGACGCTATCGGCTGTCCGAACTGCTCCCTGTGCCTCGCGTACTTCACCGCCTCATCAAGAGCACCCTGCGCGATGCCGACCGCTTGTGACGCGACGCCCGGTCGCGACTTGTCGAAAGTCCGCATGGCGACCATGAACCCCACCCCCTCGCGCCCGAGCAGGTTCTCCTTCGGGACCCGGCAGTCCTGGAAGACAAGTTCACGCGTCGTCGATGCGCGGATGCCCATCTTGTTCTCTTTCTTGCCGAACGTGAAGCCCGGGGTGTCCTTCTCGACGATGAGAGCCGATATCCCGCGGATGCCCGTGCCCCTTTTCGTCCTGACGATGACAGAGTAGATGTCCGCTTCGCCGCCGTTGGTTATCCACTGCTTGGTTCCGTTGATGACGTACTCATCGCCGTCCAACTCCGCACGTGTCTCGATGGCTCCCGCGTCGCTGCCGGCGTTGGCCTCGGTGAGCGCGAACGCCGCCAGCTTCTCGCCCGCGGCAAGCGGTGGCAGGTACGTCTTTTTCTGCTCGTCGGAACCGAACAGGAGAATCGGATAGGCGCCGAGCGCGGAGGCAGCGAAGGCGAGCGAGATCCCTCCGCAGATCTTCGATAGCTCCTCTGTCGCGATGCACATCTCGAGCGCGCCGCCGCCGAACCCACCGAACTCTTCAGGGATGTAGACGCCGTAGATGTCCGACTCGGCGAGCACTTTGACGATCTCCCAAGGGAACTCGCCGCTCTCGTCAAGCTCCTCGCGCATTGGCAGGATCTTCTCCCGCGCGATCTGCGCACAGAGCTCCTTCAGCATCTCCTGATCTTCAGTCAGGAAGTAGTCCATCAGGGTGTCTCCTTCCTTGGAGTCCTGCGTCGGCGTCGCCTGCTTGATGATCTCCGTGTGCTCAATGAAGGTTCCCTCCGGTCAGGTGAGGGCGCGGCCCCACCGGACCGCAGTTCTCGGTCGCTCGCATCGCGTGCTCGCTGATCGGGTGCTCGCTGATTGGATGTTCGCTGATTGGATGTTCGCTGATTGGATGTTCGCTGATTGGATGCTCGCTGATCGGATGTTCGCTGATTGGATGCTCGCTGATCGGATGAAGGCTTCCCGGCCTTCGAAGATGGTGTCCGCCCGCGCGGTGACATCGCCGACCCTTCAGCCGACGGCCTGCTCTTTCCCGACAGGGGCTTTCTCTGCCTGCGCCGCCGTGCCGCCGAGCTTCGCGAGTCGGAGCTGTCGTTTTCAGAAATCAGTTTGAGCTTCCTGAGGGCGTTTCGGGCAGCCATTTGTTCCGCCACCTTCTTGTTCAAGCCCTCCCCACGCCCGAGCGCGCGGCCGCCCAGTCTGAGTTCGACGTAGAAGGTCCGCTCGTGCTCCGGGCCGGTGGCGGAGACCACGCGGTAGCGCGGTCTCACTCCCATCGTCTTCTGAGCGTGCTCCTGAATCATGCTCTTGTAATTGCGGTACTCATCAACTTCAAGGAATTCGTCCATGCGTGCGAGGATGTGATTCTCCACGAAACGTCGTGCCGCATCCAGTCCCGCGTCGATGTAGATGGCGGCGATGACCGCTTCGAACGCGTCGGCAAGGATGGAGGACCGCCTGGCTCCTCCAGAGAGTCGCTCGTTCTCCGAGAGGAGAATGTAGTCACCGAATGCGAGCTCCTCCGCCCTTCGAGACAGGACGGTCTCGCTCACAAGAAGTGACTTGATTTTGGTCAGACGTCCTTCCTGTCTGCTCGCATACGTGGCGTAGAGGTGTTCATTGACCAGAAGCCCGAGGATCGCGTCGCCCAGGAACTCCATACGCTCGTTCGACTGTGCCCTGCTCATCTCCATTTCATATACGTACGACCTGTGCATGAGAGCCTGGTTCAGAAGCTCCAGGCTGTGGATCCGGACGCCCAATGAACGGCAGAGAGCCAGGAGTTCGTTAGCCCTCCGACTTTCAACACGGCCTTTGTCGATCACCCGAAGGCGCCCGAACAGGTTCTGAATTCGTGTCATTTGTGTATCCCGGCTATCCCTCGAATCGCCGGATCGCGATCGAACAGTTGTGTCCGCCGAATCCGAACGAGTTCGTAAGTGCGTTCAGAATCTTCGTGTCTCTGGGCTGATTCGGAACGTAGTCGAGATCACAGTCTGGATCCGGGGTTTCGTAGTTGATCGTGGGGGGTATGACCGAGTTCGCCAGTGACAGAGCCGTGAAGATGGCCTCAGCGCCCCCTGCAGCTCCCAGAAGATGTCCGGTCATCGACTTCGTCGATGACACGGCGAGCACACCAGCATGCTCACCGAAGACGGACTTGATCGCAGCCGTCTCGAACTTGTCGTTCAGGGGCGTGGATGTGCCGTGAGCGTTGATGTACTGCACATCCTCGGGGACCATTCGCGCATCATCCAGCGCGCGAGCCATGGCTCTTGCGCCACCGTCTCCACCGGGCGCAGGCGCCGTCATGTGATAGGCGTCACCCGTCGCACCGTACCCGGTGATCTCCGCGTGAATCACGGCTCCGCGCCGCTTCGCGTGCTCCAGTTCCTCGAGCACGACAATGCCTGCGCCCTCGCCGACAATGAAACCGTCGCGCCCGGCGTCGAACGGTCTCGACGCCCGCTCGGGCTCATCGTTCCTGGAAGAGATCGCGCGCATCGCCGCGAAACCTGCGACCGACAGCGGACACACGGCGGCCTCGGCGCCTCCGGCCACCATGATATCAGCATCTCCACACCGAACGGCCTGGAACGATACACCAATAGCATGGGCGCCCGAGGCACACGCAGAGACAGTGGCGAAGTTCATTCCCTTGAGGTTGAGCATTATGGACACCATGCCCGATGACATGTCCGCGATGAGCATCGGGATGAAGAACGGGCTGACCCTCCTCGGCCCCTTCTCCATGAGAACGGCATGCTGCGCCTCAAGAGTCTGGATACCACCCACACCCGAGCCTATGATGACGCCGGCTCGAGCCGAATCGAAATCACCCTCACACAGACCGGAATCCTTCCAAGCCATGAGAGACGCGGCCACGCCATACTGGGTACTCGGGTCCATTTTCCTGGCTTCACGCTTCTCTATGAACGACTCCACATCGAATCCCTTGAGTTCTGCGGCGATTCTGACGGGATAGGCGGAAGCATCGAAACGCGTGATGGTCCCAACCCCGTTCCTGCCCTCAAGAAGGGCTTCCCAGGTCGTTACCCTGTCCAGTCCCAGGGGTGTCAGTGCACCCATACCTGTGACCACTACTCTCCTCGACATGCGTTCCTTTCCTCTCGTGTTCCGCCCCGCGCGCATTGCCCCCTGCGCTCGGGGTCTCCGCACGTGCCACACCGTGGGCGCGCACGCCATTGCCGCACCGGCCCACAGAAACACGCATACGGTTCCGTGACCATGAGCCGCGGCCCCACACAAAAGAAGTGGAACCGCGGTTCACAATCGCCGTCCTGCCCGTCAGCCTGTTCTCTTCTCCAGATAGGCAACGATGTCGGCAACGGTTTTGAGACCCTCGGCCTCATCGGAATCGTCGGCGGTGATACCGAACTCGTCCTCGAGTGAGAACAGGATGTCCGCCTGCTCGAGCGAATCCGCGCCCAGGTCCTCGACGATCGCCGCCTCCATCGTGACCTGCTCAGCGTCGATCTGGAGCTTCTCCGCAACGACCTGCTTGACCTTCTCCAGGACATCCGCCATTCTATCTACCTCCTGAGTCCGTTGAAGCCACGGGGACAAAGCCTACGAGGCCATGCCCCCATCTACGTTTATCGTCTGCGCAGTGATATAGTCTGCTTCATCGGAAGCAAGGAATGCAACCAGATTCGCTATGTCTTCCGGCTTCCCGAATCGTTTGATAATAAGCATGGAACCGAGACCCTCTCTGACCTTCTCCGACAGCTTCTCGGTCATCGGAGTCTCGATGAAGCCGGGCGCTATCGCGTTGGCCGTAATCCCGCGTGATGCAAGCTCGCGTGCGGTGGTCTTGGTCAGCGCCACAATGCCGGCCTTGGACGCACCGTAACTCGCCTGTCCGATGTTGCCTATCTGCCCTATGACCGACGAGATGTTGATGACCCTCCCCCAACGACCGGCCATCATGATCCTGGCCGCGGCGCGAGTGCAGTTAAACGTGCCCTTGAGGTTGATCTTGAGAACCAGATCCCAGTCGTCGGGCGACATTCTGATAAGCAGGTTGTCGCGAGTGATCCCGGCGTTGTTTACCAGGATACCTATGCCTCCAAGATCCTCAGCCACCTGTTTCATCACCTCGACTGCCGCGTCCGAGTCGGCAACGTCCAGCACGTATGCCCCGGCTGTGCCGCCGGCCTCCTTGATCTCGGTGGTGACGGTGGATGCGCTCGCCTCATCGATGTCCACAACGGCAACCCTCGCTCCTTCGGACGCAAGTCTGATCGCGATGGCCCTGCCGATGCCCGAACCGCCGCCTGTGACGACCGCCTGTCTTCCATCGAGTCGCATGGGTCCTCCTCGCTTCCCGAGCCCACCCCCGGCAGTTACCGACCGGCCGGTGAACCGTCTGCAAGCTTCTCTATCTCCTCCAGACAACCGGCGCCCGCAGTCGGCACTGAGACATCTATCTTCCTCATGAGTCCTCTGAGCACGTTGCCGGGACCAACCTCTATCAGTCGCTCGGCCCCAAGGTCGACGATCGTCCTCATACTGTCGACCCATCTCACGGGATTCGTAATCTGTCTCACTAGATTTCCTCGAATCATCTCAGGATCATCGAGCGCACTGCCTGTCACGTTCGCGACGAAGATAGCCTGGGGCTTCTCGATGACGACGCCCTCAAGAAACGCTTCCATTCCCAAGCGGGCGCTCTCGAGCAGATCACTATGGAAGGCACCGCTGACCTTGAGCTCGATAGCACGACGGGCGCCCCGCCCGGTGGCGAGCTCCATCGCCCTCCGCACAGCCGCCGTCTCACCTGAGATGACGATCTGCGAGGGAGAATTGTAGTTCGCGACCTGGACGACGCCTGCGGATCCGGCCTCCGCGACCACGCTGTCGAGAACCTCCGCCTCCAGTCCAATGATGGCCGCCATCGTGCCGGGAGCCTCGAGCCCTGCCTCGTACATCAGTCTGCCACGTTCGCGCACCGCACGAACAGCGTCTTCGAGCTTGAGACTGCGCGCCGCCACAAGTGCTGTGTACTCACCCAAGCTGTGTCCGGCAACGGCCCACGGCTCAACGCTTCGCTCAAGCACCAGCGTCAATGCCGCTACGCCGGCGACGAGAAGCGCCGGCTGTGTGTTGACCGTCTTTCTGAGTTCGTCTTCAGGCCCATCGAAGCTCAGGCTCGCCAGGTCGAGGTCTATCGCCTCGGAGGCGCGCTCGTAAACCTCGCGGACCTTCGGGGAACTCTCGAAGAGATCCTTCCCCATACCAACGGCTTGCGATCCCTGCCCCGGAAACAGCAGTGCTACGCGTTCCATGGGTCCTCTACCACCTTATCAGAGCCGAAGCCCAGGTAAAGCCGGCGCCGAACGCGACCAGACCGACGAGCATGCCTTCTCTCAAGCTCCCATCGTCGATGGCCTCGCACATCGCGAGCGGGATCGACGCCGCCGACGTGTTCCCGTACTTCTGGATGTTGACGTAGGCCTTCTCGGCCGGCATCTTCGCCCGCTCGGCGACGCTCGTGATGATACGGAGGTTGGCCTGGTGTGGGAAGAGTATGTCCATGTCCTCGCCCGTCAGGTTCTGTTGCTCGAGGACCTGCACAACTGAGTCACCCATCTTCTTCACGGCGTTGACGTAGACCTTGCGGCCGTCCATGTAGATCGTGTGCAGATTCTTGTCAACTGTCTCGTGAGAAGCCGGCAGTCTTGACCCACCGGCAGGCAGAGACAGGAGGCTGCCAAGAGAACCGTCGGAGCCGATGACGTGATCAATAATCCCCTTCGGCGCTTCGCACGGACGCAGGACCGCGGCTCCCGCACCGTCGCCGAAGAGAACGCACGTGTTCCTGTCGGTCATGTCGGACATCTTGGAGAGCGTCTCAGCGCCGATCAGGAGGACGGTCTCCACGGTGCCGGCCTTGATGAACTGCTCGGCAATAACAAGACCGAATATGAACCCGGAACATCCGGCCACTATGTCATACGCAAACGCATTGAGGGCGCCGATGTTCGTCTGAACGAGGCACGCCGTCGAGGGGAAAAACATGTCCGGTGTGGCTGTCGCCACGATGATCATGTCGATCTCATCGGGAGTCACACCGGCTTTTTCCATGGCTGTCTTCGATGCCGCCGTCGCAAGATCGGACGTCGCCACGTCGGCCTCGACGTGACGCCGTTCCTTGATCCCGGTCATCTGGGTGATCCACTCGTCCGACGTATCAACGATTCCAGCGAAATATTCGTTCGTCATCACCTTGGGGGGCACATACATGCCCATGCCGGCGATGTAGGCATTCCGCACGCTACCGGCCATTGTTCGACACCACCTCTCCTAGTCTACTCACGATTACGCCATCGACATCGGCGTCAACGAACCTCGCGGCAACCTTCACAGCGTTCTTTATCGCCTTTTCTGATGACGCTCCATGGGCGATTATGATGGCGCCGTTCACGCCCAGGAGCGGCGCACCACCATACTCCGCGTAGTCGAACTTATGTCTGAGCCCATCGATCCCGCCGGCCGTGTCGCCGCTTCCCTGCGACAGAAACTCCGGCAGGATGTGGACCAGTCCCTCAGTACGTTTCAGTATGACATTGCCGACTGTGCCGCCCTCGTGAGTTCATTGCCCTTCGACGGCTCCTCACCAACGTTCACAAGCGCCACCTGTGGATCATCGCGCCCAAGGACGTGACGTGCATAGGCCACACCCATCACCGCGAACTCCACGAGGTCGGATGGCCGGCAGTCGACACTCGCCCCGACGTCCAGCACTATTGCGGGGTTCTTGAGCGTCGGATAGAGGCTGGCAATGGCGGGACGACGCACACCTCGAAGCATGCCCAGGCCCAGGAGACCCGCCGCCACCACGGCTCCGGTGTTGCCTGCGCTCACCAGCCCATCCACGTCACCCTTCTTGTGAAGCGCTGTCGCGACCACAAGAGAAGACCCCCGCTTCCGCCTTACGGCCTCCGCAGGGGCATCGTGCATTCCAATAACATCGGCGGCGTCCACTATCGAAACCGGCAATCCCGTCGCGTCAAGCTTGGTCATCTCAGCTTCGATGAGATCCTGCCGCCCGACCAGAACGACCTCGATTTCGCCGTCGGCCTCCCTGGCCGCCGCTATCGCTCCCCCAATCTCAACACCCGGCGCGTTATCGCCACCCATCGCGTCTACCGCAATTCGGATGGGCCGCGAAGCCGAACCGCCGCCTGCAGGACTGCTTCCGGGAACTGTGGACACCTTACTCTTTCTCCTTCTCCTCCGGGAGGATCTCGCGGCCCTTGTACACCCCGCAGTGCGGACACATCCGATGCGGAAGCTTGGGCTCGCCACAGGACGGACAGACAGAGAGCGGTGGGCTTGCCACCTTCTTGTGCGTCCTGCGCTTCCTTCCGACGGCCTTGGAGCTTTTTCTCTTTGGAACAGCCATGTTTCCTCCGAAATACCCATCGTCCAATTTACTTCAGGGAATCCAGTAGTGCCAACAGGGACCCCCGCCGGAATCCCTGCCGGACATAGCAATTCAAGCTATCCTAGATGGACAAAGCCGCCGAGTCAAGCCGAAACTCCCACGCGCCTGACAACGTGGTTGGCCAGTCCTTCCTTCTCTGCCAGCCGCGAAAAGCCTGATTCAAGGGCATCGGTCCAGCGCGGGTCAAAGGAAACGCCGTAGCTTTCCGCCTGGAAGCCGTCAAGCGCCACGGTCAATTCGGTCATGGCCGGACTCTCCCCGTACAGGCCTCCACCGAACCACCTCCGACCGGGAATCCCCGGCTCACCCGGAGGGAAATCGATCCACTTTGAGGCCTGACTGAGTTCCCGCCTCACGACCGCCGGGACAGGCTCGCTGAGCTCCACTCCCAACAGTCGACTGAGGTCGCCGAGCATTGCCAGCGTGTCGCGCCCCGCATCCACGGCGCAAGAGACCGACTGAATCCGTCGCTCGCTGTTGGTATAGCTGCCGTCGGCTTCCGCCAGAGCGGCGAGCGGTATCACGACATCGGCCAGCGCGGTGGTTCCGGTCGGAACCGAATCGGCCACTGCAAGGAACTCAAGTCCGAAGAGAGCTTTTCGCACCCTCTCAGGATCGCTCGAACCACCCACGGGATCCTCCCCGACTATCAGCACAGCCCGGATGGTGCCCGACTCCACGCCTTCGAAAAGCGCGTTTGTGTCGCCATAGAGCGGAGCCGGTATCGGCGCTCCGTACAGTGTCTCAAGATCCGCACGCGACTCCTCAGAAAGCGCTGACGACTGACCGGGAAGCAGTAACGGATCGAGTCCGACATCCACGATCCCCTGCCCGTTTGCCTTCATCCTGAGGAAGAGAACACCTGAGCCGTCACCGGTGGCCTTACTGCAGAGGGCGGCAAGCGCTACCGCGCTCGCCGCGTCACGGTCAGCCGTGGCTGTCGCGAAGGACGCTGCGTTAGCGATCAGTACACCTTTCTCTGCGCCGGCGAATGCTGCGGCGACGGCGCGGATCACATCGGGCTCGATTCCCGTCGCGGACGCGACCTTCGCCAGACCACCGACAGGAAGCGATGCCAGAAGCTCATCCAATCCCGTCAGTCCATACGGCAGAGTGTCTGCATCCACCACGGCCTCCGACAGCAGATGATCCAACATGCCGTTCAGAAGATCACCCACGGTGTCTCGGTCGACTTGAATCCACGTATCCGCCAACCGGGCCATTCGGGTCTCGCGCGGTGACACTACGAAAAGCCGGGCCCCTCTTCTCACTGCCTTCCTTATGGCTATGCCCGCGACCGTCTGTTCCTCCGTGATGTCGGAATCTATGAGCAGAATGACGTCCGTCTCTCTGACGTCGTCGTAGGACGCAGTCGAGGCTGCGGACCCAAGCGCGTGCCTCAGTGCACCGAAGACCGTGCTCTCCAACGCCGTGCCGAATGAACCCACGTTCGGGGTCCCGACACTGACTCTGGCCAGTTTCTGCAGCTGGTAGGCCTCCTCGTTCGTCAAGCGCGGTGAACCGAAAACCGCCACAGATCCCGGGCCCGAGGCTTGCGACGCGCTCTTGAGAGCGCTTGCTGTCTGCTCAAGCGCCTCAGGCAGACTCACCTCGTCGAAACCGACATCTCTGCGCGCGAGAGGCCGCGTAACGCTCTCCCGACCGTAGAGCGCGCGGAAGCCGAACCTCCCGCGCACACAGAGATTCCCATCATTGATGCCGGCGGCTGCAGGCGTAATCGACACCAGATCTCCGGCAACGGTATTGAGGTTCACTGCGCATCCGGTTCCGCAGAAGCTGCAGATTGAATTCGTCGACTCGAGATCCCACGGCCCCGGCTTGATCGCAAGAGGCCTTTCGGAGATCCCCGCCGTCGGACAGGTTGTGACGCACTGTCCACACGAATCGCACTCGGTCGAAGCCAGGGGCAGGTTCAGGCTGGGCTTCATCCGGACATCGAATCCCCGCTGGAAGAAACCGAGCGCCGACGCTCCCTCCACCACCTCGCAGATACGTATGCAGCGACCGCACATGATGCACTTCTCAGGCTCGATGCGAATGAACGGGTGCCGCACGTCCGGCAGTTCGCAAACCCTGTCGCCGGCGAACTGCGTGGGCCTGACGTCGTACTCGGCCGAGTGCTTTCTCAGGTCGCAGGTGAACGCATCTATGCAGCCGCATTCGAGACAACGCTTGGTCTCCTCAAGCGCCTGCTCTTCGGTGAACCCGAGTTCCACTTCTTCGAATGTGTGAATCCGCATCTCGACGGGAAGCTCCGGCATCTCCTGACGCTCCTGGCGAGGAACGTCCTCGAGTTCATCCTCCGGAAAGTGATCCCAGCGCTCCTTCTGAGCGTTGAAGAAAGGACGGAGGCTATCGATCTTGCCGCCGCTGAGGATCCTGTCGATTGCGGCCGCCGCCTTGCCGCCGTGTGCAATCGCCTCGATGGCGGTCGCGGCGCCGTTGACGACATCGCCCCCGGCGAAGACACCCTCGACCGATGTCACGCATGTCTTCTCGTCGGCAACAATGGTGCCCCAGTGCGTGAGCTCCAGCCCGGCCTCTAGGGAACTGGGGTCCTTCCCGGCTGTCGAGTGAATGCAGTCGAGGTCCGCAACCTGGCCGATCGCGGCGATCACGTTATCGACAGGAAGGGACTCCTCAGAACCCTCTATCGGAACGGGACGTCTGCGCCCGCTCTCGTCGGGCTCACCGAGTTCCATGCGGATATACTCCAGCCGCTCGCACTTCCCGTCTCCCTCTATCTTCGTCGGCGCAGCGAGGAAGTGCATTACGACGCCCTCGTGTTCGGCAGCGTCAACTTCGATGTCCCATGCGGGCATCTCCCTGCGTGACCTGCGGTAAACGATGGTCACCTTCAGAGCGCCGAGACGTAGACACGTTCGCGCCGCGTCGACGGCCGTGTTCCCGCCGCCGATGATGGCCACGCTCCTGCCTATCTCGACCTTCTCCCCAAGACCCATCTTCTTGAGGAAGTCCGTGCCGGCCCAGACCCCCTGGAGGTCCTCTCCGTCGACACGCATCTTGCGGCTTCCCATCGCACCCAGCCCAAGAAAGATCGCATCGAACCCATCGTCGAAGAGATCTTTCAGCACGAAGTCACGACCCAGAGCCTTGCCGTATTCGATGGTCACACCGAGCCCGGTGATGAGTCCAATCTCATCATCCAGAATGTTCTTGGGCAGCCTGTACTCCGGGATGCCGTAGCGGAGCATTCCGCCGGCGGCCGGAAGCGCCTCGAAAATCGTAGCGGCATGGCCTTTCTGAGCCAGGTAGTAGGCTGCCGTGAGACTGCCCGGACCTGCTCCCACCATGGCAACTCTCTTCCCGGTCGGGGGCGCGACGGGGGGTGAGAACGGTTCCGGGTGCTCGATGTCCCAGTCGGCGGCGAACCGCTTGAGGAAATCAATGCAGACCGGTCCCTCCATAGCGTTCCTGCGGCACTCTTCCTCACAAGGCCTGGTGCAGACGCGGCCGATCGACAGAGGAAACGGGTTCACTTCCTTGACGAGTGCCGTCGCCTCACGGTACTTCTTTTTCGCAATGAGAGCGATGTATCCCTGGACGTCGACACTCGCCGGGCACGCCGCCTGACACGGCGCGATGCAGTCGCCCCGGTGATTCGACATGAGGAGCTCGAGCGCCATACGCCGTACCGCACGCACGTCCTCAGTGTTCGTCCATATCTTCATCCCCTCCGCCACCCGCGTTCCACACGAGGGCACATACCGCTTCACGCCTTCCAGCTTGACTGCGCAGACCCAGCAGGATGTGAAGGGCTCGAGCTGCTCGTCATGGCATAGTGTCGGTATCTCGATCCCGTTCCGCCTCGCGGCCTCAAGGATCGTGATACCGTGCTCGACCTGTACTTCCTTCCCGTCAAGGGAGACAGTTACCAGTGCCACCTTGTTCCCTCTCTGATTCAGCCTCGGTCTCAAAGCCTGTTGATTCGAGCTAGCGAACGATGATCGCGTCGAACTTGCACACCTGCCTGCACGCGTCGCACTTCGTGCAGAGATCCTGGTCTATGACGTGCGGTTTCTTCTTCTCGCCGCTCACCGCGCCGACCGGGCACGCCTTGGCGCACAGCGTACAGCCTACGCAGTTCTCTGCAACGACTTCGTAGGTCAGAAGCGCCTTGCACGCGAGCGCCGGACAGCGCTTCTCGTGAATGTGCGCTTCGTACTCGTTTCTGAAGTGCTTGATCGTGGTGAGGACGGGGTTCGGTGCGGTCTGCCCAAGCCCGCAGAGCGACGAGCTCACTACTTTCTCACCCAGCTCCTGCAGGAGTTCGATATCGCCCTCGCGTCCCTCTCCGGCACAGATGCGCTCAAGGATCTCCAGCATCCGCTTGGTGCCTACTCGACAGAACGTGCACTTGCCGCAGCTCTCATTCTGGGTGAAGTCGAGGAAGAACCGCGCGATGTCCACCATGCACGTCGAATCGTCCATGACAACCATGCCACCCGAGCCCATGATCGCGCCCGTTTTCGTCACGGATTCATAGTCGACCTTGACGTCGATGAGCTCCTCCGGAATGCAGCCACCGGACGGTCCCCCGAGCTGAACGGCCTTGAACTTCCGCCCCTCCGGCACACCGCCCCCGATTTCGAAGATGATGTCTCTCAAGCGAATGCCCATCGGGACTTCAACGAGTCCGCCGCGGACGATCTTCCCGGCAAGTGCAAACACTTTCGTTCCCTTGCTGGTCTCCGTGCCGTGGCTCGCGTACGCCGCGGCTCCATTCGTGATGATCCACGCGATGTTCGCGTACGTTTCGACGTTGTTGATGTTGGTCGGCTTCCCCCAGAGCCCCTCGACAGCAGGATACGGCGGCCGCAGCTTCGGCATGCCTCTCTTGCCCTCTATGGATGCGATGAGGGCCGTCTCCTCCCCGCAGACGAAAGCTCCGGCGCCTTCCTTGATCTTGACCGTGAAGCCGAACCCGGATCCCAGAATGTCGCTTCCAAGGAATCCCCGCTCCGTAGCATCGGCAATGGCTATGTTGAGGCGCTTGATGGCGAGAGGGTACTCCGCGCGAACGTAGAAATAGCCCTCCTTGGCTCCGATCGCATATGCCGCGATCATGAGCCCTTCGAGAACCGAATGGGGATCGCCCTCAAGAATGCTCCGATCCATGAAGGCGCCGGGATCTCCCTCGTCGGCGTTGACTATGACGTACTTGACCTCTCCCGGCTGCTGCCTGGCCAGACCCCACTTCACGCCGGTCGGGAAGCCGGCTCCGCCGCGCCCCCTCAGACCGGAGTCCTTGACTACCGAGATGACTTCATCGGGCGACATGGATTTGAGTGCCGTTGCGAGGGCGTCGTAGCCGCCGGCATCCATGTAGTCATCGATCGACTCGGGATCGATTAGACCTGCGTTCCTGAGGACTATCCGCTCCTGTGGCGCCAGGTAGGCATCGTCCGGAAGCTCCCGACCGTCGGCGTGGATCAGCCACTCTTCGATCGGTTTTCCGCCCACCACGTGTTCAGCAATGATGCGTTCGACGCGTTCCGTGGTGACGCCGCCGTACGTCATCTTCCCCAACCCGGGAACCGCTACATCCACGAGCGGTTCTCTGTAGCACATCCCGACACACCCTGTACGTTTGAGCTCGACGTCGATTCCCTGGTCCTGGAGCTTCTGCCGGAAGGTCTCATACACGTCCCGAGCCCCGGCGGCAATCCCGCAGCTCGAAAGACCGACCGTTATCTCAGCAACCACGCCCGAAGTATCCATCTTGTCCCTCTCCGGACACCCCTTAACAGGGTGTTCCGCAATGCGTCCGCCCTGATTGCCCGTTCAGCCGTGCGCCATCGACCCCCGCCCTGGCCTTACTTCCCGTACTCCCGGACAATCTTCCGCGCCTCGGCGGGTGTCAGGCGACCGTATGTGTCGTCCGCGATCATGATCACGGGGGCAAGGCTGCAACAACCGATGCACGCCACGGAGTCGACGGTGAACATCCCGTCCTCGGTGGTACCTCCGTCCTCAATACCAAGTTCATCGCAGATGGCGTCGCCGATCGCGACCGCCCCCTGCACGTGGCAGGCCGTGCCGTGACAGACCTTCACAATGTATTTCCCGACAGGATTGAATCTGAACTGCGAGTAGAAACTGGCGACGCCGTAGACGCGTGCTGGAGGCACATCCAGCGAGTGTCCGATTCTCTGAATCACCTCAACCGGCAGGTAGCCGATTCTGGCCTGAACCTGCTGCAACACGGGGATCACGCTCCCCGGCGCGTCCACATACTTCCCGGCTATCTCATCGACGATAGCCAGGTACTCTTTCATTGTCTCCGCCTGAACAACCGCCTTCTCCATCGTTCCTCCGAGTGATCCGGTGGCTCCGTCCCTTGCGAACACCACCTACCCAGCGAGTGTGCGAGGACAGTCGCCGAAGTAGAAGGCTGATTCATGTTTCACGCGCTCAGGCGCGTCGGAAGCATGCACTCCGTTCTCCGTCATGCTCTTGCCGTACTTGCCCCTGATGCTGCCGGGCGCAGCCTTAGCCGGGTCGGTGGCTCCGATGAACGCTCGGAGTGCCGTCACCGCATCAGGCGCTTCCAGCATGACCCCGACCGTCATTCCCGATGTGACGAACTCAATGAGGGTCCCAAAGAACGGTTTGCCCACGTGCACATCGTAGAACACGTGAGCTTCTTCGACCGACAGTTTTCGTGATGCGAGGCCGACGATGCGGAAGCCCCCCCGCTCGAGCGCAGCCAGAATCTCTCCCGTGAGACCATCACGGACGGCCCGCGGTTTCACCATGAGGAAGGTTCTGTCCATCAGCTCACCTTTCCCGTCGCGCGCCTGGCGGCTTCCCGTCCGACAGCCAGCGCTCTCTTGTTCGCCTCCTCGGTTCCGCTCGGTACACGCGCCACCACGGTCTTCTCGAGGCTGTCCCACTCCACGGCTTTCGAGAGCTCAACAACTGCGCCGAGTGCAACCACGTTGGCGAACAGTGCTCTTCCGCACTGTTCGATGGCGAGAAGCGTGAACGGGATCCCGATAGCGGAGTCCAGCCCGGCATTGTCCACGAGGTACGAATCCACGACGAAGAGCCCACCCTCTTTGAGAGAACGCCTGTATTCATCCGCGGATACCTGGGTCATGGCGAGAAGCACATCGACGCTGGTCGCCTTTGGATAGTCGATATCCTCGGTCGAGATGACGATATCGGTCTTGCTCTTACCGCCTCTTGCCTCGGGACCGTAGCTTTGCGTTTGCACCGTGTTCTTGCCGTCGTAGACGGACGCCGCCTCCGCAAGGAGCTTGCCGGCCAGCATCAGCCCCTGACCGCCCGAGCCTGAAAGGCGAATCTCGAATCTGCCTTCATCTTTCGTCACTTGCGAATCCTCGCGTTGGTGTCGCCGCGCTCAGGCGGTGACCGTTCCTCGAGATACACCGGCTACTCGATCCTCGCCTTGAGCCTGTTCCCAAGCCGTTGGTAGCTCTCGATCGTCGCCCTGAGGTTCTGGTTGACAACCGAGGAGTCCGTGGTCAGCTCTTCAGCGAGCTTGTCATAGACCTCGATAAATTCGGGCTGATCTCTCTCGACATGAACGCCGCGGATGAACTTCCCCTTGAGCTGCTCGGGAGACATATCGGCGGCCTGCTTCACGGTGACCGCGCTCTCCTTCATCCACTTGAACATGTCGACCGGACCGGAGAACTTGTTGAGTCTGCCGTAGCTCGTGTAGCAGTTGCTGACGACCTCAACGACGGAGAACCCCGGGTGTCGGATGGCACGCTCAAGGATCTTGTCCAGCTCGCGCACGTGGTAGACCGACGTGCGGGCAACGAATGTCGCCCCGGCTCCAGCCGCGAGGGAGACGATATCGAATTCGTACTCAACGTTGCCGTAGGGAGCGGTCGTTCCTCGCTTGCCGTGAGGCGTCGTGGGCGAGTACTGCCCGCCCGTCATCCCGTAGATGCAGTTGTTCGCCACGATGGCGGTTATATCGATGTTGCGCCGGCAGGCGTGGATGAAGTGGTTGCCTCCGATCGCCACAGCATCCCCGTCACCCATTGCTGTGACGACCGTAAGCTCGGGATTGGCGAGCTTAACGCCCGTGGCGAATCCGAGCGCTCTGCCGTGTGTCGTATGCAGCGTATTGGTATCGATGTAGGTAGGAAGCCGTCCGGTGCACCCAATACCCGAGATCGTCGCCGTCTTGTTCTTCTCGAGCCCCATCCCGGACATCACCCTCGTGAGGCTGCCCATAATGATCCCGAGACCGCATCCCGCACACCAAACGGTCGGAAGTTTCTTGTGAGGCTTGAGATAGGTCCTCGCGCGTTCTATGGCCTGGCTCATGACGCTATCTCCTCCAGAACGAAGTCAGTGATCTGATCGGGCTCAAACAAGTGCCCGTCGACCCGCCCGAAGTGCCGGACCGGAACAACACCGGCCACCGCACGCTCCACTTCTGTTACAAGCTGTCCCAGGTTCATTTCAGGAACGATGATACTGCGAAGTTGGGGAGCCAGCTCCCTGAGCCTCTTGCCCGAGAACGGCCAGATGGTCTTCACGCGCAGGAGCCCGGCCTTCAGACCGCGTTCCCTCAGAACCCTCAGCGACGCTTTCGCGACACGCGCCGAGGACCCGTACGCGAAGAGCAGCACCTCGCAGTCGTCCGTCATTGTTTCCTCGTTCATGGCCAGATCGTCCGCTCTGTCCTCGATCTTGCCCACGATCCCGCGGATCTTCCTGTCCACCTCCTCCGGCACCATTGTCGGGAAGCCGCGCTCGTCGTGAGTGAGGCCTGTCACGTGGAAGCGATGCGGCCCACCGAAGTGAGCCATCGGAGGAATGCCACTGAGTCCGCCGCAGAACGGCTGGTAGTCCTCCTGCTCGTCGCGCGGGTGCGGCCGCGAATGCACTTTGTACGACCCCGGAGCCGGAACCTCAACGCTCTCACGCATGTGACCGATCACTTCGTCCATAAGAAGCACGACGGGCGTGCGGAACTCCTCGGACAGACTCACGCAGCGTGCCGTGAGCTCGATGCACTCGAGAACAGTCGCCGGCGCCAGCGCGATGATAGCATGGTCGCCGTGCGTTCCCCAGCGCGTCTGCATGACGTCCCCCTGGGCCGGCTGCGTCGGTAGCCCGGTTGAGGGACCGGCACGCTGGACGTTTACGATGACACAAGGGATTTCAGCGAGACAGGCTAATCCCAAGTTCTCCTGCATGAGCGAGAAACCCGGTCCGCTTGTGGCGGTCATCGATCTCGCGCCGGCCAGCGACGCACCGATTATGGCTGCTATCGAGCCGATCTCATCTTCCATCTGGATGAAGCGCCCGCCGATCAGTGGAAGATGTCTTGCCATGAACTCTGCGATTTCGGACGATGGAGTAATGGGATAGCCGGCGAAGAAATCGACACCGGCGGCGACAGCTCCCACAGAGCAGGCTTCGTTCCCCTGCATCACCCAGATCGACCTTTCGTTGTTCCCTGACATGATTGATGAACCCCCGGACACTGTAGTCCGTTAGCCGGCCTCGTTAGGAACCGTTCTTCTTCGCACGCTCTTTGTAGATCGTGATCGCCATATCGGGGCAGAGCATCTCGCAGAGATTGCAGGCAATGCACTTCTCCGGATGCTCCACGACCGGACGACCGGTCTTGTCCGCCCCGAAGACCTTTGTGGGGCAGAACTCGATGCAGATACCACAGGCCTTGCACCAGGCCTGGTAGACAAAGACATCCTGATCCGGGTGCTCTTCACGCGACGGGTAGTTCCATCGCCTGTTGTTCGCGGCCTTGGCCGCCTGCTTCTCCATGCTACCTCCCAAGCGCGGTCTTCAGAAGACCGGGTATCTCACTCGGACGGTCGGCCACGGGCACGCCCGCCGCCGCCAGCGCTTCCATCTTCTCCTGAGCCGTCCCCTTGCCACCCGCGATGATGGCCCCGGCATGCCCCATCCTCTTTCCTGGGGGAGCAGTTCTGCCGGCGATGAAGCTCACGACCGGCTTCGTCATCTTCGCCTTGATGAACTCCGCTGCCTGCTCTTCGTCCGTCCCGCCGATCTCCCCTATCAGCACGACGGCTTCTGTCTCCTGGTCATTCTCGAACGCTTCCAGCGTGTCGATGAAGCTCGTTCCGATTATCGGATCACCACCGATCCCGATAACGCTCGACTGACCCATCCCGTCGCGACGCAGACAGTCCACTACCTCGTAGGTCAGCGTTCCGCTTCTCGAGACGACACCTATGCCGCCCTGGGAGTGAATGAAGCCGGGCATGATGCCCAGCTTCGATTTCCCGGGGCTGATGATACCGGGACAGTTCGGTCCGATCATGCGAACACCGAGCTCCTTCGTCCGCTTGTAGATCTTCGCCACATCGAGAGTGGGCACACCCTCGGAAACAACGACAACGAGCTTAGCACCCGACTCGACCGCCTCCATCGCAGCACCTGCGGCGAACTTCGCGGGGACGAAGATGATGGTTGCATTGGCTCCCGTCGCGTCGACGGCCTCACGCACGGTATTGAAGACAGGGATCCCGTCTATCTCCTGTCCACCCTTCCCTGGTGTGACGCCCGCCACGACAGCGGTTCCGTACTCCACCATGGCGCGGGTGTGGAACGAGCCGTCGCGGCCGGTGATTCCCTGGACGCAGACTCGTGTGGTTTCATCCAGAAAGATACTCACGCCTGCCTCCTCGCCAGCTCGACCGCCTTCTCGACCGCTTCATCCATCGTCTCCGCGGATTCCATCTCGTGCTCAGCCAGGATTCGCCCGGCCTCTTCCGCGTTCGTCCCCGTCAGGCGGACAACGAGCGGCAGCCCCACGGGCTGCTCCTCGAGCGCAGCCACGAGTCCCCTGGCAACGTCGTCACAGCGGGTGATTCCCCCAAAGATGTTGAGGAGGATCGACTTGACGTTCGGGTCACCCGTAATGATGTCGATGGCGGTCTGCATTTTCTCCGGGCTCGAGCTTCCTCCGATGTCGAGGAAGTTAGCGGGCTCACCACCGTAGTACTTGATGACATCCATAGTGGTCATGGCCAGGCCTGCCCCGTTTACGATGCAGCCAACGTCGCCCTCAAGCTTGATGTATGAGAGACCCATCTCTCGCGCCCGCCTCAGTTCATCGGTCTCACTGGATGGGTCGCGCATGGCCTCAATGTCGGGATGGCGGAATAGTGCGTTGTCGTCGATGTTGATCTTCGCATCGACCGCCCAGACCTGCTCGTCCGGTGTAACGACCAGCGGGTTTATCTCCGCAAGCGAGGCATCGCTTCCGATGAAAGCCTCATACAGTTTCTCAACAACGACTGCGATGTCACGAGCCACATGAGGTCTCGCATCGAGCTTCCCTGCAAGCTCTTGCGCGTCGGCTTCAGAGAGCCCGTCCTCGGGATCGACCGGATGTTTGTGGATTCTCTCGGGCGTCGTCGCTGCAACCTCCTCGATGTCCACTCCGCCGGCGGCGCTCACCATATAGACCGGCCTCTTGGTCGCGCGGTCGACGACGATTCCGGCGTAGTACTCGCGATCGATATCGACGGCGTCCGCGACCATGACTCTCTCGACCGTGAGGCCCTTGATGTCCATCCCCAGTATGGCCGATGCGTGCGCCTCCGCCTCGCGGGGAGTCTGCGCCAGCTTGACGCCGCCGGCCTTACCGCGACCGCCGACGTGCACCTGAGCTTTGACGACGACCATACTGCCGATCTTCTCGGCAACACGGCGCGCGTCCCTGGAATCGTCCACGACCTCAAAACGAGGAATCGGGACCCCATACCCGCTCAGAATCTCTCTGGCCTGGTACTCATGGATCTTCAAGTAGTCCCCCCATGGTTGCTGCGGTTCCGGAGATCCGTCCACCCCGGCGTACCGGGCGCGAGCGGCCCGATATCACAGGAACTTCTTCAGAACATCAACGAGCGTCGGACTACCCTTCACGTCAAGATCGTACCCGACGCGCACGCTCGGTTTCTCTATTGTGATGACCCTCCTGAGATCGATCGGCGTCCCCACAACGACGTAATCGCAATCGACCGCGTTCACCGTCTTCTCCAGGTCCGCCACCTGCTCACCACTGTAGCCGGCCGCGGGCAGGAGCGCTCCTATGCCCGGGTACTTCTCGTACATCTCTTTGATTTTGCCAACTGCCTTGTCGCGCGCGTCAACAAGGATCGCACCGGCACGCTCGGCAGCCACAGTGCCGGCCCCGATCGTCATGCCGCCGTGAGTCAGTGTGGGACCATCCTCGATAACCAGTACGCGCTTGCCCCTGAGATCGACGTCCTCTTCGAAGACTACGGGCGAGTCGGCGTGCATAATCAGAGCTTCCGGGTTCACCGACTCGATATTGCCGACGAGCCGATCTATCTCCGCCTGCTCCGCGGAGTCTTCCTTGTTGATAATGACGACATCGGCCATCCGGAGGTTCTGCTCTCCGGGGTAGTACGTGAGTTCGTGACCGACGCGATGCGGATCGGCAACCACGATGTAGAGATCGGCATCGTAGAAGGACGCGTCGTTGTTACCACCGTCCCACAGGACGATGTCCGCCTCCTTTTCAGCCTCTTCCAGGATGCGTCCGTAGTCGACTCCTGCGAAGACGACGTTTCCACGGTCGATATGAGGCTCGTACTCCTCCATCTCCTCGATTGTGCACTTGTGCTTCGCCATGTCGTCGTAGCTGCCGAACCTCTGCCAGATCTGCTTCGTCAGATCGCCGTACGGCATCGGATGTCTGATGGCGACGACCTTCTTCCCGGCCTCGGTCAGGATTTCCGCAACGCGTCGCGTCGTCTGGCTTTTTCCACACCCCGTCCGGGTCGCACAGATGGCGATCACCGGCTTCCCGGAGTTGAGCATCGTCTCGCGCGCACCGAGGAGCACAAAGTTGGCTCCCAGGGCGTTCACCTGGGACGCCTTGTGCATCACATACTCGTGCGGCACGTCGCTGTACGCGAAGACGACATCATCGACGTTGAGTTCCTCGATCAGGCGTGGCAGTTCCTCCTCCGCGCGAATCGGGATGCCGTCGGGGTAGAGCCTGCCGGCGAGTTCCGTAGGATATGCTCGACCATCTATGTCGGGAATCTGAGTCGCCGTGAACGCTACGACCTCAAACTCTTCGCGGTCACGATAGACCAGATTGAAATTATGGAAATCCCTACCCGCCGCCCCCATGATAATGACACGTCTTTTCTCCATCACACCTCTCCTTGACTCCCCGACACACTGCTGTCGCGTCACCTTGAGGCCGCGACGCACCCGGCCAATCGCAGATGAATCCCCCATGTACCCGCATTCACCCGAAGACGGTCACTTGGAGGATCCCAAACATCATATGGACCGTGCGGATGTCGTTCCACCGGTCCGCCGACAGCCAGGAGTGCGACTGCCGAACAACCATATAAGTTTACTCTATTTGCAGAAGATAGTCCAGCAGCCAATGGTGCGTTCACGCCTTTTCTAGCGCTCGTGCCGGACCTCCAGAATCCTGTCGACGATAGAGCGCGTCGAGCGACCTTCCAGCGCTTCGAGCGCAACGACTCTCCCTCCGTGCTCTTCCACGAGATCAGCCCCGACGATGTTCTCCCTCGAATATCCGGCGCCTTTGGCCAGCACATCCGGCACAATCGCCGCGATGAGTTCGTATGGAGTGTCCTCGTCGAAGAGGCAAACGTAATCGACGGACGCGAGCGCCGCAAGCACATGCGCGCGGTCGTCTTCCGGAATTATCGGTCTTGTCTCACCCTTGAGCGCGCGGACCGACCTGTCGGTGTTGAGACCGACAACGAGGATATCACCCAGCGACTTCGCTCGCGCCAGGTAGTCCGTGTGGCCGCGGTGGATTATGTCGAAACAACCGTTTGTGAAGACGACGCTTCTCCCTGCCGTCCTGGCCTCATCACGGATCCCAATGAACTCCTCACGCGATACGACCTCGCCCACGTCTAGTCCTCCTCGATATCCTCGAACGACCGGGCTATCTCCTCGGTCGTCACCGACGCGGTGCCGATCTCCCGTATCACCATCCCTGCGGCATGATTGGCCACGACTGCAGCCTCAACCATCGTTGCGCCGGCCGCAAGCGCCACGGCCAATACACCGACGACGGTGTCTCCGGCGCCCGTGACGTCGAACACTTCTCTGGCCATGGTCGGGAGATGGATGTGCTCGCTGTCCCTCATGAAGAGCGACATGCCTTCCTCGCCCCTTGTGATGATCACGCACTCCGCGTCGAGTCTCTTCCGGAGTTCCCAGCCCGCTCTCAACAGGTCCTCTTCCCCTCGTATCCCGAATTCCACGGCGCCCGCCGTCTCTTTCTGATTCGGCGTGATGGCGGTGACGCCCGTGTAGCTCCCGAAGTGCGACTCCTTCGGGTCAACACAGACGGGTTTTCCTGCCTCGTGCACCCGCTCCAGGACCGCTGCGAGTGTTCGTTCACTCACCACACCCTTGCCGTAGTCGGAGATGACCAGAACATCCGCCGACTCGATCGCTTCGGTGGCAAGTTCGATAAGTCGTGACTCGGTGTCTGCACTCAGGGAACGAGTGTCCTCGCGATCGGCTCGGACCACCTGTTGGCTGTGCGCGATGATCCGTGTCTTGGTTGTGGTGGGCCGTCCGTCCACATCGAGGACCTTCGAGATATCAACACCTCGCTCCGTAAGAAACGAGGTCAGCAGATGCGCGTTCTCGTCCCGGCCGACGACGCCGACGACGATGGCTGATGCTCCGAGCGACGCCACGTTCTCAGCGACGTTGGCCGCTCCTCCAAACCGCACGGTCTCCCTGCTGACTTCCACGACCGGAACGGGCGCCTCCGGTGAGATGCGATTGACATCCCCCCAGACGTAGCGGTCCAGCATCATGTCACCGAGAATCGCGACCCTGCATTTCCCAAAGCCATCGAGAAGTTCGCCCAGCCTTTTCCTTGTCATGTGTCTCGAATCCACGAACAACCTCCATCAGCTCGTACGATGTGAGGAACAGCGTACCGCGGCCGCCACAACACGGCAAGAGGGATGCTAAGCCAGTCCAATCGACAAGTCAAGGCCACCCGGCAAAAGCTGCGGCCGGCTCCTCGCGGAACCGACCGCCTGCTGTTTTCACTCGTGGGTCTGAACCGGCCTTAGGTGAGTTTCACCCTCTCGATCGTGCGTCTCCGCCTCGGCTTCCTCTTGGGATGCTCGGGAACGATGAGGTCCGGATACGCGTTATGAAGAGCCTGGATCGACGAACCGGAGAAGCATCCGGTCAGCATACCGCCGAGTCCGTACTCCCTGAAGAGGTGATAGGTGACGTCCTGGAAAACACGCTCCGGCGGCACGCCGAGCATGTCCTCAACCAGCCACCTGGTGGCCCGCCGCGCGTTTTCGAGTCCCTTCTCACCCTGCCAGAAGTTCTTCGGAACGTTTCTGAACTCCCAGGGATAGAAACGGCCCGGATAGGCGTTCTCGATAGCGCGGAAGAAAGAACCACGGAAGCAGACTGACAGCATACCCCTCAGGTTGTACTTCCCGAAGGTCGTCGCTGAGATCCGCTGCGGGATCTCGCCTACTGCGCAGCCCTCCCTCTCCTCGATCATCCAGCGGGTAGCCTCCGCCGCCAGCTTGAAGCGCTCAGGACCTTGCCACATACCCTTGACATTGAACTGCCATTTGTGGAATCGGCCGGGATATGCGTTGTCGATCACCTTGTACGGCGACCAGTCGAAGCAGCTCCCCAGCATCCACGTCAAGCCGTTCTCGTAGAACAACTTCTTGTGAATGGCGCGCGGTATCTCGTCGACGCCGATGCCAAGCTTCTCCTCGAGGAGGTGGCGTGTGATGATACCGGCTCTGGCACGGCCGACCGCCCCCTCAAAGAAGTTATTCGGGAAACGCCTCCGCTGCTTGAGAGAGACGTCCTCGTAGACCTGGATCACCTCGGCGCGGTCCAACTCAGGCGCCGCTACTCCGGAGTCCAGCCTTTTCAGCTCCGCAACCATAGCTCCTCCACTCTACAGTTCGGACAACTGTCAAAGCTGTCGAATGCCATCGCAGGATGCTCGTTGCCCACCAACACAGATTCCGCCACGTGTCATCTATCCGTATCTACAATATCACCCCGCGCAAAACCTGTCAAGAGAAATGTTCGCCAAAGCTTACACTGACAAGGTTTCCCTTTTGACGGGCACGACGACCGGCATGTCCTCCTTCATCGTCGACGCCCCTGCATCGCCACTCACGCCGTTGCGACGTGCGACGTCCGCCCGCCCCATGCTGTGGTGGAACGAAAGACGGAAGCTGGATCCCGAGTCCAGGCATCCGTACGGACGCACTCGAACCCGGCTTCTCCGACTCGCCGTTCGCTCGACGTGCGCTCTGGACAGGCTCAGCCGCATGACAAGCACCCCCCGATCATCCACGCGATCGAGTACCCCACCGTACCCATGTGGCACGGTGATTGCTAGCGCGCGCCCCAGAAAGCGCTTGACATGCCATCAGTTCGCTCCTATCTTGACGCAAAATCCGAACTGATGCGCTGTGAAGTTGCACGGCAGGCGGAGAGGCTTAGCTATTGGCAGAGCAGAAGAAGATCAACATAGAACTGAGGGACGAGGAGGCCGAGGGCGTCTATGCGAACTTCGCGGTGATCACCCATTCTCCAGCGGAGTTCGTCGTCGACTTCATCAGGATCCTCCCCGGCACGAAGAAAAGCCGGGTACATGCGCGAATCGTGATGGCGCCTCAGAATATCAAGGCGTTCGCTCACGCTCTGGCCGGCAATGTCAGCAAGTATGAAGAGAAGCACGGAGAGATCAAATCCGTCTCGAATGGACAGCAGGACAAGCAGATCGGGTTCCAGTAGGTTTCGAACGAAGACGATACGAAGGAGGTTAAGGAGAGAGGCTTGTTGGGTTGCCGACCGGTCCAGGGAACCGGTCGCAGGTTGCTGGGAATGAGTCTTTCTACGGTGCACTGGGGAGCATCTGACGTCCCCGCGAATCCGGAGGGAGGTGCAAGCACGAAGAGAACGAGGCTGGTCTGACCAATGAAGTTCCTCTGGCAGGGTGGTAATCGATTTCTTCAAGTTCTAGGGGGTTAAGAATGAGACGCAGTATTCTTTCAGTAGCAGTCATCGTGTTTGTCGTGGGGCTGGCCTGCACGGCCGGCGCTTATGACTTCCTCTACTTCAATGACTCACCGATGACACATGATGCCGGCACGTTCGGCGTCAGCGCAGGCTTCGTTTACTTCTCGCAGAACGGTTGGTATGACAACGATGGCGAGAAGGTCGACTTCGAGGGTGACATGGCCGGAACCGAGATGTATGCCCCGGTCGACATCTACTACAGCATCATGGACCAGCTCGAGATCGGCATCAAGCCCGCTTTCCAGATGAACACCTGGACGGACCTTGACGGTGACGAATTCGATTCGAACGGCATCATGGACACATGGATCGACGCCAAGTACATGATCATGATGGACCCGATGGTCACGGCTCGCGCCGGCCTCAAGGTTGCGACAGGCGACGACGAGGGTGACGAGGACAACGGTCCGACCGGTACGGGTCAGATGGACATCGACGCTGCCGTGCTCTTCGGCATGCCTGCCGGCCCGGGTCAGTTCGGCGCTCAGGTCGGCTACCGGATGGGCCTCGAGGATGACGACGGCTGCGCGCCGGGTGGAAAGATCATGTTCCTCGTGGACTACCACTATCCGCTCAGCGACGTGATGCAGCTCAAGGTCGCGGCCGATGGCTACTTCGGCAGTGACAACACGGTCGACGGCGATGCCGTTGAGGACTCAGGCAGCAATGCTGTCGAGATCAACCCCGGCATCACCTACTCGATGGACAACGGCATGGACGTCGGCTTCGACGTCTTCTACGTCCTCATGGGCACCAACGAGGCTGCAAAGTGGGGCGCCGGCCTCTGTGTTGGTTGGGGGACGCAGTAGCAGTCTGTTTCCGGCATACCAGGTAGTAAAGACGGGGGGGCAGGTCGGCCCCCCCGTTTCTTTCTGATGGTCGTCTCTCGCCGGCGCGGCTGCGCCGCTGATGCCTCGCCTACTCGCCCGCCGGTCGCGTCTTCCACCGCCTGTGCATCCAGAAGTACTGTTCCGGATCACTCCGTATGAACGCCTCGAACTCGCGCGTGTAGGCCTGAGTGTAGTATCGCGCGGCTTCATCCGAGTCGGTCCCGTCCGGCGGCGGCTTGATGGCCGGACAAACGACGATCTCGTGGCGACCACCCCCGCGGCCGACGACCATGCCGGGCAGAAGTGCCGCCCCTGTCGCCGCGGCCAGCCGGCCGGAACCGTAGGGAGTAGACGCCTGGCGCCCGAGGAACTCGACGAACGTGCCGCGCTTCCCGGCGTCCTGATCCGATAGCATAGCCACGACCCTGTTGCCGCGAAGCGCCCGGAAGACACCCTTGAGACTTCCGGTCAAGGGCACGATTTCCCCACCAAACCTCGCCCTCATCCTGTTCATGACACCATCTACGAGTATGTTGTGCTGCTCACCGACGAGGAATGTCATCGGATAGCCCATCAACGGCAGCGTGGCCAGGTACTCCCAGTTACCCAGGTGGCCGGCTACGAGAATCACTCCCTTCCCTTTCTCAAGCGCCCGGTCGAGATGCTCGGCGCCTGCAAGCGACACCGTGTCCTTGATCCGCCGAGGAGTCAGACGCGGGAAGCGTGCGTACTCGAATGTCATTCTGCCGAAGTTCCTGTAGGATTCTCTGCCTATGCGAACCAGCTCCTCCTCGCCCATCTCCTCCCCCAGCGCCCGCCTGAGATGGTCCATCGTGACCGCACGCCTGATACGCAGCGAGGAGAAAGCCAGACCGCCGAGAAGCGCACCTGTCTCACGAGAGAAGGCAGCCGGACTCGCACAGATGAGCGCCTGAAATGCGCGCGCAGCGCAGTACTCCATCCGATGACTCAGCGTGGTCTTTCCTCTTCGGGCCACGAAAATCCCTCCTTAGGTGGGCGCCACGGCGGTTGTTCGGGACGGCGCTCGCACACATCCTGCTCGCTGCTGTCTCAGACCAATCCCCCGCTCAGGCGAATCTCCGCGCCAGCCACGAAAGCTTCACACGAACCGCCTCGTGCGGACAGACCTCGTGGCAGCAGAGGCACTCCACGCACCTCTTGCGATCGACCACGGGACCAGTCTCCGTCATCCGTATCGCACCGACGGGACAGCTGCGCACACAGAGAGCGCACGCCTCCGCCCGACAGCCCCACTCCTTCGACATCTCCGGATATACCCAGATCCATGGCTTGAGCGCGCGCATCAGAAAGCCGGGTATGTAGTTCAGTACTCCGGCTGACGGCAACACGAATCCCTCTGTATCGAACGACTCGGGAGCTTCTCCAAGAATGTCTATCCTGCGCCTGTCGGCGATGCCGAGACCCTTCTCGGCCGCTCGCCTGATCATGTAAACTCGACCGTCCTTGATCCCCATCATGCCGGCCAGAATCGTGTCGACGGCAACGGCATCGGTCCCCGCAATGATGGCACCTACAGCGCGTGGCTTTCCACCGGACGGACCATCACCCTCCATGGCGACTACGGCATCGACCACGTTCAGCGCCGGAGCAACAAGAGCGAAGATGTCGACAAGATGATGGCTGAAAGGCCTCGGTCTCGGTGCAAGGTTGTGCATGCGCCCCTTCCCGAACCCGGGAATTGAGCCGAACATGTTCTTGATGCACCCGGTGAACAGCGTCAGGACGTGCGTCTTCATCTTCGGGACGTTGATGACCACATCCGCGTCCAGAACGGGGCGTGTGATCATGTACGATCTCAGTTCGCCCTCGACCGACTCCGCACCCGCTTTCTCGAAGTTCACAAGCTCGATTCCCATGCGCAGAGAGAGCTCGAGGAAACCCGTGTTCCGCCACACGCGCTCCACACCCCTTACGGCTCCACCGGGACTGTCTCCTACCCGTGGCTCGACGCCGGCCTCGCGCGCGAGCTCGGTGAGCGCCTGGATTACTGTTGGATGTGTCGTGATGGCTCTCTCCGGGGCCTTCGCGGAAAGCATGTTGGGTTTGAGAAGGAGGGACTGCCCCCTCGTCACGAATGCCGACATGCCCCCGAGCAGGTCTACGACCTGCCTCACGGCTCCTCGTACCTCATCGAGGTCGTAGCTCTCGCACCGCGCGATCGCCACCGTTGCTCTGCCGTTCGCCTTCGCCACCGCTATCCTGCTCTCGTATAGAAGCCTCCGGGCCACGCCTTTGCGAGGCCCCTCAGTTCGAGCTCCATCAACGCTGCCAGCACCTCCCCGAGCGGCGCGCCCAGTTTCTCGGCTAGGGCTTCCGGCTGCGCGGGAGTGAGCGACAGCAGCCCCAGCAATCCCGCAACGCCGGTTTCCTCGCTCTTCATGAGGGCAGGCCGGGCCCCGCTCTCAGGAGATGCGCCTGTCGCACACGCCGTCCCGGCAGCGGAGAGTCCATGACGCGCGAACACAGTCCTCTTGACGGGGAATTCGCCCCACGAGCCCTCGAGTTCGACGAGGACGTCCTCGATCGATTCGACGAGCTTGGCCCCGGCCTTTATGAGTGAATGAGGACCGCGCGCTGTAATCTCGTCAACCGGTCCCGGCACTGCGAACACTTCGCGGCCCTGCTCAAGAGCGCACGCAGCCGTTATGAGGGCGCCGCTTCGCTCGCCGGCCTCAACAACTATGATACCCATCGAGAGCCCTGCAATGACGCGGTTGCGCTGCGGAAAGGATCCGGGCCTCGGATCCTGCCCGTACGGGAACTCGGTGACCACGACCCCCCGCCTCGCGATCTCCTCACAGAGCCCCGCGTTCTCGGGGGGGTAGATGCGATCGAGCCCCGAACCGAGAACGGCAATAGTCGTCCCGCCGGCATCCAGGGCGCCTTCGTGCGCCGCAGTGTCTATCCCCCGCGCGAGGCCGCTCACTACGGCAATCCCGTGCGAGACCAGTTCCCGCGCCAATCGTCCGGCATTGATCAGGCCCCGGGGCGTGGCCCGCCTTGTTCCGACGATCGCAACCGCCGGTATTGCGTGCTCAAGCTCGAGCCCTCGCACGAAAAGACCGACAGGAGGCGCATGGATTCCAGCAAGGAGCTCCGGGTAGTCGCGAGTTCCCGCCACTGCGAAACGTGCGCCGCGAGCGTCTGCCCTGTCGAGCTGTGCCCTGTGTTCCCGCCGGCCAGCACTGTGTCCTATCGCGCGCAAGGCCCCGTCGGGGCACCGCACGGCCGCCGCAACTACAGATGTGAAAGAACCAAAACGCGTCCTGAGCCGTGCCGCCGTTACAGGCCCCACACCGTCCGCCAGAAGAACTGCCAGAGCAGCTTCCCGTTCATCCACCCGACCACCCCCCGTCCCAGTGAACGTACTCCTCCAACAGGAGGAGCCTACTCCTCCAACGAGAGGAGCCCACTCCTCCAACGAGAGGAGCCTACTCCACCGTCCTGTCGGCTTCATCAAGAAGGGCACGCATCATGCCCTTGAGCTTCTCCAACCCAGCGCCTGTCGCGGACGAGATCTCTACGATATCCTCGCCCCCGAACGCAACATCTCCGGATCTCACGCCCGATCCGAGGTCCATCTTCGTCAAGGCCACAATGCGAGGTTTCTCGGAGACGCCGAAACCGTAGCTCCTGAGCTCATGGAGCAGCGTGCGATAGGAGACCTCGGGGTCAGGATCACTTGAGTCCACGAGCACGACCAGGACTCGCGTCCGCTCGATGTGACGCAGGAACCGGTCGCCGAGTCCCTTTCCCTGGTGGGCGCCTTCGATGAGACCGGGAAGATCGGCCACGACGAAGCTCCGATCGATATCGAACGGCACAAGTCCAAGAACAGGACTCAGGGTCGTGAACGGAAAGCTCCCGATCTTCGGACGGGCGGCCGAGATCGTGGAGAGAAGGGTCGACTTGCCCGCGTTCGGAAGCCCCACCAGCCCGACGTCCGCGACCAGCTTGAGTTCGAGCTCCACCATCCGCTCCTCACCAGGACGTCCTTCCTCGCACCTTGTTGGAGCCCGATTGGTGGAGGTCGCGAACCTCGCGTTTCCCCTGCCGCCACGACCGCCGGCGGCAACAACGAAGCTCTTCCCGACCTCATCCAGGTCAGCAAGGATCTCGCCGATATCGACGTCCTTGATCATCGTTCCGACCGGGACCTTGAGAACAACACCTTCTCCGCTCCTGCCCGTCTTACGCGAGCCGAGACCGTGATGCCCTCGCTCAGCTTTGATCTCCCTCTTGTATCTGAAATCGAGAAGCGTCGAGTGGCCCCTGGACGCTTCAATGACTATGCTGCCCCCCCTGCCCCCGTCTCCGCCGTTGGGGCCGCCGAAAGGCACGAATTTCTCCCGTCGAAAGCTCTTGCAGCCGTTCCCTCCATCTCCTGCCTTCACACGTATCCTGGCTGTATCGATCAGCATCCGGGAACTCCTATGCCCCGACGGCGGGTGCCCTGAGATCGTCCCACCATGGGTTGGGCCTGTCGGATAGTATTTTGTCCGGGTTCAGAAGACCGGATGGATCGAGCGCGCGCCTGACGGCCACGGTGACGCGAAGGGCCGCTTCGTCCAGCTCCTCCGCCAGGTGTTCCGCCTTGGTTATCCCGATGCCGTGTTCGCCGCTCAGGGTCCCACCCAGCTTGAGTGCTGCGCTGAAGAGCATCGATACGGCCTGCTGCGCCCGGACCATGTGTGACCGGTTGGCGCGGTCGAGCATTATGTTCACGTGGAGGTTGCCGTCGCCTGCGTGACCGAACGCCAGGATCGGCAGATTGACCTCCTCTGAAATGCGTCGCATCTCCGCGATAAACATCGGAATCCGGCTTCTCGGAACGGCAATGTCCTCGTTGATCTTGCCGGTGCCGAGCCTCGCAAGAGATGCGGAGATGGAACGCCTGATCTCCCAGAGCTCATCCCGCTCGTTCTCATCGGATGCGGCTCTGATTCCCGTGGCCCCGCAGCTCTCAAGGATGGGCCGCAGTCTCCCCCACATCCCGGCGAGATCGTCCGCAGCACCCTCGACTTCTATGAGAAGCGCTCCCTCCGACCTCGTGTCCGGAGCTCGGCCGCACACGTATTCGGTAGCGCAGGCAAGAGTGTCCCCGTCCATGATCTCGAGAACGCTCACCGGTACACCATCGGCCGTTATCATTGCCACGGCCGCCGCTGCATCATCGAGCGAGCCGAACTCGGCCCAGTACGTTCGCGTAACCTCGGGAGCATCGGTCAATCTCAGCGCAACGTTGGTCACCACAGCCAGCGTCCCCTCCGAACCCACGATGAGCGGGCCGGGATCCCACGCGGCACTGACGTCCGAGGCCGAGGCAAGGTAACCGGTCCGGATGATACTGCCGTCCATTGTTACCAGTTCCAGCCCCACGACGTAGTCTCCGGTAGTCCCGTAGAGCACGGTCCGGGGTCCCGCGGCACCCTCCGCTACGTTGCCGCCGATAGTGGACACCTTGAGGCTCGCCGGATCGGGAGGATACGTCAGTCCCAGGCTCTCCACGGTGTTGCGCAGGTCATCATTGACCACGCCGGGCTCGACCACGGCAACACGCGCCGTGACGTTCACGTCGGCAATACGCGTCATCTTCTCGAACGAGAGTGCGATTCCCCCACAGATCGGAATGCTACCGCCCGTGTACCCGGTGCCCGCCCCTCTCGGGACGACAGGAAGACGTGCTCGGGATGCTATCTTCACCACGGCCACGACATGATCCGGTGACTCAGGCCACACCACGATATCGGGAAGCCCACGGATGTCCGTTGCGTCGAAGGAGTAGCAGATCCTGTCCTCGCGTGCTGCCGAGCAGGATCCTTGAACCGCAGCCTCGATCTCCCTCTGAACAGCCTTTGTCAGGCGACTGCCTTCCATGCCCGTGGCCCCAGTAGAAGAGATTCCCAAGAGAAGCGCACAGAGCCCGGCGGTGGTTCTCGACAACCGTCAAGCAATGCTCTGCGCAGCTGTGATCGCAGCCAGATCAACGATGTCCTGCACACTCGCGCCGCGCGAGAGGTCATTCACGGGCTTGGCCAGCCCCTGCAGTATCGGTCCCACGGCCATTGCCCCACCGAGCCGCTGCACCAGCTTGTAGCTGATGTTGGCAGCGTCAAGATCGGGGAATATGAGCACGTTCGCGCGTCCGGCGACTTCGCTTCCCGGCGCTTTCTTCGCCCCGATCGCGGGCAGAAGCGCCGCATCTGCCTGAAGCTCGCCGTCGATCAAAAGGTCCGGAGCTCGCTCGCGAACGAGCCGTGTCGCGTCTATGATCTTGTTCACATCACGGTGGTTGGCACTCCCTTTGGTCGAAAATGACAACATGGCCACGACCGGCTCGTCACCGACAAGCGCCTGCCTTGTTGCCGCCGTCGCGATCGCGATGTCGGCCAGCTGCTCAGGCGTCGGCTGAGCGACTACGGCACAATCGGAAAAGAAGAGTACATGTTCCGAAACCGGCACTTCGTCCGGGATGATCATCAGGAACGTGCTCGAAACAATGGATGCGCCCTCGGTCAGGCCGATGCAGTGAAACGACGCCCTCAGCACGTCCGCCGTTGCCGTGGCGGCGCCGGCAACGCAGCCGTCGGCATCACCGTTTCGTACCATGAGTGTGGAGAAAAAGATTGGATCTCTGACGGCTTCCCATGCCTCCTCCTCCGTGATGCCCTTGTGAGCCCTGAGTTCGTGGTACTGCCGCGCGAAGTCACCGAGCTTGTCCGAACGCTCGGGTGAAATGGTCTCGATTCCGGAGATATCGTCGCCGTGCGCCCGCGCGGCCGCCTCCAAACTCTCCCGCTTGCCAAGGATGACGGGCGTTGCGAAACCCTCGCGCTTGATCCGGGCTGCAGCCTTGACTATGCGATCATCGTTCCCTTCGGGCAGGATTATTCTCGCGTCGCGCTCTGCCGCCCGCTCCCTGATTGACTCCAGTATCCCCATCGTCTCCACTCTCTCCTGTGATCATGTTTTTCAGGAACCGTTGCGCTTCTTCACAAGCTCCCTGAGAACAACGTCCGGCACGAGTCCGGAGACGTCGCCCCCCAGAAGGGCCACCTCTTTGACGATTGTGGAGTCCAGATATGTGAAGCGCTCGCTCGGTGTGAGGAACACCGTCTCGATCTCGGCCGCGAGACGTCTGTTCATCAGAGCCATCTGGAATTCGTACTCGAAATCAGAGACCGCTCTCAGGCCCCGGATCACGGCGCACGCGTCAAGTCGCCGGGCCTCCTCCACAAGAAGCCCCCCGAGTGACGTCACCTCAATGCCGTCAAGGTCGCTCGTGGCCTCCCGGATCATCTCCACTCGCTCGGATGGCGTGAACATCGGATCCTTGTCCCGGCCCGTGCCCACCGCCACCACCACGCGGTCGAAGATGCCGAGTGCCCGCCTCAGAAGGTCGAGATGGCCGTTTGTGATCGGGTCGAACGTCCCCGCATAGAGCGCTGTTCTCAAATGTCCACCTCCGATGTCATCTTCGCGGCACCCGCCTCGGCACGCGCCTCGAAGAACTCGACCTCAATGGTCCCGTAGCGTTCTCTTCTCACCCTGGTAAGCCGACCGCTCGCGTCCGGAAGCTCGTCACCGACCCGATGCTCCACGACAACCAGCGAATCCGTGTGTATGCCACCCCAGCTGCCCAGTATCTCAAGTGTCCTCTCGGCCAGTCCGCTGTCGTACGGCGGGTCGGCAAACACGATATCGAACGCTGCCCTGCCCCGTCCACCCCTCAGGAATTCAGCCACAACCAGCTTAAGGACCGTGGACTCCGGCTTGACACCGAGTCGCTCGATGTTACCCACAAGCACGCCTGCAACATCTCGGTCTTGCTCGACGAACGCGACCGATCGAGCTCCGCGAGACAGGCTTTCTATGCCGAGGCTGCCCGTACCCGCGAAGAGATCAAGAACTCGCGCACCCTCGATCCTCGATCCGATGATCGAGAACACCGACTCCCTGACACGATCGTACGTCGGCCTGATGTCGCCCTTCCTGGGAACCTCGATCCGGCGCCCTCTGAGCTCGCCGGCGATTACTCGCAATCCACCCTCCCTGCGCTCCACCGTTCGTCTTCGCTTCCGCTCTTCGACCCACCTACTCCTCGACCTGCTCCTCCATTCCGTATCGCTGGAGCTTCCGGTAAAGGGTAGAGGGATTGATGCCGAGGACCTCGGCTGCCTGCTTTTTCTTCCATCCTATATCGTTGAGGGTCTGAAGCAGATAGCGACGCTCGAGCTCGTCGAGTGTAATCCCGGATACGCCGAGATCGCGCGTGGACACGGTCGAGAGAGCCTGCTTTCTCAGACGCTCGGGAAAGATCGAGACGTTGAGGCTCTCGCCGGTGATCTCCGGTCCGTCGGAAAGAATCACCGCTCGCTCGATGATGTTCTCGAGTTCTCTCACATTGCCGGGCCACTCGTAGCTCGCCAGAATGGTCATCGCATCATCGGACACGGTCTTCTCCCCTCCAGTGATCTTCTCGATGAAGTGGTTCACCAACAGGGGAATATCTTCACGCCGCTCTCGGAGAGGAGGAATGACTACCGGGATCACATTGAGCCTGTAGTAGAGATCGGGCCTGAATCGCTTGTCCTCAACGAACTTCTCGAGATCGGCGTTCGTGGCCGCGACGATCCTTACGTTGACCTTGGTCGGTTTCGTGCCGCCCACCGGAACGACCTCACGCTCCTGAAGAACCCTCAGCAGCTTCACCTGGGTCGCAAGTGACGTCTCGCTGACCTCATCGAGGAAGAAGGTGCCTCCGTCGGCCACAACGAAAAGCCCGCGCTTGTCCTTTATGGCCCCCGTGAAGGAGCCCTTCACGTGTCCGAAGAGCTCGCTTTCGAGGAGCGTCTCAGGCAACGCCCCGCAGTTGATCGAGACGAAGCGTTCATCGGCACGCGAACTCGCCGCGTGGATGGCACGAGCGACCAGTTCCTTGCCGGTACCGCTCTCCCCCCTCAGAAGCACGGTACTCGACGTCTTCGCGACACGAGCGATCAGATCGAAAACATTCTGTATCTCTTCGCTCTCACCGATCATGTTCCGCTCGCTGTCGACGTGCATCGCACGCTCGAGATCGACCTTTTCCTCCCTGAGCCTCCGCACTTCCAGAGCGTTTCGTACGACCTGCTTGAGTTCCTCGTTCGAAACGGGTTTCAGAAGGTAGTAGAACGCCCCGAGGTTCAGGGCCTCTATCGCGGACTCCTGAGACGCGTGCCCGGTTACGATGATTATCGGGACGGTCGGGTCCGACTCGCGGAATGCGCCAAGCAGATCGATCCCGGTCATTCCGGGAAGCTGAATGTCTGTGATGACGGCGTCGAAACTCTCCTTCGAGCTCAGCCTCACCGCCTTCTTCCCGTCCGCGGCCGCCTGTACTTCGTAGCCCTCGCGCTCCAGCATCATCGCCAGATATTCTCGAATGCTGTCCTCGTCGTCGACGACCAGGATTCTCCCGTGCGCCATCGTGATGTCCTTCCGAATACGTTTCGTTAATCGCCCACTCCGGGCAGGTAAACGATGAACCTGCTGCCTCGATCCTTCTTGCTCTCAATCACAATTCGCCCATCCTGCAGCTCGACGAGCTTGTCGACGACAGCGAGCCCAAGCCCGGTTCCACGAGCCTTCGAAGTCACAAACGGCGCGAATACCTGATCCACACGCTCCGCTTCGATCCCACATCCCGTGTCCTCAACGACCACCGCCATCTCTCCCCTCCGCACCTCCGAATTCATTTCGGAGACAGGCAGTAGAAACACCTTGACCCGGCCGCTCCCCTCGATCGCCTCGAAGGCGTTGATGATAAGGTTCAGGAGGATCTGACGTATCTGCTCGGGGTTCCCACGGACGCTCGCACCGCGGCAGTCAACGTCAAGAGCGATCTCCGACCTGTAGCTGGAGTGGTTCCGTGCAAGAAGAGACACCTCGTGAGCGAGTTCACCCAGGTCCACGCGCCCGACGACACCTTCTTCCACCCGTCCGTACCTCAGCACACCCTGCACGAGGTTACTCAGCCTGTCAGATTCCTTCAGCACGAGTTCGACCAGCTTTGCATCATCGCTGCCCCGATCGACCCCCTCCCCAATCATCTCAACCGAACCCCGGATCGCATTCAGGGGATTTCGGATTTCGTGGGCGAGCCCGGCCGCGAACTCGCCGAGCGCCGCAAGACGGTCGGCGTGACGCATCCTCCGTTCGAGCTCTCGCACATCTGTGAGGTCCTGGAAGATCGCAATCGCTCCTCGTTCCTTCCCGTCGTTGTCACGAAGGACGGAGGTGGATAGCCCCACGGGGACCTTGGATCCGTCGGGGCGCGTGACCGACAGTTCCACGCGCGTCTCGGAACGCTGTTCCCCAAGCGCGGCGGCAATGTGTTTGGAAAAGGCCGGGACGGCCGACAGCACCTCCCGGAAATCCCGGCCTCGTGTCGCCAACGAGGGAACACCGAGGATGCGGCGTCCGGCCCGATTCAGATGAATGAGGACTCCCTCACTGTCGACGAGAACAAGCCCGCTCCGGATGCTCTCCACGATGTTCTCTGCATCGATCTGCGCTCTCGCCAGCTCCGACCTGGTCTCCTCCAGTTTCTGCTCGCTCTCCCGCGTGCGGGTACCAAGAAAACCGACCAGGAGCGCGACCAGGATCAGCGACAGCGACAGGATCACCGCCTCATCAAGAAGGTGGTGTCCGGACTGACCCAGCAGATCCGGCCGCTCGATGAGAAACAGCCCGACGAACGCGGTGAGACCTGCGACGGCGACGATGACTCCAGCGCGCGTGCCGAGCGCCGACGCAGCTGCAATCACAGGCAGAAAATAGAGCAATTTGAAGGGACTTCCCCCCCCTCCCGAGAAGTAGACCAGAAGAGTGACCAACGCGATGTCTGAGGCCAGCTGAACCGGCCTGATTCCGTGACGCCACCTGCCCCACGAGTGCCAGAAGTAGAAGCCTCCGCTCAGGAGAAGTACGGCAGCACCAAGCACCAGAACAGGCGCCAGGTTGAATTCATTGCGACCGATGGATGCAACACCTATCACGACGGCGGCCACAACGAGTCGCCCAACGATGGCATTCCTCACAGTCGACAGCTGCCTCATCTTTCACTACTCCCCTTCCGCCTCGAGCGGAAGCAAGATCTCGTCAACGGTTATCATCGGTCTCATACGCTCGAGAGTTCGCCGACCTATCCCCTTCACTTTAAGAAGGTCCTCCGGGTCGGAGAAACGCCCAAGCGTCTGCCTGAGTTCAATGATGGCCCCCGCACGAACGGGGCCTATGCCGGGAAGCTCAACGAGTTCGGTCTCGCCGGCAGTGTTCAAATTCAGAGGCCAAACCGGGGCCAAGCTCTCCGCGACTTCTTCCTCGACCGTCGCCGTCGACGGTAGAAGCCCCTCGACGCGCGACGGGTCAACTCGCCCGACCGCGAGCACTATGACGCCGACCAGGACGGCAATCACCAGAAACACGATGACTCCGCGCTCATCGCGTGTGAAAATGCCTTTCACCCCATCACCTCCGCCCAATACGTTGAATCTAACGAATTGCAAAACGCAATGCAAACTATTCCTCACAGTCGCCCAGCGGGCGGACCACTCGGCCTATCGGAGGACAGCCGCTCAGGGAGAGAAACGATATATGCCAGCGGGTAGCGAGACAGGGAGGAAAACACGCGATCCTTGTGGGGTAACGACAAGGGGAAGATGCCCGATGCTTGTGGGACAACGACAGGAGACAGATGCCCTGGCCGGCGGCAGGGGCGCTGAAGCCGACCGAGTCGATCAGTTCCAGAAATCCCAGGAGAACCCGACGGTGACGCGCCGGCCGGCCACATCGCGCTCCGGCCACTGCGGACGGTCCGTCTCAAATGGATTGTCCATGTAAACGTAGACGTGCGCTGGTCCCACGTTTCCGGTCACGCTCGCTCGGGTGTAGAGCACGTGGTCATCCACCACATCTCCCCAGAGCTCTCCGACATCCGGAGCTTCAAACGTCGCCGCGATCGCCAGTCGCGTGCTGAGCGTCTCCTTGAAGAGGAGTCGCACCAGCCACACCTCCGCATCGACCCTGACGGGCGAAACCGGAACCAGACTGTGCAGGCCTCCGACCTCTGTAAGATCCAGGCGCAGCCTCGCGCCACCTCTCAGGCTGTCGTCCAGGGCCGCCCACAACGAGAGCGCTCCTATTGTCTCGCTGCTGCAGTTGACGGGAAGGAGGACACCGCCGTCGTCTTCAAGAAGGGCGATCGGCGAGTCCATTCTGGACAGCCTACCTGCGAAACCTCCCGAGACGATCCGCCTGCGGCCCGACCAGCCGCAGCTGAGCGTAGCAACCGTCTCAGGATTCAGCGCAGGATTCCCTTCCGCGGACATGCCGGCTCCACCAGAGACCGGGATCGACGTCTCGACAAGCGCAAGTTCGAGCACCGTGGGCTGTCGTCCGCCGAGATTCGCTGCCAACCAGAAGCTACTCGCACCGGGGCCACGCGTGAGAAAAAGAACCGCTTGCGGAATGAGCGTTTCACGTTCACGACTTGCTCCAGCGGACGCATAGAGCGTCCAGGCCGAACCACACTCCAGCCTGCGATCGACGCCCGCAGCCACCGTGACAGCATTCTGCGGTTTTCCAAGCAGTGATCCGCGCGCTCTGTGGCTCGCGCCGCGAATCCGCACGGCGTCGAACGGACCGGCAGCGAAGGAGAGCGTCACACCATCTGTTGTGCCGTCGATACCACGACCGCCCGTGCCGGACCGATCCGAATTGAGCCAACTCTCGATGTGGAAGAGCTGTACGCGAGTTCTCCCGTCTGTCGCAACCAGATCGACATCACTTCTGATGAGGCGATTGGCCACCGATGCGATGTCAGACGACTCGAACGGAAGATGCCGCTCTGCATCTACTCTCATCCCCCGAGCATCGACCCTCCACGCTCCAGGGAGAGAGACCGTGATTCTCCCACCCACGGTTCCGCTCTCGTACGATCCGCCCGGCACCGGGGCCCGTCCGTCGCTCGCCTCCATGAAGCCCTGGAAACCCACGTCTCCATCCAGGAGTCGTCGTCCGAACTCGAATGACCGGGCGCGCGCGCTCAGGTCCCCGCTCATCATCCCCACCCGGGCGAACGGCACCGCCGCGGGTTTCCGCCCGGGATGCACGCTCACGGAGAGCCCCCCGGCGGCGCCTGCTCCGGAGCCCGCCGGCCCGAAGGGCGCTACGCTGATGCGCTCCGCCGCTGTGGACGGCCATATTGAAAGATCCGGACCGCTCGGAACCAGCACCACACCGTCGGAGAGCCCATATGCCTCCAGAAGGTCGAGTCCCCCAAGAATGCGATCGTACATGTCTCGACCGCCCATGGTCACCGTGGTCATCGAGGGAGGAAGGGCTCCACAGGCAAGCGATGAACGGTGGCCCCGCCAACCGGATGACTCTACCCGCACTCCGGGAACTCCTGCAAGCAGGACCGCAGCGTTCTCTGTCCCTGTGGGAGCCATGCTCCGGACGGCAACGATAGAAAGCGGATGCCCGATGCGCTCGAGCAGAAGCGTGTCCGGGCTCTCGTGCTCATGCCGCGCCGGGAAGACCCGAGTGCTGTCCGGGGCGAATGGCGCAGGCTTCGGGATATCATCCGGTTCCTGCGCGGCTACGAGAGCGGCGCTCGCCACGACTACCAGAACAGCGACAAGGTTGCGAACTGCTATCATCGGCCCCTCGCGGAAAAGCGTTACAGTCAGATCGACCGTGAGTCCACACGTCGCCCGGCCGTGGCAACGGCTCGAGGCACAATCACGGGCACAAGCACAGCGAAGACGATCGTGTTTGACACCATATGCACAGTCGAGAAGAAGGCATTGGCGACCAGCGCTGCCCTGAACCCCGTGCCGACATCCAAGCTGGCCACGGCCAGACCGGCGATAACGCCGACCTGGTAGATACCCGTCAATACGAATCCGGTCACGGCCGCGAAGATCACTTCGCGAAGCCTTCCCCCTGTCCGCCATACCCCTCTCAGGCAGCCACCGACGAAGCCGGCGAACCCCATCGCAAGAACCTGCGCGACGAACATGGGTGGAATGCCCAAACCGGAACCGATGGGGTTCGCCCCGGAGTAGATCCCCATGACGATCATCCCCAGACAAGCTCCACGCCAGCGGCCCAGTACGGCTCCAGACACGAACACAGTGAAAGAAATGAGTTCGATATTCGGGACGTGCGCGAGCAGCATACCGAGCGCGACGGCCAGCGCAGTCAGGATCGCCATCAGCACGAGGTCGCGAGCGCCCCGGCCCCCGCTCTTCTCCCACTCGACCATCGTTGCCTCCACACGCCGTGGCGATGAGGATCACCGACGCATCCACTGCGGCGGCAGCTGTCAGTCGATCGCCGTTCTCTCGCGCTCAAGCTGGTTGGGCGTAACGTCATCAAGCTGGGTGTTGTCAGAGTCTCTCTCGCCAATCGGCTTGATGTACTGAGATATCTCGGTCTTGTCCGCCGGAGTCAGGCGCCCCCAGTTGCGCTGGACTTCATCGATGAGCGGCGTTCCGCACTTGCCTGGAATCTCGCTCCTGTATTCGGGCGGCAGACTCAATGGCTCGTACATCGCGTACACCTTGTACAGAAGGCCTGTCGAGTAGCCGATTTCGCCTTCCGCGACTGCGAGCGAGATAAGAGAGTACGTGTCGAACTCGGCGAGTTCGCCCGGCGGACCATGACCTGCCGTCTGAACGCCAGGCGGGTGCTCGATCCCCGCCGGCGGCGCGCATCCCGTCAGGACTACGGCGCAGACGATAAACGCCTGTAGAAAGAGCAATCGCATGATACCTCCGCTCAGACAGCGGGCGTGCTACGACACCTTCTCGAGCACCGTAGCCATCGCGTCTCCGGCAAGACGGTCGGCCCTTTCCGTCATCTCATTCAGAGCGGCCCGCGCCTTCTCAACGAACACAGCGTGCCGTTCGGCCCGGATGCCGCCGAGATTGATGAGCACGTTCAGGCGTGCCGCGTGGGCACCGGCTCGGCCGTTCAGCGCCGCTACTCCTGCGTCGGAGACAGCGTTTACGTTCCCCTTCTCGGCAACAGTGACAGACAGCTCGATGACTTCCACGCACTTACTCATGACCGCGAGAGGAACGCTGGCGGCATCCACGAGGCTGTCCTGGAGCGCCGCCTTCCTTGCCGCCTTCTCCTCGTCGGTTTCCTTGGGAAGCTTCATCGCAGCCATCACCTTGTCGAAGGCTGCCGCGTCTTCATCGATCAGCTGGGTCAGCTCCAGACGAAGCCGTTCCGTCTCCTTCAGGACGCGCTTCAGGTCTTCCTCAACATCCACATACTTCTTCTTGCCGATCGTGAGATTGCAGACCATCGAACAGAGTGAGGCTCCGACGGCGCCCGAGAGCGCTGCGACGCTGCCTCCGCCCGGTGTCGGCGAATCTGAAGCAAGCTCTGCCAGAAAATCGTTCACTGCACTCATCGGACCTCCAGTTCTTACTTTTCGGAAAGACGGTTCTCCAGGATCTGGTTGCGATCGAAATCCTCGAGCCTCAGAAAGAAATCGGCACAGTCAGCGAGTGCATCGAGCGGCACCAGCCCGACTATCTCGCTTCCTATGATCGGAACGCCATACCGCTCCGCCTCGCTCTTCACGAGCTGGAAGACACGGAACAGCGGTGTCCCTTTGTAGTGCACCATGTTCATCGAGACCTGAACGATGCCGCGGTCCTTGATCTCAAAGCCCATGGCCTTGACATACCTGAGCCCCCCGCCCGCATGCCGTATGGACTTCGCGATCCGCTTGGCGATCGTGATGTCGTCGGTTCCAAGGTTGATGTTGAACGCCACAAGGAATTCCCGTGCCCCGATAGCTATCGCGCCCGCGGTTGGATGTATCCTGTTCGGACCGAAGTCGGGCTCCTTGGCCGGGTTCGTCCCGATCTCGTCCCTGAGCCCCTCGAACTGGCCTTTTCTGACCTTGGCAAGATTCTGTCGCGTCGGGCGAGTCGCCGCCGCCTCGTAGAGGAAGACGGGGATATCCAACTCGCTGCCCACTCTCTCGCCGAGTTTCTTCGCCAGCTCGACACACTCATCCATCGTGACGTCACTGACCGGCACGAATGGGCAGACGTCTGTCGCTCCCATGCGCGGATGCTCTCCTTCATGCTTCGTCAGATCGATAAGATCCCGCGCCTTCTCTATCCCTTTGAACACCCCTTCCAGAATCACATCGGGGTCGCCGATAATCGTGACGACCGCCCGATTGTGATCCGCGTCCATCTCCCTGTCCAGAAGTCTCACTCCTTCAACGGCCGTCATCGCTCCGACGATCTCGTCGAGAACCTCGGGACGTCGCCCCTCGCTGAAGTTCGGGACACACTCAACAAGCCTCATTGGTTACCTCCATTTTGAGAGCACGCCGCCACAGGCGATCCTGACCGCCTCCTACGCACCGTGACCGCGTGTTGACACAACCGTTCCGCGCTTGACGACGCTCGCCGCCAGATTCACACCGTAGTGGTAGGGGATCGCCCTGTAGTCGTCTACCTCCCAGAGAACCAGATCGCAGAGCTTGCCCACGGCCAGCGATCCGACGCTCCTCTCCATGCCCACAGCACTTGCGGCGTTGATCGTAGCGGCCACCAGGACCTCTTCCGGGGTCATGCGCATCACCATCGACGCCAGGGCCATTATGATCTGCATCGATTCAGTCATGGAGCTTCCCGGGTTGCAGTCGGTGGCAAGCGCAATCGCCCCGCCCGCTTCGATGATGAACCTCGCCCGTGCGAATTCCCTCTTCCCCAACGAGAGCGTCGTGCCCGGCAGGAGCACCGCCACAACCCCACCGTCAGCCATCGCCTTCAGTCCCTCATCCGACGCACAGATAAGGTGATCCGCCGAGACTGCGGAAAGCTCCGCGGCAAGTTCAGCGCCACCAAAAGCGCTGAGTTCATCGGCGTGGAGCTTCGAGGCCATTCCGTGCTCCTGCGCCGCCAGCAGAACTGCCCGCGACTGCTCGACGGAGAAGACACCACGCTCGCAGAAGACGTCGCAGAAGCGCGCCAGCTTCGCGCGAGCGACCGCAGGTATCATCCGCCGGGTGAGCTCCGAGACGTATCCATCGCGATCCTCGCGGTACTCATCGGGGAACTCGTGAGCCCCGAGAAACGTCGGAACGACGTCGAGCGCGTGAAGCTCGGACAGCCTGGCGATGACGCGAAGCATCTTGAGCTCAGCCTCGAGAGAGAGACCGTAGCCGCTCTTCACCTCGACGGTCGTCGTCCCGAACTCCATCATCCTGTCGAGCGTCGCAGCACCTCGAGAGAAGAGCTCATCCTCCGACATCTGACGAACGCTCCGCACGCTTGAGCGAATTCCGCCTCCGGCCTCTGCGATATCCTCGTAGCTTCTGCCCTCGACGCGCATCGCGAATTCGTTCTCCCGCGTTCGTGCGAAGACGGCGTGTGTGTGCGGATCAACCAGCCCCGGCGTCACAACACGGCCCCCGGCGTCCAGCTCCGCTGTCCCGGGACCGGCCGAGACCGTATCCAAGACCTCGCTCTCGGACCCGAGCGCCACTATACGACCACCCAGGGCCGCGATGGCCCCGGACTCCACGATCCCGAGTTCGCTCATCGCTCCACCGGTTCGCGGAGCATCAGCTCCTCGTACGGTAACGAGCTGACCTATGTCAGTGACCAGAAGGTCTGCCTCCAGCATGAGGACTCCCTCGCTATGCACTGTCGAGCATCGGGATCCTGATCCCTTTCTCGGCAGCGAACTCGATTGCCTCCTCGTATCCGGCGTCCGCGTGCCTCACGATGCCGGTTCCCGGATCCGTCGTAAGGACTCTCTCGAGGCGCCGGGCGGCCTCGGGCGTGCCGTCGGCGACTATGACCATGCCGGCGTGAAGCGACTTGCCGATGCCGACGCCGCCGCCGTGGTGGAACGATATCCACGTCGCCCCGCCGACTGCGTTAAGAAGCGCATTGAGAACAGGCCAGTCCGCGATCGCGTCGCTTCCGTCCTTCATGGCCTCGGTCTCACGATAGGGCGAAGCCACGGAACCGCTGTCCAGATGATCCCGCCCGATCACGATGGGTGCTCCTATCTCGCCGGACGCGACCATGTCATTGATGATCCGCCCGAAGCGGGCCCTCTCCCCGTAGCCGAGCCAGCAGATGCGGGACGGGAGACCCTGGAACGTGACTCGCTCGCGCGCGAGCTTGATCCAGCGCACGAGAGCTTCGTCCTCAGGGAATTCCCTCATTATCACCTCATCCGTCTTGTAGATGTCCTCGGGGTCTCCCGAAAGAGCCACCCAGCGAAACGGCCCCTTCCCCGTGCAAAAGAGCGGGCGGATGTAGGCGGGCACAAAACCCGGATAGTCGAACGCGTTTTTCACGCCCGCCGACATGGCCTGTCCCCTCAGGTTGTTCCCGTAGTCGAACGCCACGGCGCCGCGCTCCTGCATCGTGAGGATCGCTCTCACGTGCTCGGCCATCGATTTCATGGAAAGCTCCATGTACCGGTCGGGATCGCTCTCCCTCAAAGCAAGCGCCTTATCGAGCGCCATCCCGCCGGGGACGTAACCGTTCAGCGAATCGTGAGCCGACGTCTGGTCGGTGACCACATCAGGGGTCACCCCACGCCGCACAAGCTCGGGGAGCACGTCTGCACAGTTGCCGATCAAACCGACCGAGAGCGGCTCACGCGCGGCGACTGCGGTGTTGACCAACTTCAGCGCTTCGTCGAGATCGTCGGTCATGCGGTCGCAGTAGTTGCCGTCAAGACGCTTCTGAATCCGCTCCGGGTCCACCTCAACATCCAGGCAGACTCCGCCGTTCATGGTCACCGCGAGAGGCTGAGCGCCCCCCATTCCTCCCATACCACCTGTGAGAACGAGGCGTCCCGAGAGATCGCTGCCGAAATGCTGTCTCGCGAGCTCGACCAGTGTTTCGTAGGTACCCTGAAGAATCCCCTGGGTGCCGATATAGATCCAGCTCCCCGCCGTCATCTGGCCGTACATGATGAGACCCTGGCGTTCCAGCTCACGGAATTGCTCCCACGTCGCCCAATCCCCGACCAGGTTCGAGTTCGCGATAAGTACCCTGGGCGCGTTCTCGTGGGTCTTGAAGACCCCGACCGGTCTGCCCGACTGAACAAGCAGTGTCTCGTCGGACTCGAGCTCAAGCAGGGTCCGCACGATCGCATCGTACGCATCCCAGCTCCTGGCCGCTTTCCCGGTTCCGCCGTAGACGACCAGCTCGTCGGGGTTCTCCGCCACCTCAGGGTCGAGGTTATTCATGAGCATCCGCATCGCGGCCTCCTGCAACCATCCTTTGCAGGAGAGCGTGGACCCGCGCGGGGCCTTGATACTTCCTCTCGCATTCCCGTTCATGACCGATTACCTCCAGCTGTCTCAGTGCAAACGTGCAGTCCTTCGACCGCGGACATAAGCTCCGATTCGCAGCTTGCGACTATCACGCGCGTCGGAAGCTGATCCAGAAGGCGCGGACCGTAGGATTTGCCATCGAGTCTGCTATCGAGAAACACCACCGCCCCGGTGTCGGTCGTCGAGCGAATCAGGCGGCCGAAACCCTGCCTGAGACCTATCGCCGTCCGCGGGACCATGTACTTGTCGAATGAGCGTTCACCGTCCTGTTCGTATCGTTCACAGTGCGCCTGTATGACCGGATCGGACGGAACCGGGAACGGGAGTTTGACGATGATCAAGAGCTCGAGCGAACGGCCGGGCACATCAACTCCCTCCCAGAAACTGCTCGTCGCAAGGAGAACAGAGTCGATGTTTCGCGCGAACTCGTTCAGGAGCACAGACGGCGCCCCACCGTGACCCTGTGCGAGGATCAGTTTGCCGGAGCCGGCCAGCTTGCCCCGCACCTCCTCGAAGACCGCGTTGAGTGCCGCCCTCGACGTGAAAAGGACGAGAGTGCCGCCTGCGGCGGGCTTCGCCAGCTTGACGACGAGATCACTGACAACATGATTGAAACCGGGCGACGATGGCGGGTTCAGATAGCCGGCCACAACGGCCAGCGCCTGCGCATCGTAGTCGTACGGGCTCCCGACGTCGAGTGTCAGCACCTTCCAGTCGGGGAGTTGATCCAGGCCAAGTCTCTCGAACAGGAAATCGAACGACCCATCTACCGTGAGAGTCGCCGATGTCATCACGAGCGATTCGACTTTCGAATAGAGGAAGTCCCCCATTTTCTCCGCAACGCTCACCGGCGCGCACCGCAGTTCGCACTCCAGATGATCCCGGAACGAACGGACCTCAAGCCAGAACACGCTGTCAGGATCCTCTGCCCCGGCGAGATAACTGAGATCGTCGGCCAATCCACCGATGCGGGCAGCCTCGAACTCCAGATTCTGGAAGACGGAGTCGACCCGTTCCACGCCGGAATCGGCAATGAGATCTCCGAGCGCCGCGACCGAGTTCCCGGCACGCGCGAGCCCCGATGTCGCATCGGCGAGCTCTTCCGGGACGATGCCCGAGATCGAGCTTCCAGGCCGATACCTCAGCTTGCCGTACTCGACGGCCCTTCCCGCGTTGAGCTTGACGTGCGCGGTCGACAGAACCCTGAAGAAAAGCTCCACGGCTCGCCGGGCGTCTTCTACCTCGTCTCTCAGACGCTCGGCCGCTGCTCTGGCCGCTGACAGCATCCCACCGTCTTCCTGTCCCGAGAGCTCCGCAAGGATATCGACCACGATCCCGGTGTCCACGCCGTCGCTCCGGTAGACTCCATCGAGCACCGTGCGTGCTCTCCAGACGTTCGCTCGTCGCCCCAGGTGTTCGGTGGCGACACGCTCAAGATTGTGGGCCTCATCGCAGATGAGATACGAGTAGTCGCCCAGAACCCTGTTGTCGGTCTCGCTGTCGCTGAAGAGAAGCGAGTGATTGATGATAACGATGTGCGCGGCCTGGGACGCCCGTCGCGCCTGCATCAGATAGCACTTATCGTTCATCGGGCACTTCTGTCCCATGCACGGCCCACCGTCTGCGGAGACCTTGCTCCAGAGATAGCCGTAGCGTCTGACGGGAACCGCCTCGCTGACGTCGCCGGAGCGCGTCTCGGCCTCCCAGAGAACGAGCGGCAGAAGAACCGAACGCTCCTGCGGGGAAAGGCTGCGTTCGGAGAGCTGCACCCACCTCCGCCGGCAGAGGTAGTTGCCCCGCCCTTTGAGAAGCGAGACGCTGAACCTGAGATCGAGCGCATCCTCAAGAAAGGGAACGTCCTTGTTGAAGAGCTGCTCCTGGAGATTCTTCGTGTTCGTCGAGACAATGACACGCTCGCCATTCATCACGGCAAAGTGTGCCGCCGGGACAAGATAGGCCAGAGATTTTCCGACGCCCGTTCCTGCCTCGACCACGAGGTCGATGCCGCTATTGAAAGAATCGCCGACTGCTCGCATCATCTCCAGCTGTTCGCGTCGCTCCTCGTATCCGGGAAGCCTGGATGCTATCGGCCCGTTCTCCTCGAATACCGCCTCGACCATGTCCAGATCGACGCTTAAGTGCTCCTCTCGCGCAACCCTCGTGAACTCCATTCCACGGGCGACGTCGTAGCGCAGAAGTCCGTTTTCTTTCTCCCCGTGGTCGGGAACTGCGAACGGATCGAGGCGCCCCTCCGATCGGACTCTGGCCGCGTCTATCAGGAGCTTCGTCTGGGGATCCGCGAAAGCCGACATGCGACTCAGGAGGGCCGAACCGACCTGATCGAGAACACCCAGGAGAGCGACGAGCAGAAGAGCGGTAGCGCCGGCGTCGTCCCCAGCGCGGTGTGCTCTCGCGAGATCGATATCGAAGAAGGCCGCGAGCGTGGTCAGGCGGTGATTATCGAGTCTCGGAACGAGAGCGCGTCCGACAGTGAGCGTGTCGAACACTCCCGCGCCACCCATGAGGAACTCAGGTCTGTTGTCGGCCGCCCTTGCGAGAAAGCCGATGTCGAACGGCGCGTTGTGGGCGACGAGGGGCGCGTCGCCTACAAACTCGATGAGGTCAGGAAGCACCTCATCGATCCCGGGAGCGCCGGCCACATCCTCGTCCGTGATGCCCGTGAGGTAGACCACGTCCGCGGGGATGGAAATACCGGGATTGACAAGAGCCTCAAAGCGCCCATCGATCTTCCCGTCCGTAACGCGGACCGCACCGATTTCAATGATGCGGTCGTGCTGCGGCTCAAGCCCGGTCGTCTCCAGATCTATCCCGACGAAGGTCCGGGGATATCCCTTCGGCCCACTTCCCATCCTCACTCACCCTCCTTCTCCCGGACGTCCGTCATCTTCTTGACGGCGCAGAATTCACCACACATAGAGCACAGGCTCTCATCCGAGGGAAGCGCCGCGTCGCGGGAAGCCTTCGCCTTGTCCCTGTCCAGACAGAGATCCATCATGGTGTCCCAGTCCAACGCCTTGCGGGCAGCGGAGAACCTGTCGTCCCAATCGCGTGCGCCACGCACGCCCTTGGCTATGTCGGCCGCGTGAGCAGCCAGACGGAACGTGTAGACGCCCTCCCGGACATCGTCCACATCCGGAAGCCTGAGGTGCTCGGCCGCGGTCACGTAGCAGAGGAAATCGGCGCCGGCCATGGCGATCACTGCGCCCCCGATCGCTGCCCCGATGTGATCGTAGCCCGGTGCGATGTCGGTGACCAGCGGTCCGAGGACGTAGAACGGGGCCTCATCACAGAGCGATTTCTCGAGCTCGACTGACGACGCCACCAGGTTGAGAGGTACATGACCCGGCCCCTCGACGATGGTCTGGACATCTCTCGCGCGCGCTCTCTGCACGAGCTCGGAGATAACCGTGAGCTCGGCTATCTGCGCAGCGTCGTTGGCGTCGGCAAGGGCGCCCGGCCTGAGGCCGTCGCCGAGGCTGATCGTAGCATCGTATTCGGCCGTGATATCCAGCAGTTCATCGTACCGTTCGTACAACGGGTTCTCCTTGCCGTTGCAGGACATCCACTCCATCAGAAATGACCCGCCGCGACTGACGACGTCCGCCAGTCTGTGCGACCGGCGGCAGTGCTCCGCAACCTCCCTCGTAACGCCGCAGTGAACGGTGACGAAGTCGACGCCGTCCCTGAGGTGATCCTCCACAGCACCGAGTATCTCATCCCCGGTCATGTTGACCATGCCCGCTCCGGAGCGCCGCGCGCGGACGGCCGCCTGATAGATCGGAACCGTCCCGACCGGCACTGGTGAGCGGTCCACGACCGCCTTCCGGATCGCGTCGAGATCGCCACCGGTAGAAAGATCCATCACCGCATCCGTGCCCGCCTCTACTGCCGCATCCACCTTCGCGAGTTCCTCGTCGAGATCCGATGCGTCCGTCGACGTCCCCAGGTTGGCGTTCACCTTCGTCCTGAGACCCTTCCCCACACCTACGGGACGGTGGGAATTCGTGTTGTTCTTGAGTATCACTACCTTGCCGGCCGCGACGCCGGCCATGAGTTCCTCAATCGGGACTCCCTCTTCACCGGCGACCGACTCGAGTTCCTTTGTTGCGCGGCCCTCCCGGGCCTCTTTCATCACCAGCATAATCCGCCCCCTCCCCCTCCTGTATCGCATCCGCTGCTGTCAGTTCGTCGGACCATGAAACCCTCAACGCGCTCATCACAGGCCCGGAACCGCGAACCACACCCGGCTCAGCCGGCCAGGAGCCGCCTGAGCTTCTCCTCGTCTATGATTGTAACACCAAGTCCTTTGGCTTTCCTCTCTTTGGAGCCGGGTTTACTACCGGCCACCACATAATCCGTCCGGGGGCTGACACTCGAAGAGACACGGCCGCCGGCCGCCTCTATGGCCTCGGTAGCCGCGGTCCGTGTCATTCCCGGAAGCTCTCCTGTCAGAACGAACCGCTTACCCTCGAGCGACCCGCTTCGGGGAACCCGTCTGACGGCCTCCGTTCTCACACCGGCCACCTTGAGCTTCTCCATGACTTCCATGTTCCGCTGCGCCCCGAGGAACGACTCAACACTGACCGCAATGACGGGACCCACTTCATCGATTGCGGCCAGCTCCTCCGCGCCGGCTGCTGCCAGCGCCGTCATGCTGGGAAATCCCTCGGCCAGTGCGCTCGCCACGCGAGATCCGACGTGACGGATGCCGAGCGCATAGAGAACTCTGTCGAACGGTCTCTCTTTGCTCCCCTCGAGCGCACTGAGCAGGTTGTCGGCCGATTTCTCGCCCATTCGTTCCAGCGCGGCCAGTTCATCGCGCGTAAGCGAGTAGAGGTCACCATAGTCCGACACCATCTCTTCGTCCACAAGCTGATCGACGAGCGCCTTCCCCAACCCCTCGATGTCCATGGCTCCCCGCGACGCGAAGTGCTCGAGTCGCCGCTTGAGCTGCGCGGGACACGATACGCTCTCGCATCTCAGATCCACCTCACCGTCCGGCCTCGATGCCGGCTCGCCGCAGACGGGACACTCTTCGGGCATGCGGAAGCGCCGCGGACGTCCCGTGCGCTTCGATTTGACGACCTTGACAACCTTGGGGATGACCTCGCCGCCCTTCTCAATGATGACCGTGTCGCCGATCCTGATGTCGAGCCTGTCGATCTCGTCCTGATTGTGGAGCGTTGCTCTCGATACGGTCGAACCGGAAACGAAGACCGACTCGAGGAGAGCCACAGGCGTCAGTCTGCCCGTTCGTCCCACCTGGACCACGATATCCTGCACCACCGTGGTCGCAGACTCCGCGGGGAACTTGTACGCGATCCCCCAGCGCGGGCTCTTGCCTGTGGCCCCCAATTGGAGCTGCATTTCGAGTGAGTCGACCTTGACCACCATACCATCTATGTCGTAGTCCAGCTCGCGCCGCCGCTCCTGCCGGCCCAGACAGGCATCGATGACATCTTCTATGCAATCGCAGCGGGTGAGGTGCGGTCCGGCTTTGACTCCCATCCCCACCATCACCGTCACCGCTTCGGTCTGCGTGACAATCCCGAGCTCAAATGCGTTGACTACCTGGTAGAAGAAAGCGTCCAGCGGCCTCTTCTGGACCTCTTTCGGGTCGAGCAACTTCAGGGAACCGGCCGCCGCGTTGCGCGGATTGACGAATGCGGGAGCGCCGTCCCTTACCCGTCTCTCGTTCAGCGCGGCAAAGCCGGAACGCGACATGAAAACCTCTCCTCTTATCTCGACTGCTCCAGGGAGCTCCTCGCCGGTCAGCTTGAGTGGCACGGATCTGATCGTCCGGATGTTGGCAGTGACATCGTCGCCCTGTTCGCCGTCCCCCCTCGTTGCGCCCCGCACAAGGAGACCGTTCTCATACGTGAGCGACACGCCCACTCCGTCGAGCTTGAGTTCGACGGTGTACGCCACACTGTTCACAGCGAGCTGCTTTTTCACCCGAGCGTCGAACTGCCTGAGTTCGTCAGCCGAGTACGTGTTGTCGAGGGAGAGCATCGGCACTGCGTGCCGCACCGTGGTGAAGCCTTCCAGGGGAACACCTGCAACCCTGGCGGTTGGAGAATCCGGCGTTGCCAGTTCGGGGTGCTGCTTCTCCAGAACCGTGAGCTCCTCCAGAAGCTGGTCGTACTCGAAGTCGGCTATCTCCGGGTCGTTCTCTACGTAGTACTGCCTGTCGTGGTGTTGGATGAGTCGCCGGAGCTCGTTGGCCCGCGCCTTGGGACTTCTCTTCGTTCCCATAGCAGTCGCCTGCTCCTTCCCGGGACCGATAGGCGCGGTCAATCGAAGTGGGGATCAGAATTCGCGGATCAGACCTACGTGCAGCTTGCCGTCCTAGAATTCGCGGATCAGACCTACGTGCAGCTTGCCGTCGAGGAGGCTGTCACCCTCACCCAGTCCGTAGTCAATTGCGATTGTACCCAAGCGTGTTTGGCCCCGCAACCCGATTCCGTACCCCAGCTTCGTACCCTTCGCGAAACCGGGACTCTGCCTGTAGAAGTAACCCGCATCGACGAAAACTATCGCCCTCGAAGTCCGCCCAAGCAGAAAGCGGTACTCGATACTGCCGAGCGCCACCCGGGAGCCACGGAACTGCTCCTCTCTGTAGCCACGCAGGCTGTTCGCGCCGCCGAGCGTGATCTGTTCGTGGAGCGGTATCTCATCCCGGCTCGAAGCCATCCCGGTGAGTTCAGCGCGCACGGAGATCACCTGAGCCTCCCGGGTCCGGATCAGGATCTCGCAGTCGATCATCAGTGTGCCTGTCCTGTAATGTTCCTGGCCCTCCCGCACCTCCTGGTCGCGATACTCGAGTCTTCCACCCACGCGGGCGCCCCGGCGTGGATTCAGCACCTCGTCCCGTGCGTCATATCCAGCCTCGATGGCCGTTCTGTAACCTTCTGTGGTCGACTCCTCCGGCCCTCCGGGCACATATCGCTCACTGCCGACCGACCAGGTGACAGTCGTGCGCGGGCCGAAACGCGCCGACACAAAGAGGTCCGCCTCCATTGTCGTGTAGAGCGTATCTCGTATCACCTGCTCGCCGCGGACCCCGACGTTGATCGGCGCGCCGAAGAGCCACGGTTCCTCGTATCTGAAGGTGATGCGGTCATGTCTGGACTGCAGCCGCTCCCACGACGCTGCCGCTTTCCGACCTGTGCCGGCTATGTTTCCGAGATATATGTCGACCAGCCCGGTGAACTCCCCCCCACCGTCCGGGGCGGGAGCGTATCCAAGAAGACCGGATACGCTGTTCACAGGACGCTCGGATACGACAATGCCCACGGCCGCGCTCCCGGTCGCAGGATCGACCACGACGACCGGCTCCTGAACGTCTGAGAATATCCCGAGTCGCTCAAGCCGGGGACGGACGGCCTCCAGTATTCGCGCATCGTAGGCCCGTCCGGGGATGATCCCGGTCTCCCGGACAATCACTTCGCCGTGCGTCAGATCATTTCCGGAGAGAAACACCTGTCCGAAACGAGTGGCCAGGTTCTCGTGGACGCCCAGCTCCAGCGTAGGGCGTTCACCTCTCCGGGCAACCGAGATCCCGGGAGTAACGGCTGCAAAGGGACGGCCGGTCGCAGCGTACCAGTCCAGGATCGAGTAGACATCGTCCTCAAGCGACATCAGGCTGAGCACATCTCCAGAACCGAGCTCCATCTGTCGCCTGACCGCCGCCTCGTGCACCTCGTCTACACCCGTCAGGCGAACGACGTCCAGCCTGCCATCGGGACCTTCGTCTATCTCCACACGGACCAGAAGACCATCGGGGCCGTTCATCCAGTCCATCTCCACTCGACCGAATGGACGGCCGCGCATGACGAGCAGCGCGAGGAGCGAATCGGCTCCTGCGCGGGCGTGCGCAATGTCGAACACGTCGCCGGGTCCGAGATCGAGCGCCTTCACAGCTTCTCGGCGACTCACGCTCTCGTAGCCTTCGATCTCGACGCGCGCGATCACGATGCTGGTGGAGGCCTCGACGCCGACGGATGAGTCGGACGCCTCCACATGAGCCCCGAATCCGAGAAGCGAACAAAACAGCGCGGCGACGATCACGCGCCCATACAGCGGGCGGCGTCTCTCGACCACCGAGTTCAGACTTCCTGCTGTGCTAGAAGAACGCATTGAGCCTCATGTCGACCGTATGCCTCGCATCGGCATCCGGACGCCTTTCTCCCGAGTAGGTCACAGTTCCCGTCAGGAACCTGTTGAATCTGTAGTCACCGGAGAGCCTCCATTCAGCCGAAGCTCCGGCTTGCCGTCCATCCGCCATGTAGTCCGGCAGCGCTCCGCCTGAGGCTTCCACTCCGGTGCGGGTCAAGCTTGCACTCACGGCACCTCGCCCCTTGAGGCGATAGATCAGCGTCGGCGTGATCTGCCAGACTCCAACGTCGACGCCGGAGACTGCGTCGCTCTCAACCCCATAGAGCGCAGTCAGCTTGATCTCGGCTCCACCGAGCTGTCTCTTGCCCACCTCAGCGAGGACGCAGCGTTCATCCAGATCGTAGTCATTGAGGCTGCCGCCGGCCTCCCGCGCCCTCACGGCAGCGTCTACCTGAACACGATACGCAATTCCACCCGGTGGGGAGACCTTGAGTTCAAGAGCCCCGCTCCGCTCCTTCAGTTCCTCCGGAGAGTTGGTGTAGACACGATCCAAGCGGTCACGCGTCTTGACAGCCAGGCGCGCCGAGAGAACTCCGCTCGTCGCATACCTCACGACGTGGCGTCCCGTCAGCTCCCCGGTGACCGTGTCCTCTCCTCTGAGCACAGACGGATCCAGAAGGTAGAGGCGCGTCTTGTCACTGGTCGTCGTAGATTCCCTGAGCTTCAGGCTGCTCTCGAGCGACAGGCCCGTCAGAAAACGCCTCAACGCGCTGGGATCGGGCGTCCACCGCTCGTCCCGGCGACTGCTCCCGAAGCGAAGCGACCACCTGGTCCCGACAGACAGCTCCGTCACGGGCAGGAAGTTGCCGGTAGAGACGATGCGCGTCACTTCAACGCCGTCCTCCTCGGTCACGAACCGTTCCTTCTCCTCCACCTCGGTCGCCGTGACCGAGTACTTGAGCTCTCCCTTGAGGGCGCCGCTCATCGAGCGATGGCCGAGTGTGATGGCGGCGAGATCGTACCTGGTTCCGGACTCCGCGAGACCCTCGGCGACGTCGGTCCGCCTCCTCATAACATTGCCTTCGACCGTCAGCGCCTCCCAGCGCCTCAGCTGAGCACTCATCTCCTCTGTTCTGGTCGTGGACGATCCAGCCCAGGTCTTTCCATCCGAGGTCCGTTCAGTGTCCCGGTAGTTGGCCGCAACTCTGAATCCGATCTCGCCGCTCCCGGAGCTCTCTATCGACGCGCCGTGCTCGACGTAGCGTTCTCCGTCGTTGTCCTCGACACGGGAGTCATGCCTGTAGCTCAAGCCCGGCCGAACAGGCCCGAATGCGTAGCTCGCACCGGCGCGGTAGAACTCTCGTTCCCTCCGAAGCGAGGAGTCGGCCGAGACCCTGTGCCTCAAGTCAACGAAGCAGCCGCCGGCCCACACACTCCCGTTCTCGAGAGGGCTTGCCAACATGGAGAACTCCATTCGATTCGACTCGAGCGCATCAGCGCGCTTGAGAAGGCCTCGAGACAGCTCAATGGCGCCCCCGCCCGGCAGAGAAAGGGCCAGTTCCCCTTCACCCAGAACCTCTGCCTCAGGCAGGTCAAGACCCTTGAGCTCCCACGTCTCCTCGTAGCGGACATCTCTGAAGCGACCCACTCCCTCGAAGCTGCCCCCAACGCGCCTGCCGACAAAGCCCACGGTGGCCTCAGCTCCGCCGAGGAAGCCGATCCGGACGCCGGGCGTGGAGGCGCGCAGCACGCTCGCGTTTCCCAGATTGTCGTCGTCATCCAGATCGGAGAAGGTGTTCCGGTCGAAACTTGAGACGGCGGCCTCGGCAGAAACGAATCCGTCCCTTCCGAATTCCCACCGGCCGTCGAGCGCCGCGACAGCTTTGTCCTGGGGCATGGGGAGTGCCTTGCCCAGACGGAACTCACCTTCATTCTCACCCACGTAGTAGTAGAAACCACCGAGGTAATCGAAACCGTATCCGCCGCCGCTGCTCCGTTCAAAACTCAGATCATAGACCCCCGAATCGGCTCCCGCGTATTCGAAGTAACCCTCTTGAGTCAGCGTGTAGTCCCCGTTGCCGATCCCGAGCGAATCGATGCCGTCATCGTGAGCCAGCTCGATATCGTCTCCCGCCGCCTCGAGGACGGCTATCTGGCCTTCAGTGAGAGTGGCGGACGCAGCATCTCCGCGGTCGTCCGACTCGCGGAAGAACCCGGCTCCGATGACGAACTCCCCGTCACCCGCAGTGAAGGTCGCTCTTCCCCCATAGATGTCTCTGTCGTAATCGCTGGTGGCGTACTCGTAGTCGATGACAATCTCGCTGTCGCTCGTAATGTGCCGGCGCTCAGTGAACTCGATCTCGCCCGCGGTGTACTCAATTGTGTAGTCGTTGTCCTTTCCCCGCCTGAGCCTCTCCCCGTCGAGCCAGATGCGCTCGCTTCCCGCCACCACCGTTATCCGGGTCGCACCACCTCTGTCGGTAAGAAGATAGGGGCCCTGTTTCCCCGCAGTCCCGCGGAATGTCAGGCTTGCGTACTCGCCGTCGGCGCGCGCGCCGGCCAGCACGATCGCCGCCCTGCCCACTTCTCCGCTGACCGTCACACCGGACAGATCCCGTCTCACATCCAGGAGGCTCCCTCCGTCTATCTCGAGGATGTAGTCACCCATTGTGGCCGCCACGCGCTCGCCCTCGATCTCGACGAGCACCTTGTCGAGCGAACGAAGCTCCTCCGTGTCCCCCTCCGGAATGAGCGGCGTGTTCTGATCTGAGAGGTAGGCGGTGACGCTCACGTCGCGCGTTATCCTGCCTGAGATGTTGAGTCGCAGCGACTGCTCCAGCCTGAGGTCGCGGTCGGATCCCACCGTGATTCCGAAGGTCTTGGCGCCGCCGACTTTGAGGGACGTCGATCTCGTCCCGGCGGCTGAGCCGCCCCCCGTTGCCGCGACGACCATCTCCCCCGGCCCGCCCCCATCGGCATCAGGCTGCCTGGCGGCATAGGCCGCCCCCGAGTCGGGTGTCCCTCCGGCCCGCAGGAATAGATCGGGTAGTTGTGCCGACGAGTCGATGACCGACCGGCGGTAGACGCCGTGAGCCGGGATGGGATAGTAACGGTAGCGGAGGATGATCAGAGCACTCTCGGAGACAGCGACAGAAAGCGCCAGTTGCCCGGTCGCGTAATCGATGACGTAGTCGCGTCCGCGTTCTGCCGCCAGCCCGTCAATGAAAAGGGAATCGCTGCCGGCGAAGATAAGCGCGTCCGGAAGAGCGATACCAAGAACGGCCTCAGCCCCCGAGAACGCAAGTTCCCGTTCACCGCTTACGGCTGAAAGGTGACCGGCACGGACGCCCTGGGCCAACGTCACGAAAAGAACGAGAGACACAAGAAGCACTGCCGGCGCGGGGCGTCGGGTTCTATTCATGGATTACTCACAGGCGCCGTAGACAAGATCGACGATGATCAGGCGACCGGCGACGCGGTCGAGCACGAGCAGGCGGCCATTTCCGTCGATCGCCAGGCCCACCGGCTCAACGGCCGGGGGTAGCCCGCTTCCCTCAATCGCGACCGCCGTTATCAGCCGATTCCTCGCGCTGAACGCCACAATGCGGCGTCCCTTGGGATCAGCGGCGATAAGATTGCCGTAGGTATCGAATGCGAGAGCGCACGGGTGGAAGCCGTCTCCCGGCAGCGCGACCTCACAGAGCTCAGAGCCGAATTCATCAAAGACGTGCACAACACCCGCCCCGGGATCAGAGACGGCAATCTGCCTGGATGGTCCCATGGCGACGTCACACGGCGACACCAACTCACCCACTCCACCTCCGAAGCCACCGAGCGGCTCGAGGGTCTCTGCAAACTGCGAGTAGACGATCACGGCCTGCTTGTCCTCATCGACGATAAGAAGCTCGCCTCCACTCCCTATCGCAATGCCGATCGGGGTGCCGGTCTCATCTTCGTCGACGATCCGATCAAGGTAGTTGCCGCGTTCGTCGAAACGCTCCACGCGCCTGTTCCCTTCATCGAGAACGTAGATGTAGAAGCCGGGATAGACGGCCAGATCCGTCGGGGTGTCGAACTGACCCTCATCCCAACCGTACCCTCCAAACTCCACGACAAGGTCGCCCGTTTCTGTGATGATCAGAACACGGTTATTACCCGAGTCCGCAATCAGCATGTCTCCACGATGGTCGACGGCAAGCGATTGTGGAGAATCGAGACCCCACTCTCCGCTCCCCGGCACCTCACCGGCAAGTTCGAACGCAGTTATAGAGCGAGTATCGCCGACTGTCGCCAAGACGTCGACATCGGAGGAAGAGACGCTGCCGGCAGCGGCAAGGAGGCAACCGACGGCAAGCGCGCATGTCTTGAAACCTTGCATGAGCCCTCCACTCCGAGTGAACGTGGGGATTCGTGGGGAGGGACAGAAGGGGAAGTGGATCGGGCAGGATGCTAGAACGACATCTCGAGCGTCACCCGGCTGCCCGGAGATCCGTCATCGTCTACGACGGGCGCAACGAAGAGCCTGGCGTGTGGCTCGTTCTTGAGGCCCTGGTTGTGCCGACGCGCCATCCAGGCGCTGTCGATGCTGCTTATCGCGCGATTCAGGATCGCGAGCCCGATCATGTGGAACGCGTTCTTGCGCGAAAGCGATGCGCTGTGGCGAAGATCCAGGTACTCGGAGAACCGTCCGCTACTCTCCCATTCCCAACCTGCGTCCCCAAAGTAGCCGTGTTGTGCGAAGTACTCACTCTGGGCATCCAGGTCATCTGGATAGAGACTGCGCGCCTCGCTCCTGATCCCCTCATTGTAGCTGTCCTCACCCTCGCTGCGGATGTAGTCGGCGATGTCCCGATAGTACTCACTCGTCGAGCCTCTGGGCACACCGGCGAAGATGGAGGCGAATTCCTTGTAGTCGTCCTCGCGCATACTCCCCTGGATCTCGAACGAAGCGTACCCAACCCAGATGGCGCCCTCGGCAGCCATGAAGGCCTTTCCACGACCATCGTTCCCCGTGTACATCTCCCCCCAGCCGGGTAAAACCATGGACATGAGCAGAGCGACCATCGGATTCTTCATATCTGTGCCGGACTCTGACGCGGGAACTCTCCTGCCTCTCCCACTCGAGCTGAAATCAGCCGTGCTTCCGATCTCATTCAGGGAGAGCCCGTCCATCTCGAGTTCCACGCGCGCGCCGTACGCATGCGGAAGATCAGTGGTCACTACGGCCGACGCGGCTCCGGGTAGAAGATCAGCGGTGAGTACGGCCGATGCGGCTCCGGGTATGAGCACGGCCATGGCCAAGAGAGCTGTAACGGTGCGATTCATGCGCCACCCCGTCAGTAGGTTGTCACGAAAGCCACACTGAGACCGGCCGCACCGCAGGGCACCCCGAATTCGATACCCACTTGAGCGGCAGCCGCGTCATTCTCAGTCCCGTGTCCTCCGGCAAGAATGAACGAGTCCACGGCGCTCACGACGTGATTCAACAGCGCGGCCATCATGAGATACCGCGCCTGTCTGAGAGACGTGTTGCTGTCCTTCCGCATCCCCCAGTACTCGTTGCGGAGTTCCAGGGCCTCAGCGGTCGGATCGTTCGGAACGCCGTCACCGCCCCACCACGGCCAGTAGACGTCGTACTTGCCTATATCTTCGTAGAACTCCTGTGATCCGCAGTCGGCCAGCGGCCTGCATCCATTGGCGTAGTCGTGGGGGCAATCGAGGCAGTTCTCGTTGTAGAACTCCATGTAGCCCTCGAGATCCCAGTTGGCATCTGCGAATGATTCATAGTCGCTGCGTTCTTCCAGACCCTGCTTGTCCAGGACATAGAACCCGCTCCACATGGCGATCTCGGCGAGAAGAAAAAGGTAACCCCGCTTCTTGCCCTGCACGAGTTCGCCGCTACCGGGGACCGCGAGCGACATGAGAAGCATCTTTGAAGGATCGTGCCCCGACTCGGCGAAGGCCACGTCGGATCCACCGCTCGACAGGAACTCGGCTCTGGCATCGAGTGAGGAGATCAGCGCCAGATCCGGCCGTGCGGCCGTTCCGTTCGGCACGGCGGCCACACCGAAAGCCACTGGCGCCAGTGCCGCGATCACGGCGCACACGACAGCGAGCCTGATCACAGGTTCTGATGCAAATCTCACCACATCCACCAAACCAGCCTCCGTCGGAACCGACACTGTAGTTTCCTCCTAACGAACGACGGCGACCTTCATGATCCTCTGTTCGGTCCGCTCCCTCTGACGCATTTCCCCCATCGGCGTCGGAAGAACCACGCGCGCCTCAACACGCACCAGGTAGAGCCCACCGGCAACAGAAGAGATGTCCCAGACAAACTCGTTCACCGTCGGGACGCCATCCATCTCCACACTCTCGATGACCTGCCCCGTCACATCCAGCATCTCGATACTGAGCTCCGCCGCCTCCTCGAGATAGACACGAACCGTGAGATCCGAAGCCATCGCTGGATTCGGGTAGCAGTAGGTTCGCTCGAGAGCCATGAGCGTCTCTGTTTCATCGTACGCACCGAGAAGAAGCGAATCAGCGTAGCAGCCGGTGCCCGCGGCGTTTCCGGCCTCGGTCGACCAGACGATTGTTTCATTGGAGCACTCGTACGGCATCCGGTAGAAGAGGATCCGCCCGCTGCTACCCGCGACCAGAACATCCAGTTCTCCGTCGTTGTCCGCGTCCCCGATCCACGGCGTTCCGAGCGAGACATCAGATGAGAGAGGCCAGCCTTCCAGCATCTTCCCCGTCACACCGTCCCACGCGAACAGACTACCGCCCGGACCTCCGATGATCACATCTGTAATCCCGTCGGAGTTGATATCACCGACGAGTGGCGAGGACGGAGTGGAACGCAGGCTGTCGCCCGCGGAGAACCCCAGGGGCCAGTTCTCAACGGCGGTCCCGTTCATCCTGATGCCGGTCACGCTGCGTCTGCCGGTCGGAACAAGCACCTCAAGATAGCCATCGCCATCGATATCTCCGAGAGAGACCCGCCCGATGATCTCGGCGCCCACGTCGACGGGCCAACCGGGAAGCTCGTTGCCGCCCGAGTCCCATGCGTAGACGACCCCATCTGATCCTGCCGCTATTACCTCTGTACGACCGTCCGCAGCGTGGTCTATGTCACCTATCACGATGCCGGAGGTCTCCTGAAGCCACGAGTCCACGATGACGGGCCATCCGGGAAGCGGAGTCCCATCCAAACGAATGGCCGCGATCCAACCTCTGTTGGTGGTCGAAGTCATCAGCTCGTCTGCCCCGTCTCCATCGAGATCGCCCGCGGCCAGCGTCACGTCGTCCAGAACAAGATGGCCAAACGAGTACGGCGACGAACCGAGATGATGGCCTGTCGCGTCTACTATCGTGATGTACCCTCCACGAGACACGGCTGCTATTTCGAGTCCACCGCCGGCTTCGAACTGTGCTGCGAGAGGAGCTCCGCTGGCGGGGCCGCCTATATTCAGGGGGAAGTTGTCGGACACGAGGTCGGCGATCCCGTCGCCGCGATCGTCCCGTCCGTACCAGGCGTACAGGAGACCGTTGTCGGACGCGACGATCACCTCGGCCGCACCGTCGCCATCCAGATCCGCAAGGGCCGGCGCATGCGAGACGCCCCCGGAGGCCGCGGCGATGAATCCGAACGGTCCCGCGCAATCAGGCATCACCGGCGATCCGTCGGCGTGCCACGCGTAGACGGCTCCATCCGTTGTTGCCACCACGATCTCCATCTCGCCGTCACCATCGATATCCGCGACGCGCGGCGTCAACTCGTCGACCGCGTCCTCGAGCTCTATGGGCCATCCGTCCTTCCATCGATCGAAGTGTATCGATGCCGTCATGGTCGAGTCCGGATTCGAGATACCGCTGATCGAGAGGTAGCTTTTCCCGCCAAGATTGTCGTCTGTAGAAGGGAACGTGTCCCAGGAGAACGTCCCGTTGTTGTCGGCGAAGAACGGATCGTATCTGCTGCCGGCCCAGTAGAAACTCGAGATGTTGCCAAGGTCCATGATCCCGTCGGCCTCCTCAACGGCGACGCCGAGTCGATGGCGATCGGCATTGACCCGGTTGTACGGAAGCAGTCCGGGGGTCACGCGGGTGTCGTCCACGTGGTAGATGAGAAGCCCGGGGCCGGGGAGCAGAAAATCGTACTCATGATTGACGGGACATACGGGGTCATCGCAACCGGGATCGACCGGACCCAGCACCACACCTCTCTCCTGCTCGATGACAACGAGGTTGTCTTTGCCAATGTCATCCATGCGGTTTTCGAGAAGGAAGTACTCAGTGCTCGTGATCGGGATCTTGAAGAGCCTGGCGCCACCGCTTCTGAGAACGGAAGCCTTGATGGTAATCTCCTCCATATCCTCAGCAATTATGACGGGATCAGTCCAGCCGAGATACTGGAGCGACCAGCCGCAGGGCGGAACCGGAATGAGACCGTATGCCCACCCCCACGGCGTGTTCATACCGATCCGTCCGCCGGAATCCATAAGTCCCCAGTAACCGATTGCGGGAAAGAAGTTGGAGGTATTGTACAGGTCGGACAGCCCGAGGACGTGACCTACTTCGTGGGCAAGCGTCCCGTTCAGAACGATGGTGAGCCCGTCCTGACTCGACGTCTCCGGCATAATCGCCGAGCCCCAGATCTCGTGCGCGCCATCGTTCACGAGGATCGGCTCGCCCAGCGCGATGTGCGCCGAGGGAAGATCGTACGGCGAGTTCAGATATACATCGCTCTGCCAGTCAGCACCTGCGTGGAAGACCACGTACCCGTCGTACGCAGCGAAGTCTATGCTGTCTGTCGTATCGGCGGCAGCGAAAGCGTCGCGTATGAACGATTCCACCTGGCTTACGTACCAGACTTGTTCTTCCGAGTAGTCGTGGTAGTAACCCATGTCGTGCGGCAGCACGTATGCCTGATTGGATTCGGCCGGAACGACAGTGAACTCGAGATCGAGTGCGCCGTGTGAGACCGATCCGTAGTAGTTCTTGAGCGCCGTCATGTGAAGCTCGAAGTACTCCAGGTCGTGCGGCGGTCCATCGAACGTTGCCCCGTCCCACTCGGAGTAGTCGAAGGTCCCGTCTCCTGTGCTCAGCGGGTCGGAGTCGGGCTGGAACTGCACCCGGATGGCCAGAAGGCGCACGAGCGTCCGGTCGCCATTGCCACGCTCTCTCGCACGAGCCAGTTCTATCGCGCTCACGCGGGCCGGCTGACTCGGATAGTACCTGGACGTCACCGCCTGGAGCTCCTCCGGGGCGGCCTCGCCGCTCTTGCTGCAGATCAGCGTGGACGCCGCGCCGGCAGGGAACGCGGTCACAAGCAATATCACAACCAGAACAGCTGCACCCAATCTCATTCCGTCCTCCACCGATCTCATTCGACAGCCGGTGCCTCAGATACTCGCTCCGGCACAATCGGGCACTCTCTACCGAGTGCCTGGCTTGCCGGAGCGGAGTGTGGGTGCTCTTTTCAGAATGCGGCAGTCAGTGAGAACCTGAAGGGACGTTTGAGCCCTTCAGCCTGCGGCACATTCGCGATGTCGAATGCGAAGTCCCGATACTTGAGCCCCATCCCGAAGGCGAAATCCTTCACTTCTCCGTCCTCATCGTACACGTAGCCCGCGCGTAGGCTCAGGAGGTCGAAGTACCGGTACTCCGCGCCAAGATTGAGAATGACGCCTGTGGACTGATCCATGATGTCCTCGATGATGACAAGCGACTTGTTGTAGTCACCGCACACCATCACCTTGTTCATCTCATCCGAGATGACCATGTAGGAAACACCGAGCTTCAGATTCCGGGGGAGAGGATCCGACTGTTCCTCGTCGATGTATGCGATTCTCGGTCCGACATGCTGAATCGCTCCTCCCAGCCTCAGTCTGCCGTCCCACAATCTGTAGAGCGCGCCGATGTCCGCCGCGAACGTCGTCCCCGCTCCCTTCTGCTGATCCTGCGTGTACTGAGCGGGAGCGAGATTGACGTAGACGAATTTGAGATTGAGGCCCAGCGCCAGATTATCGGTCAGGAGAGTGCCATAGGCCACCGACGGTATGACCTCGTAGGAACTGAATGTGCCGATTGGGTCCGGGCTGTCCGGATCCGTGGCTATCTGCTCACCGTACGTGAGATAGACAAGAGACGCCCCGACAGTACCCAGGCCCTCGATGCGCTGCGCGTACGCCGCGTACTCATAATAGACATCGTCCCAGTCCGGGACCAGCTGCGTGTGCATGAGCGTGACGTTGAACTCAGCTCCGATGAATGCGAGTCCGGCAGGATTCCACGAGACGGCACTTGCATCCTCCGCCACGGCTGCAAAGCAATCGCCCATACCGGCCGGCCTGGCGCCCGGCTGGATGTAAAGCGACTGAGCTCCGCCGATCGACACCTGCGCGTGTGCCGGTGCCACGATCGCAACTGCCAGCAGCGTCAGAAGCATTCCTGTTCTCAGCATATCTCGGTCTCTCCCCTCAGTTGTCCATGAAAATCATCTCATGATGACGGCTCTGCCGATCGCCTCGGCCTTGTCGCCACGGTAGCTCCTGGAGACGGCGGAAACTCTGTACAGATAAACTCCGTTGGCCGGCTCGTCTCCTACGTGATCCCGACCGTCCCAGAAAACCTGATTGGCTCCTGCGGTCGCATCGATGTCGTCCAGCGTGACGATTCTCCTGCCTCCCACCGTGAAGATATCGATCCTGACGTCCGCGTCCACCGGCAGCTGGAAGAGGATATAAGTACCCTCTCTCCCCGCGTCAGGGAACGGATTCGGGTGGTTGGCAACATTCCGTATCTCGAAATCGGCAGCCGAGATCACTTCGAACCAGAGGTTCTCGCTCTGCCTGTTGCCGACGTTGTCGCTCGCCGAGAGCGAGAGCGAATGGCCGCCCAGTGGCATTGATGGAAGATCGTACTCGAACGAACCCCCGCGAAAATCCCCAAGGTCGCAGATGAAATCACCGGTCAGATCGGTCGAATCGCTGCTGTCGATCTGAAGGATGATGCCACGTCCACCGCCCTCGGTCGCCAGGTTGATTCCGCTCTCGTCAAAGAGCGAGATCGCCATGGTTGCACTCGGCAGAACCGAGGCCCCACCACCCTCGAATTCGAGAGCGATATCCGGGCCGGTGTGGTCCGAGACTTCCACCGAATCCATGAGTGCCACGTTCTCCAACGAGAAAGCCCCATCAGTACCGCTGCCGTAGGCGTACACCCGGACTCTCCCGTATGGACCCTCGCGCGCCGCAGTCGAAACGACGAACTCCGTAGACAGATCACCGTCCAAGACCGCGACCGGTCCCCGGAAGATCGTCTCTCCCGGAAGCGAGTAGTCAACGTGATATCCGCTCGACTCCTGTGTGTACCCGGTCGTGTCTGCGCTCTCCGAGACACGAATGAGCGCGACCCCGTCCAGACTCTCGATAGCACCCGTGCCCTCACCTTCGACTTCGATCCTCGAGCCACGCTTCATCGGGTCGAGGTCGTCGGAGACGAGAACACCGCCTCCTACGGGCGCTGCCAAGGTCAGGCCCGGATCGCCCAGCACAACGAACTTCGAGTTGTTCCACCATGCAGACAGGCTGCCCCACATTGAAAACGCCGTCTGGAACGCACACCCTACGTCCATCACAGCTTCAGGACTTGTCTGCTGGTATCCAAAGATGGCCCTGAGGAAGTCGCGGTTGAAATTGGCATTCTGGTTGGCCCCTGAGTCCCGCGTGCTTCCGATGGAGATGATGGAACCTCCTATCGCGGATTTCGCCAGGGCCTCACCCAGGGAATCGACGGTCTCATGGTCGAACTTATTCAGCCTGCACGAAGCGGCGAAGAAAAGAGGAAGAGTATCGATGTTGTTCAGAAGTGAGACGTCATCAAACAGTAAGACGGACTCATGAGCAATGACGATCTCACTGCCGTGGCCCGTGTAGTTCAGAAGGAGGGCGCCCCCGTTCCAGGCGTCGATGACGTCGGCCCGGGCGGCAGGCTTCATCGTGCCCACTTTCTCATATTCCATGAGATAAATCTTGCGCCGATCCAGAGGGAAGGGCAGCACATCAGTGGCTATCTGCTCCGTCTGCACGGTGTGCAACCACTCGGTGGAGCCGTCCACCGTGTACTCATCGTCGCCCAGGAGAATGGCTGTGTTCTTCCAGAGGCCCGGCTGCTCTGCCAGCTCGTAGCGCTCAATCTTGTCCACCATCGTCGCCGCTTCCGTGACCGTGTCAACGGACAGGCGTCCGAGAGCGATGTTCATGTCACACCGGACAGTGTCCTCGAAGCAAACGTACCAGACGTCGGCCGGCCAGTACCAGGGCGAGAATGATGTGGCGAATCGGAGCATGTGGTGCACAGGAATGTACGTCGGGAGACTTGATGAAGCGTACCCGCGGGAATCGGACGTCCCGTCGCCGATCAGGACTGCGTGTGTGGGCGGTACAGCCTCATTCTCCCAGGTGAACTTGAAGTAGTCCCTGATGGCGGCCGCATCTACGATGCCCCACGAGAATTCGTCGTAGATGTCGGACACCTTCACCAGGCGGACGTCGAAGCTGCCTCCACTCGCGCTCTCCCTGATGTTCTTCAATCGGACGGCATCATCGTAGAACATGTCGTGAACAACCATGAGGTAGTCGTGCCCGCCCGGTGTTCTCAGGTCCCCGAACTCATCCAGCTCCAGCGACGGCGTCAAGTACGCTGCGGATGAGATCGCCGCATACGATGCCGTATCTGCGGCATCGTCCTGAAACACAATAGCGTTGTCCCTGCCTGCGGTCCCATGTGAAACGCCCGGTATCGTCCGAACGGTGAACTTGTTCATGATCTTGTAGACCATGACATCCGGATTCTGAAATCCGGTGACCGTGTGTTCCACAATCCCTGTCCTGCCGGAGCTTCCGAAGAAGACGCGATCGTTGGTCGCAATCAGGTTTCTCCAGTACGTGATATCGAACCAGTCAATGTATATCGACTCGTCGGTCGCCCCGGGGATATCTCGCGGAAGGTAGATCTCAAGCGTGTTGTAGCCTTCATTGATGGAGAGGCTGTCGGCTTCGAATCTCATGTCCCCATAGGCATTCCCGTAGGCCTCGTACGCCTCTTCTCCGTTCAGAGAGAAGATGACATGGTGATCCGGATTGCAGGGGAAAGAGCTGTTGCCGTAGACGCTCGCCGCGAGACATCCGAGCGAGTCGGTCCTGACGTGGCTCAACTGCTCGTGAAAGTAGCGACGACTCTCGCTCTTCGTCATCTCGTGCCAGAACCAGTTGTCGGACCGCCCCTGACGCGTGAGGATGTTGCGCTCGAAATGCGTACGCACTCTGTGGGCATCAGCCAGGATCGGCGTTGGTGAATTCTGCAGGTCGTCTTCTTCCATACGGAGAGGATCGGCACTGAATCCCGACGGCGCACCCTGGTTCTCCCACGTCAGCCAGTAGACATTCTCGTTCGCGAAGCGGTTCTCGTGGTAGGGCTCCTCCGGATTCTCAATGTCGAATTCGGTCGACCACCCGTCGGCGCCCAGCGCATAGAAGACCACGCAGTCACCGGGATCGAATGAGCTATCACTCTCACCCGGCACACGTATCGTACACTCTTCCATCCAGTCCGGACGTGGTTCGAGCACGGAGGGTGGCATCGACAACCCGCCCCCGCTGAACACGCGAAAGGTCGCAGGATCGATCGCGCCGGCAGCCACACCGAGGGAGACCAGCGCGTCATAGGGAACGCTGTAGAATCCCCTGTCCGAGACCGACATCTTCACCCAGTTGGACGACGTATAGAAGTAATCCCCGTCACGACGACCAGAAACGTCCAGGCGGTTGCCGACCCGGCGCCAAGCCCTACCGCTCTCGTAGTTCAGGAGACTGACCCGGAACATATTCTCTCGCCGCGCCGCATCGCGGAGTGGACCGCCGTCCTCGCTCACGGCGCCTCGCTTGAGTCCACTGAATGTCAGCCTCGCTTGAATCCTCTCCTGCGAGATCAGAGTGTTGCGGGCGGGATCGAACTGAACAGGATGGAACTCCAGAACGACAACGCGCTGGGTCGCGAACCACTTGGGCCCTTCAAAACTTGCGGCCGTCGGGGGCCAGAGACCGGATATCTCATAGACACTCCCTTCCTGCCGCTCGTACCGGCTGAGTTCACCCGCCGGCACCCGCACAGAGGATGGAGCCGGAGCCACTCGGACCCCTTCCGTCGACTCTGTTCCGCCCGTTGTCAGCTGGAGCTCGACCGTCTCACAGTCGGGAACGGCAAGCATGACTCGGATGCATGGGAGATCGGGACCACCAGGAACCGCCAGGAACTGCGAGTGAGGCAGAGCGATCGAGACGTAGTCGCGATCATCTATCGTCAGAGCCGTGAGAATCGGCTCCCCGGGTTCGCACACGAGCGTGATGCCCGTTTCGTTTGACTCCACGAGCGTGACCGAGGCCGGAACCGCCGCTACGGGACTTGCGAAAGCTACAATCCAGATCGCCGCCGGCACAGCTGCCGCGAGAGAGCTTCGGTGACTCACCAGGAGTCCTCCTCGCCTGCAGCGCCGGTGAATGCAGAACTCACATCGCTTCGATTGATGACGCCGACGACCCGGCTGTCTTCGTCGACCACGGGCAGGAGAACGTGCTTGTTGTTGAGCATTACAGCAGCGACCTTCATCATGGACGTTCCGGGACCGACCGTGTGTGGATCGGCATGCATAATATCCTCTGCAAGGAAAAGCGTCGGTTCGATCTCCGACATCGTCTGCGCTTCGATCGCTCCGAAATCGTCGAGAAAAGCGAGATCATCGAACATCGAAAGATAGTGCGGAAGAAATATGTTTATGAGTTCTTCATGTGTGACGACACCGAGCAGACGGCCGTCCTCGTCGACGACCGGGACGCCGGTGATTCTATGGCATCTCAGAAGCTCCGCAATCTCAGCGATGTTCGCCGACCGTCCGACAGTGACGACGTCCGTAGTCATGTAGTCGCGCGCCTTCATGTTCCCCCATTCCGGCGAGGCGATTCCTCGTGCCCTTTGTCAGGCGCCTACTTCACCGAGTCGAAAAGCCTGAGCACATCGTCCACAGAGTCCGTTGAGAGAAGCAGTTCTCTGTTCCCCTCGTCCTTCATCAGAAACGACATGTGCGCTATCAGGTTGAGGTAGAGGCGCGACGGTTCCTCCTCCTTGGGTGCCCCGATAAGGAAGACGAGTCGGACCGGATTCCCGTCCAGGGCTCCGAAGTCTACGTCTGTCGTCGTGCGCCCGAACGCGAACACCACATCGCGCACTGCCTTGCTCTTCGCATGAGGGAACGCTACTCCGTAGCCCACCCCCGTCGACACGAGTTCCTCTCTGGCCAAGACGTCGCTCAGGAAGATGTCGGCATCCGCGACCTTCCTGGATCGCGACAGCAGATCCGTCATGCGTCTGATGACTTCTTCTTTGGTACCGGACGTGACGTCCAGGCTCACAAACCTGCGATCGGTAAAGGCTGATAGCTTCATCCGGGGAGAGCTCCTAGGCTTCCTTGTACTTACCCATACTCATGAACTTCTCGAGCCGGCGGTCCACAAGTTCGGTCGGGCTCAGCTTCTCAAGCTCGCTCAAGTGCCTCCGGATCGCCTCACCGACGTTCCGCGCCGCCATCTCGGGATCTCTGTGCGCCCCACCCACCGGCTCACGAACAATCTCGTCGATCACACCGAGCGACATCAGGTCCGGCGCCGTTATCTTCATGGCTTCTGCAGCCTGCTGCGCCTTGGCGGCGTCCCTGTAGAGAATGGATGCGCACCCTTCGGGTGAGATCACGGAGTAGATCGCGTACTCCATCATGAGAACACGATCACCGACGGCGATGCCCAGCGCTCCACCACTGCCGCCTTCGCCGATAACCACTACAACGAACGGCACCGGAAGACGCGCCATCTCGTGCAGATTCACGGCGATGGCCTCAGCCTGTCCGCGCTCCTCGGCACCGATACCGGGATACGCACCCGGCGTGTCCACAAAAGTGATGATCGGACGTCCATATTTCGCCGCCAGCTTCATGAGCCTGAGAGCCTTGCGATACCCCTCAGGGTGAGCCATGCCGAAGTTGCGCCTGATGTTCTCCTTCGTATCCCTGCCCTTCTGGTGACCTATCACAACTACCTTGCGATCGCCCCAGAAGCCGAATCCGCCGACAATGGCCGCGTCATCACCAAAGCGCCTGTCACCGTGGAGTTCGACGAGCTCTATGCCTAACATCTTCACATAGTCCAGCGTGTATGGACGACGCGGGTGACGCGCTATCTGTGTCATCTGCCACCGGGTGAGCTTCCCGTAGATCTGCCTGCGCAGCTCCCCGGCCTTCGCCTCCAACCGTGTCAGCTCGGAGGCGACGTCGATGTTCTGGCTGTCCGCGAAGCTCCTGAGCTCGTCTATGCGCTGTTCCAGCTCCAGAAGGGGACGCTCGAACTCAAGCCATCCTATCATATGTGTCCCACCTCCGATCAGAACGAGTCGTAGAAAGCGAATCCAAGTGCCCTGCTGTTCAGTTCAGGCGAGCCGCTGGGGCCTACGATGTTCCGGAAGTAGATGTCAACCTCGAGCTGTTCCATGAATATCCAGCGGAGCCCGAAGTTCAGGCAACCAGTCGTGCCTTCGGGGTCACCCTCGAGTCGATCCATCTCCCATTGGTACTCAGCAACGACCGAGAACTCCTGTGAGAGACGCGCCGACGCGCCAAAAACGATGTCCGGCTTCGCTCTTTCCTCATCAAGAGTTCGCGAAAGCCCCGCGTGCGCCTGCCAGAACTCGGAGAAAGGAAGTGTCTTGGCAGCGCTTACATAGATGCCGGGCGAGGCCTTTTCGTACTCCCCGCTCTCCAGCTGCCGACCGTATCCCCTCGAATCGTAGCCGATGGCGATCTCGGGAATGACGTCCGTCTCCTCGGCTATCCGGAGCTTGATGTCGAACTCTATGCGATCCTCCCACTCCGGGGACCCGCTCCCCACGACATTCGAGGCCCCGTAGGAAACGCCTGCCAGCACGTAGTCCGAGATTCCAACACGCAGCCCGGTGATCACGCCCCCATCGGGCACGATACGCATCCCGAGGGAGTACCCGCCCTTTGGAAGCCCGTATGCGCTCTGGAAGTCGACCAGCTTGATCGGATGCTCCACCTGAGCCGCGGCTATGGATGGAAGCACCACGATCAGAATGAAGAGAGCCGCAAGTGCCCTGCTTCTCTGCATCTACGGGTCCTTTCAGCCGACCGGAATGCCCCATGATTTGGGAGAAAATATAGCAACGTTGGAATTCGCTGTCAATCAGAAACGCGGTTCGGGCACCCCGGCTCGTTGCGCCGCCCCTACCAGCTCGACGGACGACTGTCCAACGAGCGGCTCCAGATCATTGAGAAGCTCCCGAGACAGTTCGACCCTTATCGTTCCCACCTCTATCTTCAGTTCCCGCCCATCCACGGTCTCGAGAACGATGTCGACCCGACATCGACCCGGGTGCCGCAAGAGAACGGCCCTCACATCATGGAGGAGCGACTCCTCAAGACCTGTGGTGGAGAGATGAATGGCGATGCGCTCAACGAATCGCCCCATTGCGCTCGACAGCGGGACGATTTCACCAACAATGATCTTCGGCTCCTGCTCCTCACGGGTTGAGAGCTTGCCGTCGATGATCACGGCGGCCTCGTTTCTTATCTCTGCCTGCCGCTTTGCGTAGATGCCGGAGAAAATGATGGCCTCCACGCTGCCGGTAAAATCCTCGATGGTCGCGAACGCCATCCGCTGTCCCTTTCTGTCGTTCGTCGTCTTCACCTGGGTGATGATCCCCCCCAGGCGGACCTCCTCGCCATCATCGATCTCACTCAGATCCTCGATGGATGCGGTGGCGAAAGCATCCAGCTCTCGCCCGTATCGAGCGAGCGGGTGCCCCGTTACATAGAACCCGAGCACGTCCTTCTCCCGCGAAAGCGAGAAGCTGTCGCTCCACGGCTCGGCTTCCGGGAGTTTCCTCGGCTGGACCGTCGCCGCCTCATCATCGCCGCCCCCGAAGAGCAACGTCTGTCCGGAGTCCCGCTCCCGCTGGAGACGCTGACCAAGCTCGAGCGCCGCGGGAATACCCGCCATCTGCTGCGCGCGGTGCCCATGGAGTCCGTCCATAGCGCCCGCCGCGATGAGGCTTTCCAATACTCTCCGGTTCACGAGCCTCAGGTCAACGCGGCCGACAAGATCGAAGATGTCACCGAATTCGCCGTGTTTCTGTCTCGCATCGACAAGTGACTGGATCGCCGGGAGCCCGACGTTCTTTACGGCACCGAGTCCGAACTGGATGTCGTTCCTGGCACTCGCCAGGAAACCGGCGTGCCCCTGATTGATGTCTGGAGGGAGCACCTGTATCCCCATGCGCTTGCACTCGTTCATGAGGACCACCATCCGATCGGTGTTGCCCATCTCGCTCGTCATCGCGGCCGCCATGTACTCAGCGGGATAGTGCGCCTTCAGGTAGGCCGTCCTCACCGCGAGGATAGCGTAGGAGGCGCTGTGGGCCTTGTTGAAGCCGTAGTCTGCGAACTTCGCCATCTGATCGAAGACCGCGATCGCCGTCTTCTTCTTGATTCCACCTGCTGTGGCGCCCCTGATGAACTCCTCGCGCTGCTGGTCCATGACGTCTGTGACCTTCTTGCGCATCGCGTTGAGAAGAACATCCGCTTGGCTCATGGAGAACCCCGCCAGCGCGCTCGACACCTGCATCACCTGCTCCTGGTACGCGATGACGCCGTACGTCTCACCAAGGACCGGCTCCAGGTTCGGGTGAAGAAACCTGACCTTTTGCTTGCCGTGCTTTCTCTTGACGTAGTCGTCGACCATGCCGGAGCCCAGCGGGCCGGGGCGGTACAGCGCGTTGATCGCTATCATGTCCTCGAGCCGTTCCGGCTTCATCTTCCTGAGAAGATCCCGCATTCCCGACGACTCGACCTGAAAGACCCCGACCGTATGCGCGGCCGCGAGGAGTTCAAAGGTGGCGGAATCATCAAGCGGGATATCCTGAGGGGTCAGGGTGACACCATGGTTCTCCCGCATCATCTCTATTGCATCATCGATGACGGTCAGTGTTCTGAGACCGAGAAAATCGAACTTGAGGAGACCGATCTTCGAGAGCGATTTCATCGCGTACTGTGTCGTGATCTCATCGCGGTTCGTCTTGTACAGGGGTGCCCAATCCGAGATCCGACCCGGCGCGATAATGACGCCTGCGGCGTGCACGGAAGCGTGTCTGGAGAGCCCCTCGAGCGTCTTCGCGTACTCGAACAGCTTCACATGTCTGTCGTCGGACACTGCGAGCGCCTTGAGATCGGGCACGCGCGCGATCGCATTGGCCAGAGTGATATTGAGTTCACGCGGGATCAGCTTCGCTATGCGATCGATTTCGGAGTACGTGAACTTGAGAACGCGGCCCACATCTCGTATGACGGCCCTGGCCTGCATCGTTCCGAAGGTGATTATCTGGGCGACGGAATCTCTGCCGTACTTGGACGTGACGTAGTCGATGACTTCGCTCCGCCGCTCGTAGCTGAAGTCGATGTCGAAATCCGGCATGCTCTTTCTGGCCGGATTGAGAAAGCGTTCGAAGACCAGGCCGAACTCCAGGGGATCGAGTTCGGTGATGCCCAACGCATAGCTTACTATGCTCGCCGCTGCCGAGCCTCTCCCGGGTCCGACCGCGATGTCGCGTCTTCTCGCCTCGCGTATGAAATCGTGAACGATCAGGAAATAGCCGGAGAAACCCATCCCCGCTATCATCTCAAGCTCCGTTGTAACGCGATCCTCGATCTCCGGCGTGATGGTCTCGTATCTCTCTGCGATCCCCTCACGGGTCAGAGCAGTCAGATAGGCCGCCGCGTCCTGGTATCCGTCCGGAATCGGAAAGCGAGGCATGTGAACCCGACCGAACTCAAGAGAGAGATTGCACTTCTCAGCGATCTCGACAGTGTTGCTACAGGCCTCAGGAAGGTCGGCGAAGATCTCCTTCATTTCCTCCGGCGACTTGAAGTAGAACTGATCGTTCGCCATGCGCATCCGGTTTGGATCATCGATCTCCTTCCCCGTCTGGATACAGAGGAGCACGTCGTGGGCGGCCGCGTCCTCGCGACGGAGGTAGTGGCAGTCGTTCGCCGCCACGAGAGGCACACCGAGTTCCTGCGAGAGCTGTTTGAACCCCTGGATGACACGCTCCTCCTCCTCCAGACCGTGCCGCTGTACCTCAAGGTAGAAATTGCCCTTCCCCATGATCTCCATGAGATCGATCACGGCGGCCCTGGCTCCATCCATGTCCCCGGCGAGAACTCGCTGGGCGGGTTCAGATGCGAGACAGGCGCTCGTCGCGATGAGGCCTTCGTGGTATTCCCTGAGGAGCGCCTTGTCGATCCTCGGCTTGTAGTAGAAGCCGTCCACATAGCCGGTGCTTGAGAGACGCATCAGATTCCTGTAGCCGTCCATGTTCTTGGCAAGCAGGATCAGATGGTTGTACTTCTGACGCACACGACCCTGCGGCCTCTCAGTGTGCGAGACAGGATCGAGATAGGCCTCCATTCCAATGATCGGCTTGATGCCTCGCTCCATCGCTGCAGTGTAGAACAGGATGGCCCCGAACATGCCGCCGTGGTCTGTGATCGCCAGCGCGGGCATGCGGAACTCGTGCGCCTTCTCGACGAGCGCATCGATTTTCATGGCGCCGTCCAGAAGGCTGTATTCGGTGTGGTTGTGAATGTGTACAAAATCCGCGTGCCGCATTCTATCTCTCGTCTCGATCTGCGTTCGGCTTTGTCTTCGGCTCTCTCTCCGGCGTCTCGTAGTTGGCGATTACCCAATCGGCCAGTTCGACCAGGTTGTCGCGCCCGCTCTTCGCGAACTCGTGTCGCATTTCGAAAACGGTCTCTTCCAGCATGCGCCCCCAGTCGGCGGCATCCAGAGAAAGCTCCACGAACGTCCGGCAGACGGGGCCTCCGACCCAACGATCCGGAAACCCGTCATAGGCGCGGCCGGTCTCGCAGTCCTCAAAGTAGACCCGGTCCAGACGCGCTGCTTCTATCAGGTGGCCCGCATAGGACTCAAGTCCCCGTTCTTTGAACTCCACTCTATCAATCGACGTCAGCTCTATACCGCTCCCTCTTATCGCTCCCGAGAAAACTCTTGTGAAGTCCGTCCGTGACTTCCTGGTGATCTGGGAAAAGACGTCCGCCCGTGCCAGCTCAACGCTCTCCGCCGGTCCGGCCGCCATCGAGCATCCGCCGACGTAGATGTCCCGTCCATCGGCTGTGGGGTGCACCATGCGGACCCACTCCGGCAGTGGCGACGCGCCACCCGACACCTGTGTCCCGTGGCCGGCACACCCAGGAAGTGCCACAGCCACAATGATTGCGATAAGAAGTGCAGCAACACGAGTCATGGGGATCCCTCCTGGCCTGTGTGGTGTTCCCGATTGAGTGGCGTGCCCGTCAACCGGTCTCTCTCTGCTGCTCTGCCTGATCCGCCTGGCAGTATACCCCGCTCCTCTGCCTGATCCGCCTGGCAGTATACCCCACCCGCGGACAAAGAAGAACCCCCTCTGCCTTTCGGCGAAGGGGGTTCGTACGTTCCGGCGGCGTCCTACTCTCCCGCAAGGTCGCCCGAGCAGTACCATCGGCGCTGGAGGGCTTAACTACTGTGTTCGAAATGGTAACAGGTGTGACCCCTCCGCCATTGCCACCGAAACAATTCGCGCCGCCATGACGTTTGACGACGAAAGATGGCACCCGGCATGAGGTTAGGTCTTACCTACCCCGGTTAGTCTCTCGCGATCGCATCGCCGACTATTACGCCAGGTGCGCATTTAGAGACAACTCATAGGATCGGACGCTCGGAAACATCTCTGCGTGTAGTAAATATGGTCAAGCCTCACGGCTGATTAGTACCGGTCGGCTGAATGCATTGCTGCACTTACACCTCCGGCCTATCAACGTTGTCATCTACAACGAGCCTTCAGGTGGGTAAACCCACGGGATACCTAGTCTTGGAGGAGGCTTCGCGCTTAGATGCTTTCAGCGCTTATCCCTGCCGAACATAGCTACCCAGCGATGCCGTTGGCACGACAACTGGTACACTAGCGGTTCGTTCACCCCGGTCCTCTCGTACTAGGGGCAACTCTCCTCAAGTATCCTACGCCCGCGACGGATAGGGACCGAACTGACTCACGTCGTTCTAAACCCAGCTCACGTAGCAGCTTTAATTGGCGAACAGCCAAACCCTTGGGACCTTGTACAGCCCCAGGATGCGCTGAGCCGACATCGAGGTGCCAAGCCACCCCGTCGATGTGAACTCTCGGGGGTGATAAGCCTGTTATCCCCGGGGTACCTTTTATCCGTTAAGTGCCGCCCTTTCCACACAGCAGCGGCAGATCACTAAGCCCTGCTTTCGCATCTGCTCGGCCTGTATGCCTCGCAGTTAAGCTCCCTTTTGCCTTTGCACTCGACACGCGGTTGCCGTCCGCGCTGAGGGAACCTTTGGGCGCCTCCGTTACCTTTTTGGAGGCGACCGCCCCAGTCAAACTACCCACCAGACACTGTCCTCGCACCGGATAACGGTGCCGAGTTAGGATCCCAACAAGACAAGGGTGGTATTTCAAGATTGGCTCCACGAGAGCTTGCGCTCCCGCTTCACAGCCTCCCACCTATCCTACACAAATCTGGCCAAGAACCAATATCAAGTTGCAGTAAAGGTCCACGGGGTCTTTCCGTCCGGTCGCGGGTAAGCGGCATCTTCACCGCTACTACAGTTTCGCCGGGCCTGTGGTCGAGACAGCGCCCAAGTCGTTACACCATTCGTGCAGGTCGGAACTTACCCGACAAGGAATTTCGCTACCTTAGGACCGTTATAGTTACGGCCGCCGTTTACCGGGGCTTCGGTTCAGAGCTTCGCATCCCGAAGGACGCTAACCCCTCCCCTTAACCTTCCGGCACCGGGCAGGTGTCAGTCTCTATACGTTGCCTTGCGGCTTTGCAGAGACCTGTGTTTTTAGTAAACAGTCGCCCAGGCCGATTCTCTGCGGCCTCCCACAGCTTACCTCGCAAGGAGGATCACCACAGGAGGCACCCCTTATCCCGAAGTTACGGGGTCATTTTGCCGAGTTCCTTGACCACAGTTCTCCCGAGCACCTTGGGATTCTCTCCCCGCCTACCTGTGTCGGTTTACGGTACGGGCACCTGCATGACTCGCATAGAGGCTTTTCTTGGCAGCATGATTAGGGTCAGTTTATGTCCCAAAGGGACTCCCCATCGCGTCTCGGAGTAATGACCGCGCGGATTTGCCTACGCAGTCCCCCTACTCGCTTAGACCGGGACGTCCAACACCCGGCTGACCTTTCACTCCTGCGTCACCCCATAGCGTCTTTGTCGCCACACTGGTGGTACGGGAATATTAACCCGTTTTCCATCGCCTACGCCTTTCGGCCTCGGCTTAGGACCCGACTAACCCTGAGCGGATTAACCTTCCTCAGGAAACCTTGGGCTTTCGGTGAACAGGTTTCTCGCCTGTTTTATCGCTACTTGTACCGGCATGATCACTTCCGATTCGTCGACCGGATCTCACGATCCAGCTTCACCCTAATACGGAACGCTCCCCTACCAGACGCCAATAAAGGCGAATCCAAAGCTTCGGTGAGTGACTTGAGTCCCGACAATTTTCGGCGCGGGGCCGCTTGACTGGTGAGCAGTTACGCACTCTTTAAATGATGGCTGCTTCTAAGCCAACATCCCAGCTGTCTGGGCAATCCGACATCCTTCCCAGCTGTCTGGGCAATCCGACATCCTTGTATCACTTAGCCACTACTTGGGGACCTTAGCTGTTGGTCTGGGTTGTTTCCCTCTCGGCAATGGATCTTATCACCCACCGCCTGACTCCCGGAGAACGAGATAACGGCATTCGGAGTTTGAATGAGATCGGTAGGTCGGTGAACCCCCTAGCTCAGTCAGTGCTCTACCTCCGTCACTCTATAGTCCGAGGCTAGCCCTAAAGCTATTTCGGGGAGAACCAGCTATCTCCGAGTTTGATTGGCCTTTCACCCCTACGCACAGCTCATCCAAAGAGTTTTCAACCTCAACTGGTTCGGCCCTTCACGCACTGTTACATGCGCTTCAGCCTGGCCATGCGTAGATCA
>JALGZD010000067.1 GCA_025782395.1 bacterium
CGGTCGTAAAGATCGCGAGCAAGGCCGTTGGTGGAACTCAAACAGTATTAGGTGCGTACAGATACGAGATCACCGCCTAAAATCAAGGAGGTGAAATCATGTTACCAGGCAAAAAGTTTGACCCGGCAACGGAGACAAGCCGGAGGCCGACGCCGGAAACGTTCGCACACCTGCGAAGATGGGTAACTCCAGTTGAGCAAAGCATAGAAATGACCTCCATCACGGAGATCACGAACATCAATCACCAACTGGAACAAGTTTCACGGTTCTACGTCAGCACGATAATTCAGCGAGTAATTGCGCAAATGGTGGCGGCGTATGAGGACGGATTTGTCACGCTCCAGGCGAGCGCGGACGGATACCTTAAGGTATTACTGGCCGGAATCACACAAACGCCCTTCTATGTAGAAATTGACTTTGCCGGAGCTGGAGACACCACGATCAAGGCCGGCGTTGCCGGGCAGAAAATCAGAATCACGGGCTTGACGTTTACCGTCGGAGGGGAGACAAACATCACGCTCAAAGATGGAGCGGTCGATATTTCCGGGCCGATGGATTTCGGCGGAGCGAATGAGCCGCGCGGCATGGTCAGCAATCACGGAAATGTTCCGCTGGAACTTTCCACCGCTCAAGCGTTTGTGGTAAATTCATCCCTGGCCGTGCAGGTTTCGGGATTCGTGACTGGATATATCGAGTAAGGGGGGAAGATGGCAACTGGAGACATTGGCGCGGTCATTGACACCCTTACATTTGACGCCGTTCACGGCTACCAGCCTTCGCTGGTGCACGTTGCCGGCGACATATACGCCGTTGCGTACCAGGGGCCGGATAATGACGGTTGGATAAAGACCTTTGAAATCGACGCTGCCGGCGAGATCGGCGCGGCAACAATCAGCTCCCGTGAATTCGACGCAGCGCATTGCGCCGAACCCTGCTTGATCCACGTTTCCGGCACAGTTTTCGCCGTTGCCTATCAGGGCTTTGAAGAAGACGGCTGGTTGGCCACCGTCACGATTAACGCGGCCGGCACTATTAGCGCCGTCGTCGATTCGTTCGAACTCGACGTACAAACAGGCACACATTTTCGAATACTCAAGATCGCGGACACAGTCATTGCCGGAGTTTTCCGGCACTACAATTTCAACAACCTTGAAATCTTTTCCATCGGGATCGACGCGGCCGGAAACATCGACGCCGGAAAAATCGACTCCCTCGAGGTGGGCGACGGCTTTGTCCCCGACCCCGACATCGTCCACGTCACCGGAACAATCTACGCTATCGCGTACAGGTCAGACGCCAGCACCGGCAAGCTTTGCACAATAAACATCACCGCCGCCGGTCTAATCGACGCGGCAGTAATTGACACGACCGAGTTCGAAGCGGGAGATTGCAACCTGTTCAAGCTTGAGTGTTATGGTTCCGTCGTCGTCGTCGTATATCCGCTGATCGCAGATGGTGACGGCTGGATGAAAACCGCCACCGTTGACGCGCTGGGAAACATCAGCGCCGCGGCCATTGACTCTTTTGAGTTTGACACCGTGCTTTGTGCCGTTCCCGATATTTTGTATATCGCAGACAACATCTTTGCCGTTGCCTATCCGGGCGGGTTACATCCCGGAGCCTTGCAGACAATCGAAGTTGACGCGGCCGGGAACATAACGGAACCGGCCGTTGATACCGCGCAGTTCGCGGCGTTTTGCGGTAACGACGTAAGTATATTGAAAGTTGCGGCGAACGTGTACGCTATTGCTTACGGAGGTTCAGACGCGACGGGCGAATATGGCGCGGTGTGCACCATCGCAATCGAAGACACGGCGGCCGATAGTCGTCAAATTATGATGGGAATGTTATAGCGGATGTCATTAACCACAATGTTCGGATTGCCCTGGCTCATAATGATGCCGGGCAAATGGCACGGCCACTGGTGGATGAGCCACGTCGGCTGCTTCTATGCCCACTCGGTATATGACACGCCGCCCTGGAGGATCACCCGTTACCCCGTTGAGTATTGGGGAGCGCAATACTTTTGTTATGCGGTCGTTTTCGATTGCAGAGGCGGCAGGATCGGCATGGAAATATTGGGGGAAGACTCTATCCGGGGAACAAAGAACAACGTTCTGGCAAGATACGACGCGGCGATCCTGGACATAAAAGAAACGGCCCCGGCATTGCACACCTTTATTGACGTGAGGACTCTGGAAATGGTCCTGGCGGGATGTTGCCCGCATATGCTGATGGAGGTTGACACGAAATGAGCCCAGTAATCCAGGGAGTAATCGGGGGCTCCGTCCCCGCAATCGTCATGATCCTTTTTTACTTTCTAAGTTCGGAAAGGCGATTGACCCGGATCGAAACCGACATCACCTGGCTAAAGAAGGAGATCCCCGCATGCCGACCACGCTTGGACGTGCCTACTCAATAGATTGGAGAGGCGCACCGCCTCACATGCTCGATGCCGACATCCCCGTATGGTATCGCTTTCTAGAAAAGTGGGGCCCGGACTTCTTGAACCTATGGTATGACTGCCTTTTAGGAGGCCCTTACTTGGTCCCGGGGGAAGAAAAAGACCCCATGAAAAGAATGTGGCGGGCCAATAACGCAAAAAGGGCCGACGCTATCGCGGAACTTGAAAGCGAGGTCTGGATTATCGAAGTGTCATCCCACCCAGGACTCCGCGCAATCGGTCAGTGCATGGCTTATCAATCCCTATGGTTAGAAGACCCAAAACTTGCGAAAATAGAGCGCCCTGTGTTAGTTTGCGAGGTACTTGACACGGACGTTGGGGCCGTATGCGGCCGTTTGGGGATTATGGTCTTTGTGTGCTGATTATGGCGTCGTTAAAGCGTTGTTCCTTCCTTAGATCCCCTGCAGGCAATACCTAAGGTCAAGAAATTATGGCAGATTATACCGCACCCTTCCACATGCCGGAGTTTACAGACGACGCTTTCGACAAGAAGCGCGCCGATTACATCCGCGAAAACGGTTATACCGTGACCTTTCCCAGGCTTGGCGATATTATCCACGTCCCCGTCATCCCACCAATGACATCAAGCGAAAAAACACTTTACTACTCTGGCCGGAGAAGGGAGATCCCGCAAAAGCGACTAGTCGAACTTACCGCACAAAAGATGCGGAAGAAGGAGCGGTTCGGCCGGATGCTTGCCGCTCCGACGCCAAACATTGTAAGGTCTTATGCCTCGATTATGCAGGCCGTTGATGACGCCCAGGACGCATTGATTACCCTGGCCGCGATCGGCCGAATCGCTTGTAAGGTCCTGCCTCGATTCCTGAGCCGGTTTTTGATGGGGCCGGTCGGCTGGTTATGGCTACTCGCGGAGCTCATGAACGCGCTCATGATGCCGACC
>JALGZD010000154.1 GCA_025782395.1 bacterium
CGTCACCCTGATCATTACTGTCTCCGGATGGGTAGTCTATCGATTCCGCCAGACGCGGGCGCTGACGCTGGCGCAGTTCTTCGAGGCGCGGTACAGCAGGAGATTCCGCATCTTTGCCGGCCTCATTGCGTTCTTTTCCGGCCTCATCAATTTCGGCATCTTCCCGGCGGTCGGCGCCAGGTTCTTCATCTACTTCTGCGGGCTCCCGCCCGAGCTTGTGATTCTCGGGTCGGCCGTGCCGATCTACCCGGTCGTGATGCTGGTTCTTCTGGGAATCGCCCTCTTCTTTGTCTTCTCGGGCGGACAGGTAGCGGTCATCATTACCGATTTCGCGCAGGGTATCTTCGTCAACACTATTTTCATCGTCATCGTGCTCTACCTCTACGCGCACGTCGACTGGATCCAGGTGATAGAAGCCCTGTCGATGGCGCCGGAACAAGCGTCGCTCATCAATCCGTTCAAGACGAGCCACATCGAGGACTTCAATCTCTGGTACTTCCTGATAGGCGTCGTCGGTGTCATCTACGGAGTCCTGTCCTGGCAGGGGACCCAGGCCTACAACAGCTCGGCGAAGAGCGCGCACGAGGCCAAGATGGCCGGCGTTCTCAGCAACTGGAAGGTCTTTCCGCAGGGCCTCTTCATTCTGTTCGTGCCCATCATTATATACACGGTGATGCACCACCCGGACTTCTCAGCGATCGCGACGAGCGTCGAGGGAATCATCGCCGGAGCCGGAACCGAGGCGGTACAGAGTCAGCTCAGAGGCCCCATCGTGCTGACGATGCTCCTGCCCGTCGGGCTCATGGGTGCGTTCGCGGCCGTCATGCTCGCGGCCTTCATAAGCACTCACGACACGTATCTCCATTCCTGGGGAAGCATCTTCATCCAGGACGTGGTCCTACCGTTCCGCAAGAAGCCGTTCACGCCTTCCCAGCACATCCTCGCGCTGAGGCTTTCCATTCTGGGTGTCGCCGTCTTCATCTTCTTCTTCAGTCTGCTCTTCCAGCAGAGCGAGTACATCTTCCTCTTCTTTGCGATCACTGGGGCGATCTTCGCGGGTGGATCGGGCGCCGTAATCATAGGAGGCCTCTACTGGCGTCGCGGAACGGCGCCGGCCGCGTGGAGTGCGCTCATCACGGGTTCGGGGATCGCAGTGGGGGGGATTCTCATTCATCGCCTCCCGGCCGAGCTCTTCGAGAGCGCGCCCGAGCTCACTTCGCGGATCGGCGAGATGTGGTGGACGCTCGGCCATTGGTTCTACAACATCAACGGCCAGCAGTACTGGGCCGTTGCGATGGGCGCATCGGCGCTCATCTACGTACTCGTGTCGCTGCTGGGCCGGACCCCGCCGCGCGATCTCGACCGCGCCCTTCATCGCGGGAAGTACGCTGTCGTGGGGGAGATGGAGATCGTGGACGCTCTGCCGTCCAGGGGATGGAAGATGCTGGGGATGGGGAAGGAGTTCACGCGCGGTGACAAGATAATCTACGTCGCGACCTACGCTCACACGGCGATCTGGATAACGATCTTCATTGTCGGCACGGTCTACAATCTGCATCACGATGTCTCAGACGAGCGCTGGGCGAGTTTCTGGAAGGTCTACTTCTACATACAGGTGGCCATCTCGATCTTCGTGATGATCTGGTTCTCGATCGGGGGCTTCCGCGATATCGGCGCGATGCTCAGGCGGCTGCGCGTCATGAAGAGGGACGCGATGGACGATGGCACGGTGTTCGAGGAGGATGGGGAATAGAAGGGAAGTCGCTCCGGAGTAACGGCGCGGGCGATTCAGGCCGACAATGCGAAAGAGCTCGCGGGATAGGAGGCACCGGGAAGACTCGCCTTCCGCCCGCGGCGGTCACCGGTGGAAGGCGATGTCCGAGATTCTCACACAGCGATCGATAGGCACACTCAACGAGAGACCGCTCCACGCGTCTCTCAAGGAGTGGTACTCGGAGCCCGGTGATGTTCTCGAGGCGCCCGTCGACGGCTATCAGATCGATATCGTGCGCGGTGATCTCCTCATCGAGATTCAGACGGGAGGATTCACTCCACTCAAGCGGAAGCTCTGGAAGCTCACCGAGAGCCACGATGTCAGGCTCGTATGCCCGGTAGCGGTCGACAAGTGGATCGTGAAGCTCCCGAAGAAGCGTCGTGGGACTGAGACGCGTCGGAAGTCCCCGAAGCATGGTGGGCTCGAGGACATATTCGTCGAACTTGTGAGCTTCCCGAAGCTTCTCTCTTCCCCGCGCTTCTCGCTTGAGGTTCTTCTGATTCGCGAGGAGGAGGTCAGGCGCTTCGACGGGAAGAAGGGCTGGCGCAAGCGCGGATGGGTGACGGAGGAGCGCAGGCTCATAGATGTCGTTGAGAGCCGGGTGTTCGACAGCCCCGCCGCGATGCGCGAACTGATTCCCGCTGATCTCAAGGAGCCCTTTCCAACGTCAGATCTTGCGGAGGCTATCGGTCACCCGCGACGGGTCGCCCAGAAGATGGCTTATTGCCTAAGAGAGATGGGTGCCATCGCACCGGTGGGGAAGGACGGCAATTCGATCCTCTATGTGAGGTCACGCGAGACCGACTGAACCGGCATGCGAGACGGGCCGAATCGGCCTCAGCCTGGCGGCGTGGGGTTGAGACGAGAGCAGAGCAGAAACGGAGAGGGCGGGACCCGTGGGGCTCTGCCCTCTCCGCTTCATTGTTGATGCAGATTGCTAGTCCTGCTCTGCGGTCTCGCCGCTGCTGCCGCCGGTGGAGTCCTTGCTCCCATCAAGTGTGAACCTCAGAGGGACCGAGATGGTTGCCTCTACTGGCTCGCCGTCCTTGAGGGCCGGCCGGAACAGCCACTGGCTGGCCGCAGCGATGGCAGCCTCGGCGAGTTCCGGACAACCGGGCACATCCTGTTCGATGTGGATATCCCCGACGGTTCCGTCCGTGCCTATGGCGATACTGAGAATCACGAGCCCATCGATCTTGTTTGCGCGTGCTACCTCCGGGTACTCCGGGGTCACCTGCTTCACGAGGATCGGCATTGTCGTCGGCTCAGTGTCCTCGGCGGGGGCACTTGGGTCGGCGCCGCCGGCTGGAGGCATCGTTGTCGGCTCAGCGTCTTCGGCAGCGGGACTCGGATCGGCATTGCTGGCTGGAGGACTGCTGTTCTCCGTGTCCGGAACGGCGCTCGAGGAGAGAGGGAAGACCGACGTTGCGACTACAGCCAGGACGGCCACCGCAAGAGCGATTCTGTGTCTTGCCATTGATTTGAACCTCCATGGTTGGCCAAGCCGCTCGAATCTCCGTCGTATCAGCGATGAGCTGCTCAGACGGATAGCCGCGGGTGTTCGAGTAGGCTCGAGTTCTAGTTGCAGGAGGTGCGTGAGCGCGGAAGCAAACATCCTCGGTTTCACTCCTCCGTTCAGCACGGCCTCATCACACGTCATCTCGCTCGTTTCTCCAAGCGTTCTGAGGAGCAGCCAGAGAGGTGGATAGAAGAAGAAGAGAGCGATCGCCGCGCGCTTCGCAACGGCTCGCAGCGGGTCGAACCTTCTCCTGTGAGCATCTTCGTGCAACAGGACGGCTCTGAGTTCATCGACACTCAGATTCGCGAGGACTTCCTCGGACAACACTATCCGGGGGCGCACCATACCCGTCACAGCAGGAGCTGTCGCTCCCTTGCTGACCACGATTGCAGATGCCCTGATACCCGCGTATTTCATTGCCTGGCTAAGACGCCGGGAGCAATGCGCATCGATGCATGCGGCGGGGACAATCCGTTTCGGCGCCCTTACGATCCAGGTCAGAATCAGGGCAACTGCAGTCACGGTCCACAGGATGGTAATGAGAAGCAGATGGCCATCGGATACGTCTGCAATGACGTTCGCTGCGGGTTCGGTCACCGGTTCCAGCACGCCGAAGGCCCGGACCAGGAGCGACGGCAGTGCTGCCACCCCGGTCTCCGTCCCGCCCCGGTCCGTCAGTGCGAGCGGAATCACGCGGCTGACCGGTTCGCTGAGCAAGGGCAGGGGCAGGAAGAGTTTCAGCAGAGCCGTCCACCAGAGCGCGTTCAGAAATCGCGCAGGAGCAGTTCGGCGCGTCATCAACCCAATGACGGCGACGAAGGCGATGACGAGTGTGCTCTGCCACAGATGAGTGGCCATGCCGAACCAGAACTGATGAAGCGTGGCACTGATCGCAGGCATTGGTTTACCCGCCTTCCCGATCGTCCCGGTCGTCATCCCCCGGTGGCCGAGATCCCTGCTCGATCTGTCTCTCGAGTTCCCTGATATCCTCGAGTGACACTTCCTTCATGTCTGCCAGATGTGCCACCAGCGGGGCGGCCGCGCCGTCGAACGCGATGTCGAGGAACCGTCGGATCTCTTTGTGGAGCATTGCCGCGGAGTGGACCACGGAACAATAGACCCAGGCCCTGCCGTCCTTACGCACGCGCTTGACGGCTCCCTTTTCCTCGAGGCGCTCGATGATCTTGCGTACCGTCGAGTAGCTCGGAGGATCGTCCAGATCCTGGTGTATGTCGCGCACGGTCGCCTCGCGGCGGCTCCATAGCTTGCGCAGGCACTGCAGTTCGAAGCGCGAGAGATCGGGCAGATGTCCCATTCTGCATCTCCTTGTTATCTGCGACAGCTGTCACAGATAATATGCGACGAATGTCGCAGATTGTCAACTGCTTTCTTGGGGGCAATAGGGTGAATGGGGGGAAAGGAACCGTGTGACCGGTCAGGTCATCTGTCCCCCGCCGCTCAGACAAGGCTGATACGCGGCCAAAGCCGCGGCGGGGGGACAGATGACTGACCTGACAAATCTACTTCACCATTACCATCTTCCGCACGGCCACCGTGTCTCCAGTGATGAGCCGCACGAAGTAGACGCCGGAGCTCAACCGTCTTCCATCGGCGTCAGTTCCGTGCCACACGATCGCGTGCGCGCCAGCGTCGCGCCGGCCGTGCTCGAGCACCGTCACCAGGCGTCCGGTCAGATCGTAGACGGCTATCTCGACCTCGCCCGACTCCGGGAGCGCGAATGAGATGGTGGCAGTTGGGTTGAACGGGTTCGGTCTGACGGGGTCAAGCCGGGCCTCACGGATGAGGCCGGCGTCATCCTCAACTCCTGAACCGATTGTGGAAATGGCCCAAATCTCGATATCATCGATGTTCCATCCGCAGTACATCCACCCGCCATCCGTAGTTCCCATTGTCCATCGGACGTAGACGGTCTCCGCATCATCGGCGATGGACGAGATATCGACATCCATCTGCGTCCACTCGGTGTCGGCGATCTCTGCTGCGTTCTCCCAGACCGTCACCCAGTCGACGCCATTGTTGCTCACGCCGATGGAGGCGTGGTCGTAGTCGGGCTGCTCGACGCCGAGCCATCTCCAGAAGATGAGATGGACATTGTAGAGATCCTGACAATCGATCGGTCCCGACGTCAGATGCATCTGTGATAGATTATTCGGATAGTCCCCGCTCAGGTTGTAGCCGCAGACGTTGGGACCTGTGTGCCCGGCCGTCGGGTCGGGCCCACCGTACTGGCCACCGCCGCCGGTCGGCTGCCCGTATGCCCACTGGCCGTCAGTCGACCAGCCCGGGTCGGTGTCGAGCGTCCATTCGTGCTGCTTCTCGCTCGTGCCGACGGCGAGGACGACCTCGCGCATCGTGTCACCCAGCCCGTTGGAGAGATTCCTGAAGGAGATGTCCGCAAGGTAGGCGCCGTCAGGAAGGAGGTCCGCGCTGCTGTTGATCGCTACCGTCACAGCGGCCGCACTCTCTGGGGTGAGAACGCCGCCGGTGTCACCTGAGAGTGTGATCCATGTGGCCGAAGGATCGACTACCGTAACCTCGTAGTTGATCGACGTGTCACCCCTGTACTCCATTTCATACTCGATGCTTGTCGGTGAGAACGGTCCGCCGGTCGGTCCCTCGGACTTGAGGTCGCCCGTTGGCGTCACACTGAGCCCGGCGTCGATCGTGAGTGCCTTCATGCAGAAGTTGCCGGTCTGGCTCCACGACCCGTCATCGTAGTCGTAGAGATCGAGCCAGTCGCCGCCGCTCCTGTAGTAGCTCTCACCCGCGGATGCGCTCGACTCAACGATGACCCGGTAGTTGGCGCCGAGGAGAACGGGTACATCCGACGTGCGATCGTAGGGATGACCTCCCTGCGAGAGGCTGACGTACGTGTAGAAGTCGCCGTCGGCCTCGAGGGTCACAGGTGCGGCCAGATCGACCGTGTGGAAACCGGTGCGCTCGTATGAACCGGACTGCGTCGCTAGGAGATTTTGGAGTTCTCCTCCGACGAAGTCGTCGTAGATGCTCACCACGTAGTCGACGTTGTCGACCGCTGTGAAGAAGCTCACGGCCTGCAGGAGCTCGTCACCGTCCGCCGTAAAGGCGTTGAACGCTTCGGATGCAGTTGTCAGTGTGTCGCGCCAGGCGTGGTAGTCGTGGTAGTAGGTGTTCTCGTATGCGAACGGCTCGACGTTCTGGAATGAGATGGCGCCCATCTCCGGGTTCTGACAGCAGTGCTTGTCATAGTAGGAGATCCAGAAGTAGCCGTCGTAGCCCCAGCCGGTGCCCCAGCTGTTCTTAACGAGCCACGCGCCGGGACCCTCGGGCGCCTGCGTGCTCTTACCGTCGTCCCATCCGATGATCGATACGCCGTGGTTCGGCTCGATGATGCTGGATGGTGGCTGGTAGTGGATGTAGTTCGTGATGAACTGGCTGTCGTAGCACAGGGCGGTTGCGATAACGCCGTGATCCATGATGACCTGCTTGATGACGTCGATGTTCTCCAGATTCTCGCCCGCCACGTACCACTCCACGTCTCTGGGGTAGTAGTAGTGGTAGGTCTCGGACGCCCGCAGTGGGGGAACGCTGTACGACTGCCCGTCCTCATCACGGACCGCACCCTCTGCTCTTGCGAGGTAGGCCGTTGTCACGCGGTAGTCGCCGCCCTGATGAACCTCGAGACCGCCCGCCATGGGGTAGATATCCTGGTTGTAGTGCTGGTTGAAGCCGTTCCACCAGTCGAGGTGGTACTCTGCCAGGTTCGGCTCTCCCGTCTCGCCTGCGGCGGTCCACGCGCCCGTTATCATGAGGTTTCCCTCGATGGCCGACATCGATCCGAACGTCCAGCACGTACCTCCGCTCTGGCTCTTGACGGGCGTGACGTAGTTCACGCCCCCGACATCGCGGAGATCGTATTCGGCAGGTATCTGAGCCTGCGACGTGAGCGGGACCGCCATGACACAGCTCAGTCCTATCAAGACCAGGCGACGGATCAGATGCGTTCTGTTCATTCCAGCGCTCCCTTCGTTGCGCGGATTTGTGATACGACTCGTGAATGGCCGTGACGCAATCAGACGGAACACCGTTCCGGGGCAGAACTGAATCCGGTGGAACAGGTTCTCATCTACTATACCACAGTGCGCGCCAAACATCAAGAAATCGAACGCGTCAGCCCACTTCACTGCGGCAGTGAGCTCGCGTAGTCTTCAGATTGGCAGGAATCGCTTGCGGCTCGCAGCTCGCCGTGGGATTCTCATCCCACTACTGAGAAAAGGAGACGGGACCGGAATCCTGCGGGCGAGACGCGCAGGGAATAGGGGAGAGCGGGAGATCCGGCACTTTTCTTGCTTTGTTACTCCGTGCTTTCTGTCTCGTACGGAGGTGCTTACATGACGGGCTATGAGGCGATAAACAAGCGATGCTACGGGGCCAAGCGGACGGCTGCGATGTATGTCCACAGTTTCCTCCAGATGCCGGAGGTAATGATATATGTCAAGTACCGTGACGAGATCTCGGGGCGCCGCGTGCTGGACATCGGCTGTGGTGCAGGTAGGACAGCGGTCTTTCTGAGCAAGTGGGCAGGCGAGTACGTGGCGATCGACTACTCCCACGAGATGGTCAGGCAGTGCCTGGAGTTCTGTGGTGACATCGATTGCACGTTCGGCGACGTCAGGGACATCAGTCGCCATGAAAATGGGTACTTCGACTTCGCGAACTTCGCGAACAACGGACTGGACTCTCTGTCTCACGAGGACCGGCTCCTGGGCCTTCGGGAGGTGCACCGGGTGCTGAAGGACGGCGGATTGTTCTCTTTCTCGACGCACAACAGGGACTATGTCGGCGCGGTCAAGGAACCGGACTTCCAGTTCACCATCGATCCATTTGCGCTGGTGCGCAGAATCGTCAGATACCATCGCCGCACCAGGAACCGTCGCCGCAACCGCCCGTTCGAGCGCCGCGAGGAGACGTATGAGATAATCAACGACGCCGCGCACAACTTCGGTCTCATCACGTACTACATCACGCACCGGCACCTGGCCGCGCAGCTCGAAGAGATAGGTTTCGAACTAATGGAGACGTACGATCTGAAGGGCGACGTCATCGATATCGAGAAGCCATGCACCGACAGCAGCTGGTTGTACTGTGTGGCGAGGAAGCGCACCTGAGTCGTTTCGGCAGGAGATGCTTGTGGCCGGTATATGTGGAGTCGTGGACTTTGAGGGCAGGCTAGGCCTGAACGAGAAGCGAACGGCTCTTCGGGACATGTCGGCCGCAATCGTACATCGCGGCGCCACGGAGCGCCGCTTCTTCGTGGGTGCCGAGGCTGCCCTCGCTGTCCGTCTTCCGGCCGGCCCTGATTCCCCTCATGCGGATTCGACCGAGACGGAAGCACCGGACACCGCCGTGGCCTGCGTTCTGGGAGGTGTCCTCTTCGAAGCACCCGAGATGGATGGCGTCGCTCCAGATGGCCCGGGGATGACGTCCGCCGAGGGTCTGATCACCGAGATCTATCGAAACTCAGGCGATGGCTTCGCTGGTCTCCTGAATGGTGAATTCGCCGTGGCCCTGTGGGACGGTGAGAAGCGACGACTCATTCTCGCGAGAGACCGGATGGGAGTACAGCCGCTCTACTATGTGGTCTCCGGTGGCCTCTGTCTGTTCGCATCGGAGATCAAAGCTCTCCTGGCCGGCGGGCTCGTTAAGACCGAAGTAAATGTTCCGGCCATCAACGACCTCCTGTCGTTCGGCTACGTCCCGCATCCCGAGACCATGTTCAAGGACATCCTGCAGGTAGATGCGGGCAGCCTGCTCGACGTCCGGTGCGAGAGCGCAAAGTCGAGGCACTACTGGCGTTTCGGTTTCGACGACTCGGCGTTTCGGGCTCTCTGAGGGGGATCGCGTTTCCAGATTTCGCGGCCTGTTGACGGACGCCGTCAAGAAGTGCGCCGGCGGTCTCGAAGCGCCGGGAGCGTATCTGAGTGGGGGAGTCGACTCGGCCGGCGTCTGTGCGGTTCTGAGTTCGGTCCTCGGCATCAAGCCCAAGGCCTTCACTGTCGGCTTCGACGACGAACGGTTCAGCGAGATACCGGCAGCCGAGGTGATCGCGCGCCGTCTCAACCTGGACTGGAGTTCCTCGATCCTGAAGGCGTCTGATTTTGTGCCCCTCATGAGTCGCCTTGTGAACGTGTTCGATTCACCCTTTGAGGACTCGTCTGCTTTCCCCTGCTACCACGGAGCGGAGATTGCGGCGAGCCGCGTGGGTGTCGTGCTCACGGGCGACGGTCCGGACCAGCTCCTCGGGGGGAGCAACCGTCACGCCGCTCTTCTGCGGAGCGTCCAGGCGCCCGGGTGGCGAAGACGAGCGCTTCGCAGGAGTGGTTTCAAGCACCTGTGCAGGATGCTTCCGATTACGACCGCGAATGAGAGCGCGAGATCGAGGATTGTGCGGAAGCTGTACCGGGATTCACTTGAGCCCGGCGAGGTCAGCTACGAGCCGCGGATCGCACCCATGATGGTACAGCGCTCACTCTACTCACCCGGGTTCCTCAAGCTCACCAGATCCATGCCCTCATCCCGCAATGTGCTGCCAGTGATGGAGCAAGCACGCGGGCGACATCCGCTTGAGCAGTACCTGCACTTCGACGTGCATTTCTATCTTCACGACTGTCTATTGCCTAAGGTGGAGCGGACGTGCTCCGCCCATTCCCTTGAGTGCAGGATGCCCTATCTTGAAAGGGACCTGGTTGATTTCGTCCGCGGTCTGCCGCTGGTCGATCGGATCCACGGTCCGCTTCAGAAAGCCATTCTCCGTCGCTCACTCGCCGGTTTTCTTCCGCACGAGACACTTGCACCAGGCAAGAGCGGCTTTGCGATCCCCCGAGATCGCTGGTTCGCCGGGGAATTGGGAGACACAATTACAGACGTCCTGACGGACAGGCGCTGCATCGAGCGAGGCTACTTCTCAAGAGATGGGTTGTCGGGGATCCTGAGCGGTTTCTTCTCGGGAGGCGTGAGATACTACTCGAGTTCGAGCGGAGTACTGATGGCGCTCCTGACGCTTGAGCTCTGGCACAGGGACTACATAGATCAGCCGTAGATTGTGTGCCGGCACTTCCGAATTCACGGCATCGGAGGTCGCCGCGTCTACGTCTGCGGTATCCAGGGCCGGACCATGACGACCTTTTCCCGTGAGATCACCGCCAACCCGGGCTTGGCGCCTCGCGGTTTTCTTACGTGCCGCTTCTCCGTGTAGCTTACTGCCACCTTCGATGATCGCCCCGCCTTGCTGTGGAACGCAGCAATGGCCGCCGCCTCAAGGATGGCTCTGCGATCAGGGCGAGCCTTGCCGCTCGGGATTCTCAGGATGACGTGCGAGCCTGCGGCCTGATGCGCGTGAAACCAGAGGTCGTTCTGGTTCGCTATCCGGTAGGTGAGAACATCGTTGTCCTTGTTTGACCGGCCCACAAGGATTTTCCAGCCACCACTGACCTCGTACGTGCGGAAGTGCGCGCGGGGTGGAGTCGTCTTCCCTCGCGGCTTCGCGGATCCTCCAGCTGAGAAACGCTTCCCAAGCGCCGCGAGCTGTTCAGCGGAGGCATCGGCGATCGAGGCGCCGAGATCCTCCAGCTTCTCAACCTCCGCTTCCAGCTCTCCGAGTCGTGCCGGGGCTCTTGCACTACGTCTCCCGGCCTTCTTCGCGCGCTTGAAGTAGTTCTCGGCGTTCTGCGTGGGTGGTAGAGACGGGTCGATTTCTACCTCGATGGTCGAGCTGCCGTCGAAGTCCTTGAGGTGAACGGTGCGGGCGCCCCGCGGGATGTCGCCCTTCCTGGCCAGGATCAGCTGTCCCTTCATACGGTACTCTTCTGCCTTGCGCGCGTCTGCTATCTCCCCTTCGACCTTCGCGATCGCGCGCCGCTTCCGCGCGAGGCGTCTGGAGACCAGGCGGGAGACGGCTGTACGTCTGTGGTCCATGCCGATAGCATCGAAGAATGCGCCAAAGGCGTACGCTGCGGCCTCGTTGACCGAGGCGAACGTCCTCGTGTCGCCGGCGTGGGCGTCATCGGTCCGCCGGTCGGATAGCCTGACATGCGTGCGTTTCGAGCTGTCGGACCAGGATGTAACATGGACGGGATCAGCGCTGTCCAACGCGGTCCCCTGTGGGGATGTGCCGGATCCCTCCGCCGCACTCAGGCGTCGTCGGCCGGTCGGACGTACGACAACGCCGGGTCTGGCGCCGAGTTCCACGACAAGCGTTCGCTCGGTCTCAAGACCGGTGGCGTGGGTGCGTACGAGAGAGAACTCGGCGGCGGTGCGATCCTGGGCCGCTGCTACGGATTGAATCGTTGCCCCCCGCAGCTCGCGCTCGAGGTCCGATGACCGGTCGCTCTTCGTTCCACTCGGAGAAGGGCACGCATCGGCAAGGAAAATAAGGGGGAGGGCCCGGGAGAACGAGATAACAAGGAAGCTCGGGTGCTCAGACGTGAGTTCCAGCACCAGAGCCTCATCCGTCGACAGGGAGACGCGACGGATGCGTTCGTCGGCCATCTGCGGGGAGATCTCATCAATCAGTCGAGACAACAGGGCTCGATTCACGGCTGCTCTCCACGGGGGATGCCGATCTACCTCAGGTCTTCTGGTGGTTGCCACCCTGAGATTCAGCATCTCAGGTCTTCTGGTGGTTGCCACCCTGAGATTCAGCATCTCAGGCCTTTCAGGCCGGCAAGCCGCAGTATAGCCGCCGCGGAGCCGGTGTGCAACATCGTCGGAGGACGCGTTGACTCCTGGGCCGGCAGGCAGTATAGTATCAGTTCACACGAAACTCAGGAGGGGTGTGCCTGTGCTCAGAAGCATGACTGGCTATGGAGGCGCCGAGTCCGCTACCGGCGGGCGGCGCATCAGAATCGAGGTGCGCTCGGTCAACCAGCGTTTTCTTGACCTTCAGGTGAGAGCTCCGCGGCTTCTGCTCTGTGTGGAGGACAGAATCCGCCGACATGTCGAATCGGTCCTCGAGAGAGGCCGTGTGACCGTGTACATCGAATGGCATGATGAGGCGGCTGCAGGGGCGCCTTCCATAAACGCTACGGTTGCCGGCGAGCTTGTCAGGGAACTGCGCGAGATATCAAAGGAACTCGGACTTGTGGGCGACATCGATATCGCGACGCTGGCGCGCTTTCCCCAGATCTTCGACCAGCAGGAGGAGAATGCCGAAGCCAACGAACTGTGGGGCACCGTGAAGCCGGTGCTGGCCGAAGCTACGGATCAGCTCGTCTCGATGCGGGAAGCTGAAGGAGAGACGCTGCTTCGCGATCTTTCCAGCCGTGTGGACACGATCGAGGCGATCGTTCATCAGGTTGAGGCGGCGGCTCCACGAGCATCTGAGGCCATGAAGGAACGAATGATGGAGCGGATACGATCATTCATGACCGGCGGCGTGGAGGTCGACGAGGGGCGTCTCGCACAGGAAGTGGCGTCGGCGGCGGAGAAGGCCGATTTCACTGAGGAGATAGTGCGGCTCCTGGCTCACGTGGAGCACGCTCGTCAGACATTCGCCGCAAGCGGGCCGGTCGGAAAGAGACTTAACTTCCTCGTTCAGGAAATGCACCGGGAGGCGAACACGATCGGCTCCAAGAACGCGGACGTTGACATGGCGTCGGTCGGGCTCTCGCTCAAGGAAGAGATCGAGAAGCTCAGGGAACAGGTGCAGAACGTCGAGTAGTCTGTAGATGGCCGGTGTGTCGGCGGCACGGAGGCGCTTCACATGAGTGCGGTACTTCTCAACATCGGTTTCGGAAACGTCGTGGCTCGACGCCGCATCGTGGCCGTGGTTGCACCCGGTTCCGCTCCCGTGAAACGCCTGAAGGATCACGCTCGTGAGATCGGCAAGCTCGTAGACGCTACAGAGGGGCGTAGAACGCGTACCGTCATCGTGACCGACAGCGATCACATTATCCTGTCCGCCGTTGCTCCCGAGACCATCACACAGAGGATTGAGGGCGGGGACGACCGTCCGGACTCATAGCGGGCCGTGTAGCGACGGCGCGCTCTTCGGGAGATAATCTTGCGGAAGGGTTTTCCGGTAGTCGTATCCGGCCCATCCGGAGTCGGCAAGTCCACAGTCTGTCGGATGCTTCTGGTCGACGACGGAGTCCTTTCCTACTCCGTCTCGGTCACGACTCGACCGCCACGCCGGGGTGAGACAGACGGCGTGCACTACGAGTTCGTGGGAGACGAGGAGTTCGATCGGCTGGTTGAGAGTGGAGTTCTGGCCGAGTGGGCGGTCGTGCACGGTTTCAGATACGGAACGCGGAAGAGCAGCATCAGAGATCTGACATCGGCCGGGCAAGACGTTGTCATGGACGTCGACGTGCAGGGAGGCATGTCGATCAGGGAGGCGTTCCCGGAGGCCCTGCTCATATTTGTTGTGCCTCCTTCGTCCAAGGAACTCGAACTGCGTCTTCGCGCGAGAGCGACGGACGCCACTGATGTCATCGAAACGCGTCTCGAGAACGCGAGGGAGGAACTCAAGTGGTCAGGCCGCTACGATCACGTGGTCGTCAACGATGATCTTGAGCGCGCCGCGGCGGAGGTCAGAGACATAATCGTCAGAGAGAGAGAAGGTCGTGCGCGGACGCCCGACCAAGAGAATCAGGCCAAGAAACCGGGACTGGAGTGAATTTATGGATCCTCTGAGGAAGCGGGAGTTCCTGAAGCATGTGAGAAACGAGTACCTTGGCGCCGTGCTCGCCGCGAAAGTCGCACGCCGACTCCACGCCATCTCGGCGAGCGAAGGGGAAGATCCAACGGTCAAGGTAACCTCCCGGGCCATCTCCCTCATTACCGATGGGAAGGTGGAGTTCGAGGCTATTGAGTCGTCCGAGGATGCTGAAGCGCCGGAGACGAAAGTGGACAAAGCAGCGGAGTCGGACGAGAAGGTCGAGAAAGTAGAGAAGGCGAAGAAGGCGAAGAAGTAAATCACCCCGGAGTTCGAATCTTGATGTCCGGACCTCTCAGCGGCAAGACCATAGTCGTCGGCGTGACCGGCAGTATCGCGGCCTTCAAGGCACCGCAGATCGTGACGAGGCTGGTTGGACAGGGTGCGAACGTGGTTGTCATCATGACCGAGAACGCAACGCGGTTTGTGACGCCACTCACGTTTGAAACGCTGTCGGGCAACGCGGTCGTTGTAGACATGTTCCCCGACCGGAACACGGGCGTGACTTCCCTTGAGGATGCAGCGTCCAGACCCGAGCGTCTGCGACACGTTCACTTGGCCGAAGCTACCGACCTGGCCATCGTCGCTCCGGCAACGGCGAACATCATCGGGAAGATGGCCAACGGTGTGGCGGATGACTTCCTCTCAACGGAGCTCCTCGCGATGACGTGTCCGACTATCATGGCGCCGGCAATGAATGTGCGCATGATGGAATCGGATGTGGTACGGGAGAACGTGGAGAAGCTCAAGGCGCGCGGAGTCATCTTCGCCGAGGCGGAGGTCGGCAGGCTCGCGAGCGGGGTTGTGGGGAAGGGCAGGCTTGCCGATCCGGAGAGCATCGCTGGAATCGCGCTCGAGCTTCTCCTTCCGAAGCAGGATCTGGTGGGCCGTCGGGTGGTTGTCTCTGCCGGGCCGACGCGGGAGCCCGTGGATCCGGTGCGATTCATCGGTAATCGATCAAGCGGGAAGATGGGATACGCACTGGCGGAGCGAGCGCTCAGGCGCGGGGGGGATGTCGTTCTCGTATCGGGACCGTCGTCTCTCGAGCCGCCTCACGGTGTTGAGTACATCCGTGTGGAGACGGCTGTGGAGATGCTGGGCGCCGTGATGAAGAGCTTCGCGGAGGCGGATCTCCTCATCATGGCGGCGGCGCCGGCGGACTACCGTCCTGCCGAACCTTCGGATGTCAAGATCAAGAAGACGACCGACAGACTGACGCTCGAACTCGTGCGAACGGATGACATTCTCTCTGAAGCTGCCGGCGCGCGACGGGAGGGACAAGGCATTGTGGGCTTTGCGCTCGAGACGAATGCCGAGCTCGAGGAAGGCAGACGCAAGCTTGCCGAGAAGGACCTGGACATTATTGTTGTGAACAACCCGCTGGTAGATGACGCCGGCTTCGACACCGACACAAATGTGGCCGCCATCCTGACGCGGTCCGGCCGCGAACTAGAGCTCGCGAAGATGCCGAAGAAGGACCTTGCCGACGTGATTCTCACCGAGGCTATCAATGAACTGGGATGGGGTCAGCGCCGATGAGCGGAGTGAGACATGATGACCCGCGGGCGCTCCTGGCGAGCTATCTGACACAGCTCGCCGAAGCCGGTGAGAAGGATATATGCCTCTCGGCCGAGACGGTGGCTCTCGTCAGGGGAGCTGCTCCGTCTCAGGGCGGTGAGTCCGGAGCTGCGCAGACACTTGGGAAGCCGCACGCTTCGCAGGAGCAGAGCGTTTCGCGGGGGTCGGGCGTTCCACGCGATCCGGTGGCGGAGAAACTGCGTGATTCGGGTGGTCCGGTGGCGGAGAAACCGCGGCGTCCGGCTGGGCCGGTGGGGGAGAAGCCGCGTGAGACGGAGTCGTCTCAGAGGCTGAGCGTGCGTGAGAAGGCAGCCTTGCTTCCCGAACTTGAGCCGATTGCAGTCAGACTCGCGCTCGGTCCCGGGACGGCAGCCCCGGACATGTTCGTCGAGGCGTCTCATCTTGAGAGCTGTATGTGTCTCGACGAGGTCGAGCGCATCTCACTCGCGTGTGAAAAGTGCGAGCTCGCCGGGACGCGGATCAACGTTGTCTTCGGCGCGGGCGATGAGAACGCAGATCTGATGTTCGTCGGCGAGGCGCCGGGGGCGAATGAGGACAGGGAGGGTATCCCGTTTATCGGTCGAGCCGGCGCGCTTCTCGACAAGATCATCGAGGCGGCCGGGTTCCGCCGCGAGGATGTCTACATCAGCAACATCCTGAAGTGTCGCCCTCCCAACAACAGGACACCTCTTTCAAGTGAGATCGATGCCTGTGTTCCGTTCCTGGCCAAGCAGATAGAGATCATTGCTCCGCGCATCATATGCACGCTCGGACTCCCGGCGACCCATACCCTGCTCGGCGTCAGGGGGTCTATGGGAAGCCTGCGGGGTAAGATCTACGCGCAGGACAATCTGAAAGTGATACCCACCTACCACCCGGCTGCTGCCCTGAGGGATCCGAAGTACAAGCGGCCGATGTGGGAGGATTTCCTTCGTATCAGAAAAGAGTACGACAAGCTCTAGCAGCGGGTGCGGGGCACCATCACCCGCACGCGGCGGAGGCGCTATGGCCACATTGAGAGAGACAACCAAGCCCACCGGCCTCGTGAGAGCCGCAGACCGGATCCCGCCTCAGGCGCATGAAGCCGAAGTAGCCGTTCTCGGAGCCATGATGCTGGACGAGGAGGCCATCGGAGCGGGGGCGGAACTTCTGACGTCCGATTCGTTCTACACGGATGCGCACCGCACGATATTCGCCGCCATGATGGATCTCTTCTCGAGAAGCGAAGCTATTGATCTGGTGACACTTACGCAGGAGTTGAAGCGACGCAAGCAGCTCGACAGCGTCGGTGGCGCCGCCTACCTGTCGATGCTTCTCGGCAGCGTCGCGACGGCGGCGAATGTTCGCTACCACGCGAAGATCGTTCTCGAGAAGGCCGTCCTCAGACGCCTGATACGTGTCTCGACCGAGGTCGTTCAGGAAGCCTACGATGCCGGTGGCGACGCGGCCGAGATCCTCGATCGCGCCGAGAACATGATCTTCGACATCGCTCAATCCCGTGTGCGCCGCGGCTTCATGCCGATGCGCGAGATCCTGAAGCACAGCTTCGAGGTCATTCAGGAGCTCTACGACAAGAAGGAACACGTGACGGGCGTGGGATCGGGATTCGATGATCTGGACAAACTGACATCGGGCTTCCAGAAATCAGATCTCGTTGTGATCGCAGGGCGCCCGTCGATGGGGAAGACGGCGCTCGCGCTCAACATAACGGCGAACGCCGCCATCCATCACAAGATCCCTGTTGCGCTCTTCAGTCTGGAGATGGCCAAGGAGCAGCTCGTCCAGCGTATGCTCTGTAGCGAAGCGCGGGTAGACGCTCACAAGTTGAGGACGGGCTATCTCGCCGACCGTCACTGGTCGAGTTTGACCACCGCGGCCGGCCTGCTCTCAGAGGCTGAGATCTACATCGACGACAGCCCGGCCATGACGGTTCTCGAAATGCGTTCAAAGGCGCGTCGGCTCAAGGCCGAGTCGGACGTGGGTCTCGTGATCATCGACTACATGCAGCTCATGCGGGGCACGGGACGCGTCGAAAACAGACAACAGGAGATCTCTGAGATCTCTCGTTCGCTCAAGGCTCTTGCCAAGGAGCTGACCGTGCCTGTCCTGGCGCTTTCTCAGCTTTCGCGAGCCGTAGAGCAGCGTGGAGGTGACAGACGCCCGATACTGTCCGACCTTCGCGAATCGGGCGCCATCGAGCAGGACGCGGACGTCGTCATGTTCGTCTACCGTGGCGAACAGTATGAGCGTACGCCGGAGAATCAGGGTATCGCTGAGATCATCGTCGGCAAGCAGAGGAACGGCCCGACCGGGATCGTCAAGCTCGCGTTTATGTCGGAGTGCACCAGATTTGAGAACCTGACGATGAGGCCGGACGAGGCCTTCGACGAGCTCTAGCAGATCACTGCAGACGGACTGGTCGCGCGGCACGAGAGCGCCGGAATCCGGGACGTGGAGTCGCCATGGACTTCTTTGCCAAGATCGGCCAGTCAGCGATAAACATGTTCGCCGTAGTCGGCGCCGCCGGGGTCGTGTTCTGGCGCGCGCTGACCTCGCTTCGTCACCTGCCGAGATCCATGGGGCTGGTGCTGGAGCAGATGCAGCGCATCGGCGTCGAATCGCTCCCGCTTGTCATGGTGACTTCCATTTTCACAGGTGCTGTGGCGTCCGTTCAGGTCTCCTATCAGCTCAAGGAGTATCTCCCCAAGGCCTATCTGGGGACGGCCATCTTCAAGTCCGTAGTGATCGAACTCGGTCCGGTTCTCACGGCTCTGGTCATCGGTGGCCGCGTGGGTGCTTCGATCGCCGCCGAGCTCGGCACAATGCGGGTCACCGAGCAGATCGATGCGATGGAGGCGATGGCCATAGACCCCCATCGCTATCTGGTCATGCCCCGGATGCTTGGGGCTCTCATCATGCTCCCGGCACTCACGGTCATTGCCGACACGCTTGGGATAGGAGGCGGGTTCGTTGTTTCGAACGTGGCGCTCGATGTTTCAGGAAGGGTGTTTGTAGATGGAATGCGAACGCTCTTCTATGCCGGAGACGTGCTTGGAGGTCTCATCAAGGCATGCGTCTTCGGTCTCATCATAGCTCTCATGGGATGCACAGCAGGGCTTGCGACGAGAGGGGGCGCAGTCGGCGTAGGGAGAGCAGCCACACGGGCTGTTGTGGCAAGCTGTGTCCTCATTCTCATCAGCGACTACGTTCTGACTACGCTCATCTATGGAATCATCTTTTCCTAGGAGGGGTAGTGTCTGGTCGGATCCTCATTGATGTGCGGGATCTCTGGAAGTCGTTTGGGGAGAACCACGTGCTCCGCGGGCTCAGTCTGGAGCTGTTCGAGGGAGAGACGCTGGTCGTTCTGGGACCGTCGGGCTGCGGCAAAAGCGTTCTCCTCAAGCACATCATCGGTCTTCTTACACCTGATCGCGGTGAGGTGCTGTTTCGCGGCAGAAACGTATTCGACATGAGCGTGAGAGAGCTCAACAAGGCCAGACAGCATTTTGGAATGGTCTTCCAGGGAGCAGCGCTGTTCGACTCGATGACCGTGGGAGAGAACATCGGGCTGCCGGCTGTCGAGCACCGGGGGATGCGTGGAGAGGAACTGGAGGCGCTCGTTGAGGAGAAGCTCAGGCTCGTCGGTCTGGAGGGCATGTCCGGGCTCCGTCCAGCGGAGATATCAGGCGGGATGAAGAAGCGCGTCGCGCTCGCGAGAGCGATAGCGCTCAATCCGGACATCGTTCTCTACGATGAGCCCACGACAGGGCTGGATCCGATCATGGCGGAGCAGATAAACGAACTGATTTGCGACACCCAGAACAAGATCAGTGCCACCTCGATCGTCGTGACACACGATCTGCACAGCGCGTGCTTCATCGGAGACAGGGTCGCGCTCGTCGAAAACGGAACGATAGAATTCGTCGGTTCGACCGACGAACTCATGGAAACCGAAGATGAAGGAGTGCGCAACTTCATCGCGCGCGGTCGCGCAAATCGCGGACCGCATGAGAACAGAGGGGCCGGTCTCCACTAGACCAGGGCCGGACCGGGGCCGACGGCCCGGAGGCAGACAAAGCGTCCGGCGCGTCGGATGTCTCACATCCGGAGGCGACGTATGACAGGACATGCGAACGAGGTGCGGGTAGGAATGGCACTCATGGTGGCCCTCGTGCTGCTGGTCGTCGGCATCCTCTGGCTGAGCGGTGCCAGCTTTGGGGATGCGACCTACTCATTCGGCATTCTCTTCAATGAGGTCGGCGGTCTCGGACTGACGGACAAGGTAACGGTGGCGGGACTGGAGGCAGGCCAGGTGTCCGGGCTGACACTATCGAATCGAGGTAGTGTTCTGGCGGATGTTCGCATCAAGGCGAGCATCGACATCCCGGTCGATTCGCGCATCACCGTTGGGAGCTACGGTTTTCTCGGGGCGAAGCATGTAAACGTCCGTCCCGGAACCAGCACCGTCTACATCCAGCCCGGCGCAACGGTCACAGGTACTGAGGAAAAAGGTGTGAACGACGTCCTGAACGAGATGGGTGACGCTCTGGTCGAGATACGGCAGGTTCTCAGGAGCGCGGACGAGATACTGAGCGATGCCGAGGGCAAGGAGCAGATCAAGAGGACCCTGAACAAGGCCGAAGACGCCGCGGGGACCCTCAACCTGGTCATCTCGGATCTCAGGGTTGTTGCTTCCGATCTCAAGGGGTTCATCGAGGTGAAGCGCGACCCCGCGTCCGAGGCAATCGACTCGATAGCCGAGGCGTCCGAGATGTTCGCCGAGGCGGGGGTGAAGCTCGATACGATAGCGGCCTCACTCGATTCCATTCTGATTCGCGTCGCGAGCGGTGAGGGTACTCTAGGAAAACTGATCAACGACGAGCAGGCTCACGACGAGTTCATAGCCGCTATCAAAGAAGTCAGGGATCTCGTGGCGGATATCCGGGAGAATCCCAAGAGCTTCGTGAGGTTCTCCATCTTCTAGCAGGACCGGAGCCGGCGATTATGCACCTGCGCGGAGCGCATACGTGAAAAAGAAGACGGTCTTCTTCTGCAAGGAATGCGGCACCGAGTCACCCAAGTGGCTCGGGAAGTGTCCGGGGTGCGGCGAGTGGAACACACTCGTCGAGCAGGAGGTGGGACCCGGCGATGGCGGGAAGCGCGAAGCGCATCTGAGGGCTCCCGCAGAAGCGCCGGTTCCGCTCAACCGCGTCGGAGACGACAAGCGGGAACGGCTTCCCACAGGCATCGGCGAGTTCGACAGAACGCTTGGGGGAGGAATTGTGCCCGGGTCTGTGATCCTTGTGGGCGGCGATCCCGGCATCGGCAAGTCTACGATCCTCCTGCAGGTGAGCGAAGCAGTCGCACGACAGGGTGAGATCGTACTCTACGTGAGCGGGGAAGAGTCCGCTTCTCAGATCAGGATGCGCGCTCGGAGGTTGGGAATCGACTCTGAGACGATCATCCTCTACACCGAAACGGATGTCGTGCGCGTAATTGAAGAGGCCACGGGGGTGTCACCCGGCGTTCTCGTCCTCGACTCGATCCAGACCGCCAGCCATCCCGGGATCTCCGGTTCGCCGGGGAGTGTGTCGCAGGTGCGCGAGTCGGCGGCCGCGCTCGTCCGCTTTGCGAAGGATCGGGCGGTTCCCGTCTTTCTCGTCGGGCACGTGACGAAGCAAGGCTCAATTGCCGGGCCGCGCATCCTCGAGCACATGGTTGACACCGTTCTCTACTTCGAGGGCGACAAGCGGCTCCCGTACAGAATCCTGAGAGCGGTCAAGAACCGATTCGGCTCGACCGACGAGATAGGCGTCTTCGAGATGACAACCGGAGGGCTCAAGGAAGTAGCCGACCCGTCGGGGCTTTTCGTCTCGCGGGACCGCGAACTGATATCCGGAACGACGGTAATAGCGAGCGTCGAAGGTACCCGGGCACTCCTCGTGGAGATCCAGTCGCTCACGGGGCTTTCGAACTACGCGACGCCGCAACGATCGAGCACCGGTATCGACCGGAAGCGGCTTCCCCTCATGCTGGCGGTGCTCGAACGGCGTGGAGGACTGAGCTTGGGGAGTCGCGACGTCTTCGTGAGTATCGCCGGTGGTGTCAGAGTAGAGGAGCCGGCCGCGGATCTGGGAATAGCACTGGCTATTGCCTCGAGCTACTGGGATGTGCCACTCGACGGAGGGACGGCCGTGTTCGGCGAGATCGGCCTCGGCGGTGAGATCCGACGGGTGACCCACGCCGGCAAGCGCGCACAGGAGGCGGCCCGGTTGGGTTACTCGAGGCTCGTGCTGCCGAGCGGCTCTCTGTCCCGGGCGGAGCGTCCGGATGGAGTGGAGATCCTGGAGGTCAAGCGGATCGGTGACGCGATCGATCTTCTGATGGATGGGCAGCGACAATGCCCGCCGGGTGGGCGTTCGGGCGTGAGAGCCGGAGACGACGGACACAATGATGGGAGCCTGCCGTGAGTCGCGTCGGTGTTGTGCTCGTGGCGGCCGGTTCATCGACGCGAATCGGCCGCGAGACGCCCAAACAGTTCCAGATGCTGGGACTGAAACCGATGTTCATCGCATCACTTGAGCCCCTTCTTCCCTTTGCCGACGAGGTGATAATCGTCGTTCCCGCGGGACGCGAAGATCATGCAGAGACCGCACTCACTGCTGCAGGTCTCTCCGTCACAGCTGTGGTTGCGGGAGGAGACAGACGCAGAGACTCAGTGGAGAGTGGCCTGGCGGCGCTGAGCGAGAACGTGGAACTCGTGCTCATCCACGATGCAGCGCGTCCCTTTGTGACTGCGGGTCTGATCAGGCGTGTGCTCGACGCGGCGTCGGTCTCGGGGGCGGCTATTCCCGCGGCGCCTGTTCCGGATACCGTCAAACGAGTAGAGGATGGCACAGTCGTAGCGACCCTTGATCGTTCCGTCCTGAGACTCGCGCAGACCCCCCAGGCTTTCCGGCGCGATGTGATAGTGAACGCATATTCTGCGCTCAGAGATGATGACGTGACTGATGAAGCGGCGGTGGTGGAACTTGCCGGCATCGCGGTAAGCGTCGTTCTCGGGGAGCCGGGCAACACTAAGATCACGGAGCCCGAAGATCTCGAACTCGCGCGGTTGAGGGCCGAGGTTGCGGTCGGACTCAGCGCCGGTGTCAGGGTGGGAATCGGGATCGACTGCCACAAGTTGGTTGAAGGACGGCCGCTTGTTCTCGGAGGAATCAGCATCCCGTTCGACAAGGGACTCGACGGTCACTCGGACGCCGACGTCCTGACCCACGCCATCTGCGACGCCCTTCTGGGCGCAGTCGCCGCTGGAGACATAGGCCATCACTTCCCTCCAGGTGCCCCTGAGTTCAAGAACATCTCGAGTATTGTTCTCCTTGAGCGCGTTGTCGGCATCGTGGCGGAGAGCGGCTACGAGCCGGCGAGCATCGATGCAACGGTGGTGGCCGAGCGGCCGAAGCTCGCGGCGCACATCCCGGCGATGAGCAAAAGGCTCGCGGAAGCCATGGCAGTATCACCGAGTGCCGTTTCCATCAAGGCGACTACCACGGAAGGGACAGGACCAGAGGGCAAGGGGATCGCCATTACCGCGCATGCTGTGACCGTGGTTCGAAGGCGCGCTCAGGCCCGGATCGAGTAGAATACCAGGAGCCGACGGCGAGGCCGCAGGTAGAACGAGACGTGAGGAATCGATGACAGGACCCGTTCGAGTCAGATTCGCTCCCAGCCCGACTGGGCATCTTCATCTCGGAAATGCAAGGACCGCTCTCTTTAACTGGCTCTTCGCGAGGCACGAGGAGGGCACGTTCATCTTGCGTGTCGAGGACACGGATACCGTTCGCTCCACGGATGAGTCGGAACGCATGATCCTCGATGATCTCAGGTGGCTCGGTCTTGACTGGGACGAAGGGCCGGGAGTCGGAGGGGAGTTCGGGCCGTACCGCCAGTCGGAACGAGGCGGCATCTACCGGGAACATGCGGAGCGACTACTCGCCGAGGGAAAAGCCTTCACATGCTACTGCAGCGACGAGAGGCTTGAGAAGAATCGGAAGAGGGCTCGTGATGAGGGAACGGTTCCCCAGTACGATGGCACCTGCCGACACCTGTCCGAGAGCGAGCGACGCGCCTACGAGCGAGACGGAATCAGGCCGACGATCCGCCTGCGAGCCCCGGAAGCGAACATCATCGTCGAGGACATGATTCGGGGCCGGGTCGAGTTCGGGAAGGAGATGCTGGGCGATTTCATCATCCTGAGGAGCGACGGAAGGCCGACTTACAACTTCGCAGTTGTTGTGGACGATGCGCTCATGAAGATCACGCACGTCATCCGCGCTGAGGATCATCTTCCGAACACAATGCGCCAGCAGTTTCTCTACAGCCGGCTGGGATACGAGCTACCGCTCTTCGCCCACGTATCGCTCATTGTGGCGCAGGACCGGAGCAAGCTTTCGAAACGGCGGGCGGCTACCTCCGTACACGAGCTGCGCCGGGCGGGGTTTCTCCCCAGCGCAGTCACCAACTACTTAGCACTCCTCGGCTGGTCGCATCCCGAGGCCAAAGAGATCCTCTCGCGGGAGGAGCTCGTGGGTGCGTTCAATCTCAAGAGGGTAAGCGCAAGCGCAGCGGCGTTCGATGACGACAAACTTGAGTGGGTAAACGGACACCACCTCCGCGAGTCGCCGCTCTCGGTCGTGGTGGCTGCCGCGAAGCCGTTCGCCGGATCAGCCGGGTTCGATCCGGACGATGCACGCTTTCCTGCCATCGTGGATCTAGTTCGCGACGGGCTCGACCGACTGTCCAATCTGCCCGAAGAGATAGCTCCGTTCTACGATCGGGAGTTCGATCTTGAGCCCGAGGCAGAAGAGTGGGTTTCGCAGCATGAGAGCCGCGAATTGCTCGGGGCGCTGGCGGATTCTCTTGCCGCAGCCCGGGGGAAACTGGACGCGGCGGAGTTCAAAGCTGCGCTCAAGAGCCAAGGCAGTGGTCTCGGTCTGAAGGGTAAGGGTCTTTTCATGCCGACACGCGCGGCTCTTACCGGGCGTACACACGGTCCCGCCCTCGGCAGCACCGCCGAGTTGTTGGGCCGGAAACGTGTCATCTCGCGGTGCCGGGCCGCGGCAGGGAACGTCGAGAAGCAGTGACTTGAGTGGAGCAGAAGGACGCTCGACTGTGTGCTGCGAAGCAGAAGGGCACTCGGCCGTGTGCTGCGAAGCAGAAGAACGCTCTGTCCGTCAGATGTTTGGAGGCGCCATTCGATGCGAGTGAACCGTGAGACCCAAGGAGGACCAGCTTGAAGATCGCTGTGCTCTATGGAGGCACCTCCACAGAGCGTGATATTTCGCTCGTGACCGGCAGAGCGATCGGGCTGGCGCTCGCAGGGCGGGGCCACGAGGTTCTGCTCGTCGATACCGCACGTGGTGACGTGCCGGTGGGACCTGAGCAGGCTGCTGCTGCGGCCGGAATAGGCGCAAAACCGCCCCGTCTCGGGCACGAAAAGGGAAACGCCCTGAATGCTGTCGCAGGCCGCGCCGTCTCCGACGCCGACGTCGTGTTCGTCGCGTTGCATGGAGGCACGGGGGAGGACGGAACGATCCAGGGACTTCTGGAACTCGCGGGAAAGCGATACACTGGTTCCGGCGTCCTGGCCAGTGGCCTTGCCATGGACAAGCGCGCGGCGAAAGTACTGTTTCGTGAGGTCGGTGTTCCTACCCCACGTTGGACCATCGTCAGATACGATGGCCCCGCCGGCGGGGGAGGAGCACCCGCGTTTCCGGATGACGTCCGAGTGTCGCAGGTTTCCGGTGGAAAGGCATCCGGGGAGATGGTATTCGGGGAAGCGAGCGAACTCGGTGGCTATCCGCTGATAGTCAAGCCGAACGACCAAGGTTCGACGGTCGGACTCACTCTCGTCAGGGAGGAGTCCCTTCTTGCGCCTGCGATCGAGTTGGCTGCCGAGTATTCGCGCCGGGTGCTCATGGAGGCCTACATCCCGGGACGGGAGATGACGGTTGCGATCCTGGGAGAGACGGCGCTACCAGTGGTCGAGATCACGCCGGAGCGCGGACTCTACGACTACGAAAGCAAGTACACCAAGGGGCAAAGCAGCTACGTGTGTCCCGCAGAGATCCCGGACTCCCTGTCGAGCGAGCTTGAGCGGTTTGCCCTCCTGGCATACAGTGCCCTAGGGTGCGTCGGGTATGCGAGGGTCGATTTCCGCGTCACCGATGAACTCGAGCCATTCTGTCTCGAGGTCAACACGGTCCCTGGGATGACGGCAGTAAGCCTCGTTCCAATGGCTGCTGAGGCCGCCGGGATAAGCTTCCCGGATCTGGTCGAGAAGATCGTAGAACTCGCCTGAAATCAGCACATTCTGGCACATCGGATGCACCAATGCCCATGTCGTCGATGCGATGAGCGCACGATTCGGCAGGGCATGTAAACTGCCTCGACAGTCGGAGCAGCCGGCGGAGTGTCGGTATCTTGCTATATGGTCACAGGTTAGCCGTATTGGTAAGGATACTGCCTACTGAACAGTGTCGACAAACTTTACACTTCTGAGCGATCATCGTTGACTGGCACTCGGTGCGCTGCTAGCGTTGTGCCAATCTTCGTTGCAGTTGCGTTCCAGAGGAGCGCTGCACGAAGCCTCTGTTGCGGAAGTGTAACAGGTGACGGCAGATAGAAGACGAACCGTGTCGCTCGGCGCAGGTGACCCAAGGGGGATCGGTCCATGTGTAGACACATTCTTTTTGACGCTTTTTTTCCTGTGCTCATCGCTGTGGCGGTTCTTGCGCCTGCGGCGACGGCACAGGAGACGGAATACATGATCGGCGCAGGCGACATTCTCGCCGTCTCGGTCTGGCGCCACGCGGATCTGGACAGAAACGTCGTCGTGCGGACGAACGGGCTCATCACATTCCCGCCGGTCGGGGAGCTGATGGCGCAGGGGATGACGCCCACGGCGCTCGGCCGCGAGCTCACGCAGCGGCTCCGGGACTACACGCGAGAGACGAATCAGGTAACAGTGGCAATGGTCCAGTTCAACAGCCGGGCCATTTTCCTGACCGGCCAGATAGCAATGCCCGGACGCTACAGCTTCGAACAGGTTCCGGACATACTTCAGGTGATGAGCGAGGCTGGGGGGCCTCTTCCGACGGCAGACCTGTCGTCGGTCTCCGTTATCCGTCCGACGACTGCCGGGCCGGAGGTGATCCGGATCGATCTCGGTGCGTACATGCGGGGTGAGAAAGCCGTCGCGCTGCCGGAGCTCAGACCTGGTGACACAGTCGAGTTCCCGGCCACCTACGGTGGTGGGGTGACGGGTCCGGGGATCGTTTACGTGCTTGGCGAGGTCAATCGCCCGGGTGCCTACCCGCTGACCGAAGGCATGGATCTCCTGCAGGTTCTCGCTCTGGCGGGAGGAACGACCAGAGAGGCTAAGCTGGCAGACGTTGTCGTCGTGATGAACGCGGGCGAGAGTCAGGTTGCGGCGAACGTCGATCTCACTCGCATAACGCGCGACGGAACGGGCCGTCCGTTCCACCTCTCGGCAGGCGACAGAATCGTTGTGCCGATGGCGGGCTCAAGCATCGGCGAGGTTCTTCTGACCGGCGCCGGCTCGCTGCTGAGCGCGTCGACGGACGTTCTACAGGGCTACCTCCTGTATCTCACAGTCGATCGAACACTAAAGGACACGAAACTCCGGCAGTAGTTGAGCAGCCAGACCCAACCCTGGGCACTACACGTGGGGGACACATGCGCGAGCAGGAATCGGCACCAATCGATGTGAGGAGCTACGTGCGGGCCGTCTGGAGGCGGAAATGGCTCGTCCTGGTTCCCGTGATCGTGGGTGGGATAGCGGGGTACATCATCGGTGCCTCGTTGAGTCCGGTGTACGAGGCGACCAGCACGGTTGCGATGCGGGCTCAGGAACAGCTGTCCGAACCGCTCGCCAGACTGGTTGGGCGTTCTCAAGCCGAGGATCAGCTGTCCCGGCTGCAGGAGAAGGTGAAGAGCGCGACGTTCCTCGTCGAGCTCGTGCGCGCGCTCGACATGACGGACGATCCTGGAGTAAGGGCCTGGGCGGAGAAGATGCATGAGAAGGATCCGTCTCTCAGCATTGAAGACTACGCTGAGGCGCGGATGGTGCAATTCCTCGAGGCCCGTGTCGCGGTGATAAGAACCGCGGCCAACGTCTTCAGAGTGGTCGTGCGGGATCTCGATCCCGACCGAGCGGTCTTGTTGGCGCAGCACATCACAAATGCTTTTGTCGGATCTTCGAATCGCGAGCGGCTCGAGAAGATCCGCTCGATCCACGACTTCAGTGTCGAGCAGCTGGTCATCTACAAGCAGAAACTCGAAGATGCTGAGGAACGCTTGCAGACCTATCAGGAAGGACGGATAAGCGAGGCGGCCGTCGTGAATCCCGTCAACTTGCAGAACGTGGGGCGTGTCGACGTGCTCATCAGCCAGGCAATGGTGGAGGGAAGCGACGCAGAGCTCAGGCTCAACGAGAGGCGGAATGCGTTCCGGGATTTCGGGGATGCCGCATACCGCGCCCTGGCTGATGTGACCTTCGAGGAGTTGGAGAGCCTCAAGAGTCAGCTGGTCTCTCTGGAGTACGAAGTGGCTCCCGCTCTTGTCAGAAGCTCCGGCAACGGTTCTGAGATTCACTCGCTCTACGCGAGCATCGCGGAGAAGAAGGACCTTCTCAGAAACAGATCCAAGACGCTCGCCGCCCGGGAGGTGCCGGACGCGAGCATCGCCGTTGTCGATGCCTTCGCTGAACTGAAGATCGCCGAGGCTGAGGTGGACATGATCGCGCAGCGCAAACGCACGCTCTCGCGATTCATGTGGACCTACACCCAAGGAATGGCGAACGCCCCGGAGGAGGAACTCGAACTCACGCGTCTCAGGCAGGAAGTCGAGAGCAACAGGGCTCTCTACGCGGCGTTCCTGGAGCAGTCCGCGGCAGGGCAGATTACGGAAGCGCTGGAAGCAGCAAGAGCCGGAGGACGTTTCGAGATAATAGAGCCACCGACGCGACCGATCGGCCCGGTCGCGCCGGACAGGATCATGATCCTGGTGCTCTCAATACTCGGTGGCCTGGTCGTCGGGCTCGGTCTGGTCCTGGCCACGGAGCAGAGCGACACGTCGTTCAAGAGCGTGGATGACGTGCAGGCCACGCTCGGCCTCCCGGCGTTGGCGACCGTTCCCAACGCGGAGATCTTCCAGAAGATCACTCAGAGAGAGAAGAAACACAGACGCAACAACTCCAGACCCACTGGCGGTGATCCACAGATCCTGAAGCACATGTTGAGGGAGACGCCGGTCTCATTCGAATTCCGAAGGCTGACGCGCAAGCTCGCGAAGAGCGGAAGAGGCGTTCCCAGATCGATTCTGGTCACAAGCTCCAACCGCGGCGAGGGCAAGACAACGACGGCGGCGAGCCTGGCCATCACGCTGGCTCGACACCACGCAGGCCGGACCATACTCGTGGACTGCGATCTCAGAAAGCCCCGCATACACCGCGTGATGGAGGTAGACAACAGCACGGGTCTCTCCGACGCGATCGATCGAGGAAAGCTCGCCGGCGGGGATATCAAGTCGACCAAGCTCCTCAACCTCGACGTCCTCCCGGCCGGGGGTATTCGCGAAGAGGTGACGAGAATCATTGAGTCGTTCCCCGAGTCACGCGTGATGTCCGAGCTCCTCTCCGAATACGAGCACGTGGTGATCGATACCGCTCCAAACGTGGCTGTGCCCGATGCGCTGTTCATCGGCGGCCGTGTCGATGCCGTGATCATGGTTCTCAAGGCGGGTATCACTCCGCGCGAGGTTGTCCTGCGCGGGCTCGATCTGCAGCGCGAGGAGAAGGACAACGTCGTCGGGATCGTCGTGAACAACTTCGAGCACGTGCTGCCGTACTACTACGATTACAAGTACTACGGGTACGGCGCGACGAGTTCGGAGGAGGACCGAGGAAAGAGCTAGCGGGAGTTGCCGAGCGGGAGTCGGAGTCGTGTCAGGAGGAAGCGTGCCCAGAGTCCTTGCCATATTCGGCACTCGGCCTGAGGCCATCAAGATGGCGCCGGTGATCTCCGAACTCAGGCGCCACAAAGACGCGTTGGAATCGATGGTCTGCATCACCGCGCAGCACCGGGAGATGCTGGACCAGGTGCTTGATTTCTTCGGCATCGTTCCGGACGCGGATCTGAACATCATGCGCAAGAGCCAGGCGCTCTGGCAGATAACGGCAGACGTCCTCGAGGGGCTCGAGACCATACTCGCGGATCTCGCCCCGGATCTCGTGCTTGTTCACGGCGATACGACGACGACCATGGCCGCGGCCCTCGCGAGCTTCCACCATAAGATCCCAGTCGGCCACGTCGAGGCGGGCTTGAGAACTCACAACAGGTACTATCCTTTTCCTGAGGAGATGAACCGTGTTCTCGCCGATTCGCTCTCGTCGTATCACTTCGCGCCGACGTCGGAGTCGAAACGGAATCTCCTCAAGTCCGGAGTGTCCAGGGAGTCGATATTCGTCACAGGGAACACGGTGATAGACGCCCTTCTGTCGGTTTCTGACGACCCCCGTCTGCCTGACCTGCCGGTTTCAGGTGGGGGTCGGATGGTTCTCGTCACCGCGCACCGTCGTGAGAACTTCGGCGCTCCGCTCGAGGGGGTGTGCAGGGCTCTTCGGGCGGCCGCAGACCGCTTCCCCGATTTGAGCGTAGTTTACCCGGTGCATCTGAATCCGAACGTACAGCGGCCGGCGCGATCGATCCTGGGCGGTCACGATCGAATCCACCTTCTCGATCCCGTCGCATACCCGGTTCTCGTCAGGCTCCTGAAGGAGGCGCACATCGTCGTCACCGACTCGGGAGGCCTTCAGGAGGAGGCGCCCGCTCTCGGCAAGCCGGTTCTCGTTCTCAGAAACGAGACCGAGCGGCCGGAAGCGGTCACCGCGGGAACCGTGCGATTGATCGGGACGGATGAAGGCGTGGTGTTCAGCGAGATCTCAAACCTGCTCACCGACGATGCGCGCTACCGACGCATGGCCACTGCCGTCAATCCGTACGGTGACGGTCGCGCGAGCGAGAGAATCGCGTCAGCGATAGCAGGTGTGTTCGGGCTCAACGGATTTGAGCCGTTCGACGCGTTCAGTCCTGGTCTCTACGGCGGTGCCGCCGACACAGGCAGTGTGCCGAGACCCATTCCCTAGGAGGAGTGGCGATGGTCGTGGTCATGCTTCCGGCCTACAACGAGTCGGATTCCATCGGTCCGCTCCTTGAGCGGATCGCGCCGGTTCTGAGTGGTCTCGACGATCGAGGATCGGTGCTTCTGGTGGATGACGGCAGCTCCGACTCAACGGCAGAGCTGGGGCGGGAGAGAGCCGAAGCCCTCGCGGTTGATCTTCATGTTGTGATCCACGACGTCAACAAGGGGTTGGGCGAGGCGCTCAAGACCGGTTTCTCGTGGGCACGGGACCATCTGGCCGGGGGCGACGTTCTCGTGGTCATGGACACCGACAATACTCACGACCCGGAAGTCATCCCATCGATGCTGGCGAAGATCTCCAAGGGGTATGACGTGGTCATCGCCTCACGCTACGCGCCCGGCGGGGAGGAGATCGGACTCTCGGGGCTGCGGGCTCTCCTGAGCAGGGGAGCAAGCCTCATGCTGCGGATATTTCTTCCGGTCAAGGGCGCGCGCGACTACTCGTGCGGATACAGAGCGTACAGAAGCTCCGTCATAACGCGGGCTTTCGAGACATACGGCGACGAATTCATCACGGAAAAGGGATTCGTCTCATCGGCTGAGATACTGATCAAATGCGCCTACCTTCCGGCAAGGGTGGGAGAGGTGCCGCTCGTGCTTCGATACGACCTCAAGGGCGGGGCGAGCAAGATGAACATTGGTGACACAATTGGACGCTATCTCAGGATGATCGCCGCCGGGAGACGGGCCATCCGAAGACAGCAGAGGGGGGCAACCGCATGAAGGGAATTCCACTGATCCTTCTGGCTGTGATGCTCGGCGCAACCGGTCAGATCATCATGAAGAAAGGGATGATGATCTACGGCGAGGTCTCGGCAGGATCTGTCTGGAGCCAGCTCGTTCCGATACTCAAAGTGCCCCAGGTCTTCATCGGGTTTCTCTGCTACGGCATCAGTGCTGTGCTCTGGATCGCGGTCGTCTCGAACGTCGATCTGAGCCTGGCGTATCCAATGGTGAGTCTGGCGTACGTCATCGTCTTTGTTGCTTCGTGGCTTCTGCTCGGTGAGCAGATATCCGCGCTGCGTGTGGCGGGACTTGTGATCATCATCGCAGGAGTGCTCGTCATCTCAAGGAGCTAGGTGTTGAACAGGCGTGCCGAAATCGCGACGCTCATCGCAATTCTTGTGGGGGCCTCCGTGATCCGCTTCTGGGGGATTACGTGGGGCCTCCCGCACGCCTATCATCCGGACGAGGGCTCGATCCTCTTCCACGCGCTCGGCTTCGGCACCGGCGACCTGAACCCACACTGGTTCCGCTGGCCGTCCCTGACCATGTACGTGATGTTCGGGATCTACGGCTGTTACTACGTCGTCGGGAAGATCATGGGGACGTTCTCGATCCCGCCTGACCTTGTGAAAGCCTATCTCACCGATCTCTCGCCCTTCTGGCTGATGGGTCGCATCGTGTCGGCGGCATCCGGGGTAGTAACGGTCTGGATCACGTGGCTCTTCGGTCACAAGTCGTTCGGAAGCTACGTGGGGCTGACCGCGGCCGCGATTCTCGCTCTTCTTCTTCTCCATGTTCGTGATTCACATTACGCGACCCCCGATGTGATAACGGCCATGATAGCCGCCGGCTCACTCCTGGCCGCGCTCTACGCGTGCCGCTCTACGCGGCCGTGGTTCCTTCTTCTGTCAGGACTCCTGGCGGGGCTCTCGGCATCGGCCAAGTACCCCGGAGTGCTGGTGTCGGTCGGAACGCTGGTCGCCCTGGTCGTGGTTGTCAAACGGAGGCGGGGGGGTCTCTGGCTTCTGCCTGCGTCCGGGATCGCCGTCATCACCGGTTTTCTCATAGGGACTCCGTACGCGCTCTTCTCCGGCAGCGAGTTCGCGAGAGACGTTGTGCGTCAGTTCACAATGGTCTCTGAGGCTGGAGTTGCCCAGGAAGCCTCATCATACCTTGTCGGCCTGCGCGAGATTTTCGTGGAGAGCCTGGGCCGAGGCATCGGGTGGGTAGTGATGCTGATGGCTGCTGCGGGCGCGCTCCTGCCGATCGGGCTCTGGCGCGCAAGGCTCAACTACGCTCAGCGCAGGCGGTGGCGGCCGGACGCGCTGAGGGGGGAGCCGACGATCGCGGATGCGGCTTCGGCCAGAGCGATCGCCGTCTCCTTCTCGATCACGGTTCTTCTGGTCATGAGCCTTCTGACGGTCAAGCGAGCGACGTATCTCACGCTGGCGCTGCCCGCGGTGGCTTTCCTGGCAGCCGTTGGGTTGGAGGGGCTCTTCGCCCGCCTCGCAGCGCAGCGCTACCGTGCATTCGCGGCGGCGCTCGTGGTCATCGTGGCGACGGGGGTCCCGTCGGTCAGATACTCGCGTGCGCTGGCGCTTCCCGACACGCGCACGAGGGCGAAGGAGTGGGTGGAGGCGCACGTGGAGCCGGGCACCGGAATCGCGCTTGAAGACTACGGGCCGGTGCTGAATCCGACTGTCCATCAGCTCGAAGCGGAAATGATGGCAGGTAGCACGGCCATCGAGTCCTGGCGGGGACCGAAGCGGGCGCTGAACGAGATGAGACTGGATTTGGGGAGGTCGCGGGAGCCAAGGTACGAGCTCTACGGAATCGATTGGGGCAGGGAACCGTTCCGCTTGCCGGGCGCTGCAAGTGATCCGGCTGGGCTTGCCGCTGCCATCGACAGCCTCGGTGTGCGCTACGTGATCCTCAGCAGCAAGGCAGCTCCGTGGAGAGCAATGACCGGGGCCGAGGCGCCGGCCAGACCGGCGGGGCAGGAGTTTTCTCTCTGGCTTCTCGATAACGCTGTTCCCATCGCCGTCTTCGGCGACGAAACCTCGATGCCGGTGATCGATCGCGGGCGAGGCAGGTCGTTCCACAATCCGATGATAGAGATCCATGAGATCAAGAGGCCGGCAGATAAGCGGCCGGCAGAGAAGATACCAGCAGAGGAAGAGACAAGTGGCTGAGCCCGGACGAGGGACGAGACCAGCGATCAGCGGCATGGCACCGCCGCAGATGCGACCGCCGAGTCAGGTACCGCAGTATAGCTACGGATGGCTGATGCCGGTGCTCGGCGCGTTGCTCGCGCTCGTGCTCGCGTTCGTTATGTTCAAGCTTCACTACACCTACGGGCAGGCGCCGCACCGGATAGTCAAAATGATGATCGGGATGGTGCTCGTTCTGTTCGCGTTCTTCAAACCGAAATTCGCTGTCCACGCGTGGCTCCTGGCCATACCCATTGGGGAATGGCTCCCGTCGTCCGGGATACCCGGTTTGAACGGCCCGAACCTGCTCTTCATCGTCCTGCTCCTGAGCTGGGTCGTGCCGAGGATCATGACGGGTGAGCGGATCATGGTCCGGACCAGGATAGCGGGACCACTCGCGCTCTTCGCGGGGCTCCTTTTTCTGTCAGCAGTGCATGGGATACTGTTCCCACCTGGGAGCGGTTACCAACTCGTCGCCATGATGAAGGCCGCGTGGCAGAGCGTCCTGGGGTTTTCCATCTACTTCATCGTTGCGAATACTGTGAAGGATGAGAAAGAGATCAGAAGCCTCCTCATGACTCTTGCCGTCGGTGCGATTCTTGGAGGGGTGATCGCTGTCAGGCAATACCTGGCGTCGGGTGATGCAACCAGAATAGCCGGGGCGTTGGGAGACGTGAATGATCTCGCAGCGTATTTCGCGATGGTGGCGGTGTTCCTTATTCCTGTGGCGACGGTGCCGGGGACCCTCTCGTTCATCCGCCGCGTCGTTCTGCTTGGAGCGGCCGGGCTCGCGACTCTGACGACATTCATGCCCAAATCGCGCGGCGCATACATAGGACTGGGTCTGGCAGTGCTCTACCTCGCAAATCGGATCAGCAAAAGGGCGCTTGTTGTTGTTCTGGTTGTCATCGCGTTGAGTCCACTGTGGGCGCCGGACTCAGTGAAGGACAGGGTTGCGGAGACGCGCGCGGATGACTTCGAGATGCATCTCGTAGGAGACGCGACCGATCGGCTTGATCCTTCCTCCGCCGTCAGGCTCGAGATATGGGGCGTTGTCATGAGGGAGTTCGTCAGAAGCCCCATCATCGGGCACGGCTACGCCTCGATTCCGTACCTGACCTCCAAGGAGATGGACAAGCCGTGGTCCGCACACAGCCTGTACGTAGAGACGGCAGGAGAAATGGGATTGGTGGGCTTGCTTGCGCTCACATGGCTCTTTCTTTCGTGTGCCAAGAGCGGACGCGAGCTCATGCGGGTGGCGAGCAGTGTGCTTAACAAGAGATTGGCCATTGGTTTTCTGGCCGCGACCGTGGCTCTGCTCATTACGAACGTGTTTGGCCAGAGACTGACTCACATTTCAATCGGTGGAACCTATTTCTTCGTCGCAGGACTCGTCGACAGATGCATCTACTTCGAGCGTGAGAGACGCGCCACGGAGGATGCGAAAGGGGTGTTGGCAGCATGAGACGCACCATCACGTTCACTCTTGTGTTTCTGGTAGCAATGGCCCTGGCCGTTCCGTCTCTTTCCTACACCGTGACGACCAGCCGCCCACGGATGTTCTTCCTGTCGCAGGATGTGCCCGAGCTCCGAGCGAAATGCGGCGGGAGCTTGGCCGCTGACTACGGTGCGCTGAAGAGCTGGTGTGACAGCGAGATGAGCGCATCGCTACCACTCTCGCTGTACCACTTGGACAAGCACCTGGCCGCCTTCAGCTTCGTCTGGGTGATTGAGCAGAACCCCATCTACGCGGAGCGCGCCAAGGCGATAGCCGAGGCCGCCGTGAATAGCGGGCAAGCGGACGAACTCGAGTTCCTCAGGTCGGGTTCACTGTTCTTCGACTGGTGCTACGGGTATCTGACGGCGTCCGAACGGAACACCTTCGGCACGGCGCTGGCCGAGGGAGGACTGGCGCGGATTGGTGCCGAGAGCTGGGATCAGATGAACAACTACCACTCCAAGGTGTCAAGGTTGAGGGAGTTCGCATACACGGGGCTCGCGCTGTACAGGGCCGGCGTCGCCGACGACGCGGCTGAGACGCTCTGCGACATGTTCCACGAACACGCATACGGAAGCTCCCACACGCTCTGCTGCATCAATGAGATCGCGAGTGACGGCAGCTATTTCCAGGGCGGGTACAATGAGAGCGGGCTCGTGTCGAAATTCCGGGAGGCGTGCGACGTCTGGGCGACGGCCACCGACCAGAACCCGTTCGAGGACAGCACGAACCTACAGAACCTAGCCTCCTATCTCCTCTACGAAACCGGCGCGCGGTCCGGACCGGGGGGCAGCGCACGTCTGCGGGGGTCGCGGCAGGGCGACACCCACGAACACGCGTCCTCAGAGGCTGTTCATAGACTGGCGCTCTACGATCTGGCCAGTCGCTATCAGGACCGCAGAGCTCAGTGGATGGCCGACGCGATTGACGCCCAAGGACTTGGGTATTTGAGCAGCTACGATCGCTGGAAGATCATCGTCTATAAGGACACGAGTCTCAGTCCTCTTCCTCCCACGGACCTGCCAACGGCTCGGTTCTTCAGTGGAATCGGGACCGTCTACATGCGAACGGGCTGGGATCTGTCCGAAGCCAGCAACGACATCTACGCCGTATTCCGATGCGAGAAGTACCCTGCGGGTCACACACACGCCCATCAGAATCACTTCCTGATAGCTCGAGGGGGAGATCTGCTTGCAATCGACTCCGGCGTCTACGACAGCACCATCTCGAATCATCACTTCAACTACTTCGAGCGAACGATAGCCCACAACTGCATGACGATCTACGACCCCGGCGAATCTACGTTCGGCTCTCGCTCAAATGACGGAGGGCAAATTCCTCCGTCGCTCTATGATCACGGCACCTTCTGCGGTGATGCATCGCAGCCCGGCTACGATCGCGGCAGCATTGTTGCTTTCCAGGACTACGATGCTTTCACCGTGATCAAGGGCGACGCCACTGCCGCGTATGCTTCGGGGAAGGTCGATCTGGTGGTCAGAGAGTTCGTCCACCTGAAGCCGGACGTCTTCGTCATTCTCGATCGTGTGAATGCTACGGCGGCTGGTTTCCAGAAGAAGTGGCTCATTCACTCGATCAACGAGCCATCCGTGGCCGGCGGTCTCGTGACCATACAGGAAGGTGATTCGAAGCTCTTCGTGAGGACACTGCTTCCGGAGAGCCACGCCGTCACGAAGGTGGGCGGTTCCGGGCACGAGTTCGAGGTCAACGGAGTCAACTACGCGCCGTCCGGGACTGCTTCCGAAGACGCCGGTTCCTGGCGCGTCGAGGTGTCCCCGACGCAGGCCTCCGAGGAGGACCTGTTCCTTCACATTCTGTATGTCGGCGACGCGTCCGAGCAATCGATGCCTGAGGTTACCCTCGTCCAGACCGGGAACGCTATTGGCGCCCAGGTGAGGGAAGACCTCGTCCTGTTCAGTCTTACCGGGGCCGCCGTCAACTCGGTCACGTATGAATACCAGTAGCGACCTGTCGTGCAGTTCGAGAGAGCGTGTGAAGGTGCGTAGGAGCAACTCCGAGTAGGACCGACGAGTGCTAAAGGGGAGAACATGAGACTTTGCTTCCTGGCCGATGCCGGCTCCGCGAACACCCAAGTCTGGGTCGACTACTTCGCGGAATCGCTAGGCCATGACGTCCATATTGCGTCACTCAGCCGCGGTCGAGGTCTCAGTCCAGCTGTAACGCTCCACCAGCTTGGGCAGACGCGGGATACCCGGTCCTTGCGTTCGAAGCTGGGTTATCTCGCACAGGCAGGCAGGATTCGCGAGCTGGTGCGCGAGATATCGCCCGACATCGTTGTGGGATATCGCGTCGCGAGCTACGGATACGTCGGCGCCCGCACGGGTTTTCACCCACTGGCGGTCGCGGCGCAGGGGCAGAGGATCGTCTACCCTGTGCGTTCGCTGCCCAAGAGGCGGTCCGCCAAGATCGCCCTCAAGACCGCGGACATCATCAACTCGTGGGCCCCACACATGACGGATCGTCTGGTGGAACTGGGAGCCGACCCTGAGAAGATCCTGACGTGCCCGCGAGGGATCGATCTAACGAAGTTCCGCCGACGCAACGGGAGCGCGTTGGCGGAATTCACGGTCGTCTCGACCCGAGGACTGAACAGGCATTACGGAGCGGACATTGTCCTTCGCGCGTCACGCCTTGCATCGGAGAGACTGGGCAATGTTCCCACCGCCATCGCGGGAGGTGGGGAAGCGGAATCGGAACTGAAAGAGCTGGTCAGGGACTTGGGAACCGCGACAGACGTGTGGTTCGCGGGGGAGATCCCCAACGATGAGCTGCCCAACCTGCTTGCTCGGAGCGATGTGTACGTGTCGGCGGTTCGCACCGACGGCGTTTCGGCCTCTCTTCTCGAAGCCATGGCCTGCGGCTGCTTTCCCATCGTGACCGACAACGCAGCGAACCGGCTCTGGGTGGACGACGGGGTCAACGGGTTCCTGATTGCTGCCCCCGATCCCGGAGCGTTCGCAGCGGCCATAGTGCGGGCGATGGACGATCCGCCCCTCAGGCTCCGCGCTGCAGAGGTGAACCGCGCGATCGTTGAGAAACGGGCAGACATGAGTGTGAACATGCGCACGATATCCGACGCGTATCGCAAGCTGGTTGTCTCAGACTGACGGAGAGAACGATGTCCGGTTGGAGGGAGAAGATATACGACCGCGTTCCGATTCCGGTCCAGAACCGGATTCTCTCTTGGCATGGCCGGCGAATGCTCCGGGAGCGCTTCGGGCCGGAGTACGACAAGTTAATGTCCTTCTTCGAGGAGTCCCAGTGGTACAGCCGAGAGGAGCTAAAGGCCTATCAGGCCGAAGGCCTTCAACGTCTGATTCGTCACGCGTACGAGACGGTTCCGTACTATCACGACATGATGTCGGACCGTGGTCTCACGCCCGCCGACATCAGGACAGAGGATGATCTGGTGAAGCTCTCCGTGCTGACGAAGCACGACGTGCGGGAGAACCGGTCCCGACTGCTGTCGACCTCGTGCGACCGCCTGAGTCTCAGGGAGGCGTATACTTCCGGCAGCACAGGGCCGCCGATTGGAGTCTTCTGGGACAGCAGCGTCACGGTTGTGAACAATGCCTGTCTGTGGAGATGCCGTCGGTGGGGCGGATTCGAGTTTGGTCGACCCTACGCCGGTCTTCTGGTTCATCCCATTGTCCCGGAACCTCAGAGCCGTCCGCCATACTGGCGCTGGAACGAGAGCTGGAACCAGCTTCTCCTGTCGTCTCTTCACTTGAGGGAAGACACCGTCGCGGAATACGTGGCCGAGATGCGCAGGGTGGGAGTCGAGGCGCTGGAGACCTACCCGTCGTCGGCATACGTGTTCGCGAAGTACATGGAGGCTGTTGGGGAACGCTTGCCACTCACGTGCGTCTTCACGACGTCGGAGCCGCTGCTCGACATCCAGCGTGAGATCGTCGAGGATCGCTTCTGCTGTCCAGTCTTCGATGCGTACAGTCAGGCCGAGAGGGTCATGTTCTCTGGTGAGTGTGACAGACATGTGGGGCACCACGTTCATGAGGAGTATGGAATCACAGAGCTTCTGGATGAGCACGATCAGCCGGTTGCTTCAGGGACGATGGGCAGGGTTGTGGCTACCGGCCTCCACAACTTCGCGATGCCGCTGATTCGCTATGAGGTGGGGGACGCGGCGGCTTTCAGAGTGTCGCCGTGTGAGTGCGGGCGCGGACTGAGGCTCTTGGAGGGTGTGAGCACGAAGGCCGACGATATCCTGGTGCTGCCCGACGGGCGCCTCTTGCCTCCACCCGCGTTCATGCGGGCATTCAAGGGCTTCCGCGGCATTGAGCAGATCCAGGTTGTCCAGTACGAGCCGCAAAGCGTAACGGTGCGGATGGCCTGCACCGATGAGTTCGCGAGCGGCAGCGAGCAGGGGATAAGAGACAATCTCAGGATGAGGTTCGGAAACGAAGTGAAGATCATCTTCGAGTACGTGGATATGATCCCTCGCTCGTCGAGAGGGAAGTTCCGCACAGTGATTTCCACTGTGCCATTGTCGTGGGGGAATGTGTCCACCTCCAATCTGTATCAATCCGATTGAGCAGGTGGCTCCCACGCGTCGCACATGCCCGAGAAGTAGCTTGAGGGCAATCAGAACGAAGCACTGACCGGGGTTTGGGGGTCGATCTGGTGGCGAAACGCGTGCTGCATGTAATCCGCTCCCTGGAAGCTGGGGGAGCAGAGCGCGTCGTCGTAGAGTACGCACTTCATCACGATGTGTCTCGGTACTCTCCGGAGGTCTGCTGTCTCGACACGGACGGTAGACTTGCGGAAACGCTTCGCGACGCCGGTATTCCGGTGCACACGCTCCGCCGGAAGAGACGATTCGACCTCGGTGTTCTCTTCCAGCTGGTGAAGCTCATCTCCGAACGCAGATTCGACGTGGTGCACAGCCACGGCTCAGGGGCCATGGCTTTCGCTGTGCCCGCGGGCGTGATCGCGGGAACACCGGTGATCGTGAGAACAGAGCATAATGTCGTCTATAACGGGTCCAGGCGGCGGCGGGTTCTGCGACGTCTCGCGGCTCTGAGGGAGGATGCACAGATTGCCGTGTCAGAAGCTGTGCGGCTGTCGCACATACGTGACGGAGGGGTACCGGCTGAGCGCTTCGTGACGATCCGAAACGGCATCGCGGCTGAGCGCCTGGCCGTACAGTCCGGTCGAGACGACGCGAGTCGCTCACTCGGCGTTTCGAACAGCGCCGTCGTGGCGCTGGCTGTGGGGAGTCTCACCGAGCAGAAGGACTACGTGAATCTGCTCAAGGCAGCGGCAGTAGTCGTGGCGCGCTTTCCGGACATTGTGTTCCTCATCGCCGGCGGTGGGGTTCTCGAAGGCGATCTCGCAAGCGCCGCCTCCACTCTGGGCGTGGGCGACAAGGTTCGGTTCCTCGGAGAGCGCGACGACGTGCCCCTGCTGCTCAGCCGCGCGGATATCATGGTGAACTCGTCGGCGTGGGAAGGCCTTCCGATAACGATTCTCGAGGCGATGGCGGCTGGGGTTCCAATAGTCGCGACGGATGTGGGTGGCACCGCGAAAGTTATCTCCGGAGACGACTGCGGACTCGTCGTGCCCTCCAAGGACCCCGAGTCTCTCGCGGCAGCGATTCTGAAACTGGCGGAGACCCCTGAGCTTCGAGAACAACTGTCCTCTCGGGCTCGACAGATCTACCGGCGCAGGTATACGGCAGAGCAGATGACTCGAGAGACCGAAGCTCTCTACGATGTCTGCCGGCAGCGTTCTGCGCACCTTCTCGCATCCGGGCGGGTCAGGATTCTCTACATGATTGGGTGTCTGGCGAGAGGAGGAGCGGAACGCCAACTAGCTGAACTGGTCACGCGAGTGGACCTTGAGCGTTTCGAGCCGGTTGTCTGCTCGCTTGCGCCGCTAGGTGCGCTTGCGGAGCCGATTGAACGGGCGGGGGTCCGGGTCATGTCGCTCGAGAAGCGTCCCGGAGTCGGCTTTCTGGCACTGTGGCGCATTGTCCGTCTCATCCACGAGTTGCGGCCCGCGGTGCTTCACTCGTACCTCCCCCCCGCGAACTGGAGAGGACTCGTCGCAGGACGCGCTACCGCCGTACCGCTCATCGTGTCCTCCGTCAGGAATGTCGATTTTCACCTCGGCCTCGTGTCATCGATGCGCGACAGGGTGCTAGCCGTGCTGATTGACGTGATGGTGGCGAATGCAGAAGCCGTTCGTGACTATGTCATAGGCTCTCACTGGGTTTCCCGCGCCCGGACGCGCGTCATCTACAACGGCATATGCATTGGCAGACTGAACGGGAGTGAATCCAATCTCCGGAGCCGTTCCGGCAGTGCACATAGCGGCGGGACGGTTGTCGTTGTCGCCAGCCTGACTCCGAAGAAGGACCACGAGACCTTCCTGGCCTCAGCCCGTCTGGTGGCGGACGTGCTGCCGGACACTCGCTTTGTCATCGTCGGCGACGGGGAACTGAGAAACCATCTTGTCAATCGCACGGCTGAGCTGGGACTCGAGGACTGTGTGGTCTTCACTGGAGAGACGCCCGCTGTCGGGTTGCACCTGTCCGAGGCCGACGTGTCGGTGCTGACGTCGCTCAGAGAGGGGTGCTCTAATGTGGTCTTGGAGTCGATGGTGCTCGAGCGGCCCGTGGTCGCGACGGACGTCGGCGGAAACCGTGAACTCATCGAGGACGGTGTCACGGGCTTCCTCGTGAAGGCGGGAGATGTCGAAGGTATAGCCCGCAAGGTGATAGATCTCCTCGCCGACGAGCCACTCAGACAAAGGATGGGGAAGGCGGGTCGCGAGCGCGTTATCGAGAGGTTCGTGGCCGAGCGGATGATATCAGACACGATCGCGCTCTACGAGGAGATGCTCGACGCGCGCGTGCCTGGGCTGATGGACTGGACGCGCACTCGGAAGGCTCGGTACGGCTCCGAGCCGATCGCAACGCTCAAGCGCGGATCGGACTTGGTGGGGGAGCGGACATGACAGTGCGGAACACAGAAACGCGGGCGTTGTCCCGAGTGTGCCGAGACGTGGCGCGAGCAGTTCGCAACTCGCCGACGGTCGTTCGCTTGCTGAGTGCCGTGCCGGCCCGTGGGTGCGCGATTCTGCGCTACCATTCCGTCAACGACGACCCTGCTTGGGTGAACGGCTACCTGCCCCCGAGTATCGTTGTAACGCCGAAAGCGTTCGAGGAGCATGTGCGGTATCTACGCAGGCACTTTGAGATCGTGCCTATAGGACGGATCATCGAACTCGTCGCGAACGGACGAACGCCCGATCACAGATGGGTGGCGCTGACGTTCGACGACGGATACGAGGACAACTACCGGGTCGCGTTTCCGATTCTGCGGGAGCATGGTGCCACAGCCGCTTTCTACATCACGACGGCGTGCGTCAGCGACGAGACGATCCTCTGGGGCGTGCGGCTTAGGCATGCGATCTGGAACACCGAGCGGACGGACCTCATCTGTCCATCGCTTGGGCACCGTCCCATCGACCTCTCCACAGAGGAATCTCGACATCGAACTACGCGTTGGATCACCGGACTTGTGAAGTCCCGTGGGAAGACTGAGGCCGACGAGCTTCTTGACGAAGTCTTCGAAGAATGCGGCGTGCCGGTCGGGCAGATCAGTCGCAGGATCATGATGAGCTGGGATGAGATTCGGGAGATGAGGGCCGCCGGAATGACGATAGGCGCGCACACGGCGAACCACTACAACCTCACGTGCCTTGACGATAGTGATGTCACCGCTGAAGTCGAGATCTCGAAGGAGACGATCGAAGCGGCACTCGGTGATCGGGTGGATCACTTCGCCTATCCAAACGGGAGAACCGACAAGCACTGTGACGCGCGGGTGGCGGGAATCGTGGCGAAGGCCGGCTATGAATCGGCAGTGACATCGGTGAATGGGCCGGCGGGGGGCAGGTTTTCGCCGTACGGTGTTCCTCGCGTCGGCATTGCAACTCGTCGCACCGGGATTGCGAAGTTCGCCGCCGATCTGCAGTACACGAGACTGTCGAGAGTAGTATCGCCCTCGATCGCCGAGATCAGTGCCGCAAGGAACGGCGCGGGCCGGGCCGCAAGGCGTAGCCGTGCGGAGCGTGAATAGAGTGACGCAGGCGAAGACACAGAGTGCGACGCGAGCGGCGGGGCAACTGCCGGTGAAGGTAGCCTTCTGGGCCGGGTCGTTTGAACGCGCCGGTACGCAGCAGTTCCTTCTGGAGCTCCTGCGCAGAATCGATCGCGAGCGTTTCGATCCCGTCGTGATGTCGACCGTCAAGACAGGAGAGCTCCTCTCCGATATCGAGTCGCTGGACATCGAGGTCCACGAGTTCGGCACGGGCAGGGCGCTTCTGAGTCCGGCCACGATCCGTGGTCTTCTCCGGGCCGCACGGTTTCTCAGGCGCGAGCGAGTGGCGGTGCTTAATTGCATGCTGGGGTTGACCACGCTCGTGGGGCCGTTCGTCGGGCGTGTCGCGGGGGTCCCCGTTGTGCTGAACAATCAGCGCAATCTCAGCTACTGGATTCACGGGAGATTCCGTGAGGGGGTCTACGGTTTCGTCAACAGAAGGCTTGTGGATGCTGTGCTTGTGAACTCCGCGGCTGCTGCGGCTGAGCTCGTGAAGCGATTCAGGGTCCCGCCAGAGAAAGTCGTCTCGGTAGGCACCGGTATCGATCTCAGACGTATCGCCGAAGCCCGCGCAGGAGATGAACTCGCGAGTGAGCTTGGGCTCGCAGGACGGACCGTCGTTGGGACCGTGGCCAAGCTCAGCCCTGTGAAGGGGCACCAGCACTTCATTGCGGCGGCCGCCGAAATCGCCAAGGCAAGACCCGACGTAGTCTTTCTTATCGTAGGTGATGGAATCAGGAAGAAGGAACTCGAGGATATGGCGACGGAGCTGGGAATCGCGGACAGAGTCACATTCGCAGGTGTGCGAGACGACGTACCGTCGCTTCTTGAACTGATGGATGTGTTCGTTCTGGGTTCGCTCTCAGAGGGTTCACCGAACGCCGTTCTCGAAGCGATGGCGGCAGGTCTGCCGGTGGTCGCCACTGATGTCGGCGGTCTCCCTGAAATGGTCATCGACGGCGAGAGCGGGATCCTCGTGCCGCCCGGTGATTCTGATGCGCTGGCGGAGGCCATCGGCGAGCTTCTGGATGATCCGTCGCGCGCCGAAACGATGGGACGCGCGGGTCTGGCGCTGGCAATGGACAGGCATGACATCGAGAAGGTCGTTCGGGAGGTGGAAGGCGTCATGGATCGTCTGCTCGATGCGTCCCGCGATCGGGTGTCCGGGGCACGCGGGCGATCCGTTTCCGAAAGCGTCAAGTTGGAGCAGCAGGAATGAGGGTGCTTTTCATCACACAGTACTACCCTCCGGAGACGGGGGCGGCGCCGGCTCGTGCCTATCACTTCGCAAGGGGACTCGCGAGGAGAGGACATGACGTCACCGTCGTTACGGGTATGCCCAATCACCCAAGCGGCGTCAAGCATGCGGCCTACCGATGGCGCATGGCGGCCAGGGAGGAGCACGACGACATCAAGGTGCGTCGCTGTTCCCTCTACGCCAGCCCAAAGAAGACGTTCGCGAGGCGTCTTCTCAACCAGTTCTCGTTCATGCTCACGTCTTTCTTCGGCAGCCTGACAGTGCGTCGCTCGGACATCGTTCTTGTCACTTCACCGCCCCTTTTCCTCGGGATCACCGCGTGGCTCATAGCGATCCTGAAAGGCGTTCCGTTCGTGCTCGATGTGCGTGACTACTGGCCACACGCCGCAGTGGCGCTGGGGCAGCTCAGCGACAGACGCATCATCAGATGCGCGGAGCGACTGGAGATGTTGCTCTACCGGCACGCAGCCATGGTCGTCGCCGTTACGCCCGGGATGGTTCGCCTGATCAAGGAGCGCGGCATCTCGGAACAACGTGTTGTGCTCATCACGAACGGTTCCGACACAGAGACATTCACTCCCGGGGAGCGCAGTGTCGACATCGACGAGGAGTGCATGACGGTTCTCTACAGCGGCACTCACGGGCTGGTTCATGGCATGGATGTGATCATCGAGACCGCCGACATTCTGAGGGACGATAAGAGCCTACGCTTCCTCCTGATCGGCGATGGGGTCGCGAAGGACAGGCTCGTGTCTACGGCTCTCAGGAAGGGACTCACGAATATTGAGTTCCGTAGCAGTCTCAGGCCGGTGGAGCTCGCCACTGCCATCCATTGTGCTGGAGTATGCATCGCGACCACCGACGGTTCCGAGTTCAGCCGCGGGACCATACCGGTCAAGCTCTTCGACTACATGGCGTGTGGTCGCCCGGTTGTTGCGGCGCTTGAGGGCGACGGCGCCGAGTGTGTCAATCGGTCGGGCGGCGGTATCGTTGTGACTCCAGGCGACGCCGGGGCGTTGGCTGAAGCGCTCAAGCGCCTCGCCGATGACGGGGAGTGTCGAGAGAGACTCGGGAAGGCGGGGAGTGAGTTCGTGGCGAGGGAGTACTCGCGCGGGATCCTGGCTGAGAAGATGGAAGAGCTCCTCGACAAGATCGTCGCTGCTGAGCGATCGCTCAAAGGAAAACACCTTGCGTTCAGGCGCTATCTTGCCATCAAGTACACGCTCGACTTCGTAGGCGCTCTCCTCCTGATCGTTCTTGGCGCACCCATCTTCCTGGCGGCGGCGATCGTCGTCAGGCTGGACTCTCGGGGGAGAACCGTATTCAGGCAGCGCAGGATCGGGATCCATTCGCACGAATTCACGATACTCAAGTTCCGGACGATGAAGGAAGAAACACCCGATCTTGCCACGGATCTCATAGTGCACGAAGACGTGGACTATACAACGCGTGTCGGTCGTATTCTGAGGAAGACGGGCGCAGACGAGCTCCCGAATCTGATCAATATCCTGAGGGGAGAGATGAGCATCGTCGGGCCGCGCCCCGCGCTCTACAACCAGTACGAACTGATAGATCTCAGGTGTCGGACACTTGGAGATCTGGTCAGACCCGGTCTGACCGGTTGGGCGCAGATAAACGGAAGGGACGCGATCTCACTCGATGAGAAGGTGAGACTCGACGCGTTCTATGTGAAGAACTGTTCGTTCCTCCTGGATCTCAAGATCTGCATGAGAACGGTCTTCGTTCTGTGCAACACGGAGTAGATGGGGCGGGGAACAGGCATTCGAAGGAGAGAGCGCGACGTGGAGCGAAAAGCAGAATCGGCGAAGAGCCCGACCTGGATAGTGGAAGTCGGCACGGCCGCGGCCGTGCTGCTTCTGACAGTTCTCGTCTATCGCGGTACGTTCGCGACGCTCTGGAGAACGTGGGCGACGAATCCGAACTACTCACACGGCTATCTTATTCCGCCCGTTGTCGCGTTTCTCCTTTGGAGAGACCGCGGTCGTTTCCTGGACAGGCGATCATCCGGTTCGGGCTGGGGCGTGTTCCTCGTGGCCGTTGCTCTCCTGGGTCATGTGGTGTCGCTGAGGGCCGGCGTCTTTATGACGCAGGGCTATTCGTTTGTCCTTCTGCTCTTTGGGCTTTCGCTCATCTTCTTCGGAGGCAGGGCGACGCGGACTGTGTGGTTCCCGCTCGCGTATCTGGTCTTCATGCTCCCCATGCCACCCTATCTGATGAACGTCGCCAGTTTCAGGTTGAAGCTCGTGGCGGCTCATGTCGGGAGCGCGATCGCGATCAAGATGGGCATACCGCTCGCCCGCTCGGGGATGACCATTCACATTCCAGCCGGATCCCTTCGGATAGCCGACCCATGCAGCGGTTTGAGGTCGCTCATAGCCCTTGTCGCTCTGGGGGCGCTGTTCGCCTGGTTCACGAGTGGCCGCGGGTGGAAGAGAGGCGTGCTCTTTCTGTCGGCGATTCCGCTTGCCGTCCTTGGCAACACGATACGGATCGCCATCCTCTGTGCAGTGGCCAACGTATGGGGGATCGACGTGGCGCTTGGGTTCTTTCACGATTTCTCAGGCTTTCTGCTGTTCGCGATTGCATTGTGTGGTTTCTTCATCGTGCGGAGACTCCTCCGATGTGAGGGGGACGGCGCCGGTGACGCCGAAGAGGAAGGTTGTCCTGCCGGACAGGGGGTGGCGAGATGAGGAGACAGACGGCAGCGGTTGTCGTGATCGCTATGCTCGCTGCTACGGCCGTCTACGTGTTCATGAATCCCCCGGCGAAGCTCGCTCTCGGTGCTGATACGCTTTCGATATTCCCGCGGGGATTCGGCGAGTGGACCAGTACGGATCTGGAGTTCTCGGAGGTTGTCTACGATGAACTCGCAGCCGACGGCACCCTGGTCCGTGAGTACAGGAGGGGGGAAGAGAGCCCCGTATGGTTCATCATAATCTACCACGAGAACAGAAGGTACGGTGCGCACGATCCCATGGTCTGTTACCGGGCTCAAGGCTGGGATGTCGAGGATGAGGGGACGATTGCGCTGACGCGCCGATCGGGAAGCTTCGACGCGAACTGGGCTCTCGTCTCTGAGGACGGCCGCGACCGGCTGGCCCTCTACTGGTGGTACACGGCGGGAGATCTCGCAACGGGCGACAGAGACAGTTTTATGGCCAGGATGGCGGCATCAGGCATCCGGTCGAACATCACGTTCGGGGCGTTCATGCGCGCTTCCACAGACGTTCACGACGGAGATGTCGAGTCAGCGCGAGCGAGGCTGCGGGAGTTCTCGGAGGACGCACTTCCACACGTGGCGGCCATCTTCGCCTCCGAAGACGGGGAGCGATAGATTCCGGTCCCAGGAAGGGGATGCTCGATATCCCCTTCATCGAAGGGAGTCTTGATGGACATCGTTCAGCAGTTCAATGCGCTTATCTGGAGTTGGGCGGAGACGCTGAGAGCGCTCAGGCGTCGCGTCGGTGTTCATCCACTCCTTGTCTACGCAGCGGTGCAGCTGGTCGTGCTCGTGATGCTGGCGTTGTTCGCCTACCCGCCGTTCGTGTCGTTCGTCATGCCGCTGATCCGCTGGCGACTCGGTGAGGGCGCGCTGCACTATCCGACGAGTTTTCTCGCCTTGAGAGCGATCTTCGGGCAGGCGGACATGGTGCTGACCGTTCTCCTTGGTGGGTTCGTTACCGGAGCGGCCGTCTGGCTGTTCTCCGTTTACTACGGGGGTGGGGAGGATCCGCGGACCACTGGGTTCCGGGTGGCGGCCAAACGCTACATCCCGCTTCTCGTGATCGCTCTGGTCGGACTCGCGATTGCGCAGATCGTAACCCGCGTGCCGATGGGGTTCTGGGGACATCTCGCCGACGAGCGACCGATGCGATTCCGCATCTTAAGGATGATGACGATCGCGGTGGTGATGGGAGTGCAGGCGCTCCTTGTCTATGCGATTCCGTACGTCATTCTGGGCGGCAGGAGAGTCTGGTCCGCACTTGGTTCGAGCGTGTCGCTCGCTGTTCGCAATCCGGTCACTACCTACTTGATAGTAGCAGTGCCGGCCGCTCTCGAACTTCTGCCGGCGCTGTTGGTGCGCAACAGCTCTGTCATCGCGTACCGCTTTGCTCCTGAAGGCCTGGCGGTAGTGCTTGGCCTCTGGGTTGTCGTGATCTTCTTCGTTACCTATCTGATGGTCGGCGCGGCTACGCGCTTCTATCTCTACGCGACACAAGACGACGCCGAGGCCGGCGGCGCGGCGGAGGTGTGACAGATGGTCATTCTTTCAAGAGGATCCGGGCTTTGCGGCGCTCTGCTCTGCGGGCTTCTTCTGCTCCTTGTCCTGACGATGACGGGCTGTGGAGAAGAGGAGTTCACCGCGAGATACCGCGCTGAGAAAATGCTCTGGAATGCAAGCAAACTCGAGCGGGCGGCCGGCGAGAACCCCGAACTCGCTACCGACGAGGTAAGAGCCCTGATCGCGGAGAAGTACGAGCTGATAGTCGCCGGGTTCCCTCCACCGGAGAAGACCGAGGAATCGGAGCTGTCGGCGGACGTTCTCGTAACCGCGTCTATCTCGGGTCGCAGCAGGATCATTCTGGCCGGGCTTCTGGCGGCAGAGGACAGGCGCGACGAATCGGCAGAGCTCCTCGCTTCAGTGCGAGATGGATACACGGCTCTGAAGCCCCTGGCCGTCGAAGCAGCGCTTTCACTGGCGTCGCTCTACGAGGCTTCGGGCGACTGGGAGGCGGCCGTGGCCGAGCTCGATCTGCTTGTGAAACGCTGGCCGCCCGCGCACGGGGAAGGCTCTGCGCCCGACACACGCATCTTGAGGGCTCCAATGCGGAAGGCAAGTGGCTACATGCTCAGGGGCAAGGAGTTGCCGGCGGCGGGCGCCTTCGACGAGGCTCGTTCGTATTGGCGCCACTGGGAGGAGGAGTGGCCGGGGAGCAGCACAGCGCTGACGGCTGCGAGCCTTGTGGCGGAGAGCTTCTCGGTCGAACAGAGATGGGCAGAGGCGATAGACTCATACGACAGATTCGACAGGGTCTATGGTAGCGAGAACAACAGGGCGGCGCTGTGGCTGACGGTGGCGGACATATACAGGGAAAGGCTTGGAAAGACGGCGGACGCGCGGATCTACTACGAGAAGGTGTTGGAGGCCTACAGCGATGGGATCGCCGGTGCGTCAGCCAATGTGGCACTTGCGGAGGATGACATCAGAAGCGCGCGCTACTCGCAGGCGAGGGATCGACTCGAGGCTGTTATCGCCGGATTCGACGACGAAGCGGCGGTGGCCGCAACGGTAACCTATCACATCGCCAGGAGCTTCGAACTGGAGGGGCACTGGGATGAGGCGATGCCGCACTACCGCACTCTCTCGTCGCGCTACCCGACAAGCATGTACGGTCTGGCCGCTCCGCTGCACGTCGCGGATCACTTCTCGACGACGGGAGAGGCTGCAGCTGCGGCAACGGCGCTCTCCGTCGCCGCGGACGCATACGAGCGCGTCATACGGGACTTCGCGGGGACTCCGGCCGAGCTGATGGCTCGAAACAACCTCGTCGAGACAAGGCTGCGCCAGAAACTCTGGAGGCAGGCCGCGGAGATCCTCGTGGAGAGCGCGGAGCGCTTCAGCGCGTCGAGGGCTTCGGCAGGGATGCTGCTCCAGGCTGCGGGTCTCTATTCGGGCAAGCTTGGTGATGATGATGCCGCGAGGCGTCTGCTGGAATCCGTCATCCGTCTCTATCCTGGAGAAGGAGGCGGCGATATCGCCGAGCAGAAACTTGCTGAGATAGGTGGCTGATCGAGATGAGCGCAAGCGCCGCATTGATGATGACAGCAACGGTATTCGCCCTCGCGTTCGGAGTGACGGCCTTGCTCCGTGCGAGACGCAGGGTGGACAGGCTGTCGTTCGGCGCAGGTGCCGTGGTCCTGGCGTTCTGGCTCTTTGCTGTCGGCTCGATCGCCGTCAGCCGTGACCCGGGCGTCGTGGGTGCTCGCGTAGCTGTCGCGGCGGCGCTGAGTGCCATTCTGCCGATTCCGTGGACGTTCGTGACGATCGTTTTCGCCCGCGAGAGCCGCCCTGCGATGCTGCGCCGGTGGCGGTTCTATCTGATAGGGCTTTCTCTTGCGGGGTTGTACTTCGCCGCGCGTTCCCTTTTTGGGGGAGTGGTCCCCGTCATCGGTCAGAAGGCCGGTGACTACGTTCTGTTCCTGGATGGCACGGGGCGGGCGATGGGCGTGTATCTGGTGGCCTCTATAGTAGTGATGCTGTTCAATCTCGAGACAACGGCGCGGTGCGCACGCGGGGCGGAGCTGGCAAAAGCCAAGTTTGCGCTGATAGGTCTGGCTGCCGTGATGGTCTATCACCTCTTCGTTCTGTCACTCGCCACCGTCTACTCCACAGTCAGCGTCCAGCATCTGGTGGCGGGATCGGTGCCGATACTCGCTGCGGGAGTGCTGATTGCGTACTCGGTTGCGCGGCGCAGGCTTGCGGATGCTCACGTGCGTGTCGGCCGTCCCGTCTTCTACGGTTCGGTCACCACGTTCATTGCCGGCACGTACCTCATGACACTGGGCGCCGTGGCCCTGGTCGCGCGGAGCCGCGGGTGGGGGGTCTCGTCGCTTGGCGTTACATCGCTCGTCTTTCTGGCGCTGCTTCTCCTGGCCATGTTCTTCGCATCGTCGCGTGTAAGGAGAGGAATCAGGAGGTTCATAGACAGCAATTTCTACGTAAGCAGGTACGACTACCGGAGAGAGTGGGAGACAACTTCAGAGGCACTCTCCGGCGCGACGAGTGAGCGTGAAGTGCTTGCGGCAGTGGTCAAGGTTGTCAGAGATTCGCTCGATGCGTCGACCGTGGTCGTGGCCGGCGTGGACAGGTCGACCTGCCCGGCAGCAGTTCGCGTCGTGGGTGATGCGCGGACGGAACACGCTGCGGCGATCGGCGATCCCGCTCTCCTCGCGCTGCTCTCCGAGCGCGGAGAGGCCGTAAGGATTGGAATGGTGGATTCGGATCCGGCACTGGACGGATGGGTCGCCCGTCATCCAGCCCCTTTGTCAGGGCCTTCGCCTGATCTGGTCGTGCCGCTCATTGCGGCGCGTGAAGTGGTTGGAGTCGCGCTCGTTTCATTGGGCTCCGCCCGCCGCACGTACGAGGATCTTGAAATCCTCTCTACGCTCGGACGTCAAGCAGGGAGCGCCCTTCTGGCGGCGAGGCTCTCGGATCGGCTTGCGGAGACACGAGGACTGGAGTCGGTTCACAGGGTCTCCTCGTTCGTAATCCACGATCTCAAGAACTGCGTTTCCGGTCTGTCACTGACTCTCGCGAATGCGAGGAATGGACTGGACGATCCATCGTTCCGACCGCACCTCATGACTGCGATGGAGGAATCGGTGTCGGCGATGGAGCGAGTGATCGAGAGAGTGGCCGGTGTGTCCGGAGAAGCGGAGCCTTCGCTCGAATCCGTCGAACTCGGCGATCTCATCGAGCGTGCGCTGGCGCGCGCCGGCGTGACTCAGCCCGGTTCACAGACAGAGTCCGCGATCAACCTCGACGGAGCCGCAGAGGTTCGGGTGGATCCCGAGCAGCTTCTCACGGTTCTGGAGAATCTCATCACGAACTCCCTCGAAGCCATGAACGGAATGGGACGAATAGAAGTGACCGGTCGGAGCGGGGGAAACGGGTCAGTGCTGCTGCGCATCAGTGACTCAGGACCGGGTATCGAGCCTGAGATGGCTATGGACGATGTGCTTTTCTCAGCTTTCAGGACCACGAAGCCGGGCGGTCTCGGCATCGGGCTCTACCAGAGCAGGCGGATCATGGAGGCCATGGGAGGCAGCATCACGCTTGTGGACGGGAGAGACGGAGCGGCGTTCGAACTGTGGATACCGACGGCAGCTCCGCGTTTCTAGAGGGAGTACGGGCGAAAGGTCTGGTGGGCAGCGTGCCGGAGACCAAGCGAATCCTCATTGTGGACGACGATCGCGTAATCTGCGAGCAGCTCGTGTGGGCCCTCTCCGACGACTATGAGGTTCACGCGGAAGCAACGGTCGATCGCGCGCTCGGCGTTGCCCGCAGCATTCGCCCGCATCTGGTGATGCTGGATCTCTCACTGACAGGGAGTCCGGGCGAAACGGAGGAGGGGTTTGAGCTCCTGAAACGTCTGATCCAGCGCGATCCCTCCGTAAAGGTCGTCATGGTTACTGCAAGCGACGACCGCGAACGGGCAGTCAGAGCCATCGAACTGGGCGCCTTCGACTACTACGTGAAGCCCGTGGACCTTGATGAACTGCGCGTGCTCATCAGGCGCGCTCTCTACGTTCAGGAGCTTGAGAGAACCTCTCGTGGCATTTCGGAGGATATGGGCGAACCGGCCCGGCTGGCTGGGCTCATCGGATCCGGTGATGCGATGAGAGGCGCGCTCGAACTCGCGAAGGCCGCTGCTTTATCTGCCGCCCCGGTCGTCATTGTCGGGGAGAGTGGCACCGGCAGGCGCAGATTCGCGGAGACCATACATGGGATGAGCGATCGCGCGTCACTGCCGTTTGTCACAGCTGCCGGCGGAGCTCTGTCAGGAGAGGCTGTAGAGCGCGAGATCTTCGGCAGGGTTCAGCACAGGACCATCGAACCGGGGTGGCTCGAGCGGGCAGCCGGAGGAACGCTCTTTCTGAGAGATCTTGACAGATGCGCTGAGTCCATCGTGGAACGGCTGCGTGGCTACGTGGCCACAGGTGTCTTCAGTCGAATCGGGGGTGGCGAACCCGTGCGACCGGACGTGCGCTTCATGGCCTCAATGGAATCCCCTGTGGCTGCCGGTCCTACTGCGTCCCGGCACGGATTTCTGGGCGCGCACATCATCGAGATTCCTCCTTTGAGAGAGCGGGGAGAAGACGTCCTGCTGCTCGCCCGCGAGTTCCTGGATCGTCTCTCCGGGTTGCGCGGGCGTCCCTCGCGGGGTTTCGGAAAGGCAGCCGTGCGGGCGTTGCTCAGTCACGGCTGGCCCGGCAACGTGACTGAGCTCGAGAATCGAGTTCGGAGTGCCGTACTGTCCAATCGCCGCGGCGCTATTGCGGCATCCGATCTTGGGTTGGCGAGTGAAGATGAGGGAGGGAAGCAAACCCTGAGTGACGCCAGACACGAACTCGAACGCGGCATGGTGGCCGCGGCACTCAGGAGAAGCGCGGGGAACGTGAGTCGGGCTGCCAGGTCGATCGGGGTCAGCCGTCCGACGATGTACGATCTCATAAGAAGGCACGGTCTCAAACCGGTGGACTACAAGTGTCGCAACGGCGGGACGGGCCGAGGAGGATCGGGGGCTGCATAGGCGCGGCCCATTAGGCTGTGGCCGCATGGGCGCGGCCGTGATGAGATTGACAGGCGATGGCCGCAGTCATAGAATCACGCCGTCCGGCCTGTGCCCAGTGAACGGACTGAGGCAACGCTCGACATTCTGCGAGGAGCTGATCATGAAGGGTAGAGCGACAGTCATTTTGTCCCTGGTGCTGCTAGCGCTCGTTCCTGTTGAAGGAACCGCGTGGGCGCAGACCGGGACAGGCGTTGTGATCACGTCAGAGCCTCCAGGGGCGATCGTGGAGCTGAGAGGCGACCACGTGCTGCGAGGCGTGACACCCTGGCGACTCGACAGAGGGCTCGAGGGAATCTACGAGATCAACGCATTCAAGTTCGGCTACGCTGACTGGCATGGGCGTACTGTGCTGTCGGCGACACGTTGCGATTCGATCTTCGTGAGGCTCACGCGCAAGACGCCGGAGGGGGCGGCGCTCCGGTCGGCAATAGCGCCCGGCTGGGGGCAGTTCTACACGAAACAGAACAAGAAGGGGATAGCATTTGCAGCTGTGGAGGCGTTGGCTCTCGGCGCCGTTCTGTGGGCGGATGCCGAGAGCAATCGCGAGGAGTCGGACTACCTCAGTGCCAAGGCCGCCTACGAGGATGCCACTGAGGTCGGTGAGATAGAGCGCACATACGAGGTGATGCTCAGGGAATTCGATGAATACGAGGACAAGCATCTCCTGAGGAGGCGCCTGATATATGCGGCCGCAGCTGTCTGGGTGGCGAATATCGCCGACGCGTTCTTCCTGTGCCCGGAGCCGAGGGGCGGCGCCTACGCAGAGGCGCCGGGTCTGTCGAGGCCCGGGCTCTACGCCACGCTTGAGCCGGACGGGGCCATATTCGGCTTGGCAGTTCACTTCTAATCGCGCGCTGCTTGAGGGAGGTATGCAATGAAACGATTCTCAGTGCTTCTCCTGGTTCTCTTGGGCGCTGCCGCGGTTTTTCTCTACGGCTGCCTCTCGGACCTGGCATCGCCGGGGCACTTGAACCCCCTGGATCCGGATCATCCGACCTCCGGGTCGGTGGAGCCATCTCGACCGTCCGGGTTGGGGGCTGTTGTAGCCGACAGACTGGTTGTGCTCTCATGGTCCGTCAGTGACACAACGGGCATCGAGAACTTCAAGATCTACCGGTGGCAGGTTGTTGAGGGCGAGAGTGAGGACCACGAAGTGATCGGGTCCTCTGATGAGATGGAATACGAGGACGATCAGGTCCGCAACGGCCAGGAGTATTCGTACAAGATCTCGGCCGTCAACCGCAACGGCTTGGAGGGTGTAACCTCGTACGCGATGAGTGCAACGCCCCGGATCTTCAGCATCTCCATTGAGAGCGGGCGGAAGAAGACGGGGTCTCGTACAGTGGCTATCACATCTTCGGCGTCGACCATTGTTCAACTCATGATGATCTCCGACAACGCCGACATGTCCGGAGGACAGTGGCAACCCTACCAGGGAACCATCTCCTGGCAGTTGCCCGTGGGTGACGGTACGAAGACGGTCTACGCCTGCTTCCGCGACTCGGAGGACAACGAATCGCAGATTGTCAATGACGACATTGAGCTCGACACCGCAGCATTCATCGAGCTGGTCTCGGAGGACACCGGTGGAGGTCCAATGAGCGTCGGCGAGACCATCCATTTCCTGCTTGACGCCGGCGAGCCTGACGGTCAGGCAGCGGTTGACATTGGAAGCGTGGCGATGGCCATAGGCCTCTTCGATGATGGGACCGGGGGGGACCCTGTGGCGGACGATGGTGTCTACGAGCGCGACTTCGTGGTGGAGGCAGGGACCGAGGTTATCTCGGCCGTTGTCATCGGCAGGTTCACTGATGAAGTGGGCAATGAAGCTGAGCCGCTTCAGGCCATCGGGATGGTGACCATCCTGGAACCACCGGAGCCCGTCGAACTCGAGCCGCCGGTCGCGCTCTCCAAGCGGCGTCTCGCGCTCTCATGGTCGAGGAACAACGACTACGACTTTGACAGGTACAAGGTATATCGTTCCTACGTGCCGGGCGTGGAGATCTCCACCGAGATCGAACTCCTCACCGAGATCACTACACAGGGCGAGACGAACTACAATGATGGCGGCCTGGAGCCCGACTCTACCTACTACTACGCAGTCTATGTGGTGGACGACATCGGCCAGTCGGTCATCAGCAACGAGGTCGCCGGTACGACTCTCATCAACGAGGTTCCCGATCCGGTCGTTATCTACGAGCCCTGGGCAGCGGATTCGACGTCGCTTGAGCTGTCGTGGTCGCAGAGCGAGGAAGATGACTTCATGGCGTATGAGGTGATCGGCTGGGAGGAGGTCCCACCGGATCCGCCCAATTGGGGAGGCAAGCGCCTGATCGCCAGGATCACCACGATAGGGGAGACCTTCTACACGCACGAGTCGCTGGTCGATTCGATCATCTACTGGTATCAGGTTGCGATCGTTGACTCGTTCGGGGCGAGCGCGGTCTCCGACAGCGTCTTTGGATCGCCAAGACCGATGCCCTGACTCACAGGGAGCTTTCAGAGACTCCTGTCAGCACGTCGCACCGCAGTACATGAGCACACCTTCATGAGGCCCACCCGTATGTTGCACGGGTGGGCCTCACTTCTTTGTCGGCCCCCCGGCTCCTCGCCCCAGCGTGAGATGGAATACCAGCCTAACTGATGTCCCTATGGTGAGTTAACGTCCCCACTCAGGAAAACGGCCGGGTGTGTCGTGCCCTCCGGTCGCTTTGGGATATCAGAAGCATCTGTTACTTACCAGTTGGCACAACTTGTGCAACTTGGGTAGGTGTGGGGAAGCTTCTGTTCCGTTTTGCTTAGAGGAAGAGAATACATAACCGGGATCCGCCGGGGCTGCGCAGGCACTCGATAAGCCTCGGTCGCAAGGTTGGCCTGATGACCCCCACAAGGGCCGACCGCAGTACCTCACCGTACTGGCTACCCCCTATGCACCCGCCTCCGGTCTCGCGGGTCCCGGTTACCTCTATCTCAAAAGAGGCGTCTGCCCGGGGTGGTATTTCTTGAACAGATTGTGTCGACTGAGCGCGGCGATGATCGCCGGGTTTCTGATGATGGGTCTCGCGGCTCCCGCTTGGGCGGGTTCGCTGGGGGGACGCGAGCTCAGCTCGCACATCATCATCGGTGTAGATGCCGGTAGTGCGTTCGACGTAACCGTCGAGGGTGAAGCGCTTCCCGAGAGCCCCATCACTTCAAGCAGTGACGGAATTGTGACATTCCAGATTGATGATGCCGGGCTCCCGCCGGGTTCGCACACCGTCTTTGTGAGCGCAACCGGAGATCTGATCATCGGAGGCGTGTACGCGGACGGCATCACGACCAACACGGCGATCATACACTGGAGCACCAACTTGCCGGCGGACTCCAGCGTTGAGTATGGCCCCACCGATTCCTACGGAATGACGACCCCTGCCGACCCGGAACTGACTACCGACCACGCCGTGACGCTGACAGAACTGTCAGCGGGCGTGACCTACCACTTCAGAGTTCTCTCGGACGCCGGAGGTGGGCAGTCGGCCGCGTCGGGGGATCACGAGTTCGCGACGACGTCTGACCCGCTCGTTGTCTCAGGTGTGACGATCGACGCGGTCTCTGCGACGTGGGTGACCATCACATGGCAGACCAACAGAGCGGCCGATTCGCAGATCGCCTACGGAGAGACGATCCCGTACAGCTTCGAGACAGGCATCGATCCCTCCATGGTCACGGATCACAGTGTGACGATAACGGGGCTGGACCCCGACACCTGGTACCACTTCAGCGTGCGCAGTGAGGACGAATTCGGGGAGGTCGTATACTCGGAGGATCATGTCTTCGAGACTGCTCTTGCGCCACTCGCGGTGACCGATGTCATTGCGACAGTTACCGGGACTTCGGCTGACGTGACCTGGGTGACCAACCAGCTGGCTGACTCGCAGGTGGAGTACGGTTTGGACGCCTCGTACGGAGCGGTCTCACCGCTTGACCCGGCGATGGTCCTCGGCCATTCGATCACGGTCGCCGGACTTGAGCCCGGCGCGACCTATCACTACCGAGTACGGAGTGAAGATGAATTCGGCGAGATCGTGTTCTCGGATGACCACACGTTCGATGCAGGTTTCGATCCACTCGAGATGAGCGGTCTCGTGGTGACGGGTGTCGGCATCAACTGGGCGATCATCGAGTGGACGACTGATAGACCGGCCGATGCGTGCGTCCATTTTGGTCTCACATCCGACTACGGGGATAGCGTGAAGGCCGAGGGGTTTGTCGAGGCCCACGCGTGCACACTGACCGGGCTCGCAGAAGCCACTGTCTATCACTTTCGGGCGGTTTCGCTCGATGAGCACGGGGTCCTCGCGGCCTCAGCGGATTCCCTTTTTGAGACTATGGAGGGAGTGCCGATGATGCCGCCTGAGATGAGCGGACTCACCCTGCGCGCAACGAGCGTCATGAGTGTTGTCGTCTCGTGGACGACGGACGTGCCGGCCACATCAGAGGTCATGTACGGAGCGGACGGTGGCCTTACCGAGACCACGGGTACGGACAGCACGCTGGTACTCGAGCACGAGGTGCACGTTTTCCCACTGATCCCGAACGTGGAGTTCACGTTCTGCGCCGTGAGCGGGTCTCCGGGCGGCACGTGTTCGAGCGATCCGTGTACGTTCTGTGCCGGACCCCCGACGGGTATGCAGTCGAACGACAAGCCGGCCGTCGTCATCCGACCCGGAGTCTGGGCGGCCGTGGAGACCGAGGTCCGGATTCGCTGGTCTACTGACCGCCCGTGCTCGACGTGGGTGGGGTACGGGGCCGATTCGAGCTACGGCAGTATCGGGATGGCGAGTGGACTCAGCACGTGCAGTTACGAAGTCGTTCTCTCCGCTCTCGAGCCCGCCAGCGAGTACCATTACTGTGTCTACGCCTGGGACGAATGTGGGGGAGTAGCCGTGGGAGAGGATCTGACCTTCCGCACGGCGACTCCGCCGGATCTGGAGCCCCCGGCCGCGCCTGGGGGAGTCTGCTGCAGGGCATGGGCCGGCATCATCGAGGTTACGTGGCTTCCGAACTCCGAAGAAGATCTTGCGGGCTATTTCATCTACCGTATCAGGTACGATCCAGCCACGGGTGATGACTTCGGACGAACCGAGAAGCTCAACGAGGATCCTTTGATGGAAACGGTGTTCTACGATTCCCACGTGGAGCCCGCGAACAGCTATGCCTACTACACCACAGCAGTGGATACCGCCGGCAACGAGAGCGACGCTTCCGACGGGGCTTCGATCACGCTGGCTCCGGAGCCGCCAGCCTCCATTCTGTTTACTCGTTATCCTAACCCGACGTTCGGTTCAGCGACACTCTCCTTTGATATCCCCGGCCCCGAACCCTCGGATGTGATCCTCCGGATTCTTTCCATCGATGGGCGCGTCGTGCGTGAGCTGGCGCACGCGAGCTACGATCCGGGAAGCTATTCCATCGTCTGGGAGGGAGAGGACAGGAGGGGGGATTTCGCATCGAGCGGCATCTACCTCTGTGAGCTGACCGTAAACGATAGAATCCTCAGACATAAGCTCACGCTCATCCGCTAGTCGCCTCAGACAAAAGCCTGGGGTCATCCTCATCCGCCAGTTCCGTCAGACAGAATCCCCCGCTCATCCGCTGGTCGCCTCAGACAGAAGCCTGGGCTCATCCGCTGGTCCGCTCAAGCAGAAGCTCCCGCTGATGCCTGGTCTCCGCGATTCGCTCAGACCCGATTCCGGCAGACCTGATTGCTGTTGACAGGCCGGATTCGTTCTGCTAAATGCTGTGTGGCGCATGCAGTTGCCTACTCATGACAGCATATGACATCTATGGTACGAGTATCCTCTCGAAGACCGCGCGCAGCAGGTGCGCAAGGAGGATCGTATGAAATCGCTGGGAATCGCCTTCGCGGCGCTCGCGATGTTGGGTCTGATAGCGTCCGTGGCAGGCGCCGTGTATGTCTCCGAACTCCTCTTCCTTGGTGCCGGGACGTACGACCACGATGTGAATCCGAACGACCCGTTCGGCTACGGTAACTACGGCTTCCTGGCCGGCGAGTACAATCTGGACGTCCACGTTACGGATGAGATCTGCAACTGGTACCTCGATCCGTCTCTGAGTGTCGATTTCGTGGGGAGCAAGTCCGCGGGGCGGGCTACTCACCACATCGGCATGGGTGAGAATGGCATCGAGCTTGACGATGATCTCATTTCATGGGCCGCCATGGGGCACAGTTGGGAGGAAGGAAAGGGGATCTATCTTGGGTTTGGGGATGCGTCGGCACTGGTAGGGTTCGACCCGGATGTGCTGGTGGGCGAGTACGCCTGGGACGTCGATGGTGGTGGCGATGACCTCGCGCTGCGTACGGAGCCTTCGTCCGATGTGATGCTGGCGTATTCAACGCGGATGAGAATGTACAGATCGTTCACCTGGTTGTCCGACCAGCCCGTGGCCGAGTGGATGGGCGCTTGGATGCTACCGTTCGTCGGGGGCGTTGCGATGGATGGTCTGGAGCACGGCCTCAGAAAGATCGCGACGCGGCTGGGCGAGTGGGACACGGAGGATTACTCTGTCAGCTACGGTGGGCGGATGCGGGTCACTGGTTGCACTGAAGCGCCTGTGCCGGAGCCTATAACGCTCCTTCTGTTCGGTGGTGGTCTGGTAGGGGCCGCACTTCTGCGAAGACGGAGATAGCAAATCAGAGGCAATAAGGTATACTGGAGGGGCAGAGGCTTGTTGCTGCCCCTCCATTTATGTACGAATTAACTCTTGCCGAGTTATGGAACCTGTGGTAGTATTGGTATTAGTGGATTGAAAAGCAGGTCGCTGACAGCTAATGCCGTTCTTGACAGGAGGTAGCGCCATGAGACCGCTCGCACTTGTGATGATGATTGCTCTGTTGTTCTTGACGGTCGGTTCTGCCGATGCAAGTCTTCTCAGTGACTGGTTCGGGATCGAGCTCGCCGTCGATGAGACGGGGACGTTCAATCACGACTGGACACCAACGACGGCAACAGCCGACTATTTCATCGATGACAACTGGAGCGCACACTTCGGCAGACCTGCTCACGGTGGAGAGCAGTTCGACATCGAGGCCATGTATTTCGACAACGATGCTACGAATGCCTACATCGCGGTCGTGACATCATTCAACGTCCCGGGCGGAGTGAGCTTCCTGGGTGAAGATATCGTGGCCGGCGACCTCGCGCTTGATCTCGGACTCGGGATGTACGAGATGGGTATCGACATTGATGGAGGCACAGGCACCGTCGCAGCTACGAGTGTGGATGACTGGTACCAGGGGAATGACGTCTACATCGCTGAGTACGGTCTCACGAACTTCAGCGGCGGCATGACGCTCGGCACCGCCTCAGTCGACTACTTCACGTACGACCTGGTCGAGCGCGGCTACGGAACCTACGTTTTCGAGATCACGGTAGATCGCAGTCTCCTCACCGGCGCGCCGATCTTCGACAATTCGATCGGCATGGAGTGGACGATCGGCTGCCGCAACGACGTTATCCATCTTGACGGTGACTTCGACGACGAGCCCGTGGTCCCGGAGCCCAGCACGATTCTGCTGCTCGGGACGGGCCTTCTCGGCATGGCCGGTGTCGTACGGAGACGCAGGAAGTAAACCGCAGGAGTCATCAAGCCCACGGCTCATTGGAAAGGGGCAGGGAGTTTATCCCTGCCCCTTCTCTATTGTGCGGCGCTCGCTGCAGGCGCGCGGTTGAGGACTAGTCGTCCCAACCCTGGTTCTCGAGAAGTTGATCCTCGGGCACGTCCCGGATGGGTCGGGCTGGAGTTCCCATAACGATCTTGCCTGCGGGGGCATCTTTCGTCAGAACCGAACCGGCCGCCACGAGCGCGTCGGCGCCGACGGTCTTGCCCGGCAGTATCACAACTCCGGCACCAATCCTGCCGCCTTTCTCAACGATCACGCCCTTGAAGTGCTTGAATCGTTCCTCGGAGCGCCCGACGAAATTGTCGTTCGACGTCGACACGCCGGGGGCGACGAAGACCCTGTCTCCGAGTTTGGAATAGGCAGTGATATAACACTCGCTTTCCAGCTTGCAGCGGCGGCCTATGCGGCAGTGGTTTTCCACCGTCACGCCTCTGCCGACGATTGTGTACTCGCCGATGACTACGTTCTCCCTGATCGATGCCAGGTCGGCGACCAGAACCCGCGTACCGAGTTCACAGCCCGCATACACGACAACGCAGGCGCCGATGAGGCACTCGTCGGCGATGATCGCGGGGGGAACATCGTCTCCTTCGGTCGTTGCGCTCAAGGCAGCCTTCATCGGGAGCTTGCCGATGACGGTGTTGTCGTCGATCCGGACGTGGTCTCCGATCACCGTTCCTGGGTGTATGACAACATTGCTTCCGATCTCACATCCCGCACCGATCTTCACATCTCGCTCGACGACTGTGAAGTAGCCCAACGCTGTGCCCGCGCCCACGGTTGCTGAGGGATCTACGTACCTGTCCATCGAGCCAGTCCTTTCGTGTGTTGCGCCGTTCAGCTTCGATCCTCATGAGCGAGGTCGCGGTCCGGACAAGTCCGACCTGCAATCAGTGCTGAGCGGGTCAGTAGAGTTTCACTGGAGCACCGCCGCTCTTGAGAGAACGCTGTGCCGCGTCGAGAACGCGTACGACACGGAGCCCGTCGCGTCCGTCGGAGCGAGGCTGCGTGTGGTTTTCAACGCACTCTATGAAGTGGGCGCACTCGACCTTGAGCGGCTCGGCGTGCTTGAGGGCTGGTATGGTCACCTCTCCGAAGCGCAGCGAAAGCGACTCGGCGTACCCTACGAACTTCCCGTCCTTCCCTGATCCATCCACGCCCTTGTCGTAGATCCTGATCTTCTCCGCCGACATCATGTCGTCGAAAACGACCATCTTCCTGCTGCCGACGAGCGTGGTGCGGCGTACCTTGTGCGGGTCGAGCCACGAGACATGGACCTGCGCGAGCTTGTCATTGCTGAATCGCATCCACAGGAAGACGACATCCTCGATGTCAGGCTGGATATAGGCAGCGCCGGTGGCGGCTACCTCCACCGGCTCCTCATCGAGAAGGTGGAGGATTACGGAAATATCGTGCGGCGCGAAGCTCCAGAGCGCGTTCTCATCCTGTCGTATCTTCCCAAGATTGACCCGCTCCGAGTAAATGTAGTACGGGTCGCCGAGTTCGCCGCTGTCCAGGAGTTCCTTCATCTTAAGGACAGCAGGGTGGTACTCAAGAAGATGTCCGACCATCAGTATCCTGTCATTGGTTTCGGCGAGTTTGACGAGTTCGACGGCATCGTCAAGACGCAGCGTCATAGGCTTCTCGACGTAGACGTCCTTGCCGCTTTCGAGTGCCCTTCTTGCGAGCGCGAAATGGGTAGGAGCCGGCGTCGCGATCGCTACGGCGTCGATCGCAGGATTCGCGAAGATGTCCTCTGGGTCCGTGGTCCGGCTGACGCCCCGAGCACCATTCAGTGCGGTCGCACAGCGCTCGGTGTCGGAATCGCAGCAGACGCTGAGCTCGGCGCCCTTCATATGGAGGAGATTCCTGAGGAGATTGCGTCCCCAGGCTCCCGTGCCTATCAGTGCCAGCTTGAGCACCTGATCCTCCAGTTCGAACCCGCTTTGGCACTGCGGGCGGATGTGCGCAAAGGTGCAGCCGTCCAGCCTCACGGGCGGCCACAGATCCCGTCTGCCACAGCGACTATAGCCAGTCGTCTCACACATGGCAACATCTACCACAGCACTGCAATATGTGTACCAGTGTTGCTGGGTGGACGACGGCCCCTTGACGAGGCCCGACACATGCGGCTAGACTCGACGGAAATGACTTGTCGATGGCATCCGGCCATCGCTTTTCCGGAGCGCGTTCGGTGGAACACCGCTCAAGAGAGCCAGCCGGGCGTGGGGTGCAGGGGAGGGAACGTGGACAAGACCGAACTGATGTTCAAGGAGCTTACTGAGGCCAACGGTATCTCCGGGTTTGAGGACGAGGTAGCCGACCTCATGGCGTCGTACGTTGAGGACGTCGCGACTGTCAGCTTCGACAAGCTGGGAAGCCTCGTCGCTGAGAAGAAGGGTAAGTCTGATGCCCCACGCGTGATGATAGCCGGTCACATGGACGAAGTCGGCTTCATGGTCAAGTCGATCACCAAGGAAGGGTTCATCAAGTTCCTGCCGATCGGCGGTTGGTGGGGACACGTGGCGCTGTCGCAGAGAGTGCTCGTCCGAACCCGGAAGGGCGACTTCGTTGGTGTCATCGGGTCGAAGGCTCCACACATTCTAAAGGCGGAAGAGCGGAAGAAGGTGCTCGACATCGCCGACATGTATATCGATGTCGGCGCTGCCGGGAAGTTCGATGTGAAGAAGTCGCTCGGCGTGAGGCCCGGGGACCCGATCATTCCGATCTCCGAGTTCGCTGTACTCGGCAACAGGAAAATGTACGCGGCGAAAGCGTGGGACGACCGCATCGGTGTGGCGGCCGTGATCGACGTACTGCACAAGATCGGGAAGACCCACCCGAACACGGTATACGGCGTGGGAACGGTTCAGGAGGAGGTCGGCCTGAGGGGCGCTCGTACGAGCGCCAACCTTGTGGATCCGGACGTAGCGTTTGCTGTCGACGTGACGATCGCTACGGACACGCCCGGCACCGACGGTGCAGGCGAGAATCTCGGTGACGGCGTTGGGATCATGGTCTACGACGCGAGCGCGATCCCGAGTCGCCGTCTCAGGGATTTCGTCATAGATGTTGCTGAGAAGAACAAGATCCCGTACGTGTTGACGGCACTGGTTCGCGGCGGGACCGATAGCGGGACGATACACATCAACAAGCACGGTGTGCCGTGTCTCACATTCGTGGTCCCGACACGCTACATCCACGGGCACGTCGGAGTACTCCACAGGAAGGACTACGACAGTCTTGTCAAGCTGTTGACTGCGGTCATCAAGAAGCTCGATGCGAAGACGGTTGCCTCCTTCACGCGCTAGGACCAGGTGGTCAGCCTGAAGAGAGAGCCGGGGGTCACTCCGGCTCTCCTTTCCAGAGGATCTGAATATGAGAATGATCGAGGAGCTGTTCGGCAGGCCGAAGTGTCTGATCGGCGTCGTCCACCTGATGGCGCTTCCCGGCAGCCCCGGCTGGGGCGGTGCCATGAAGGAGATTGTCGACCGGGCGGTCTCGGACGCCCGAGCCCTCGAAGGGGCGGGATTCGACGGCATAATCCTCGAGAACTTCGGTGACGCGCCTTTCGCCAGAGGATTCGCGGGCAGAGGTGCTGTTGCCGGGATGGCATCGGTTGGAGGACGCGTGGCCGATGCAGTGAAGGTTCCTCTCGGCATCAACGTTCTCAGGAGCGACGGGCGCTCAGCGGTCGCGATAGCGGCCGCCGTGGGGGCGCGTTTCATCAGGGTCAACGTCCACGTTGGCGCTGCGGTGACCGACCAGGGCATCATCGAGGGTGACGCGATGGCGACGATGCTGGACGTGCGGGACTTGACTCCCGGTCTGGCTGTTTTCGCGGACGTATTTGTGAAACACGCCGTTCCTCTGGGGAGTGGCACGATCGAGCAGGCCGCTGCGGATGCAGTCCGACGGGGTGGGGCGTCGGCGCTCATTGTGACGGGGGCGGCGACAGGAGCTCCGGCGTCACTGGACGAGCTCGAGAGAGTGAAGGCCGCTGTACCGGAGGCGCCGGTTCTTGTCGGAAGCGGCGTGACGATCGATACGATTTCTGAAATCCTGAGTGCGGCCGACGGCGTCATAATCGGGAGTGCGACCATGAACGGTGGCAGGGCGGGAGGCCCGGTCGACCGCGAACGTGCGCTTGCGATTGTTGGAGCCTCTGTCGGAGGCAAATGATTGCTGCGGCGCTCGTGTGCCGCTGGGGCAGGACAAGGGTTCGTGGAGGAAGGGCAGATGCTGAGGATCTACGATACACAGACAGGCGGTAAGAAGGAGTTCGTTCCGGTCAACGAGGGCAGGGTCGGGATGTACTTCTGTGGCATGACCGTCCAGTCGGAACCTCACGTCGGCCACATGCGCGTGGCGGTCGTCTCGGACATCTTCCGGAGGTACCTGCGTTACAAGGGCTACGATGTCACCCTGGTGATCAATTTCACAGATATCGATGACAAGATAATCGAGAAGGCCCGCGAGCGTGGCGTCGACTATCAGGAGATAGCGCAGGAGAACATAGACAAGTTCATGGAGTTCCTCGCGTTCCTGGGCGCAGAAAGGGCGGATCATTACCCACGCGCAACCGAGCATATCGACGACATCATCGCTTTTGTGGAGAGGCTTGTCGAGAAGGGCGTGGCCTACGAATCCGGCGGCGATGTCTACTTCGAGGTCGGGAAGTGGCCCGACTACGGAAAGCTTTCCAAGAGACGACTCGAAGACCTGGTAGCCGGTGCGAGTGAGCGCGTCGAACTGGACGACCGTAAGCGCAATCCCGAGGATTTCGTGCTCTGGAAGGCGGCGAAGGAGGGCGAGCCGTCGTGGAACAGTCCGTGGGGTAAGGGCCGGCCCGGCTGGCACATCGAATGCTCCGCGATGTCGACCAAGTATCTCGGTGAGCACTTCGACATACACGGAGGTGGGACCGAGCTCATATTCCCGCATCACGAGAATGAAATCGCGCAAACGGAGGCGGCGACGGGGAAGCCGTACGTCAACTACTGGGTACACCACGGTCTGGTGAACCTGGTCGGTGAGAAGATGTCCAAATCGACAGGGCACTTCAAGACCATGGCCGAGATCTCGAAGCGATTCCCTTCGGACGTTGTCCGCTTCTACCTTCTTTCCACGCACTACCGCTCGGAGATCGAGTTCTCGGATGAGCGTCTGGCCGAGGCAGAGACCGCGATCGAACGGTTCGAAAACCTGTTCCGGACTCTGGAGCGTCTTGTGGGTCCGGAGGGGGAGGGAGAAGTCGCCGCCGGGGCCTCTGCGGCAGTGGCTGATGCTCGGAGGAGATTCCTCGAGGCGATGGATGACGACCTGAATACCGCCCAGGCGATCGGGCATCTCTTCGATGTCGTCCGTGTGATCAATCAGAAAATCGGTTCGGGAGCCGAGAAGCCGGTCCTGCGGAGCGACCGGGCTGTTCTCCGGGAGCTCAGCGGGATCCTGGGTCTCCTCGAAGGCGTCGGGACAGCACTGGAGCAGGTACCGGCCGAGGTGCTGGAGCTTGTCAGAGCCCGGACCGAGGCAAGAGAAGCGCGCGACTGGGCGCTTGCAGACGAGGTGAGGGACCGGATTACGGCTTTGGGCTACAGAGTAGAAGATACTTCAGAGGGTCCCGTGGCGCGGAAGAACAAATAGCGTGCCTGAATACTGCGCAGAAACTGTTTTTCAGTTGACATGCCAGGTCTATTCTCATAAACTAGAGCGCTTGTAGCTGGAATTCCGGAGGCTCAGCAATCCCGTACGCCAGGACATGCGACACCCGGGCTGGCGTAGCTCAATGGTAGAGCTCCTCACTTGTAATGAGGAGGTTGGGGGTTCAAGTCCTCTCGCCAGCTCCAGTACTGTCGGCCCCGCCGTTGGGGCCGTTTGTCCGGGTGTGCGGAGTGGATCCCGAGCGGGGGGGTTCCCGAGTGGCCAAAGGGAACAGACTGTAAATCTGTCGGCGACGCCTTCGGAGGTTCGAATCCTCCCCCCCCCACCATCGCCGGGAGCCGTTCCGGGATGTGCAACAGTTGCGCGGGAATAGCTCAGTTGGCTAGAGCATCAGCCTTCCAAGCTGAGGGTCGCGGGTTCGAGTCCCGTTTCCCGCTCCAAACTGCAGCATTCGGGAGTGTGATGCTGCGAGCCGTGTCCGCTCCAGGGAGGTGGCTCCCCGGAGCCATATCTCACTCCTCGGACGCTTTTCTCGGGTCCGAACGAGATATTCGGTTGACGGATACAGAACCAGACCCTATACTACCTGTTCGGCTCGTTCGCGACCGGAGGGGCGCGGGGGTTCTGTAGGTTTGTCCCGGCGCCCACGTAGCTCAGTAGGTAGAGCGCATCCTTGGTAAGGATGAGGTCACCGGTTCAATCCCGGTCGTGGGCTCCACAGCCAGGTAAGACTTCCAAGGCGGAGCCGCACTGACGGAACGACTCCTTGTAAGGGGGGAGAGATGGCGAAGGAGAAGTTTGAGAGGACTAAGCCCCACGTTAACGTGGGCACGATCGGTCACGTAGATCACGGCAAGTCGACGCTTACAGCAGCGATGACACTGTGTCTTGAGAAGCGGGGTCTTGCAACGTACATCCCGTTTGACCAGATCGACAAGGCGCCGGAAGAGCGCGAGCGCGGTATCACGATCGCGACGTGTCACGTGGAGTACGAGAGTGAGAAGCGTCACTACGCGCACGTTGACTGTCCGGGTCACGCTGACTACGTGAAGAACATGATCACGGGTGCAGCTCAGATGGACGGTGCGATAGTGGTGGTGAGTGCTGCGGACGGTCCGATGCCGCAGACACGTGAGCACATCCTTCTGGCTCGTCAGGTCGGCGTTCCGTACATCGTTGTCTACATGAACAAGATCGATCAGGTAGACGACCCGGAGCTTCTGGAGCTTGTGGAGTTGGAGATACGTGAACTCCTGAGCGACTACGAGTTCCCGGGTGACGAGATCCCGGTGATCATGGGCTCGGCACTGAAGGCGATGGAGTGTGGTTGTGGCAAGGACGAGTGCGAGAACTGCGGTTCGATCTTCAAGCTTCTGGACGCACTCGACACATACATTCCGGATCCTGTTCGTGAGATCGACAAGCCGTTCCTTCTTCCGATCGAGGACGTGTTCTCGATCACGGGTCGAGGGACAGTCGGCACGGGTCGTATCGAGCGTGGCGTGGTCCACACGGGCGACAAGGTGCAGATTGTGGGTATCCGCGAGACGCGAGACACGGTGTGCACGGGTGTGGAGATGTTCAGGAAGATATTGGATGAGGGTCAGGCCGGCGACAACGTAGGTCTTCTTCTTCGTGGAGTAGAGAAGAAGGATCTGGATCGCGGTATGGTCGTGTGTGCACCTAAGAGCGTGACCCCTCATACGAAGTTCACGGGCAAGGCGTACATACTGACGCAGGCAGAGGGAGGCCGTCACACGGCATTCTTCACCGGCTATCGTCCCCAGTTCTTCTTCCGTACAACGGACGTGACGGGAGTGGCGACACTTCCCGAGGGGACCGAGATGGTAATGCCTGGCGACAACGTAGAGCTTGCGATCGAACTCGTGACTCCGATAGCGATGGAAGATGGTCTGCGGTTCGCGATCCGTGAGGGCGGCCGTACGGTTGGTGCTGGAACGATCACATCCATCATCGAATAGGTGAGATGAAGATATCAAAGGAGGGAACGTAGTGGCTGGCCAGAGAATTCGCATTCGCCTGATGGCCTACGAACACGCCACGCTGGACCAGTCCGCAGCGGAGATCGTCCGCGTCGCGCGGGAGACAGGGGCGTCGATATCGGGGCCCATCCCGCTTCCGACGAGGAGGAAGCTCTACACGGTTCTGCGCTCGCCGCATATCGACAAGAAGTCGCGCGAGCAATTTGAGATCCGCACGCACAAGCGGCTCATAGAGATCATGAACTCGACGCAGAAGACCCTCGACGCGTTGATGGATCTGGACCTTCCAGGCGGAGTGGACATCTCGATCAAGGTCGAGTAGGTGGGCGCCTGAAGAAGCTACATCGGTTGCATCGGTAGTGCAGGGAGAAGAATGATGAAGGGTATCATCGGAAAGAAACTAGGCATGACGCGCGTCTTCAACGAGGACGGCACGGCAGTTCCC
>JALGZD010000159.1 GCA_025782395.1 bacterium
TGATGTGGAACGGTGCCAACGACTCCGGCGAGAAGTGCGCGAGCGGCGTCTACTTCTACCGGATCCAGGCGCCGGGCTTCGTGGCCTCGAACAAGATGGTCATGCTGAAGTAGGTGCACAGCCACAACCACTGTATGATGAAGGAAAGGGGGTCGCTCAGCGGCCCCCTCTTCTGTGTGGACGAAAAGCCCCCACACCTGATAAGCTTCGCAGCAGCAAACTCGAAGAGCCTTCACATCCGCACGGGAGGAACACCACGAATCCGACTCCCACCGACGGTGCCGCCCCCACGACGGAGACTGCGTGGGAACGCCTGGGACATTCCTTCTTCAGGATGCGCAGCGTTACGCCGCTGGTGCTGATCCTGCTGGTGATACTCTGGCCGACGCAGGGAGGAGTCCGACCGGGGTTTCTCTTCGTCTCGCTGGCATTGACGGTGGGGGGGGAACTCTACAGATTCCGAGCAGTCGGTGTGGCCGGAAAGAGAACGCGCACCCGGGGACGGAAGGTGAAGGAACTGGTCACCGCCGGGCCGTTCGCCTACGTACGCAACCCGCTCTACATAGGCAACTTCATCCTCACATATGGTCTCGTCATCCTCTCAGGAATCGAGTGGCTGCTGTGGGCGTTTCCCGCTATCTTCTTTCTCCAGTACTCGGCCATTGTCTCATGGGAGGAACACATCCTGACCACCACGTTCGGTGAGAAGTATTCCCGATACCGTCGACACGTTCGACGATGGGTGCCATCGCTCTCAGCCTACGACAGCGCAAGCCGCCACCGATTCAGTTTCTCAACGGCTTGGGAGAGCGAGAGCAACAGCCTGCGGGCGGTGCTCATTATCTTCACCGTGATTCTGGCGAAGCATCTGTTCTTTCATGAGCACGTGCGAGCGATGATCGCCGCCCTGGAGCGCGCGATCGGAGTCTAGTCCAACAGGAGGTTTCTCATGAAGCACATAGCAAGTGAAGAGCGCATTCCTCAGATGATCAGTATCGAGGGCGCGGAAGGAGTGAGCAAGGCGAGTCTTCTAACCGCTGCTGAGGGCGCCCCAACTGTCGCTATGAGGCTCTTCGAGCTCAAAGCCGGGGGCCACACGCCGTGGCATACACACGATTGGGAACACATAGTCTATGTGCTGGAAGGCAGCGGGCTTCTCAAGACAGAGAACGGCAATGCCGGGTTTCGGACCGGCGATTCCCTCCTGGTGGACCCAAACGAGATGCACAACTTCACGAACACCGGTGACGGACGGCTCAGGTTTCTCTGCATCGTTCCACTCAAGGGAGACTAGGACCATCGTTCTCCGCAGAATTCCCCTCCCGGGCAAAACAAATCACTTGCGCCCGAAGCGGAATCGCAATACACTGTCAGATGACATCAGGAGCCGCCTTTTAAACTAGCACTGCGAGGCTAGAAAGGGTGAGAGAAAGACTGAGCAGAAGAACGGGTTATCGCGGGCGATTGCTTGCGTGGCCCGTTTTTGTGTTCCACCCTTGGCCTCGGGGAGAGGAGATATGAACTGGACACGAAAGCACCTCCTTGGCCTCGAGGGGATCGAACGTGATGAGATAATCACGATCCTCGACACAACATCAAGGTTCCGCGAGATCCTCGACCGACCGGTCAAGAAGGTCCCTACGTTGCGCGGTATCACGATCGCTAATCTCTTCTTCGAACCGAGTACGAGAACGCGCATGTCGTTCGAACTTGCTGAGAAGAGACTATCAGCGGATGTGCTTAATTTCTCTGCGTCGACATCAAGCCTCAAGAAAGGCGAGACCCTCAGGGACACCGCGAGGAACATCGAGGCGATGAAGGTGGACATGGTCGTGATGCGCCACCCTTCGCCTGGAGCTCCGCACTTCCTGACGAACCACATCGATGGCTCCATCATCAACGCGGGTGACGGATCCCACGAGCATCCGACTCAGGCTCTCCTGGATCTCTTCACGATGCGGGAGCACGCGGGAGATCTCAAGGGCAAGCGCGTCACGATTGTGGGCGACATACTTCACTCACGCGTTGCCCGCTCCGACATATGGGGACTCAAGGCGCTCGGGGCGGATGTCACACTCTGTGGACCGAGCACATTCATGCCGACCGAGGTGGAAAAGCTCGGAGTCACGGTCACGCATGACATCAGAGACGCGACTGGAGACGCCGACATCGTCAACATCCTGAGAATTCAGAGGGAGAGACAGAACGGGGGGTTCCTGCCGAGTCTCAGGGAGTACTCGGCGCTCTTCGGAATCAACGCCGCCCGGCTCAGGGAGATGAAACCGGACGTCCTCATAATGCACCCGGGACCCATCAACAGAGGGGTCGAGATAGCACCCGATGTCGCAGACGGTGATCGGTCGGTGATTCTGGAACAGGTCACGAACGGAGTTGCGGTACGCATGGCGATGCTCTACCTGCTCTCGATGGTTCGAGCGTCGAAACGAGTCGAAGAGGCAGACATCCTCGCGGAGGTGGGCGCATGAGGAAGATACTGCTGAGAGGTATGCGTCTGATCGATCCAGCGACATCCACCGACGAGCGAATCGATCTTCTCATCGCAGGCGGTGTCATCGCCGCGCGGGGCGTGGGTATCGTAGCGGATCAGGAGACGCGGCTCGTGGAACTCCCCGGGGCCGTGGTCGCACCCGGACTCGTCGACATGCACGTTCACCTGAGGGAGCCGGGCAGGGAAGACGAGGAAACCATAGAGAGCGGGACCCGGGCGGCCGTCCACGGTGGAATAACCGCCCTCGCAGCGATGCCGAACACCGAGCCCACCATCGATACTCCGGCATGGGTCGAGTATGTTCGCTCCCGCGGCAGACTAGCCGGCGTTCACCCGATCGCGGCGATCACAGTCGGCAGAGAGGGCAGAACGCTCGCGCCACTCGGTGAGCTGGCCGAGGCCGGCGCCGTCGCCTTCTCCGACGACGGCAGATCTGTGGCCGACCCAAGTGTCATGAGAAGGGCTCTGCAGTACGCGTCCATGATCGGACGAACGATCATCGCGCACTGCGAGGATCAGGCCCTCGTCGGGTCGGGAATAATGAACGAAGGTCTCGCATCGACGAGGTCCGGTCTATCGCCGATCCCAACCGTCGCTGAGGAGACGATCGTCGCACGTGACATCCTGCTGGCGCAATCCACCGGTGCCCGGCTCCACATCGCGCACGTCTCCACACGAGGTTCCGTCAAGCTTGTGCGGCGCGCGAAAGCGGACGGCGTCGCCGTGACCTGCGAGACCTGTCCTCATTATTTCTGTCTGACCGACGATGACGTCAGGAGCTACGACACGAGCATGCGCGTCAACCCACCGCTACGCTCGGCAGGCGATCTGAAGGCGATCAGGGAAGGGCTCCGGGACGGAACAATCGACGTCGTGGCAAGCGATCACGCCCCACACTCTCTTGAAGAAAAACAGGTGGAGTTTGACGCGGCACCCCCCGGCATGATAGGAATGGAGACACTACTTCCTTTGACCATCACCCACATGGTTGACACAGGCATCCTGTCCCTCGGGAAGGCCATAGCGCTTATGACAGTCAAGCCGGCGCGCGCGCTCGGAATCACGGCGGGAACGCTGGCGACGGGGGCAGCAGCGGACGTCGTGGTCTTCGACCCTGAAGGCAGGGTCGAGGTTACCGGTGACTGGTTCCGTTCGCTGTCGAAGAACTCACCGTTCGTCGGAAGCACACTCTCTGGGCGCGTTCTCATGACCATCCACGACGGACAGGTTGTGTTCGAGGAGGATCTTGAAAACACGTGCGGCAGTAGCGAGGATAACGGCAAGCGAGCGGCCGAGTCGAACGAGCTTGTTGTTGGCGTGTAACGTCGGCGACGACCTCGACTCACCGGAACCGGGGCAGTTCGTCCACCTGGATGTCCTGGCCGGCCTCGCGCTCAGGCGCCCCTTCTCCGTTGCCGGAGTTCCGGTAACTGGTGTGCTCGAACTCCTCATAGAGCTTCGGGGAGAGGGAACACGCGCCCTGTCCGCTCTCCCCGTTGGGACGACGGTCTCGATTCTGGGACCACTGGGACGGGGCTTCACAATGCCGCCTTCGAACGCTCCGGCCGTGATCGTGGCCGGCGGCGCGGGAGTAGCAGGAGTGCGCCTGCTGGCACAACGGCTGGCGCAACGACCGGAGCCTCTCACAATGCTCGTCGGTGCGAGAAGCCGCGACCATCTTCTGCACAACTTGCTCCCGGAAGCAACTGAGGATGGACGGTTGAGACAAGAGATCGCCACAGACGATGGTAGCGCCGGACTTGCGGGAACCGTCTGCGACCTCCTGGCACGGGAACTCGGACGAGTTCCGGATGAGGCCGTTGTCTACTGCTGCGGTCCCAGAGCGATGACGGACGCCGCGGGAGCGCTGGCTCTTGAGCGGGACCTCCACTGCGAGGTGTCGCTCGAGGAGGTCATGGCCTGCGGAACGGGGGCGTGCCGGGGATGCGTGGTGGAAACGCGAGACGGTTACCGGACCGTCTGTTCGGACGGCCCGGTCTTTGACGCGAGAGCGCTGGTGCTCGATGGTGTCGCCTGTGCCTGATCTGACCACAAAGATAGGCAAGCTGACTCTACGGAATCCCGTCATCCTTGCTTCCGGAACGGTCGGATACGGGACCGAGTACGGCAGTCTCATCGATCTCTCCCTGGTCGGCGCGATAGTCACGAAGACCATCACGCCCGATCCTTGCGAGGGCAACCGACCCCCACGGCTGAGAGAGACGCCGGGCGGGCTCCTGAACTCCATCGGACTCGAGAACGTCGGGCTTGAGAGATTCCTTGAGGAGAAGCTCCCGGCGGCGGTCGAACTGCCGACGAAACTCATAGCGAGCATAGCGGGCTCCGATGCCGGGGAGTTCGCCGATCTCGCGTCCGCAGTAGGTGAGAGGAATGAGGTGTCAGCGGTTGAACTCAATATCTCGTGTCCGAACGTCAAGCGCGAGAGACGTCCCCTTTGGGCCGACCCCGATGCGGTAGGCGAGGTGGTGCGTGCGGCAAGAGCCGCCACGCAGTCGACTCTGATCGTGAAGCTCTCACCGAACGTGGCGGATGCACTGTTGGTGGCTGAGGCGGCGGAGGAGGCGGGCGCCGATGCGCTCGTCGTCGCAAACACACTGACCGGCATGCGCATCGACCTCGACAGCAAGGCTCCGGCCCTCGGCAACATCTTTGGAGGTCTGTCCGGAAAAGTACTGCTGCCGGTCAACCTCGCTCTGACCTGGAGGATAGCTGGAGCTGTGCGACTGCCCATAGTCGCCTCGGGAGGCATAGCCACGGCGGACGACGCGCTCGAGTACATTCTTGCGGGCGCTTCAGCGTTCCAGGTGGGAACCGCCCTTTTCAAGGATCCCGGAGTCCCGGCTCTGATTGCACACGGGATCGAAGAACGGATGATACGGGAAGGATGGAAGAGAATGGCCGCGTATGTAGGCCTGGCAAGAAAGGAGATGGAATCGTGTCTGATAACGGAAGCAGATTGATAATAGCCCTCGATCTGCCGACTCGTGAGGAGGCGCTTGATCTCGCACACAGGACGGCGAACTACGCCTCGCATTTCAAGGTCGGCAGCCGACTCTTCACGGCGGAAGGACCCGAACTGGTGAGAGAGCTGAAGAGATTGGGGTACGGTGTTTTTCTTGATCTCAAGTTTCACGACATTCCGAATACGGTCGCCGAGGCGGCAACCGCCGCGACGTCGCTGGGCATCGACATGTTCGACGTCCACGCCGCCGGCGGGACCGCGATGATGCGGGCAGCGGTAACGGCCAGTCGGAAAGAGGCTGAGCGAATCGGCATCGACCCACCGAAGATCCTGGCCATCACGGTCCTCACAAGCATCTCATCGACGGTGGACGAGGTCCTGGCGCTGGCCGAGCGTGCGAAGGGCGCAGGCCTCGACGGGGTCGTCTCCTCGGCCTGGGAGGCGAGAGCCATCCGCGATCGTATGGGTCCCGATTTCCTCATCGTTACGCCGGGCATCAGACCATCGTGGGCGGCCAAGCAGGACCAGCGTCGTGTCGCGACACCGCTCGAAGCGTTCGAGAACGGCGCCGACTACATCGTGATCGGCCGTCCCATCAGGGACTCCACCAAACGGGCGAGCGAAGCGGCCCGAATGATACTCGAGGACATGAACCCTGTAGAGGTGGGAGAGTGACGACCGCCACCGTGGACAGAGTGCTTGCACTCATGATCGAAACGAAGGCGCTCCTCGTAGGCCACTTCCGGTTGACGTCGGGACGTCACAGCGGAGAGTACTTCCAATGCGCTCGCATCCTTGAACGACCCGACGCAGCCGAGGAGCTGGGACGCATGCTGGCCGACCGCTTCCGCAATGACGCCGTCGATGTGGTCGTGGCTCCGGCGCTCGGAGGTATCATCATCGGTCACGAGGTCGCTCGGGCCCTGGGAACGAGGTCGATCTTCGCCGAGCGCGAGAGCGGCGTGATGAGCTTGAGAAGAGGGTTTTCTATCAAGCCGGGCGAGCGGGTTCTCGTGGTCGAGGATGTCGTCACAACGGGGGGCTCCGTCAAAGAGGTGGCTGAGCTGGTCAAGGAAGCGGGGGGCAAAGTTGTGGGGTTCGGATTCCTGGTCGATCGCAGTCTCGATCCGCCGGGCCTCGGTGAAAGGTCCGAATCGCTCCTCAAGCGCCGAATCGACAGCTACGAACCGGATCAATGCCCGCTCTGTCTTGAGGGCATCCCGGTGACAAAACCGGGAAGCAGGCCGGACGAAGGCACGCGATAACAGTGTGGTGTTGTTCCAGACAGACAGTCGCACAGGGCTCTACGGGAGGACTCGATGGGTTTCTATATCGGACGAGGCAGAAAGGCGCGGCAGGCCTTCGGCTTCGATGAGGTCGCCATCGTCCCGGGGCGGGTCACCATCAACCCCGAGGAGACGGATACGACTTGGCGACTCCGCGACATGGAGTTCACGGTGCCGATCCTGGCTGCCGCAATGGACGGTGTCGTGGACACGGCGATGGCCGTGGAGATGTCAAAGCTGGGTGGCATCGGAGTTCTGAACCTCGAGGGCGTCCAGACGCGGTATGAGGATCCCGACGAGGTCCTGGGCAGAATAGCCGGCGCTACACCGGAAGAGGTCACCCACCACATCCAGGAGCTCTACAAGCCTGAAATCAAGGAAGAACTCGTGGGGAAGCGGGTGAAGGCGATCAAGTCGCGGGGAGGCACGGCCGCCGTGTCGGCAACGCCTGCGCGCGCCGAACGACTCGGAAGGCTGGCCGAAGAGGCCGGAGCGGACATCTTCGTGGTCCAGTCGACCGTTGCCACAATCGACCACGTATCGACCACCTATCCGACGCTCGACCTTCAGACATTCATAGACTCAATGTCGATACCTGTCATCGTCGGCAATTGTGTCACCTATGACGTCGCACTCGATCTGATGGAGGCCGGGGCCGAGGCGGTGCTCGTCGGCGTCGGACCGGGGGCCGCCTGCACGACAAGAGGAGTGCTTGGATTGGGCGTCCCACAGGTCACGGCTACCGTCGATGCTGCTGCCGCGCGCGACTTCCACCAGAAAAGGACGGGAACGTACGTGCCCATCATCACCGACGGCGGCATGGATACCGGTGGCGATGTCTGCAAGGCATTCGCCTCAGGAGCCGACGCGGTCATGATAGGCTCTGCAATGGCCAGGGCGAAGGAAGCCCCGGGACGAGGGTATCACTGGGGAATGTCGACACCGCACGGAGATCTTCCCAGAGGCGCCCGAGTCAAGACCGGGACAGGCGGAACACTCAAGGAGATCCTCCTGGGGCCCGCCCGGACCGACGACGGCACGCAGAACTTCCTGGGAGCCATCAAGACCTGCATGGGCTCCGTCGGCGCCAAGAACATCTTTGAGATGCAGCACGCGGAGCTGATCATCGCTCCTTCTATCCGATCTGAAGGCAAGCTGATGCAGCGCGCGCAGGGCGTCGGGATGTGGAGGTAGCCGGACCGGTTCAAGACGTGTGGTGCGTGCAACCGTGCCGGTTCGAAACGTGTGGTGGAGGACGGACCATGGCTTTGGGGACAACTATGCCCGTGAAAAGCGGGCGACACAGTTCGAGAGAGAGTGATCACACACGCGTGGCCATTCTGGACTTCGGCTCGCAGTACACGCATCTCATCGCGCGCAGGATAAGGGAGTTCGGCGTGTTCTCCGAAGTCCTGAGATACGATACCCCTTTGGCCGAGATAGCCGTGAACACCGGAGCCATTGTGCTCTCGGGCGGGCCATCGAGCATCTACGCCGCCGACGCGCCGAAGCCCGACCTCGGCATCTTCGAGCTGGGCATCCCGGTGCTCGGCATCTGCTACGGCATGCAGGCGACTGCCCAGGCACTCGGCGGAGACGTCTCCCGCGGCGATACACATGAATACGGTCCCATGGGCTTTGCTCCGAACTCCGGTCACCCGCTCTTCGATGGGTTGAGCGATAACCTGCAAGTATGGATGAGCCACGGCGACGAGGTCGCATCGCCCCCACCAGGGTTCGAAGTTCTCGGGAGAAGTTCAGACGGCAAGATAGCGGCGATAGGGTCCGACAGGCAATGCATCTACGGTCTCCAGTTCCATCCTGAGGTCATCCACACTGAGGGCGGCGGTCGCCTCCTCGAGAACTTCATCAGGCGAGTGAGCAGAATAGAGGGCGACTGGACGCCGAGGTCGTTCGTGGATGAGACGATCGAGGACATCCGGAATCGCGTGGGGGATTCCCGTGTCATCTGTGCTCTCTCGGGTGGAGTCGATTCGTCTGTGATGGCGGTACTGATCCACAAGGCCATCGGTGACAGACTCATCCCGATCTTCGTTGACAATGGAGTGCTCAGGAAGAACGAGGAGTTGGACGTCATAGACAGGCTCAGGGAGAAGCTCGGCATCGCGATCAGCGTCGTGGACGCGGCCGACCGCTTCCTCGCGGCGCTCTCCGGAGTGATCGACCCGGAGCGCAAGAGAAAGATCATCGGCCACGAGTTCATACGGGTGTTCGAGGAACAGGCCCGCGAACTGGGGGACATCCGCTTCCTCGCGCAAGGCACGCTCTACCCGGACGTGATCGAGAGCACCTCCGTGAAGGGCCCGTCGTCGACAATAAAGAGCCACCACAATGTGGGTGGTCTCCCGGAGCGCATGAACCTCGAGCTTCTCGAGCCGCTGAGAATGCTCTTCAAGGATGAGGTTCGGAAGATAGGCGCAGAACTCGGAATCGACGTGGACATTCTCGGCAGACACCCGTTCCCAGGACCGGGGCTGGCCATTCGTATCCTCGGGGAAGTGACGAAGGAGAGGGTGGCGGTACTGCAGGAAGCCGACGCCATCGCACTCGAGGAGATACGGCGAGCCGGTCTGTATGATGACATATGGCAGGCCTTCGTTGTCCTCCTGCCCGTGAGAACGGTGGGCGTCATGGGGGACGAGCGGACCTATGAGCACGTCGTCGCACTGAGGGCCGTGCATTCGCTGGACGGGATGACGGCTCACTGGTTCCCGATGCCCTCTGACGTTCTCGAACGGATATCGGCGCGGATTATCAACGAGGTCCGCGGGGTCAATCGTGTCTGCTACGACATAAGCTCGAAGCCGCCGTCCACGATCGAGTGGGAATGAGGAGTCCGGAAAGGTGATCGACAGATACACATGCCCTGAGATGGCAGAGATATGGAGCGATGAGACCAAGCTCGCCCTCTGGGTGAAAATCGAGATAGAGGTCGTGCGAGCGTGGGTCGAGCTCGACCGCGTGCCGGAAGACGCTCTGGCCGTGATCGAGAAAAAGGCCGCCGTGGACATCGAACGCATGAAGGAGATCGAGAAGGCGACACACCACGACGTGATCGCGTTCCTCACAACGCTGGGGGAGAGCATCGGACCCCAGGCACGATACGTCCACCTCGGGATGACCTCCTCCGACATCCTCGACACCGCAACGGGAGTGCAGATCGCGCGCGCGGGGCACCTGCTTCTCTATGAGCTCGACAAGCTCACAGATCGTGTCCGGACCCTGGCCCTCGAGCACGAGGAGACTCCGATCTTCGGCCGGACACACGGCGTGCATGCCGAACCGATGAGCCTTGGTCTGAAGTTCGCTTACTGGTGGGACGAACTGGTGCGTGCCGGCGACATGCTCGCCGTTGCCACAGGCGCCGCCGCGGTGGGGAAGGTATCAGGAGCAGTCGGCACTTACGCCAACCTCGACCCGCGCATCGAAGGACGCGTATGCGAAGCCCTCGACATCCGTCCGGCCGAGATCTCAAACCAGATAGTCTCGCGCGACAGACACGCGCGCTATCTGTCGGCCCTCGCCGTGCTCGGAAGCGTGATCGCTCGACAGGCTCTGGAGATCCGCCTGCTCGCGCGCACCGAGACCGCTGAGATACTGGAGGGCTTCGGCAGGAAACAGAAGGGCTCGTCCGCAATGCCGCACAAGCGGAACCCCATCAAGTGCGAGCAGATGTGCGGACTCGCCCGCCTCTTGAGAGCGAACGCTGCGGCGGGCATGGAAAACATCGAACTGTGGCACGAGCGCGATATCTCGCACTCCTCGGTAGAGCGCATCATTCTGCCGGACAGCTCAATCATCGCGCACTACATGGTGAAGCGGTTCGCCGACGTAGTCGGCGGACTCCATATCAGGCCGGACGCGATGCTCAGGAATCTCGAATCATCACGGGGTCTGTTCGCGTCGGGAACGGTTCTGACGCTGCTGGTGGAGGCCGGTCTGTCGCGCGACGACGCCTACGAAATCGTTCAGTCCGCGGCCATGCGCGCCAGGGCGGAGGGCACCCTGTTCCGGGATGAGATCGCGAAAAGCAAACGTGTACGTGAGCTTCTGAGTGATGAGGCGCTGGATGCTGCTTTGAGCCTCGAGCGTCATATGAAAGGCACGAGAGCAGTGTTCGAACGGCTGGGCTTCTTCAGTGAACCTGGGGAATACGGGGAGTGCTAGCGAGAGGTCCGGCAGCGTGGCAGGGCCGAAGGAGAGAAATGCATGAAGAAGACGAAACGGCTGTATGAGGGCAAGGCGAAGATCCTGTGGGAGACGGATTCTCCAGGGCGCATGATCCAGGAATTCAAGGATGATGCCACGGCTTTCAACGGCGTCAAGCACGAGATCATCAGCGGGAAAGGCGTGCTGAACAACCAGATCTCGTCCCATTTCTTCACGCTTCTGAACGAAGCCGGCGTCACGACGCACTTCGTCGAGAAGATCAGCGAGAGGGAGATGGTCGTTGATCGTCTCGAGATGCTGCCGATCGAGGTTGTAGTAAGAAACGTAGCCGCAGGCTCGATGGTGAAGCGCCTCGGCATCGAAGCGGGACGCAGATTCGACCCGCCGATCGTCGAGTACTATCTCAAGGATGATGATCTCAACGACCCGATCCTTTCGGAGGAGCACGTCACGGCTCTGGGTCTCACGACGCATGAGTTCCTGGCCGAGATGAAGACAGCGGCGCTCAAGGTGAACAGTATTCTGACCGGTTTTCTCGAGGAGCGCGGAATTCGCCTCGTCGACTTCAAGCTCGAGTTCGGGCTCAAGGACGGACGTCTGGTACTCGGAGACGAGATCTCTCCGGACACCTGCAGATTCCACGACGCGACGAGCGGTCGTATCATGGACAAGGACAGGTTCCGTCAGGATCTCGGCGGGTTCATAGAAGCATACAATGAGGTTCTCGACCGGGTCTCTTCCTGAGGTAGGAAACGTGTTTCATGACGAGTGCGGCATATTCGGTGTGTCAGGCAATGTCGACGCTGCAAGGCTGACATACCTGGGTCTCTACTCCCTCCAACACAGGGGACAGGAGAGCGCGGGGATCGTTACGTGGGACGGTGAGACGGCATTCCAGCACCGCGCCATGGGACTGGTGAGCGGTGTGTTCAGCGAGGAAGTGCTCGACAGGCTGCCGGGCAGCGTGGCCATCGGCCATGTGCGATACTCTACGACCGGACAGAGTCAGCTCGTCAACGCTCAGCCTCTCCTGGTCCGGTTTCAGGGAGGACCGCTGGCGGCGGCGCACAACGGCAACCTGGTCGACTCCTCAAGTCTGAGGGCCGGGCTCGAGGCCGGAGGTTCCATATTCAGGACCACAACAGATACGGAGACGATCCTGCATCTCATTGCCGACGCCTACTCACGGCGTGGCGGAAGAACCACTGCAGACATCACGGATGTGCTCACTGAAGCGCTGGCCGGGGTAAGGGGCGCTTACTCGATTCTCTTCATGATCGATGGCTGTCTGGTGGCGGTCAGGGACCCACGGGGCTATCGTCCGCTCTGCTTCGGAAGACTGGAAAGCGGGGGGTGGGCCGTAGCGTCTGAGAGCTGCGCGCTCGATATCGTCGGCGCTGCCTACGAGCGCGAGATAGAACCGGGAGAGATCCTGGTGATCGGACCCGAGGGCCCGAAGTCGTCCCGCCTCAATGGCGAAGAGGGACCCAAGAGCTTCTGCATCTTCGAGTACATCTACTTCTCGCGCCCCGACTCTATCATACGCGGGGTATCCGTCGACGGCGTGCGGATGGCGCTGGGCCGCGCGCTCGCCCGCGAGTGCCCGGCCGATGCGGACATCGTCATCTCCGTTCCCGACTCCAGCAACTCCGCCGCGATGGGGTTCTCCGAGCAGTCGGGGATTCCACACGCGATCGGACTCATCAGGAACCACTACATCGGCAGGACGTTCATTCACCCGCGGCAGTCGCTCCGTGACTTCCGCGTGCGCATCAAGTACAACGCGGTCAGAGACACGCTTGCCGGACAGCGTGTCGTGGTCGTCGATGATTCGATCGTCAGAGGCACGACGAGTCGCCAGCTCATGGGAATGCTCCGGCGGGCGGGAGCCAAGGAGGTGCACCTGCGTGTGGCGTCGCCTCCCATCCGCTTCCCCTGTTTCTACGGCATCGACACACCTACCAGGGAAGAACTCATCGCCTCATCCAGTTCGGTTTCCGAGATAGCAGAGTTCATTGGAGTCGATTCACTGGGCTATCTGTCGCACGAGGGGCTTCTGGCATCAGTGCCACCTCCGATAGAGACTTACTGCGTTGCCTGTTTCGACGGAAGCTACCCTCACGAGGAGGCACACCTCGCGGGTAGCGAAGTGGGAACGTTTCAGAACAAAGACGCCGGGCCAACCGGGAGAGAGACACGATGAGCATCGCGAGAGCATTGATCAGCGTCTCCGACAAGCAGGGGATCATCGAGTTCGCCGGCGAGCTCGTGGAACTGGGAATCGAGATCATATCGACCGGAGGCACGGCGAGACGACTCAGATCCGCAGGCATTGAGTGCCGTGAGGTCGCGGAGGTGACCGGTGCACCGGAGATACTCGGCGGCAGGGTCAAGACCCTCCATCCCAGAATCCACGGCGCCATTCTGTCTCAGCCGCAGAAGGAGAGCCACGTGGCGACGCTCGAACTGGAGGGGATCGACCGGATCGACATGGTCGTCGTGAATCTCTACCCGTTCGAGAGGGTGACGGCCACCAACGACACCACACTCGACGAGGCGCTTGAGGAGATCGACATCGGTGGTGTGACGCTTCTGAGGGCGGCGGCAAAGAACTACGAGAACGTCGTCGTCGTGAGTTCCCCCGATCAGTACAGCTCAATCCTGAAGACTCTGAAAGGGAGCGAAGGAGAGATCCCGTCTGAAGCGCGGCGCCAGCTTGCTATCGACGCCTTCGCAAGGACACGCGACTACGATCAGGCCATTCACAGGTACCTCGCGTACAACGGAGAGAAGGACTCCGCTCTGCCGCGCTTCCTGATCCTCGAGTACGAAAAGGTGCAGGACTTGAGATACGGCGAGAACCCGCACCAGAGCGCGGCCTTCTATCGCTCACGCTCACGAAATCCATCTCCAGGCGTCCCCAACGCGGAACAGCTCTCCGGAAAGGAGCTTTCCTACAACAACATCATGGACCTGGACGCTGCGCTCGCCGTCGTCAGGGAGTTCGACGAGCCTGCGGCGGCGGTCATGAAGCACGCGACGCCCTGCGGTGTGGCCACGGCTGCGACTCTTGACACGGCCTATGAGAAGGCCCTCGCCTGTGATCCGATGTCGGCATTCGGAAGCATCCTTGCGTTCAACAGAAGTGTCGACATGACGACTGCGAGGCTCATACACGAGACCCGCTTCGTCGAAGCCGTGATCGCACCGGACTACTATCGGAATGCTCTCGAACTCATGCGGGGAAAGAAAAATCGTCGCATACTCAGGGCCCCGTTCCCGAACGTAATGGAGTATCACCTGAAGCCCGAACGGCACTTCAGGTGTCTGGGATCCGGTGGACTTCTGGTCCAGGATCTGGACATCAACATCTTCGAGAAGTCGAACCTCCGCACTGTCACCGAGCGGGAACCGACACCGGAGGAGCTGCACTCACTTCTCTTTGCATGGAGGGTGGTGAAGCACGTGCGCTCGAACGCCATCGTTCTGGTAACCGGGACGGAGACGGTCGGCATCGGGGCCGGTCAGATGAGCCGTGTGGACGCGAGCGTTCTGGCAGTGTGGAAGGGAGGCGAGAGGGTGAAGGGAAGCGTGATGGCCTCCGACGCCTTCTTCCCGATGCGCGACGCTGTGGATGCTGCAGCGGAGGCTGGAGTGACGGCCATCATTCAGCCGGGCGGTTCCAAGGGTGACGAGGATGTCATCAAGGCCGCCAACGAACGCCGGATAGCCATGATCATGACGGGACAGCGTCACTTCAAGCACTAGGACGCTACAGGGACGCAAGTCTCTGCGCCTCGGTAGCACCTGAGAGACAAGGACCGTGGAATGGAAGCCAAGAGAGAACTCGTGGCGGTAATCATGGGAAGTGACTCCGACCTGCCGACTATGCGGGAGAGCACGAAGATACTCGACAAGCTGGGCATAGGATACGTGATGCGCATCTCCTCGGCTCATCGGGCTCCGAAGAAGACCGTGGATCTCGCGGAATCGCTCGAGAAGAACGGGATCGAAGTGGTGATAGTGGGGGCGGGGCTTGCAGCGCATCTGCCCGGCGTCATCGCCAGTCTGACCGCGCTGCCCGTGATCGGCATCCCGATGGAGGGAGGCAACCTGCGCGGCCTCGATGCACTCTACTCGATCGTACAGATGCCTTCCGGGGTACCGGTGGCCACGATGTCGATCGGCAAGCACGGCGCGAAAAACGCCGCGATCATGGCCGCCCAGATTCTCTCGCTCAAGTACCCGGAGATAGACAAGCGCGTGCGGAGCATGAAGAAGGATCTCGCGCAGTCGGTCGACGACAAGGACAGGGAGCTCGTGGCGGCCGAGAAAGCCGCATCCGACTCCCGCAAGGTGACCGTGGAGGGTGGACGATGAGCAGCGTGGTAGTCGTCGGGACACAGTGGGGCGACGAGGGCAAGGGCAAGATAACAAACGCCCTGTCTTCGGATGCAGATCTGGTCGTCCGTTTCCAGGGCGGAGCCAACGCCGGCCACACGGTCTCCGTTGATGGAACACCCATCGTCTTCCACCTGCTCCCGTCGGGCATCAGCGTTCCCGGCGTCCGGAACATCATTGGACCGGGAGTGGTCATCGACCCGATCGCCCTTGACGTCGAGATCGCCGAGGTGATCGACAGGGGAATCGAGATCGGAGAGAACCTCATGATCGACGTCGGCGCCCACATGGTGCTGCCGTACCATAAAGCACTGGAGGCCGCAGAAGAGAAGGCCAGGGGCAATGCTGCAATAGGCACGACGCACAGAGGAATAGGTCCCGCGTACGCCGATCGGTGCGCGCGAGACGGTATTCCCATCGGAACCCTGGCAGCGTTTGACGTATTCCGGTCCAGGTTCGAGGAGATCGTCGATCGCAAGAACGAATATCTGGTCCGGCTGTACGGGGAAGAGCCGCTCGATGCCGGCGAGATCCTGGAGCAGCTTCACCCCGTTGCGGAGAGACTGGCGCGGCACCTCTCGGATACACCGGAGACACTGCGGGCAGCCATCCGAGCCGGCCGGAACGTACTCTTCGAGGGAGCTCAGGGCACGCTCCTGGATGTCGCGTTCGGAACCTATCCTTACGTCACGTCGTCCTGTACCACGGCCGCCGGAGTCGCGGCCGGAACCGGCGTTCCGCCGTCTCTGATCGGAGAAGTCATCGGCATCACGAAGGCGTACACGACAAGAGTCGGTGCCGGACCGTTTCCCACGGAACTCACCGACGACACCGCGAAAACGATTCAGGAAAGAGGATCAGAGCGAGGAGCGACAACGGGGCGGGCGAGACGTTGCGGGTGGCTTGACATTGTAGCGCTCAAGTACTCGATCGCACTGAACGGGATCAGGCGCATCATCGTGACCAAACTCGACATCCTCGACAGCTTCGAGACGATCAAGGTCTGTGTGGCGTACGACATCGACGGCAGCAGAACGGACCGCTTCCCACGCACCGTGGATGAGCTCAGACGGATCCGTCCGGTATACGAGGAGATCCCCGGCTGGATGAGCGACACAGGAGAAGCGAGACGGGAGTCTGAGCTGCCGGCGCCAGCGCTCGCATACCTCAAGCGGATCTGCGAACTGGCCGACGTCGATATCTGCTCTGTGTCGGTAGGCGCCAAGGGTGATGCCCTGGTCGAGTTCACGAGTGTCTTCTAGGAATTCCAGGAACGCCCACATTCAACAGCGCCTGCAGTGCAGGCATACATAACCTTCTACGGCTGCACGCAACCATTTGCGCTTGACGAGCAGGGGAATCACGCCTACCCTTTCTTCTATGACAAGCATTCAGGACAGACGCGATGGTCGCGAGATAGCGCTCGACAGGGTGGGAGTCACCGGACTCACGAGACCGGTCCAGGTACCTGTCGAGGGTGACGGAATGCAGACGGTCGAGGGGAGGTTTGATCTCTTCGTCTCCCTGGGACCAATTGCTCGGGGCGTACACATGAGCCGCTTCGCCCGCGTTCTCGCGGACTTCGCGGAGCCGCTGACGCCTTCCGGCGTGGAACATCTTCTGGACACGATCAGGAGCGAGCTTGGATCCGAGAGCGCCTTCGTGGATGTCGACTTCACCTTTTTTGTTGAGAAGAAGGCACCCGTTTCCGGCGCGACGGGTCTCATGGCCTGCCCGGCGATGATCTCCGCATCACTCGAGAGCGAACTCGATTTCGCTCTCACGATCGAAGTGCCGGTCATGACGGTCTGCCCGTGCTCACAGGAGGCAACCGGCGGACCGGGACACAGCCAGCGCGGGTACGTGACGATCTCCGTGCGTTTCGACGGCCACGTCGATCTCGAAGAACTCGTCGAGATCGCCGAGTCCTGTGCCAGCGCCCCCGTCTATCCTTTGCTCACAGGCGACGACGAGCGTGTCGTCATCGACACCGCCATAGACAACCCCGTCTTCGTGGAGGATCTTGTGCGCGGTGTGGCCGAGCGCCTCGACTCCGATGTCCGAGTGCACTGGTACCGCATCGAAGCGGAGAACTCCGAGAGTGTGAGCGATCATAATGTGTACGCCGCCATCGAGTGCACGCGCTAGCACTGCCCGGGATGACGCGTATCACCTGAGAACCGGAGCTGCTCAACGTATGATGAGAGGGAAGTCGGTGGCCGTGCTTGCCGTGCGCGCCTGGGGCACCGAGGGCCGCGAGCGCAGCGACACGACTGCCGTGGAACAGCTCAAAGATGCCGCGGCCGCGATCGCGGCGGCGGATCCTCAGGCGCTGGCAGGACCATCGGAGTCAACGCCGGACGGGGCTTTGCTTCTGCCTCTGGCGTCGCCATCCGGGACCCTCAATGTGATTCTCACCATCGCCGATCTGGTTCGCCCTCTGCGGACGACGTTCGCGGTAGTCCTGACGCAAGAGCCGGTGACGAGGAACGCACCGACACACGGCGGTGCTGCAGCCCGGGGGACTGACGCCCGGCCTCCTCACGATGAAGGCGCTGACTTCATCTGTCTCACGCTCGCGGAGGCGTCCGCATCCGCTCTGAGTGCGCTGGAAGCAACCGATCCACGTGATGCGCGCGTTCTCGTGCGCCGGCCGCGCGACGATTCCGTTCTGGCGTCCCTGATCGATCTCGTACTTCTGGCATACGATTCGATGACCGAGCGGCAGAAGCAGATTATCGCCCTCGTCGAGGAATCCGACACGCAGCAGCAGGTTGCGGCTCACCTGAACATCTCGCGGCAGGCAGTGAACCAGAGTCTGGCTGCCGCCCACTGGTCGCACCTTCGCCGCGCGTCCGCCGCCATAGCCGCAAGGCTGAACGAAGAGTCATTTATCATCGAGTGATGCAACTGCAAATGGCCGCTGTGGTGCGCCTTCCCCCCAACTTGTGTTCCCGGGCATCACGGCAGAGAACGGGCCTCAGGAACGCTTGTAGGGCCCCTGGGACGCTCTGAAGAGGGGTTTCGTGAAGTGAAAGGGACGGATCTACGGGCCAGTATGCGGATGTCTGCCCCACCAACCGTGTGCTGTGCCGGACTTGCAGTCCTGCTATTGTTTCTGGCTGCCGCACCACGACCGTGTGCGGCGAATCCGGCCGATGGTGTGACTGCGGAGGCGCTTGTCGCAAGAGGAGTGCGGCTCTTTGAAGGCCACAAGATGCGGCCGGGCCTGGCTGATCTTGAGGCCGCGGTAGCGCTCGACCCGGAGCTTCCCGAAGCGCAAGCGGCACTCGCAGCAGCCCTTCTGCGAAGCGGCGAATTCGAACGTGCGGCCCTCGGATTCGAACACGTGGTAGGAGAGAAGCTTACCTCGGGACTTGCAACGGGCTCCATCGAAGCATCGGAAGTAGACCCTGCTATCGATCGTGAGGCGATCTATGGACTCGCCATCTGCCGTGCCCAACTCGGGCTCCACAGGGAGGCCGACAGACTCTACCGCATCTACGCAGATCTCGTCGGTGTGACTGAACCGGCCGCTGCGAAGGCCTACTGCCGTCTTGCGGAGATGTTCGAGGCTTCCGGTGTCTCATGGGGAAACGCGGAGGCGGAGATGGCCAAGGCGCACGCCATCGATCCCGCGATCGAGACGAAGGACCTTCTCATTGGCTTTCCCGATCTCGCGTCGCTCCCGCGATTCGAGCCGTACACCTGGCCGATCGAGCTGTCGCCGGACCCACCCGACAGCATGCCGGAGCTCGATGGTCTTCCGGTCTTGCTCAGGTGGGTCAAGCCCGGCCATCCTGCTGAAGGGATAACGACGGTGGACCTTCTCGTGGATAGCACAGGCCGCGTGAGCGACGTCCACATCATTGAGAGCCTGGGCTCAGACTGCAGCGTCGACGTGTCGACGACCGTAGCGGCTATGCAATGGCTCTTCGAGCCGGCGGTGGCCGACGATGCTCCACAACCCGCCTGGATAAGGCTTGGCGTCATCTACCACGCCGCCCCACTCGCGAGCACTGAGTCCCTCTGATCGGCTCGACAGTCTCATTTCGCTTCGACCTTACCCGCCCGCGGTGCCCGGCGCTACGCGCGCCCGGGGCCCGCATTCCGACAACAGAGTCCGGGAACAAAAGCCTCCCTCAGGTCCTCCAATCGGTGCAGGGGAGAACCACCACTCGACGCATAGAGGAGGCACTGATGAGAAAGGGATGGCTGTCCGTAGCGGCATTCGCGGCGCTCGTGAGTATCGGTGCGTTTGCGCTGTCCGGCTGCGGTGACACCACACTGACAGGTGACCCGGCTGAGATCGGCGACGAAGCCGCGCTTCGGGAGTTCACGGAAGACCACGGTTTCTTCGCTGAGATGGGTCCGTACGACGATGATTCGTTGACGTCAGACGACTTCGGCACAAGAGAGCCTATCGACCCCTTGACCTTCTGGCGCGAGGTTACGGAGAGACTCGTCATCCACGAGTTCTTCTTCCATCCTGAAGAGGGCACGTGTGACGTGACCGTAAACAAAGAGATCTGGGGTTCGCTCAACATCTGTGACCAGAACATGGTCGAACACGAGAAGCCGATGCACCACCAGGGCACGCGCTACGCCATCTTCGAGCGCAACGATGACTGGGAGAGGTTCCATGGCGGCCACGAGGGAGACCGTCACAGATCCGGTCCGTGGACGCTGATCGACATCTCGGGCTTCGTGGCCTGCTCCGACACTCTCACAATGGAGATCGAGTGGATCCACGTCCAGAGTGCGAGCGTCGACACCATCATCACCGATCCATCCGCGCTGATGGCGGTGCCGGACGAGATAATGTCGTTCGCGATGAGTGAGGAAGTCACGGTGACCGTCTCTGGTCCGCCCGAAGGCTCGATACTGTTCCTGCACACAAGACACAACAGATCGCCGTTCCAATACCAGGGCGACGGCACGTTCCAGAGCTCATGGACCGTGAGCTACCCGGGTCCGCACTGCGCCGCGGTGCAGGCTCTTGCTCACGATTCGATCTATGACAGCGACTACCCCGACGATTCACTCGTCTGGGGCATGCCTTATGAGGTTATCGATGAAGAGTAGATCTCCGGGACCGGTGATCCGAGCCCACCACGGGCCTCCGATTCACCCACGTGTCGCGTGACCGCCGGTCCCATCCGATCTCTTGTCGAAACGATGACGGCGTCTCGAAAGAGGCGCCGTCATCGTTTCGTTCGACCTTGCCGAGCGTGTGTCCCATGTGATAGCTTGACGACCTGAGAAATAGATGCCCGTTAGGGACTCGTGAGGGAGGATGTGTTGGACACAACAGACGGACAGCGGAGCGACCCGACAGACCTCGACTTCAGGACGGACGGGCAGGATAGCGTTGTCGCCATCGAGTTCAGAGGTCTGGCTAAGTCGTTCGGTGATATCGAGGCCGTCCAGAGTCTGGACCTCAAGATACCGCGCGGACAGATCTGTGGCTACCTGGGACCGAATGGAGCGGGGAAGACGACGACCGTCAAGATGGCTACCGGCATGATCTCGCCGACGTCGGGAACTGCACTGATCAACGGAATCGACATCGCCGGGAGTCCCCTTAAGGCAAAGCTCATGGTCGGCGTGGTCCCGGAGACAGGCGCTCTCTATGAGAACCTCACACCGATCGAATACCTCACGCTCGTGGGTAGGCTCTACCATCTGGAATCCGACGCGGCACTTGAGAAAGCAGAGGAGTTCCTGCGGCTCTTCGGGATCGCCGACTCGTCGGAACGGATGATGACGGGGTTCTCGCGCGGAATGAGACAGAAGGTCCTCATCTCCGCGGCGCTCCTGCACAACCCCGATATCCTCTTCCTTGACGAACCGCTGGCCGGCCTTGACGCCAATACGGCTCTGATCCTGAAGGAGCTCCTGAGGGAGCTGGCCTCCCGGGGAAAGACCGTTTTCTATTGTTCTCACATACTCGAAGTCGTCGAGAAGGTCTGCGACAGGGTAGTCATACTGAACAGGGGAGAGGTGGTAGCCGACGGCGACGTCGATGAACTGAAGGAGATGACACACAGGGCATCCCTCGAAGACGCCTTCACGGAGTTGACATCCGAGGACGATCTGGGCGCGATCGTGAAAGCATTCTCGCACAGCATCACGGGCAGGGCACGCGAGGCAGGCAATGAGCAGTAGGCATTCGGGCTACGATCGGCTCCATCACGAAAACCGGAACAGCGATCAGGCCGCGGACTGGGGTCAGATCCGCGCGCTCTTCGCGGCCGGACTCCATCTGGATCTCAGATCGGCCCGCGCCGGACAGCGGAGTCGCCTCAAAATTCCTGCCATGGTCTCCATGCTCGCCACCTACGCGATCATAGGAAGCATCCTGGCGCTCTCCCTCGTGAGGACCAGCGATCCGTTCACCTTCACACTCCTCACATTCAGCGCCGCGATGTTCATGACCGCGATCACGGTCATCATGGAGTACAGCTCAGTCGTGGTCAGCCCCAACGACTACGACATCCTCGCGCACAGACCGGTCTCATCACGAACCTACTATTTCGCCAAGGTGGCGAATCTCCTTTTTTACGTTGCCTGCACGGCAACGGCGCTCAACCTGCCCGCCGCGATCGTTGTCGGCTTCCGGTTCGACGGGGGGGCAGCCGTCGGATTCCTGTACATGATCATGGCGCTTATCGCATGTTTCGCCGCGGCCGCCCTGGTCGTTCTTCTGTACTCGACGGCGCTCAAGCTCTTCGACTACCAGCGATTCAACAGGGCCATCACCTACGTACATTTGCTCGCGACGCTTGCGTTGACTTTCGGATACGTACTCCTTCCACGGATGCTGATCAAGGAAGACGTTACCGTGGTGATTGAAAAGGGCCCGTGGATCTGGTTCGCGCCCCCGGCATGGTATGCGGGAGGCGTTGAGCTCTCCGTGGGATTGGGCGATTCGAGGAATCTCATCCTCGCACTTCTGGCCATTGCGTCGGCAGTTGTGGTAATCCACACAGCGCTCACGATGATTTCTCTCGAATACTCGAGAAGTATCGGACAGCTCACCGAATCGTCCCCAGAGGAAACCATCAGGAAGGATCGCAGAAAGCTCCGGACGCGGTTCGCGGCGCTCGGTATCGTATTCTGCAGAAACGATGAGGAAAAGGCCGGTTTCCAGTTGATGCAGGCCTACATGAGGCGAAACGGGAAGCTCCGTCTGAGAATCTACCCCGCATTCGGGCTACCGCTGGCCGTCTACCTGTTCGGCCTCGTCTCAGGCGGCCTCAATGACCCGCTCGGCCCCCGGTCCCTGGAAAACGCGTTTCCTGTCAGGGAACTTCTCGGCTTCTACTGTGTTTTCATCACGTTGTTCTTCGCGTCGGCGATAACACAGTCGGACCAGTGGAAGGCAAGCTGGATCTTCTTCGCTGCCCCGGTTGAGAACCGAGTCGGCCTCCTGATCGGCGCAAGGAAGCTCGTGATCTGGAGATACATGACCCCGTTCTTCTGTGTGCTCCTGGTGCTCCTGAGCTTCGCCATGCCGCCGGTGAGCGCCACCCTCTATCTGTTTGTCACGTTCGTTCTCTCGCTCACGACCTTCGCCCTTCTGTCTATGGCGTCGCCGTTCATGCCGCTTTCGCAATCGATCGAGAAGACCAGACAGGCACGGCAGATGGGACTCATTATGCTGCTGGGGATTGCCATGGTGTTCCTGGTGGCCATCACGGAAACGCTCAGGGAGGCGCGCCTCGCCGGCACCATAGCGGTGGTGCTGCTCCTCGCCCTGGCTGGTCTGTCTGAGATCGCTCTCAGAAAAAGACTGACTTCGAGGCTTGCGGGAGAGGAATTCCTCGGCTAGATTTGGAATCACATTGCATAGCATGGTCCGCTTCAGATATGATGCGGGTCGTCGCCACGGTCCCGACGGGACAGGTTCGAGCCGGCAACACCAGCATCGCAGATCAGGAGACACAGATGGCAGATCAGGCTATCACCAGAGAGATGCCGATCGGCAGCATTGTGCAGGAGCACCCGGAGACGGTGCCGGTTTTCTTGCAGCATGGGCTTCACTGCATAGGATGTCACGTCGCGGCTTATGAGTCGGTGGCCGACGGAGCGGCAGCGCACGGCATCGATCTGGACGCGCTAATGAACGACCTGAACGGGGCCGTCGCTCAGATAGAGAAGGTGAAGGACGACTGATTCAAGTCGCCCAACAGATAGAGAAGCTGAACCGGTGGTGTCACGCAGGCGTCAGCCAGGCGGCGGTCAATGAGACGTGGCGCGGACCGGAAGAGCAGGAGCAGCATGGGATCAGAGAGGGGTCCAAATGAGGCTGGAAGAGCTGACTGACTGGCTCGGCGCTAATGAGAACTGGGACTACCAGCTTGACGATGAGGGTGTTCTCATCAAGAACGACCGCTTCGAGACGCTGACGCACTGTACGTTCGAGGCCATCGAGAACAGTACGCTCGAGGCCATCGCAGGCGCGTGCGCTCAGGGCAGGGATGTCGATCACATCACGCGCGTGACCGGATACTTCTCGCGCACGAGCGGCTGGAACAAGGGCAAGACAGCCGAGCTCAGGGACCGGCACAGGGTCGAGGTATAGCAGTCAAACTGTGGCAACTAGTCAATGAATGAGATTCACTCGAGCCCGGAAGGCAGCTTGCTTTCCGGGCTCGAGCTTCTTCGGAGTACCCCGCATAGGCACGCGGCAGACTTCTGTTCCAGCACACTTCCGGCTCAGTGCCGGTCCAAGGGGATCCTTGCGGCCCGCCTGCAGAACCAAGCTGACGCTTGACTGAATTCAGGCTTCATGATATAATATGTGTGTATTCAGGTAAGGATATATTGGGGGGAGCATACCCCTGCAGCATGTGTATTCAGGTAAGGATATATTGGGGGGAGCATACCCCTGCAGCATCGGAGTGTGTAGAACTACCAGGGACGATTCAATCACTCCGGCGGTCGGGACGACCCGGAGGCTGGGGGGACAAATTGCACAAGGAGGTGAAGCGGGGACGCTTTCGCTTGTTGTGAGTGGAATGTCGCACGGTTCAGAGTGCTGCATAGATGATCAGGATGAACGAGAGCTGTGCGGACAAAGATGAGGTGTTGTTTTCAGCCGTGGTGGCCATGCACGGCTTCACACAATGGAGGGCACGATGAAGAAGCTGCTCATTATCGCCATCGTCGTTCTGTTCGCGACGCCGGCACTCGCCGTTCAGACGCTGAACTACAGCTGGGAAGACGGCGGCACGATCCTCACTTCCTACGGCAACCTCTGCTGTGACACGAACGTCTCAGGCGCGCAGACCGGTTCGCAGGGCTCGACCCTTCCGGACTACACGTGCCCGGGCGCCGTGGACGGCACGTACTACCTTCACGTCGCTGAGGACCCGCACTCCGGCACGCCTGAGGCGTTCGTCGCGTGGGTCACAGGCCTTCTGGAAGGCGACATCGTCGAAGCGATGTTCTACGGCTACGACACCAGCCCGGGCGCCAGCCCCTCGATGAGAATCTGGGGCGGCTATACGTCGGATCCTAACGACGTCGACAGCTACCACGGTAGTGCCGGTGGGAACAGTGACTATACGGCCGGAACGGGCTGGGATCTGGTCTCGCACTCCTGGACCTTCTTTGCCGACGGCGGCGCTCACGACGGTCTCACCATCAAGGCGCGTCTCTACAGCACGCCATCGACGAGCGACCCAGACCACACCGACTACTGGATCGATGACGTCACAGTGACGGCTCCCGATCACGCCGTGATTCACTTCCCGCCGCCGGCCTCACCGGTCGAGGTTGAGAGCTGGACGACCATTAAGGCTCTGTACAGGTAAGACGACGACGAGTAGACGTTTTCTCCGGCCTGGAGGCCGGGGAGATGAGAAGTATGGTGGGAGAGGGGCTTTCGCGGAAGCGTGAGCCCCTCTTTCTGCACGGCTGCGGATGAATCCGAAGCCGGCCGGCTTCCTCAGCCGACTGGGCGGGTCACGATGTACCCATGCTTTGCCACCCGAACCACCGGTTCGACTTGAATCCGCCTCCTCATCGTGGTATTCTTCTGGTTTGAATCCAGGACGCTGCCGGCCAACCCCTCAATGCGCAGCTCGGCCAAGGGGAACCGGTGCCGCTCACATGAGTGGTTCATATCACAGATCCCGGAGGCTCCATTGGGAAAGAGAACACGCATAACCAAGCAGCAGCTCAAGCACGACGTGCTCCTCGAGACAACGGCGAAGGGCACCAAGTTCATAGAGGAACACCTGAACAAGGTCCTCATCGGACTAGCTGCCGTGGTCGTCGTGATAGCCATCGTCACCATGGTCACGCGCTCGCAGCGCGCCACAGAGGCAGCCGCTGCGGCCGCGCTCGCCGACGCCTCACAAGCCCTCAACGCCGGTTTTCTCGCGCAGGCCCAGGTCCAGTACGAAAGCCTCATCGACCTCTACCCGGGAACGAGAGGCGCCCGTGCCGCCACATGCTACCTTGGCTCGATCGCCTTCAACCAGCAGGACTACAACCAGGCGCTCGCGCACTTCAATACATATCTCGATCGCCACGCGGGTGATCGCACACTCGATCGTCTGGCCCTCGAAGGCAAGGCTTCCGTCCTCGAACAGCAACGCGCTTTCGCCGATGCCGCCGCTATCTATCAGGACATCGCTGCCCACGCTGCCGACGAACCCGTCGCCGCAGCCCGCTATCTGAACGCCGCCATACGCAATCTGCGTGTCGCCGGTGCCTGGGAATCCGTCGCCTCCGTATCCCAGGATATCATCGACATCTACCCAGACACGCCCTGGGCGGACGAGGCCCGCATGACGCTCGCTGAGGCACAGTCTCATCTCTAGCATGAACTCGCGTTCCCACACTCCGGGCGGGGAGTTCCCCCTGCGTTGCGCAAGCAGAGCCGCACAGCGAAAACCCGTGCAGCAAACAGTACGCGCCGGCTTCCGGGCAAGGCAAGCATCCCCACTCTCGATGGCGCATAATGTATATTATGTAAACCTGCACATCGCGCACGGTTCTGAGGGGGAAAACGGCCTGAGAATCTCCCTCCCCCGAGGCCCCGACGAACGGTGTCGCGGCCGTGATTGGAGCTGCGTCAGAAGCCGTCCACGTGCCGGTTCCGCGCGGTATCACACGTGGGCCTTCGCGATGCTGCTCGCAGTCACACTGATGGCCGTTCCTCTCCAGGCGCTGTCTGACGCCTCGCAGCATGATGACGATGCGCAAATCGCCGCCTCGGGACTCTCGGGCACACGCGAACCTCAACCGGAGCTCGACGATGAGTCGGTGAAGGAGCTTCTGCTTGCTGTCGCTCAGGGAGATTCGGTGACGGAGGAACTGGCGCGCGTTGCTGAAGCGTTCCTGTCGCTTTCTCAGAGGGAGCTGATGACCCGCGCACTGGAGCATGTCGCTCAGGGCCAGTACGGCCGTGCGGAGCTCGAGCTGACGGTTGTTGTGGCCGGCGCCGACACCTCCCCCGCCGCATCCTACGAGCAGCTCAGTCTCATAGGCTATGCGCAGCTCATGTTGGGCAGGAAACAGCACGCTGCTGCGTCGCTGATAAGGGCGGGCGACATCTACGCCCGGTTTGCGAGTCGTGTGAATCCGAACTTCGGAGAAGCGATATCCAGGACGCTCGGCTTCGCTTACGTCGACGTAGCACGAGGAGCGGAGGGAACAGACAGGGACACAGCGGCACGCCAGGCCGCACTCTGGTGGGCACGGGCAGGCGCTGATCCTCTTCTCAACGCACTGGGTGACCTCGGACCTGACGAGCTCATGATCGCGGCCTGGGCATACGGCCAGATCGGGCGCCTTGACCGCGCCACGGTCTTCGTGGCCCGCGCCCGTCTCCAATACAGAGCCCGGATCGCACGCGACCCGGGCGATGGCAACGCACACCTGGGCCTTGCCAGATCGTACGATGCCTCTGTCACTGCCATGCTTTCCTCAGCGAATCCCGACAGCTCCGCATTCCACTACGATCGTGCCGGCGAAGTTCGCTAGCCGACTACGAGATTCAGCAGGCGGTCAGGCACAAAGATGACGCGGCGCACACTCTTGCCCTCCAGGTGCCGCGCGATCCCCTCATCGGCTTTCGCCAGACCGAGCACGGACTCCTCGTCAGCACCCTTTTCGACCTCAACGTCGCCCCTCAGCTTGCCGTTAATCTGAATGGCGATCGTCACTACATCCTCTCGGGCTACCTCAGCATCAAATGAAGGCCACTCCTGCCGGAAGAGTGTGTCCTGCCCACCCATCCGCTCCCATATCTCCTCCGCGAAATGGGGAACCATCGGACCCAGGAGCATCGTAGTGCTCGCAAGCGATTCGCTGATGGCGGCGCGTTCCACAGCCGATGGTTCATTCTCCCCCAGCGCATCCACGAAAGACCGCGTCGCATTCACGAGCTCCATCAGTGCAGCGATGCCGGTATTGAAATGGAACGTGTCCATGTCGCTCGTCACCTTGCGGATCGTCTGATGCGTCTTGCGATGGAGCGAAGCCACGTTCTCCGGCAGATCCCCCCTATCGAGCAAGGCCCTGGAGCTCTCCAGCTGCGCCACGTCGAACGGCTGGTCCTCCATCATTCTCCAGACACGATTCAGAAATTTGTACGCGCCCTCGACGGCGGTGTCGTTCCACTCGGCGTCACGATCCGGTGGACCGGCGAACAGCGTGTAGAGCCTCTCTGTATCGGCGCCGAAACGCTTTATCAACTTGTCCGGGGAGACGACATTACCTTTCGATTTCGACATCTTCAGGCCATCTTTGTAGATCATTCCCTGTGAGAAGAGCCGCTCGATCGGTTCCTCCACATCTATGAGCCCCATATCATGAAGCACCTTCGTCATAAACCTCA
>JALGZD010000015.1 GCA_025782395.1 bacterium
GGGGGAACGAATGGGGCTTTATTGCCAGCACACGATTTGGGCCTACGACCGTCTCCCAGGGAGGACAAGATGAGATCAAGACTGACCATTCTGATCTGTATCGCCGCCTCGTTGCTTGCAGCGACCTGTGTTGGGGCACAAGAGCGCAACATCTTCGTGGAAGCCTACGGGAGTGTCAACGCCGAAGTGATACACTGCCAGATCGAAACCGAGAATGGCGATTTCGTCGTCACAGGGTACTGGACCGATGGCACGGATCGAGACATCCTCCTGGCCCGTTTCGATAGACACGGTACTCACCTTTGGCACAAAGTCTATGGTGGCGGCGAGGACGATGAGGGCTACAGCGTTATCGAGACACCAAGTGGCGATCTGGTGCTCGTCGGCTACACAAAAAGCCGCGGGGACGGTGCCGATTTCCTCATCTCCAAGTTCGACTTCGAGGGGCACCACACGTGGAGCAGGTATTGGGGAAACAGCCAAGGTAGGGACGAGGAGCTCCTCTCCGTCATCGAGGCAGAGGACGGAGACCTGTGGGCGACCGGATATACCAGGAGCTTCGGAGTCGAGCCGGTGCCCAAGGTCGTGGTTGCGAGGATCAGCCCCGCCGGTACGACTCTGAACTGCGCGCGCGCAGGGAAACTCGTCGACTGGAGCGTGGTCGGCGTGTCTATCGCCGAGGTGTTCGGCACGTACCCCGGGTTCTGTGTTACGGGAAGCGTCACGGATCCCGGTCTGCTTGGCTTTGGCACCCAGATACTCCTGGCCAAGTTCGATCCTGGGCCCAACTACCTGTGGGCACATCGCATAGGTGAGAGCGGCGATCGCCACATGGGCACTGCCATCGTCCGGACCGACGATGCCTGTCTGGCGCTTGCCGGGAACGCAGAGTGGTACGACACCTTCTACCACATCTGGGTCGACGGCGGCTTCGTCCTCAAGACCGATCCCGACGCGCAACTGGACTGGGCACGGCGGGAACACGGCTTCACGTTCTACCAAGACCTGCGTGTCTGGGATCTCTGGCAGACCCAAGACGAGGGTCTCGTGGCCACCGGTGTCTGGCACGATGCGATCTGGGGCGGCGTCGACGACGGTATCTTCCTGACTAAGTGGGGCTTCGGGGGTGCAGAACTCTGGAACCGTAGCTTCGAGGGTGGTCAGGACGGTGTCGTTCACTCGGGTCTGGAAACGCGGGATTTGTGCCTAGCGCTGGGCGGCGCGACGGCAGGCCATGGCAGCGGTGGCGATGACCTCCTCTTGACCATGTGTCGATCTGACGGGACGACCTGCTTGCCTGAGGAGGGAGGCCCGGGCTTCCTCGAATGGTCCCCGGCGCAGAACTCCATCGATCTGGCCGAGGCTTCATGGAACGCCTCGACCACGGAGTGGCCTACGAATGAGATCCTGTTTCACATAGCGCGTATGGACATGATGATCGTCTGTTCTACGTGGGTGGGAGTGGACGATCAGCCGGAGACGACACCGCTGGCGTTCAAGCTGCATCCCAGCTCGCCCAATCCCTTCAATCCACGGACTGAGATCCGGTTCGATCTGTCTGAGCCGGTTCCCGTGCGACTGTTGATCTATGATGTGCAAGGACGATTGGTGCGTACTCTGGAGGGTGGCTCGGTCAAGAGCGCCGGCCGGCACAGGAGTGTGTGGGATGGGCTGGATGACCGTGGTGCGCCGGTGTCATCGGGCGTCTATTTCTGCCGTTTGGAGGCGGGGGACTACGCCGAGGCGAATCGGATGGCCCTGATCAGATAGAGTCACATGACAGCAAGAGGAGTGTCGGGGAGGGCCGGCCCAGGGCCCTCCTCGGAACTGGCGGAGAGCCCGGAAGACCTCCGGTAGTCGTTGACGCGATGTGGCATTCGTATCGTCGGCTTCGTCCAGAGAGGCGTGTGAGGTCTCCGGGCCATGATGGAAATCGCGCGTGCGAGCATCGGCTACACGCTGCCCGGGGGCTGGCGATCTGCCCGGCTCTCGGTGTGTGACGTGGCCGGTCGGCTCGTCCGGCGGCTGGATCCGGCGAGCGGAACTCGCGGGTTCGTGATGGTGAATTGGGACGGGACAGCCGGTTCCGGGGAACGGGTTGCTTCAGGGGTGTACTTCGTGCAGTTGGAGGTCGACGGCGCGGTGGCAACGGAGAGGATGGTGCTGCTGCGCGGAGCCGAGCGGCTCGTGCGGGACTGGCCGTCCGATGCGCGCCAGCCAACGGACCGCGCATGCAGCCGACGAACTTGGCCGTCACGCCGACTGCACCGCGGGCCATCGCCCGCGACGCACCCGCCGCGCCAGCCGTGACGCTCACGGCTGGTACGCATTCCGTCGGGCCTGCTGCAACTCGCAGCCAAAATGAGGGAGGAACAATGAGACTCCGAGACTGCCTGCCTGGCCCGCTGACGTCGGTCCTAGCTTCGAGCATGTGTGGAGCATTGCTGATCGCGTTCCCCCTGGCTCTGTCGATTGCCCCAGTCGCTGCGCTGGCTGAGAGCATCGAGGCCACGCCGGCACCCGAGTCGATTCCGGCCTCAGTTCAGGAGCGACTGGTTGCCGAGTACATGGCGGCTCCCTCTCTGGAAGGGAACCTGCTGGGGGATTCTGCGGAGAAGCCCATTCTGGTCTGTCTGCCGCCCTCCTACTTCACCTCCGGCACGCGGTATCCGGTGGTCTACTTCCTGCCCGGGTACAGTACCGACATCCACGCATTCGTGAAGGGGGTCTTCCAGGGCCTCAAGTTGCAGGAGTCGATGGATCGCCTAGTAGCGGAGGGGATCGTCGAGGAGATGATCATCGTGCTGCCCAAAGGGCAACACGTCCTGGCGGGAGCGTTCTATGTCGATTCGCCCGTCACCGGAGATTGGGAGGCCTTCGTTGTAGAGGACCTGGTCGCCCACGTGGATTCCCACTACCGAACGCTTCCTGACCGTGACTCCAGAGGGATCGCCGGCCACTCGATGGGCGGATATGGTGCCCTGAATCTCTCCATGTTGCACCCTGATGTCTTCGGATCCGCCTATGCCTTGAGCCCGGGGCTGTTCGATCCTGACGGGCTTCGGAATTCACAGATGTTCTCCACGCAGAGCATAGTGGGTGCATTTCTTGCGTTGGAGAGCAAGCTCACCCCGCTGTCAAGGGAAGAGGCCCATCAGGAGTTCGTGGCCACGGAGGACTTGGGGGGCGACCTACGCTTCACGATCGCCTACGGCATGGCGTTCTCCCCCGACGCTGAAGGGAATGCTCCCTACGTCAACTACCCATACCAACTGACGGCAGACGGTATCGTTTTCGACGACCAAGTGTGGGATGCATGGCAGGCGGGTTTCGGAGGGACGGTTGAAGAGGT
>JALGZD010000025.1 GCA_025782395.1 bacterium
CGTTTCGGCTTTCTCTGGAGGCCCCGCGGCCGCGAGGAGAGACACGGAGTGCGCCCCTGCGTTCAGTACGGCAGCTGCGGCGGCAGATAACGTTGCACCCGTCGTTACCACATCGTCCACGAGGAGGACGCGACGGTCGACCAGACAGTCTCCCCGCGCCTGGAAAGCCCCCACGGTGTTGGCGAACCGGAGATCTCCATCCAGACGTGCCTGGCTCTCCGTCGCACGGATTCTTGCGAGCGCGTGCGACGCAACAGGCAGGGCCATGCGACGCCCGAGTTCCTGAGCGATGAGCAGGGTCTGGTTGTATCCCCTCTCTCTTTTTCGGGTGGAATGCAGAGGAATCGGGACAATAACGTCGCATTCCGATGGCGCGGCAACGGCCGCGGCCGATGACAGGAGCCCGGCCAGTGAAACGGCGCCTCGGTACTTGAACGCGTGCACGACGGAGCGCACAACCCCTTCGAACGGCAGCGCGTACCGCACGTGCAGAAAACAATCCCCGTGATGTTCCGGAAGGAGATGAGTACCAGCCTCGCTCTCTGTCTCACTGCGCGGAAGCAGCATGATGCGTGGAACCGCCCGGAAGGAATGGGCGCATACACGGCAGAGATGTTGGTCTCCGCTTTCGATGTGCGTCCCACATCCAATGCAGGAGTCCGGGCAGACGAACGCCAGGAGCGCCCGACCGACACGTGTAGATGAGTTCCTGAGTGTCACGAGAAAGCACCAGAGAGGCGGTCCAGCGACGGCGGGGATCTCCCTACGTGTCAAGCGCGCGTTCGTGCAGCCGAACGTTTGGAGAGGTAGACCATGAATCCAGACGATACCAGGATGACCACAAGCCCGAAGAGCTGGTTGCGGGTGACCGAGAGAGCCCCGTTCTCGATCACCATCGAGATCGACGCGTAATACCTCAAGGGATCCACGAACAGCCTGTAGACGGCGAGGAGGATCAGGAGGAGGGTCAGGAGGAAGCCATCGAACGGCTTCTTTCGGTCGACGATCAGGAGCACCGCCATGACGGCGAAGGCAGCCAGTGACTCATATATCTGTGTCGGATGAATCGCAATACCAGGGAACACGTTTGCGGCGCCCGACCCGGCAGCGAACGTGACTGCCCACGGAAGATCGCACTCGCGCCCGAAGCAGCACCCGTTCAGAAAGCATCCTATGCGGCCGATTCCGATCCCGAGCGCGAGAGCCGGGGCTGCGACATCAACGCCCAGCCACGGATCCACACCTCTTCGCTTGAAGAAGAGAAACCCGACTACCACGCCAGTCGTGACGCCACCGTAGAGCGTCAGTCCCCCGTCCCACACCTTGAAAGCGCGCGCGATGTCGTTCACGTAGTATCCCCAGTGTGCTACGACATAGGTCAGCCTGGCCCCGGCGATCGACGTAAGCATCACAAAGAAAACCATGTCGATGATCATATCCGGGTCAAGTCCCTGAGCTCTGGCACGCCTCCTCGCCAGCAGCAGTCCAAAGACGAACGCCGCCGCGACCATGAGACCGTAGCTTCTGAGAGGAAACGAGCCTATGTGGAAAAGAACAGGTCTCATGCTCTCCCTCTGGTGGATTCCGTGTACCCACGCTTGACGCGCCGGCTGCCTAGTACTCCATTCGCCTGATGCTCATGCCAAGCACTATGCCGACCGATCCCATCGTTACGAGCAGAGACGATCCCCCGTAGCTTAAGAGCGGCAGCGTCATGCCCGTAACGGGCGAGAGTCCCAGTGTGACACCGATATTGACCGCCATCTGAACGAACAGAGCACTGGCGATACCTACGATCACGAGTCCGGCGAAGCGATTCCTCACCAGTCCAGCCAGTCTGAGCATCCGGATGATGATGTACAGGTAGAGCCCGATGACCACGACACACCCAAAGAAACCGAATTCCTCCGCTAGAACCGAGAAGATGAAATCGGTGTGCTGTTCCGGCAGGAAAGCGTAGTTCTTCTGTGTGCCGTGCAGGAATCCCTTTCCAAACGCAGACCCGGAGCCGATTGCGATCTTCGACTGAATCAGCTGGTAGCCAGTGCTGAAACGGTACTTCTCAGGATTCAGAAAAGCAAGGACTCTGTGTCGCTGATAGTCCTTGAGATGATTCCAAAGGAAGGGACTCATGCGTCCCATGCCGACCGTCGTCAGGAAGATAAGCAGCTTGTCCGAGATGAACATCCGCGACGTGTACAGAAACCAGCCCAGAAGCGCAACGAAGATGGACCAGGCGATCCAGTTGAATGCGACGATCATACTGAAGACCGGTGCCGCCAGCAGCAAGAGGTAGATGGGTCTCATCCCCGCCCAGAAGAGCATCGGAGCAAGAATGAGAACAAAAATGATCGAGGTGCCCAGGTCGGGCTCGCGCAGGATCAGCGCCGTGGGAGCAAGCACCATGATGAGGGGCACGAGAAGATGTATCGGACGATTGAGCTTGGTTTTTCTGGATGCCAGATAGCGTGCCAGAGCCAGGATCACCGCGTACTTGGCCAGCTCCGACGGTTGAAGGCGCATCGGACCCAACTCAAACCATCGCCTTTCTCCCATCTTACCCACGCCTATGATGAGTACGGCTGCGAGAAGGAGAAGGGCAATCCCATAGAAGAACGGAGCCAGCCCCTCCATGGTGTCCTGGGAGATCAGTATTGTCAGTCCCATAGTGAGGAGTCCCGCGAGAACCCAGATAAGCTGCCTCTTGACCAGAGTAGACGCAGCTCCCGCGCCGTCATAAGTCGCGCTGTGTATCATAAGGATGCCGATTGCGGCCATCACCAGCGTGACAACAAAGATGCCGTAGTCGAAATCCCTCAGCTGCCTGCGGTTCAGAAGCTGCAATCCGTCACTCCTCCTGAATGCCACGAACGGCCGTGTCGGTGAGTGGAACAAGATGGTCCGTCTCAGTTACATGCGGCTCCAGGCTCTCTCCCGGTTCTGGGTCATCCAGTCTGAGGTAGGCCTTCACGACTTCACGAGCGATGGGGGCCGCTATCGCTCCACCACCACCCCCGTGCTCAACGAGAACGGCTACAACGATCTCTGGATCATCGGCCGGGGCGAAGCAGACAAACCAGGCATGATCCTCACCGTGCGGATTCTGCGCCGTTCCGGTCTTTCCTCCGACCTGGATTCCAGGTACGCGAGCCAGTTTCGCCGTTCCATTAGGCGCCTCCACAACGTTCACCATCGCCTGCCGGAGGAACGACAACGTGGAGTGGCTGAAGGGGAGTTCGTATGAGACTGACTCCTTCACGGTCCCGATTACACGCCCGGAGTAAGTCTCAATCCGCTTGAGGACGTGGGGCGCATAGACGTGGCCGTCGTTCACAATCCCGCAGACCACACACGCCATCTGCAGAGGTGTTGCCAGGAGCTCCCCCTGACCTATGGCCAGATTCAGCACCACTCCCCTGCTCCACTTCCTCTTGCCGTACGTACGATCATACCATGCCGGCGTCGGGAGATTTCCACGAGCCTCGCCTGCTATGTCGATGCCGATCTTGTGTCCGATCCCCGATTTGTCTGCCCAGTCCATGAGTTGGGCCACACCAAGACGCACGCCAAGTTGGTAGAAATAAACGTCACACGACTCGACAATGCCCTTCATCATGTCGACGACACCGTGTCCCTCGTGTTTCCAGCAGCGGAACGTCCGGATCCCGTACTTGAATGCGCCGACGCACGTCACAGTTTCGTTCCTGGCGATGCTCCGGCTCTCAAGCCCCGCCGCGGCCGTAATGAGCTTGAATACGCTACCGGGAGGATAGGTTGCCTGGATCGCCCGATTCAAGAGAGGGTGAAACGGTGATGTGGAAAGCGTGGCCCACTCTTCATTCGAGATGCCGTCGACGAGATCGTTGGGGTTCGGAGCGGGCGAAGAGGCGAGCACGAGCACTTCTCCGCTTTGAGGAGCGATGGCCACGATTGCGCCGGCGTCGTACCGTGACAGCGCCTCCTCCGCGGCGATCTGCGCCGGTGCGTCCAGGCTGAGAACGAGGTTGCTTCCCGGTCTCGCTGTGCGCGAAGGGCCGTCCTGGAAGGGGTACAGTTCTCGGCCCACGGCATCACAAACCCAGTACTCGGCTCCGTCCCGGCCCCGCAGCATGAACTCGTAGCGATCCTCGACTCCCGTCTTACCAACCACGTTCCCTGAACGATAGCCAAGCGATGCCATGCCTTTGAGTTCGCTGTCGGATATCTCGGCCACGTAGCCGATGGCGTGGGTGGCTAGAGATGCCACGGGATAGCGGCGGACAGCAGTCACCTCTACCTTTACGCCCGGAAGCTCTGAGCGGCGCTCCTCGACTCGCGAGACTTGCTCGAGGTTCGCATCCTTGATGAGCACGACGTTTCCATAGAACCGTCTTGATGCTTCTTTGAGCTTCTCAGCGACGAAGTCGGACTCCAGGTCGAGCAGATCGCTCAACCTGTACGTGAGAAGCGCGTCGTCGCGCTGCTTCATCCGCGTGAGAGTTATGGACAAGGATGTGCGATTGTAAACCAGGATCTCGCCGTTCCGGTCCAGTATGAGGCCGCGCGGCGCGGGCATGAGGAAACCCTGGACGTAGTTGTCTTCGGAAAGCCCCCGGTAGAACCGGCCCCGAACAAGCTGCAGCCAACCCAGTCTGGATACCAAGACCAGACAAATGGCCACAACCACTAGACGGAGGATCCGCGAGCGTTGCCTGGAGGCTCCTTCTGTGTTGGGGGCGTTACCTGCGAGGCGCACCGGTGATAGCTCTCCAGTTCGCGAGCCGGGCTATGACATGAATGAGAAGACCGATGGCGACCGTGTAACCGGCTCCGACGAGACTGTATCGAAGAACGAAGTGACCGAAGATGTCGAGGTTGCCCCTGTAGTAGATGGTGTAGAAGATCGTGTCACGCAGCAGGGTCGCGCCGAAGATCACAGAACACTGTACCAGAACCTGAGACTTGACGAGCCGATCCAGCACCGATGCGGATACGAAGGCGGTGATAGAAAGAGCCAGTGCGTTCAGGCCGAGGTATTCCGGGAGCTCCGAGTCCACCATCAGCCCCATGAGGAAACCCGCGATGATGGAGATGCTGACGCCGATACCAAGCCCGCCGTAAACAAGAGCCAGAACGAGGAAATCCGGTCTCGCTCCAAGAATCTCGATCTCCGGGGCCAGAGCCGCGTCGAGAATCAGAGCACCGGCGCACAAGAGCGCAAAAGCCCGAATCCTCACGGATCCCCCCTGTCTGAGAGATCAGATGGGGTTTCCTCTGAGGGGGTCTCCTCTGAGGAGGCAGAAAGGGCATCCTTTGTCAGAAGCTCTCTGAGCAGTGCTTGAATCATTGCGTCCCGCTCCGGCGAAGGCGCGACCAGCCCCTTGAGCACAAACACCTGCTCGATCGCGGGTAGGATCGCCGCGATGTCAACGTGGACAGTCATCGTAAGAGGGCCCTCATCGACCGATGTGACGTCTCCCACGATGAGACCGGCTGGATACAGTCCCCCAAGCCCTGAGGTGATGACGCGGTCTCCCGCGCGTATGTCCGATCTTGCAGGCACGTAGTCCATCTGCCAGTCGAGGAGCTCAGAGGTTCCTCCGTACCTCGGGCGGACGATGCCCCTTACCCTGGTGCGCTCGATCGTCACAGCTACCGCAGATGATGCACTCGTGAGAGGCTCGACCAGCGATCTTCCTTCGGTGGTGCGCGAGATCTTGCCGACCAGACCATCAGGTACTATCACCGGCATTCCAGGTTCGACCCCACTCGCAGCGCCCGCGTCGATCTCGAGACCTTCGATGATCCTGCCGCCCGGCATCCCGATGACAGTGGCCGGAAGCAGGTCGAATCGCTCTTCCTCAGCGAAACCGACTATGAAACTCGTCAGCTCCCGCAGGCGCTCGTTTTCATGTCGCAGCGAGACAAGAGCTGCTTTCTCTTCCACGAGTTCCATGACAAGCCTGCGCAGGCGGGCGTTTTCGCTGCGAATGCGTGTCAGTCCGTCAGCAGCCGTCGCAACGCGCTTGACCGGTCTGATTATCGGAGCTGACATGATTGTGGAGACTACCGTTTTCGCGGTCGGCGGGAGCGACAGAGCGATCGCCGACAGGAGTGCGCAGATGATCAGTGTGGCGAAATCCCGGTTCCCGCGAAGGAGCCGGATCAGCAGGGATAGCATTGGAGTCTTCCTACCTCTTCGCTGACTTCATGAGGACTGGTTCGTAGTGCGAGATATTCTCGAGGATCTTGCCGGTTCCGAGAACCACGCACGTAAGCGGGTTCTCGACGAGATTAATGGGAAGCTTGGTTTCCTCGCGAAGCAAGACATCGAGTCCTCGCAGAAGCGATCCACCACCCGTCATGACGATGCCGCGGTCAACGAGGTCGGCGGCCAGTTCGGGCGGGGTCTCTTCAAGGGAGAGTTTGACACCCTCAACGATTGCCGAAATGGGTTCCTGCAGGGCTTCGCGGATCTCCTCCGATGTGATCTTGAGGGTGCGAGGAACACCACCGACAAGATCTCTTCCCTTCACATCCACCTCCATCTCTTCATCGAGTGGATAGGCCGAACCGATATCTATCTTGATCTGCTCTGCAGTTTGCTCCCCGATCAGTAGATTGTAGCTCCTGCGAAGGTGGTTCATTATCGCCTCATCCATTTCGTCACCACCGATGCGAACCGACGTATGGTTGACGATTCCGGAGAGAGCGATCACAGCGATCTCGGTCGTGCCACCGCCGATGTCTACTACCATGTTGCCGGCAGGTTTGTCCAAAGGAAGTCCTACTCCAATCCCAGCGGCAATCGGTTCCGCTACCAGAAACACCTCTCTGGCCCCGGCATGCTCGGCAGAGTCGTGAACCGCACGGCGTTCGACCTCCGTTATGCCTGAAGGCACACATATGACCATCCGAGGACGGACCAGGAGGCGACGTCTCTGGACCGAGAGGATGAACTCTCTTAAGAGGTCCTCCGTGCCTTCGAAATCGGCAATAACGCCGTCCTTCAATGGTCTCAAGGCCGTGATCGTGTCAGGTGTGCGGCCCAACATCTCCTTGGCCTTGGTCCCCACGGCGATTATCTTACCGGTCGACTTCTCGATGGCGATCACGGAGGGTTCGTTCAACACGACCCCTTTGCCCTTCACGTAGATCAGCGTGTTTGCCGTACCGAGATCGATTGCGACGTCGTTGACGAGGCCGAGGAGTGCGTCCAGGAACATTGTTGGCTCTTCCGTTTCTCTTCAGGTCCGACAAGCGTTATCTCAGAGGTGTCCGAGTTCTTTCAGACTTACGTAGCCCTGACTGCCCAGTATTACATGATCCAGGACCTCGATCCCCAGAATCCTACCGGCCTCCGCAAGACGCTCTGTCACCATGAGGTCTTCGGGACTCGGATCCGGGATTCCAGACGGGTGATTGTGCACAAGAACTATTGCCTGCGCGCTCTCAGCAACAGCAGCCTTGAAAACCTCACGCGCGTGCACCACGGACGAATTCAAACTGCCGATCGAAATGGTTCTGATTCCGACTATTCTGTTCTTGGTGTTCAGGAGTATCGCCCGGAAATGCTCCCTGTCCAGTCGGGACATCTCCTCAGTCAGCAGCTCCGCGACATCCTCGGGGCCACGCAGGTGCAGTCTTGGTGCGCGTGACTCCTGAATCCGCAATCGTCGCCCTATCTCTCGCGCGGCGCGCAGCCGCCCGGCGACTCCTGCTCCTACTCCCATCACCGTGGCCAGCTTGCACGGCTGCTCAGACAACACCTCGGCGAGCGAACCGAATCTGTTGAGAAGCGCAGTGGAAACCTCGCTTGCCGAGCATTGACCGGTACCGCCCGATACCAGTAGGCAGAGAAGCTCCACGTCGCTCGGCTCGACCGGTGGGATGTTTCCCCTCGGCTGAAGAGCGTCCTCACGCACTACGCTATCAGATGTCCCCACCACCACCTCCACCCAAACTCCCGGCTACGCTAGCACGGTGCACCGTTGGTCTTCAAGCGGATTCTCGGCCCAGAGAGATCGCGTTTCGATCGTCCCCGGGGTCCGATCCGCCGGGGATTCCTCAGGTAATGAGTTCGGCTGTGAGATCGAACTCATTGCCACCGGTGATTGTGACATCGACGAAAGCTCCGGGCGCCGGTCGAGCGGCTCCCGGATGGAGCGAAACCCTCACCACGCTATCCATTTCCCACGCCTGGCCGGCAGTTCTTGCCGTGGCGATCTCTGCGACGGAGTCCACGAGCACGCGCACGCGAACGCCGATGAGCTCCCTGGCGCGTCGGCGCGCCAGAGCTTCCATCTCTGATACGAGGAGACGCGCGCGCGCTGAGACGGTCTCGGACGATATCTGGTCCTCGAAGTGCGCGGCTCTCGTGCCGGACTCCGGCGAGTACTCGAAGACTCCCAGATGGTCGATCATCCCTTCGCGGATGAACGACAGGAGTTCTTCGAAATGCTCCACAGTTTCTCCGGGGAATCCAACGATTACTGAGCTTCGTATGGATATGCCGGGGATCTGCGACCGGATGCGCTCGATGAGCTGCAAGATCTCACTCGCGCTCGTCCCTCTTCCCATCCGTCGCAGTACAGCATCGGAGATGTGCTGGATCGGAAGGTCCAGGTACGGCACGATCGCTGGGATTGATTCCATTGCTTCTATCAGTTCGTCGGTGACGCGCGCCGGGTGTGCGTACAGGAGTCTGATCCAAGGCAGTCCGGTCTCTGCGAGCGCAATAAGAAGTTTCGTCAAGAGTCCTTCCGATGCAATGTCCGTGCCGTACGCTGTTGTATCCTGCGCTATCACGTTTGCCTCGATCACGCCGGCAGCCTTGAGCTCCTCGGCCTCCGCAACTATCGAGCCGAGAGGTCGACTGCGCATCGAACCTCTGAGGGATGGGATAGTGCAGTAGCTGCAGGCGTTGTCACAGCCCTCGGCTATCTTGATATATGCGATGTGTGACGGTGTCCCCAGGATGCGTGGAGAGGTGTGGTCGTAAATGGCGACAGGAGATCCCAACAACAGCACGCGCTCGCCGGCCCAAGCTCGCTCTACGGCATCGACGATCGACTCGAAGTGCGAGCACCCGACAACACCGTCTACACCAGGCAGGGACTCAAACAGCTGGTCGCCATAGCGTTGAGCGAGACACCCTGCAACCACGACACGTGCAAGCCGTCCAGCGACCTTCAGCTCCAGACAGCCTCTGACGACAGCAGCGGATTCCGCCACCGCTGAGGCTATGAAGGAGCAGGTGTTAACCACGGCGACATCAGCTCCGTCAGGCTCGCCTACAAGTCTGTGCCCCGCTCTATCCAGAAGACCGAGCATGATCTCAGTATCGACCAGATTCTTCGGGCATCCCAGCGTTATGAATGCGATGTTCAAGGCTGATTCATGGGAATGATGTCCTCGTCGCCCTCGCTCTCTCGCACCGCTTGGGGCGAGTCCGATGAGGGGGTCTCAGCGAAGCTGATCGATATCGTACGGTGAGCCTGTCAAGAGCTGGGCGCCGTCTGGGCGAGCGAGCACGAATTCGCCTGGTGCCACGGGCGCCTCGAAGTTCGTTGATTCCAGGACATATGAAGACCAATCGCCCGCAGTCGAGTGGGCGGTGAGCGCTACCACGATCCAGGCGGCTGTGTCGATAGTGACGTCGATTCTGGCCGGTTCGGCGAATCTCTCTCTGGGACGCAGCGCAATCGTCACCACGTCCTGTTCTCCGCTTCTCTCCATGATGGGAACGTGAGGGTCGGGCTTGTAATTGCTCAGGATCGCCGCAGGATCGAGCACGACTCCAGCAGAGCCGATACGTGATACGAAGAACTGCTCGGTGGCCGGCACATAGACGCGAAGGCTCTCCCCGTTCGAGACGATCCTCCCACCGTCATCGTACGACACCGACAGAAAAGACGGTTTTACAAGAACAAGTCTGGCTGAGGAAATGGAGACGGTATCGGCCAGGGCCCAATAGCTCCTCTGAATGAACTCTATCGTGTAGCTTTCAGCTGCCGCGTAGCTCTCCAGAACGCGTTCCACGATCATCTCCGCCATCTCGGACTGTGCAGTTCCGTTCTGTTCGTGAGGGACCTCGGACTCAGAAGCTGGAGCAGGAAGGTCAGACAAGACTAAGGCGGCCGCCATGGTGACAGCGGCCGTGAGAGCGGCACGCAGGATCGGGTACCCGGTCGCACGAGGGCGAATCGATGGAGCGCTAGCGCTCATCCTCATCCTCCTCTTCCTCTTTCTCTTCCTCTTTCTCTTCCTCTTCCTCTTCCTCTTCTTCTTCTTCTTCTTCTTCTTCTTCTTCTTC
>JALGZD010000134.1 GCA_025782395.1 bacterium
GAGGTGAAGGGGGGCAATGTTAGGTCCGTGGCAGCTGCTGAAACAGCTCCACACCAGCGCGTATACGCCCTCCTTCGACCTCTGGAGATAGTAGGCCGAACACCGCGGGGGCCCAAGGACTCTCCCCACACACATCGAGTCCGGAAGGCCTGTGAACAGCATACGACTAGCGCATGCAGCCGCCGAGCTTGTCTGTCACGCCGGCTGCTGAAGCACCCATCGCGCCAGCCTTAGCTCGCAGCTGATGCGCGGATGTTAGGCCGCGCTCGAGAAGGAACTGAGGATGATGCACCCTACGCCCTATCCAGAGCTGAACGTGGTTCTCAGCGAGTTGATCTCCGGTATCAAGGGGGCCTTGGGTGACGTATTGGTTGCAGCCTATCTGCAGGGTTCATTTGCGGTGGGCGACTTCGATGAGCACAGTGACGTCGACTTCGTCGTAGTCAGCAGGCGTGAGTTGTTCACCGGCGAAGTCGATGCTCTCCAGGGGGTGCATGCTCGCATCTATGATCTCGAATGTGGTTGGGCCCAGCATCTGGAGGGATCGTATTTCCCGGAGGGTGTTCTGCGGCAGTGCGATGGACGCGGCAAGCAGCTGTGGTACCTCGAACACGGTGATCGAGCCCTGGTGCGGTCTGAGCACTGCAACACCGCGGTTGTCCGGTGGACCGTGCGCGAGCATGGGGTTGTTCTGGCCGGACCGCCTCCGGAAGAGCTCGTTGATCCAGTTTCGGTTGACGTGCTTCGCCGAGAGATCTGGGAGACGATGCATGACTGGGGGCGCAAGATCCTGAATGAGCCGGAACGCTTCGGCAACCGGTTCTATCAGTCGTTCATCGTGCTCAGCTACTGTCGGATGCTGCACGATCTTCAAGCGGGACGTGTCGGATCCAAGCGTGAGGGGGCAGAGTGGGCCAAAGCCACACTGGATTCATCATGGGTGAAGCTGATTGATGGAGCATGGGGTGGCCGTCCGAATCCGTCGCAGTCCGTTCGACAGCCGGCCGATCCTGCGGACTTCGAAAGGACCTTGGAGTTCATCAGGTACGCGATGGGCAACACCGCGCGGCCTAACTAGCGCATGCAGCCGACGAGCTTGTCTGTCACGCTGGCTGCTGGCGCGGCGTTGCCGCTGGCACCCATCGCGCCAGCCTTAACGCTCGCAGCTGATGCGCGGATGTTAGGCCGCGTTGGGGACGGATGAGACAATGAGGAAGCGGGGTCAGAGCAAAGGCATCTTCTGCATCGAGGGGCTCTGGGATCCGGATCTTCGTGTGGGATCGACTGTCCGGCCTGTTCTGGAGCTGCTCCGACTTCACGAAGGGGTAGAGTACATCCACCGTGAGTACGCGACTCGTGAGGAGCTCGAGTTCTACGTGAGTACGTGGACTCAGAAGAGATACCAAGCATACCCGATTCTGTACTTGGCTAGTCACGGGGAGAAGGGTGGGATCGAGCTCGGGGGCGAGTTCTACCCGATGCACGATCTTGCGGAGCTGCTGCCCTCGAAGTGCAGCAATCGTGTGATCATGTTCTCGTCCTGCACCACGCTGAAGCTTCCTGAGGAGGAGCTTCGGCGTCTTCTTGCGCGGACAGGGGCGTTGCTTGTTTGCGGCTACCGGGTGGATGTCGATTGGATGAGATCGACAGCATTCGAATTGCTGCTGTTTTCTCGAATGCAGAAGAACGAGTTCTCAGGACGAGGGGTGGGTGCGATTGCGCGAGAGGCGAAGGAGCTGGCCAGCTCGTTCCCGGATCTTGATTTCAGGATGGTTACGATGAAGGACGCGGCCTAACTAGCGCATGCAGCCGTCGAGCTTGTCTGTCACGTCAGCTGCAGACGCGGCTACGCCGCTTGCACCTGCCGCGCCAGCCTTAACGCTCGCAGCTGATGCGCGGTTGTTAGGCCTCACCTCCCCAGGGAGCGTTACAATGAACCAGGGGGTCACCACATGAGAGTGACAAGGAGCCTGGCATTCATGAGTCTTCTCGTGCTTGCTGCTTGCTCGATCAGTGAGGCTCAACTGCAGGACCCGCCGCCCATCGATCCTGTGCTCCAGTCGAAGCTGGCGGCGTGGCTGGATGCGGGAAGTGAGACGCCCGAGAGCTATGTGGTCGGCCTGTTCTCGGCCCACGATGTGGTCTTTCTGGGCGAGCAGCACCGAGTGAAGCAGGATGTCCTCTTCGTGCAATTGCTGATCGAGCCGCTCTACGACGCGGGCGTGCGCGTTCTGGCCACGGAGTTCGGCCGCAGGGAGGATCAGCCGCTGATCGACTCTGTGCTCGGTGCTCCGGAGTGGGACGAAGACCTGGCCCGCGAGATCGTCTTTCGGCAGTTCATCTTCTGGGGTTATCGCGAGTACGTCGACGTGTACCGGTCCGCATGGATGCTGAACCAGGGACTGCCGGATGGAGTCCCCCGTTTCAGGATTCTCGGCATCAACGGCTCTCCCGACTGGAGCTTCGTCACGAGCGAGGCAGACAGGGACGATCCGGCGATCATGAGAGAAGTGTGGCGTGGATGTGGCGAGGAGCAGTGGGCGGATGTGATTCTGGATGCGGTGCGCTCGGGTGAGAAGGTGCTGGTGTACTCCGGCATCCACCACGCGTTCACAGAGTACCGGCAGCCGATAGTCATTGGCGGTGAGTTCAGGCACTTCGATTCCAGCCTTCGCTGCGGGAATCACGTCTTCGCCGCGCTTGGCAAGCGCGCGGTGACCGTCTTCCTACACGCTCCGTGGAAGGGTGCGGGAGGGTACGGTTCGCGCATGCGCCATCCGGCAGACGGTGTCATCGACGCCGTCATGCTGGCAGAGGGCCCGCGTCCAGTGGGGTTCGATCTCGATGAAGGTCCGTTCGGGGAACTCCGCGTCCAGGATGCAGTCTACCGCCACGGGTACGAGGATTTCAAGCTGGCGGATTTCTGTGACGGTTGGATCTACGCAAAGCCGATTTCGGAGTATGTGGGCGTCACCCCCATTCCAGGCTGGGTGAACGAGAGCAACCTGGAGCGCGCGCGGGCGCAGAGCCCAAACCCGCGCTTCCGCGAGGCTTCGGTCGATCAGTTCAACGCAGGGATTGCGCAGGACGCCGAGATTCATCGGCGCTGGGGACACCTGCGGTAGCCGTGTTGAGAGCCGGGGATCACCCAGGCTGCCGTGTCGCCCTCGTGAATCCCGATGCCGGAGCAACTGTGCTCGTTGAGGTGAGGCCTAACTAGCGTATGCAGCCGACGAGCTTGGCTGTCACGTCGACTGCAGGCGCGGCTCTGCCGCTGGCACCCATCGCGCCAGCCTTAACGCTCGCAGCTGATGCGCGGTTGTTAGGTACAGGGCCATGGAGAGAACTGAATCCGGTACCAGCAGCCAAGGAGCCAACGGACAACGACGCAGGCGAAGAGGAGTCGCAGCTGAGCGAGCGCAGCGATGACCAGATGACAAGGAGGGACGCTTCCATGAGAATGAACTGGTGTCTACTGGTATTGCTCATGTCCGCTGCTATTGGAGCTTCCGCACAGGCGCGCTTCAGACCCCTATATGATGCCAGAATCGACTGCGGGGCGGGCGACGCCTCCATTTCGGTTGCTCTGGGCGATCTCGACGGGGACGGAGCTCTCGACCTGGCCGTGGCGAACTACTACAGCGACAGCGTCTCGGTGCTTCTCGGGAGCGGCGACGGGACACT
>JALGZD010000126.1 GCA_025782395.1 bacterium
CGCTCATATGTCGCGTGCATGAGGGCGCGGATTGCTTCCAGAGCGGGTGAGTGCTCAGGGGAGTCCAGTCTTGACACTAGAAGGGAACATATGATAGACTGACCGTGTTCAGATCACAGAGCGGCCTGCTGAGAGAGGGGTCGAGGACGTTCTGCCGCACTGCCAGGGCCGCGATCGCGCGGGGCAGCGCGCCGGGGCTTAGTCTATCCTGTGTGCATTACTGAGGGGATGTCACTGTCAGGGAGGTGTCGCCATGAGAGTTGCTACTCTTGCTGTTGTTCTGCTTGCAGCACTGGTCGCCGCGAGCGGCGCGACCACGGACCAGCTCGTCGTCGCCGAGAAGGACCCGGTCGCCGGTGGGACGGCCACGTTCGAGGGGCGCGGAATCGGTGACAACATGGAGTTCCCCTTCGTCCTTGCCGACCTTCCGGTCACCGTTACGGGGAACACGTGCGAGTACCTCAACGACTACGACGTCGTGTGTCCGTATCCCGAGTCGACGGCGCCGGACGTGGTCTACGCGTACACCGCCACTGCCGATCTCGTCGTCAACATCGATCTCTGCGCATCGAGCTACGATACGAAGGTCTACATCTTCGAGAACGTCGAGGGCAACGTCGTCTGCTGCAACGACGACGCGGACTGCGGCGTCACGGGCTACCAGTCGTTCATGGAGAACGTCTTCCTCTACGCGGGTAACACCTACTACTTCGTGGTGGACGGCTACAACGAGGACTGCGGCGAGTACGTGCTCCAGATAGACGTCCCGAGCCCGTGCGACCTCAACCCGCCGGCGGGCGCGATCATCGAAGGCGAGCCCGTGTGCGGTGCCGGATATGTCGACACGTTTAACGGCGGCTGCAACGCCGAGCCGCCGGTGTTCCAGCCGGTCGGGCCGAGCTCCGGGACGATCACGATCTTCGGCACGAGCGGCACGTTCGACGACTACAGTCGTGACACGGACTGGTATCAGATCTACATCTCGGCGCCGAACACGATCACCTTCTCGGCGACCGCGGAGTTCCCGGTGCTCATCTTCTTCCTGGATGCGAATCTCCCGCTTGGGTGCGACGATCCGGGACTCGTGATCAGCAGCGCGACTGGTTCTCCGTGCGAGGTCGTATCGCTCACTGAGACGGTCGGCCCGGGCCTCTACTGGTTGTGGGTGGGGCCGTCGGTGTTCGGATGTCAGCCGTGCGGGCTCGAGTACATCGTAACGATCGACGGCTACACCGGGCCATCGCCGGTCGAGGATGCGAGCTGGACGACGATCAAGGCTCTGTATCGCTAACGTAGCAGTTGTACCGCTCAGACAGTTCATCGGGGCTCCGTGGATAACCGCGGGGCCCCGCTGTTTTCCCAACATCGCCGAAGAGGCGCTCCGCCGGCTGGTCATGGGCGCAGGGGCTTGCCGGGGCGGTGCGAAATGGCTATCATGTTATGCGCGCTTGTGCACCGTTACGCCCTCGAACGGCGCGTTCACTGGCATCGAGCGCATGCCAGACTGTTGTGGCGATCTGAACGGAGTGCACCTTCATACTTGAGGTCTCATGAGAACGCACGGTACCGCGGCACGCATTCTCAGGTTGGTACGTCCGTGGTGGAAATCTGTAGCTGCAGCCACTGTCTGCATGGCGATATTCGCGATGCTGAGCGGTGTCACGCTCGGAATGCTTCTGCCTCTGTTCGATGATGTCCTGGTGCCGGCAGGGGAGCACCCGGGGGATATGGACCTGCGCGTGGCCCTCGAGCAGTACTGCTCGGTGCCCGCGAGTGAGCTTGGAAGCTCGATAGTCTCCTTCGATTCCGTGGGTGTCGGAGAGAGCTGGGGAGAACTGGTCGGCGGTATCAGCAGGGCTCTCGAGGAATCTGATCCTTCACAGATACTCTTCGCGGTCATAGTTCTCATGGTTGTCATAGTAGCCCTGAAGAACCTGTTCGGGTTCCTGCAGACATTCCTCATGGCACGAGTGGAACAGGGAGTCATCGCGCGAGTCCGCAGCACTCTCTACTCCCACATACTCGAACTGGATATGAGGTTCTACACGTCCACACGTTCGGGAGATGTCATTGCCAGATTCACGTCGGACGTTGCAGGAATGAACCGTTCGATGAGGCAGATGCTCATGAAGGTCCCGCGAGAGATGGTGCTTCTGGTCGTCTATCTGACCGTGGCACTCTGGGCGTCGTGGCAACTCGCTCTCGCGACACTGCTCATATTCCCACCTGTGATGCTCGTCATTCTCATTATTGGCAGGACCCTGAAGAGGAAGACCCACTACGCCCAGCGCAGGCTCTCTGACTTCTCGTCCCTGCTCCAGGAGACGATATTCGGCATCAGGGTCGTCAAGGCGTTCTCGATGGAGGAGTTCGAAGGCAAGAAGTTCAGGAGGATCATAAGCGAGCACCGGAAGACGAGGATCTCTCTTCGTAGAATAGGAGCGCTGGCGAGCCCTCTGACCGAGGCCATGGGAGCGGTTGCAAGCGGTCTTATCATGTGGTACGGCGGACGGGCCGTGCTTGCCGGCGAGTCGCTTTCGGCGGGACGGTTCCTTGTGTTCCTCGCGGCCATTCTCTCGATGATGAGGCCCATCAAGATGTTGAGCAGCGCTAACGCAGTGATACAGGGCGGGTTCGCGTCTGCCGAGAGGGTGTTCGAACTGATGGACAGACCGGTGAAGATCAGGCAATCGGATAACCCCAAGCCCCTGAAGTCGGTCAGTGAAGGTATCGAGTTTCACGACGTGTGCTTCAGCTACACGGAAGGCATCGAAGTCCTTCGTGACGTCAGCTTCACGATCGGCAAAGGCGAGATCGTGGCCCTCGTCGGTCCGAGTGGGGGAGGGAAGAGCACGATCGCCGATATGATCCCGAGGTTCTATGACCCCGACGCAGGCTCCGTGACGATCGATGGAGTGGACCTGCGAGACATCGCGGTCAAGGACATCAGACGGAGCCTCGGCGTCGTGACTCAGGAGACCGTGCTGTTCAACGACACCGTGGCGAACAACATCGCATACGGAGTCAGTGACATACCATTCGAGAACATCGAGAAGGCGGCGGAAGCGGCCAACGCGCTCGAGTTCATAGAGGAACTCCCCGACGGATTCGAGACCGTGATCGGAGAGAGAGGCTGTTGGCTCTCCGGCGGACAGAAACAGCGGCTTGCCATTGCCAGGGCGATCCTGAAGAACCCGGAGATACTGATATTCGATGAGGCGACGTCCGCACTGGACACGCACTCCGAGCGCTACGTGCAGAAGGCCATAGACAACCTGATGAAGGGG
>JALGZD010000121.1 GCA_025782395.1 bacterium
GTTTACTTCTGCTTCCTTCTCAGCGGTTACTTCATCGTTGTATTCCTTCAACTCCTCGTCTTCCTCGCTCTTTGGCTCAACCTTCTCAGCGGATTTTTGGCAATCATAGCACAGGATTTTACCGTAATGCTCAAGACTGTATTGCTTTACCTTTTCACTAACTTCTTTCCCACATTCAGGATTTGAGCATTTTGGTTTTTCGCTTTTCTCTTCGGATTTCCCTGCTTCTTCATCCAGAGCCCCGTATCCTAATATGCTTCCTTCCATCTTAATTACCCTCCTCCAGCACTTCCAACGCTTGCTGGCATAAGGGGCATCCGCAAATTTCTAAATCTCTTTTACTTTTGACACCATCACGCACATCCGCCACAACCCTAAGCACGGTTGGGCTTACATAGCGGTCGTTTTTTTCTGGCATGTTATTTGCCCCCTCTTTCACATTCGGGACATAGCCAATAGACACTTTCTCCAAGTCCTACACTCGCATCTCCTGTGTCAATATGCAAACACCCTAACAAAGCATCATCCTTGTTTCCCTGTGGAGATTTACCGCAGTTCTGGCAACGGAGGTTATGGGGATTCTGTAACAAAAGCAACATCAATTCATCTTCGGTCATCTTTATTCCTCCACCTCCGCTTGTGTTATTGCCACGCCGCCGATATGGAAAGCATCGAGCTTATCACAAAACACATCATACATCCTTATCGCTTCTTCGTATTCCTCAAAGTCTTTCACCAATCCTATGCTGAATGGCGATTGCTGTTCTTGTATCTCTCGCCAATCTGGTACCCATCCCATAGGTTGGTTTGGCATCGGTGGTTCAGGGATTTTTATAATGATTTCCCTGTGTCTATACCCCTCTTTGTCTTCAACCGCGTTAACACTTATTATTCGCCCATCCATCTTTATTCCTTCACCTCTTCAAGCCATGTGATAACGGTATGGAGCTCTCTGTTTAGGTCGACATGGGCAGTTACGGATTTATTTAAAATCCTTCCCGGAATCTCTATTACATCTCCGTCCCTCACAGCCATTTCCCGGAATCTCATTTTTATCATTCTATTGGTTCTCCTTCTCGTTTGACATAGGCTTGCCACAGTATATCGCACGCGAAATCCCAAAAGTCTTCTGTGATCGAAAACCCCCCTGCCCCACCTTCAACCAATCCTGCATCTTTCCACTTCCTTAAAATTTTTCTCTCATCGCCGGTTATTTTATTTGGATCAAGTCGTTGTTCGTTAACCATTACATATTGAGCATAGGGAATTAAGTGTAATTCTGTTCTATCAATTTCCCTACCAATATGCTTCTTTGCGATTTCCTGAACTTCTTTAGTTAGCGTTCCTCTCCCCATTTTAACCGCTCGCCTCCTCCGTAACCACCACATCTTCTGGATGCTTTCTCGCCCAGAAAATTCCCGCGAAGATACATTGCCGAACAAGTTTTGCCGGAACTTCGGTCTCCCATTTACCGAAAAAATCTTTGCAATTCTGAGTCGGTACAAATTCCATATCATCGCAGTATTCTTCAAGGATTTTCGATAGCACTGGGCTACTTTTTAATGTTATCTCACGGATTTTCATGCCCCTCCCTCCTTCTTTACTGCTATCGCTTTATTCCCTTCCACCTTCCATTCTAATTCGTCCCCTTCACTGAGATGTAATGCTGTAAGAACGGTTGCGGGGATTGATGCTTGCAAACGTCCTTTAACGAGCGATATACTCCTTATTTTGCCTTTTTTTTCTTCTACCATCTTTATTCCTTCACCCCCTTTAATCTCCATTTTGGGATAGTTAATACCGCCTTCCACAATTTACCCGTGCAGAAGACTTGCATAGCGTCAGTTACATACTTACCAGTGGTTTTACCCCCTCTCAACGTTTCATCATAGTCCCGTTCATACAGAACAGCAAGATAGCTATTACCGAAGTCTTTTCTCTGCTCAAAACCTAAGAATTGTGTCCTAAGAGATTCGTTTATGCGAGGATATAGTTTTTCAAGTATTTTTGTTGCACGTTTAAATACATTATCACGCTTTCCTCGTATAATTATAGTCTCTGTTTCATGCACTTTCATCTTACTCTTTCACCTCCTCCCAAACATCATTCCTGAAAATCCGTGTTGTTTTTATTTGGACACGCACTCCGAGAAAGTAACTTCCCAAGTCTTTACTGTATGTGTTTTTGTCTTTTAAGGTGAATATGTGTCCCGTTATTGTGTTTCGTACTTTATCATTCACTTTTAGCATATCAAATTCCTTTTCGTTCATCTTATCCCAAATTCTCCTCATAAGGCAACCCAAAGAGTAACGGACACCTTTCATTTATTCTGCACCCTACCCTACCGTAGCAGATAGGGTATGCATTTCGGTTCCCTTCTCGTTCTTTCCAAGAAGCAACGGATGGACACACTTTTCGCAATTCCCCATCATATTCTTTGTTTATCCATTCCGTATGTTTACCCTGTATCAACTCCGATATAGTCCATTTCGGCTCTTCTTTAGAGAGGTCGCCGCTTTCCTCTTTTTCGTTTTTTTGTTGCATTTTTTTCTTTTTCATCCGATTTAAAAGCGAGGGGCAGGCGGGGAATAACCCCGCTCACTCCCGTAGCAGCGAGTTTGTTGAGATGTCTTCTTCGTTCTACACCGTGCACACCGGTAAAACACCCCCTGCCCCATTTGGTTTTTGCCTTTGTTTTTGTGAGAAAGGAGAGGGCATCACAGGATATAGCTTTCGCCCATACATCCCGGTTTTTGTATCCCCTCGCTTATATCTCACTCAAGCGTGCGCCCGCAAGTGTGCAGGCATACATGCTTGCAATATACCCTATATACAATAGGGTATATAAAGCTTTCGGTTTTTTAATTTGATTAGGATACCCTAACTTCTTTCTTTCCGCCACCAATAAACCGCATTGCCGTGATGGGTTGATTTAACATACTTCTTTTCCAACAACCGTTGTAAATACTTCTTCACGGTGTTGTAAGAGAACCCGGCATATTTCGTAACCTTACCCGTGGTTAGAGGGGTTTGATAGTTGTATAGGGTGTTAATGATTTTTGTTTCATATTTATTAAAGGGTGGCTTTTTTTCCCTCTGCTTCAGTTTCACCTGCCTATCTCGCATTCGTAACAAAATACCTGCTCCAGATCTCTTTTGATAACTTTGTGGGATATTATTCATTCGTCTCCCTTCACCCCCAACATTTTGATGGATTGGTTGCCGGATACGGATAATTCTGGCAACTCTAACCCCTCCTTCCATGTATCCGACCAAAACAAAGTTTTTCTGTTCACATGCCTTGCTAATTTTCTATACCATTTATCCGCTTTACCGTTATCCTCATAAACCATTACGAAGGGGGTGGTATCCAAGTTTCTCAACACTTCACAGCGATATATATCCTGCTCTTTTGTGGTGTTGTAGTTGGCGAGGATGTAGAAAGATGTCTCCCTCTTCGTGTCAAATCCCACTTCTTTTAGTAGTTTTACCCCCTCCAACACTTTTGATTCGCTTT
>JALGZD010000231.1 GCA_025782395.1 bacterium
CAAACTGCTCCTACACTGTCGGTAACCAAAACTGGTTCACCTACATAAACGAAACTGCATGCTTTTACTTCGTGAATTCTAGTGAATACAATCTCACTATAATAGGTAAGCTCGTGAACACTGTAATAGAACCTTCCGGGGAGGAGTTCTACCTTGGGGAAGAAATCATAAACATAACGGTAAATGTAAGCGATGAGTGCAACTCTTTGATAGATGCAGATTACGTTAATATCACCACGATAAGCCAGGATACCTCAGACGAGTTTTACTGCACGCCCATAAACAATGAGAGCTGGGGCTACTACAACTGCAGCTTCAACTCGAGTGGGATGGCGACAAGGTGGCACAACGTCCGTGTCTTTGCAAACAAGACGCTTCATACTCCAGACACCGAGACCAAGACCAATGCGTTCTGGCTCGAAACCAGACCCACGGTCTCGATCGTGTCGGTGGTCTCGGAGCAGGGTGGGGATGTCGGTGGGTGGGGTGAAACCTGGACATTCAAAGTCAATGTCACCGACTATGACAAGGACGAGGTCAAGGTATATCTCTGGGAAAGACAGCAAGGGGGGAGCAGCTGGAAGCTAATTTCGCCGTTCGGGAAGAGCAAGCCTTACGGCGTCAACTCACAGATTGTCACATTCACATTTAGTGGTTACACTTGCTCAGACCTGGTAGCCAACACGAACCGTGAGTGGTTCGTGAACGGCACTGATGACCCCTCGGGCGACCCAAGCGAGCAGGACTACGCAGAGACGGGAATAGGAAACCTGACAATTGAGAGAAATGATATATCCATTTCACATGACCAGGGGAATAACGGAGAGCTAAACAGGAGCAATGTAACGAACGGTGAGCGGGTGACACTGCGCGTACATATACAGGACACCGACAGGGGAACTTCAATAAACACCCAAGACACGGGTGAGTTCTGGGTCACTACCGATGGTAGCACATTCGCCATGGACCTTCAGTTGTCAACCGTAGAGCCTGGCGGCTACATAACGGACAACTTCCCAAGTGAGGATAAGTGCGACTACGACATAATGCCCCAGAAGTGGCGGGTCGAGTTCGGTGTGACCTGCTACAAACCCACGACCAGCAGTGAGTGGAATGTGTCAATCTTCACGGACCCGCTCTCGGTAACGCTCTACGAACCGATTGGAGCCACTTACAGGAAAGGTATAGACCCCATTCCATTCCTTGGGGGAGTCTATGACGACTGTGGTGGTGTCAGTGGATCCGACGTTACCTTCAAGGCTGTCCAGAACGATGAAATTAAGTCATGCACATCTGTAACTGACATTGGGAACGGCAACTACAGTTGCAACATCACCGACACAACCACATGGTTCCTCGGGTTCTACAACTCAACGATGAACGCCAGCAAGACACATTACAACTTCAGCAGCGTGTTGCTTATTGAGGATGGTGTGAAACTGGTGACGCAGCCGGAGATTCAAGGTATAGCTGTCAGCACAAGCGACAACGACAACCCGTACGGATGGGGAGAAGACTGGACGTTCGAAGTAGACCTCTACGACAGCGACCAAGTGATTTACAGCTACGAGCAGATGAACATAAGCTTGTGGTATTACAAGAACAACACCTGGCAGCTGCTAAACACAACCATGTGTTACGCACAAAACTGCAAGGATCCAACTTCAATATATTTCTACAGGGACTTCGAGTGCGACGACATAATGACGAACAGGAAGTTCAACTTCACCGCCACCGACTACTGGAACTACACTGTGATATACAACTTCACGCAGGACATTGTAACAGATGATATTCAGTTGTCAGTTACATCTTCGCCACCGGACGTCGACAGAGAAGGGGAAACAGTCCTGCTACAAGTAAGGGCTTACGACCAGGACCACGGGAGCTACGTGGGCTCGGGTGTCAACGGTAGCTTTGAGGTAACTTACGACGGAACCAACTACACAGCTCCCGTCGGTAACACTACAGACTCCGGCGGATACTTAAGCTACTATTTCAATCCGAACTGCACCTACCAAGTTGGCCAGCAGATTTGGAAGTCCAAGATTGAGACGGACGACTGCTACTCCTCTATATACTTCGGGGCTTCCACAGCTTTCATAGACGTCTATGGGCAACTGAAGAACAACTTAGAGCTGCCCGCTTACAATGACAGCTACAATGTGACGGATAACATCTTGATAAGGTTCAATGTAACGTCAGACTGCCCTGGAGAAGGAACGATATCTAATTCCAGCACCTCTGTCGAAACGGTATCTCCAAATACTACAGCATATGAATGCACGCCCATAAACAATGAGACTGGAGCAAGTGCGGGTTGGTATAACTGCACTTGGGACAGCACCGGCAAGCATGAAGGCTACTGGGACATCAGGCTCAACAGCAGCAAAGAATATCATGATGACAACTCGAGCACCTACTTCAGCTGGTTCTGGCTGGAGAATGTTCCAACGACGGCCGAAAATGAAACGTTATATGTGTTTAACTACAGCACTGAGGTCTGGGACACTGCAACAAGGGGTGGTTGGAGTTCCTTGTATAATTACACAATAGATGTTTCGGACCAGGAAGGGGACGAAATAAACTGTTCCCTCTGGATAAGCAAAGACAACAGGACTTCCTGGATTTATGTTGATTCGGACCACATAGGTTCTGACTACGGCAATGAAACTTCGGGAACCTGCTCGATTACTTACCAGAGCTTCACTTGCGCCGACATCGACTCGCCGGAAGGAGGTTTGTGGAATGCAAGCAAGGCAAAGTTCCACAAGTGGGAGATTACGGACCACGAAGTGAACAACAGCTACAACCGCTCGGCGATACAGGGACCCAACGTCACAGAATCCCTGACGAGCATAAAATACAAGTATGGAAACGCCACGACTCTGCTGAGAAACTATGATACCAAAGCGCTCGTGGTGAATGTGTTCGACCTTGAAAAGAACGCCTCCGCAACCTCAAACGTGAGCTTCTGGGTCACCAACGATTCCACGAACTTCCGGCAGGATGTCGTCAACTTGACTGATGCAGAAGGAAACGCGACTTACTGGTTCGCGCCGGACTGTGAGTATCTCGTCGGGCCGAGTTACGACCCGCAGTTCTGGAAGGCGGGCGTGTATGACGGCTGCCACATCGATATCAACACCACAGATACTTTCTATTATTATCTGGTCGGTTGGCTCTACCCCACAATAACC
>JALGZD010000174.1 GCA_025782395.1 bacterium
TCTGAAGCTCTCAGAGGCCAGGATCTTCTTCAACTGCCTATGGGTCCTGGGGCCGAAGCAGGCCAGCTTCCTCACCCGGCTCGGTGGGTCACGATGTACCCATGCTTTGCCACCAACAGAAGTGAATCGTCTTGACCCAGCCCGAATACAAGAGATAAACTTATAAGTTATCTCATGATGGGGAGTTTCGTCTCCGGGGCGGACCGTTTCGTGGGCCTGTGACCGAGAGTGTCCAATGGGTCTCGACAGGATAAGAGGGCAGGAGCAGGCGATCTCGCTTCTGAGATCCGCGTTCGATTCCGGCCGCCTTGCTCACGCCTATCTCTTCAGGGGCCCCTACGGTGTCGGTAAGGAGACGGTGGCACTGGAGCTAGCCAAGGCGCTTCACTGCGAAGCGGAAGGGTTTGAAAACTGCGGTGACTGCCCGGCGTGCAAGATGTCCGATGGACAGAGCCACCCCGACACACATTTGATCTTCCCGGTCCCCCGGACCATCAAGCCGGCGGAGCGCGCCGAGCGGGTCTCCGAGTCCGTGAAGAACGGCTTCCGGGACGAGGACTTCGGGAGGAAGACAGCCATCATCTCGGTGGAGACGATCCTGGCCGACGTTGTGGTCAAAGCGGGGAAGCGGCCATACATCGGTCCCTGGAAGGTATTCATCATCGCCGACGCGGACAGAATGACAACTGAGGCGGCGAACACGCTTCTCAAGACTCTCGAGGAACCACCGGCTCAGACGGTCCTGATTCTCACATCGTCGCGATCGGGCGCACTTCCGGTGACCGTAGTGTCACGCTGTCAGAAGATACCATTCTCGCGCCTCTCGAGAGCCGACGTGGAGACAGTTCTGACCGGTGATCCGCGACTGGGAATGGATGCGAGGAAGGCGCGCGCAGCATCAGCGATAGCCCGGGGCAGTCCCGGGCTCGCGGTTCGCGCCAATCAAGGCGGGCTTGCGGCGGAGCTCAAGAAGGTCGCCGCCATTATGGATGGGAGCCGGACCCGAGGGGTCCGGCCGCTCATCGAGGAAGCAAATCGTCTCGCATACAACCTGGGACGGGATGAGCAGCAGAAGGCCCTGGATCTGATGCTGTTGTGGCTTCGCGATGTTCTGGTGGTCTCCGAGTCCAAGGATGCGGCCGTTCCGGAGCTCCTGTACTCGTCCTACGCGAACCAGATCAGATCTCAGGCGGACATCATGGAGCTTGAGGACCTGGAGGAGTTGATCACAAAGATCGACGAGGCGCGAAGGGCGATAGAGCGCTATTCCAGCCCGTCGATCGTCTTCACGTCAGTACTTCTGGACATGGCGGTCGTGCGAAAGAGGGCGGCGACAAGGGAGAGGTAACCTCAGTGGAATCCAGTGACATTCTGCGCGGAACGCCTGACTCTTTTGAGATAGAGTTCAAGGGAGGCCGATCAGCGCTCTACTCCAATCCCCGGAGCATACCACTGAAGGCGGGTGATCACGCGATCGTCGAGGTGGAGCGCGGGAAGGATATCGGCTTGGTCGTACGCGAAGGCGCAACTGCGAGCGCCAAGCTCCAGGGCAAGGGTGCGCAAGGGCTGATTCTCCGGCACGCGACCAGCGATGACAAGAACCGTCTCAAGGAACTGGGCGACAAAGAGCTGGAAGCCCACCGCATCTGCCAGCAGTGCATAGGGAGACAGAATCTTCCTATGAAGCTCGTCGATGTCGAGTGGCAGTTCGACGGCAATAAGATCCGTTTCTACTTCACATCGGACAGGCGTGTCGATTTTCGGAAGCTCGTGCGCGATCTCGCCGGGATCTTCAAGACGAGAATCGAAATGCGTCAGATCGGCGTGCGAGACGAGGCGAGGCGGCTCGGAGGCTACGGCCGCTGTGGGCGCTACTACTGCTGCAGGGGTGTTATCGGTGACTTCGACCCGGTGACACTGAAGATGGTCAAGGAGCAGCATCTGGCGCCCGGCTCGCCCAAGATATCGGGAGGCTGCGGCCGGCTCATGTGCTGTCTGAGATACGAGCGTTCGTTCTACAGCGAGTCACTCAAGGAATTCCCGAAGGTTGGAACAAAGATAGATTTGGGCGACGGCACGAGGAAGGTGACGGGTGTGGACATCTTCCATCGTACGGTGACACTCGATGATGGCGAGCGCGAGACGATCAAGGTCGCGATCGAAGACTACAAGAAAGGTCGCCTGGCGTCCGAAGACGCGGAGAGCAACCCTAGGGACTCGGAATCGGTTTCCGAGGAAGCAATGCCGGGTCGCGGGGATGCCAAGTCGGATCGTAAGGACACCGGGTCGGTCCGCGAGGACGCCAAGTCGGATCGTAAGGACACCGGGTCGGTCCGCGAGGACGCCAAGCCGGTTCGCGAGGACACCAAGCCGGTCCGCGAGGACACCAAGTCAAACCGCGAGGATTCCCCGAGACGGTCGCGTGGGCCCAGTCGCCGGAACAGGCGGCGCAAAAAGGAAAAAGATGTCACGTAAGTACTACATCACAACAGCAATAGACTATGTGAACAGCCCTCCGCACATCGGCACCGCATACGAGAAAGTATCAGCCGATGTCTTTGCGCGTTTCCATCGCCTCCTGGGTGACGATGTCTACTTTCAGATGGGGAATGACGAGCACAGTCTCAACGTGGAGCGTGCGGCGAGAGTGAAGGGTATGGACCCGGTCACCTACTGCGACCAGATGGAGGAGATCTTCAGAGACATCTGGGGCCGGCTTGAAATATCCTTCGATCGGTTTGTCCGCACGACCAGCCGGGAACACGAGCGGCGCTTGAGCCTACTCTTCGAAGCGATCGGCGATGACATCTACCAGGGCCATTACGAAGGGTACTACTGCGAGTCGTGTGAGGCCTTTCTTCAGGAGAAGGACCTGGTCGATGGGTGCTGCGCCACCCACGGAACGCAACCGGCGTGGATCACTGAAGAGAACTACTTCTTCCGGCTCTCGAAGTACGCACAGCCGCTTCTGAAGTACATCGAGGAGCATCCCGAATTCATTCAGCCTGAGACCAGGCGCAACGAGATCATCCAGCTGATCAAGGGAGGGCTCGACGACATCAGCGTGACGCGCGCCGGTTCCGAGTGGGGAGTTCCGCTGCCGGGAGACAAATCGCACGTCATCTACGTGTGGGTGGACGCGCTCACCAACTACGTGACCGGTGTCGGATACGGAGAGGACGAGGAGTTGTTCGCCAAGTGGTGGCCGGCCGACGTGCACATCATCGGCAAGGACATCACGAGATTCCACTGCGTCATCTGGCCTGCGATGCTCATGAGCGCCGGCATCGAGCTGCCGCGCACCGTGTTCGGCCATGGTTTCGTCTACTTCAAGGGGCAGAAGCTCTCGAAGAGTCGGAGTGTCACGATTGACCCGCTTGAGGCTGCAGACATGTTCGGCCCCTGCGCGCTCAGGTACTTCCTGATGCGCGAGGGAACCTATGGAAAGGACATTGATTTCACGTGGGAGCAGTTCCGATCCAGGTACGATTCGGAGCTCGCCAACGATTTCGGGAATCTCCTCTCTCGCTCCGCAGCGATGGTCCAGAAATTCCTGGGAGGAAAGATCGAGAACCTCGCTGCGACCACGCCGGACGGCAACGGAGGAGCACTCGTCGAGCTGTCGCGATCCGTGGCATCTGATGTGGCGGCGGCAATGACCGGGTACGCGCCGCAGGTTGCCCTGTCCAGGATGTGGGAACTCGTCCGGCGCGGGAATAGCTACATCGAGGAGGAGAAGCCGTGGGCTCTTGCCAAGGAGGGCTCATCGCGTCTCCCCCAGGTGCTCTTCGACGTGCTCGAGATCGTTCGCCAAGTGGCCGTGATGGCTTGGCCTGTGATGCCGGGGAAGTGCGAGGAGATACTCAACCAGCTTGGGCTCCCCTCGGTCACGGGGGATGGGGAGTTTTCTGAACTGCTTGTCTGGGGTGCGGGATGGCCGCGGGAAATCGAGGTTACGAAAGGGGAACCGGTCTTTCCCAAGTACACGGATGAAGATCTTGCGAAGCGATTCGATGTGCAGGTCGGAGCCGGCTCGGAGGGTGGCCCTGCTGCGGATAGGAAGAAGGACGAGAAACACATGGCGACATTCAGTGATTTTGAGAAGCTGGAATTCAAGCTCGCGAAAGTCCTCGAGGCGGAGCGGGTAGAGGAAACCGAGAAGCTTATCAAGATGAAGGTCGACCTGGGCGGCGGAGACGTCAGGCAGATGGTGGCCGGAATCGCGCTCGGGTACGCCCCTGAAGAACTCGTCGGCAAGACCATCGTCGTCGTCGCAAATCTGGAACCGGCTACGATCAGAGGCATAGAATCCCGGGTCATGCTTCTCGCAGCGACCGGCGACGACGCCATAGCTGTGGTTGTGCCAGACAAGGACATGCCGGTCGGAACGAAGGTGAGCTAGCGGTGGCCGGCAAGGCAACCAGCCGACCTGGACACGTCCTCACAGACACCCACGTCCATCTCAACCTCAAGGATTTCAGCCGGGACCGTGATGAAGTCATCGCGAGGGCGCTTGAGGCCGGCGTTGGGTTGATGATCAACGTTGGGTTCGACCTCGCCACGACCCGAGGGTCCATTGAGCTCGCCGAGCAGCACGATTTCATCTACGCGACAGCCGGTATCCATCCTCACGAAGCCTCCTCCTACAACCACGAGACGGAGAAGGAGCTCAGAGAGCTGGCCGCACACCCGCGCGTGGTTGCCATCGGTGAGATCGGTCTCGACTACTACAGGAACCTCTCACCGCGGGGTGACCAGCTGCGAGCGTTTCGAGCACAGATACGCCTGGCGCGCGAACTCGGGCTCCCGCTCGTCATCCACAACAGAGACGCGCTCGATGATGTCCTTGATGTTGTAGATGAGGAAGGAGCTGGCGGGGTCGGTGGTGTCATGCACTGCTTTCCCGGCGACGCCGACTATGCGCGGGAGGTTGTGGATCGCGGTTTTCACGTTGGGATAGGTGGGCCGATCACATACTCGCGCGAGGGCAGATTTGTGAGAGCCGTCAGAGCAATACCACTCAACAGGATTCTCCTCGAGACGGATTCACCGTGGCTGACTCCGGAGCCGTTCAAGGGGCAGGGAACGAAGCGGAACGAACCGGCCTTTGTTTCGGAAGTGGCTGAGGCCGTGGCCATCGCGACCGGCATTGGCATTGAGGACATCGTGCGACAGACCACAGGGAACGCGATGCGGCTCTTCCGAATCCCGGAGAAGCCGGTGTCATCGATAGCCTATGAGATGTGGGGCAATCTCTATCTGAATATCACCAACAGGTGCACGAACGAGTGTCGGTTCTGCATCAGATACCAGACCGATATCCTGTGGGGATACAATCTACGTCTTGAGAGGGAGCCTTCGACGGAGGAGCTTCTGGAGGTGATCGGAGATCCGACCCGATACCGCGAGGTGGTGTTCTGTGGATACGGGGAGCCGACGATAAGACTGGACGTCATCAAAGCGGTCGCGGCTCGCGTGCGCGAGCTCGGCGGGAAGGTGCGCATCGACACAAATGGGCACGGCAACCTCATATGGAACAGGAACATCGTTCCGGAGCTTGCCTTGGTCGCGGACTCCATCTCTGTCAGTCTCAACGCCGAGAGCGCTGCTGTCTATGAGAGTATCTGCCGACCGAAATTCGGAGCAGGCACGTACGAGCACGTTCGTTCTTTCATACGAGAGTGTGTGAAGACGGGGCTGGATGTCACGGTCAGCGTCGTCGATATCCCAGAGATTGACATCAAGTCGGCCAAGAGAGTTGCCGATGAGCTCGACGTCCCGTTTCGTGTCCGTGGCGGCGGTAGAAGACGGCCCGAGGACGGCGGAGACTGATCGCCCATGGATCTCACATTACCGTCTGTCATGCTCTCCAAGTACGGGCTTGCGCCTTCGAAACAACGCGGGCAGAGCTTCCTGAGCGACTGGAATGTGACCCGGAAGATAGTTGACGAGATTGCGCCGGAACCGGATGATGTCGTTGTCGAAATCGGCCCGGGTTTCGGAGCACTGACATTTGAACTCGCTGAGAGAGCGCGTCACGTCATAGCGGTGGAACTCGATGGTGGAATAGTCCGCGCATTCAGGGAGGAGTACGGTGAAAACCCGCGCATCACGCTTGTCGAAGGTGATATCCTCCGCTTGGATTTCGAGGAGATTCGGGGGATTCACAAGTGCGAGCGGCTGCTCGTCGCCGGGAACATCCCGTATAGTATTACGAGTCCACTGATCCGGATGCTGACGGATGTAAAGGGTGTGGTCAAGCGAGCCGCGCTCATGGTGCAGTCGGAAGTAGGTGAACGGATCGTGGCACGCCGGGGTGACAGGGAGTACTCGGGGCTGTCTGTGGTGGTTCAGTATCATGCACTGGCGCGACTTCTTTTCACCGTGAAGAGCACGTGCTTCTTCCCGAGACCGAAAGTCGACTCGAAGCTCGTGGAACTCAGTTTCGAACGGGCTCCAAGGAGAGACTCCAACGCCGAGCTCTTCGAAGCGGTCGTTCAAGCAGCGTTTGGAAAGCGGAGAAAAATGCTTCGCCGGTCCCTCGAGGATCTCATGGTTCGTTTCGATGTGACCAGTGAGGGTCTGGAAACGGCGGCAGGGATAGACCTGACGCGCAGGGGCGAGACGCTCGACGTATCGGACTTTGAGTTTCTCGCGATAGCGCTGGAAGCATCGGGGACGAGTGCGGGTATAACCGAGTAATGAAAGGCCGGGTCGTGCGCAACCACCATCTCTCTCATCTTCCTCTGGTCATCCCGATGGTCCTTCTTGTTCTGCTGCTCTGTGTCGGTCACTCGTGGGCGGACGATGGTGATCCTCCTCCGGAGAGTGAACCGGAACAGGGAGAGGCGCCGGACGGAGGGCAGGTCCCGGAAGGGCCGCCGGAGGGCGAGGGTGTGGAAGAAGGCGATGAATCTGACGATGGCGCGGACGAGGGAGAAGAGGGCGATCTCCAGGGATTTGAGAATCGTGGCGTCGCCGAGCGTCGCCAACGTCTGGGACTGGCCGCAGAGTTTCACCCCAGCTACAAGCTGACGTATGGGAGAGATCAGGACGTGAGCAAATGGGGTCACGATTTCGGTCTCTCCTATCAACTGTCCCCCAAGGTTGATTTCGTCGCATCGTCCAGCATAAACACACGGTCGAACGACATTCTCAACAGGGAAAACCGCCAGGAGATCTGGAGAACGAATCTCAATGTCGCCGTGACGGACGCCGTTATCATGGGGGTGAAGTTCAACCGCAGCACCCAGGTGGACGTTCGGAACGAGGGGGCACCGAACGAAGTGAGGAGTGAGCGAGAGAAAGAGACCATGGATCTCACGATGGGTTATGTGAAAGCGTTTCTGAATGGGGTCAAGACATCACTGAGCGCGAGCTCCGGCATGGAGAAGAACGAATACTCCGACGTCAGAAGCCGGGGATCGGCTCAGACGATCGCCGCGAAATTCGACTACGATCCAATGGAGAATCTTACCAGCTCGTTCGGCTACTCCGGGGGCCACTCACTGCTGGATTCAAGGCAGGCTGAGGGTGTGGAGAACCAGAACGAATCGTTCGATCACGCGCTCAACGGCACCATGAAGTACGAATGGGATGTGAACTCGCTTGAGACAAGCGCGCGAAGATCGTTCTCGACCATGCAGTATCCTAAGGAGGGAGGGATCGAGGAGCGTGAGCGGGAGAGCGGAGCGTTCAGCGTGAGCGGCGCTTTTGCGCCCATGGAAGATCTCAAGATGGGGTTCGACTACAACTACTCTCGGAGCCAGGCCTACTATCACGTTGAGACGACAAAGGACAGCGATATCACTGGGCACTCGGTGAAAGGCAGCATCGAGTACACATTCAGCGGAGTGAGATTCACCACAAATCTCGGGTCCGAGCGAAAGGCCAACGAGTACTTCAACTTTCAGACCGGCGACACGCACCACGACACTTTCTCCATGTCGCTCTCCCGCGACTTCGGGGACCGGTTCGACGTGGACCTGCGTGGGCGCATGAGCCTTCTGTCGCACCAGTACGAGGACACAGCGGCCAACGATCAGGACCGCGACCTCTTTGAGCAGGAAGTGACATTGAATCTGTCATACAAGCCGAGGACCAGCATTACAGCGAGCCTGAATCTGAAGATCAAGGAGAACGATCTCATCTACATGAGGACGTCCAGGACGGGCGACAACAAGACCACCCAGACCTATTCGCTGCAGCCGACACTGCGAATACAGGTGAGTCCTGCAGTCACCCTCACACAGAAGTACACCCTGTCGGCCGACTACGCGTTCTACACGTTCGATCACACATCGAACTTCCTGATCCGGGGACTGTCGATCTCCACAGACCTTGGCTGGAGCCCGATGGCCGGGCTCTCTCTCGATGCGACCCACAAGTACACAGGGCAGGATGAAGGAAGCTATGTGGAGGATGAATTCGGTGTCGAGCGCTATGGGAGAAGCAGCGAGCGGGATGATCACAGGATCTCGCTCAAGGCGCGATACACGTTCTTTGATCTAATAGACATCGAAGCAAAGCAAGATCTCAGCGTCAGACGGAAGTGGACGATCCGTGACGGCGTGCGGCAGCTGTCGTGGGAGAAGCAGGACACCCGTTTTACGGGGAAGGCGAGCGTGGACTACAAGCTCGAAGACGATTCAACCCTCAGAATCTCCGTCGCTCGCACTCTGAGGGATGCAGCGAACATCACCGAGCAGCAGGCGGATGTGTGGGATATTTCTGCGACGCTCGACAAGACTTTCTAAATCACGCGGACAGAACTTGACCTCTGATGATCGCGGGCGCGGGGGAACAACAGGGAGAGCGACACGTGAAAAACAGGTTGCCGGTGACAAATATCACCCTTGTGGTGCTCACGGTTGCCCTGGTGTTTGGGTTGAGCGGGTGCCTGTTCTCGCCCCGAGCGCCCGACGGTCCCCCGGATGAGGGTGGTATTCCGTGGGAGACGCCCGTGACGACGTCGATCGTGCTCACGAATCTTAAGGCCGCGTTGGTGGGCGAGGGCACTGCAAACTACGTGGACTGTTTCACCGACGACTTCCGCTTTCACGTCGACCCGGAGGACTCCCTCGACGCGGGCCAGGAGGGAGAGGCACGCTACGCGAACTGGGTGGTGAGCGACGAAGAGCAGGCCGTCTCAGGCATCTTCGCAGAGGCGTCCGGGATCTCGATCTCCTTCACGGCCTTCGAGCCGCCCGACGAGTCGCAGGACGAGACCTTTCGGAGAGACGACTACGTTCTGGTCGTCGACTGGGCGTCCGGGCAGCATGTGAGCGAGCAGGTAACCTACAAGGGCCGGGCAACGCTCCATATGCGGAAGACCGGATCACGCTGGGCCATTTACGAGTGGGTCGACCGCCGGACCGAGGATCCTGAGGACTTCGAGACGTGGGGTGTCCTGCGTGGCGACTACAGAAACTAGCAGTGTACATCCGGACCCCCCGCTTCGTACCCACCGCCACGCAGGCGAGGGTGTTCACAGCCTCGAATACCCGGGCTTGACAATCGTCAGATCATCTGAAACAGCGAGAAAGCTCATACAGGCACGGGGTTTGCACTGATCCGTGAAGCGAGCTTTGCATGGGGAACCAGTGGTCTCGACTGTAGTTGCGCGCCACAGGCGAGCTTGACTTATGTATAGGAAACTGGTATATTTGACTCTGAGTAAGGGCATGAGGAAGGAGACCAACATCATGAAACGGGTAGTGCCATGGCGACTTGCCGTAGTCGTCATCGCTGCGGTTCTCATCATGCCGTTGAGCGGGTGCTGGAACCCTTTTGCGCCGCCGGGTGGCGATCCCCACGACGTTGACGAGGGTTTCCGCGAGAGAACAAGCCCTGAGAACGTCATTCACAATCTCGTCCGCGCGTATGAGGAGATGGACGCTGAGTATTACCTTGCCTGTCTCGCGGATACGTTCGAGTTCTGGCTGTATCCTCCGGACGTTGCCGAGGATCCGGAACTCCCCGGGTGCGGATATTGGGGCAAGGCCGATGAGGTACTGATCGCCGAGGGCATGTTCTGTGAGGGCTCGAATATCGACTATATCACCCTGACGCTGACTCAGCGTAACGAGAGTGAAATCCCAGCTGCCGACCCGAGTGACCCGTCCAGCTGGCAGTACGAGCACGACACAGACCTGCGTGTCTACATCGGCGAAAACCAGTTGTGGGCGAACGCCGGTGCGCGCTTCCTGTTCTCTGTCGATCCCAATGAGACGGCGAGCAACGGCGCGGACCTTTGGGAGATCGCGAAATGGGAGGACGTCGTCTTCAGGGGGCGGAGTTCTCACGATCGAGAGGGTGGTGAGGAGATCTCCTTCGGGCGCCTGAAGGCGCGGTACCGTAACTAGGGATCGAGTTGAGACTGTAATCCGGAAGGGGGCGGGAGACCGTCCCCTTTTCTTGTGTCGTATTGACTGGCCGGCCTTCTCCCCATAGAATCCACGTGTAAGCAGATCGGCGCTCCTCTGATTCCCCGGGTCCGGACAGGGTCACCAGTACTTGGGCAGTAGGCAAGGCATGTTGTTTCCCCTTTGCGAGGTTTGAGATCTTGGCCCAACGATCCAAGAAAGCAAGACGAGAGCAGAGAGCACAAGCCATGTCGGGCATCCGCTTATGGCTTCTGGTCATCGCGATGGCGATCATCGCCCTATTCATAGTCGCGGAGCTGAGATCGAGCGGAAGGCTTACGCAGTTCACATCCCGCATCTTCGATGGCGGGGATCTCTCTCGCCGTGCGCAGCGCGTGAATGACGCGATCGATGGGGCATTGGTCACTCTGGGGATAGAGCGACTTGAGAGCGTGCGAGAGGAGCTGGGCGAGGACGGGGCGAAGCGAATCGCCTGGGAGAAGAGCGGCCGCATTCCCCTGGGTGAGAGGCTGTATCGCTGCAACCTTGAGATCACGAACGCAGTGCGCTCAGCGGGAGGAGAAATACTCCGGGTGCGCGAGAGCGACCCCGACTGGCGAGACCTCCGAACACTCGATATGCGATTCGGGATCGAGGGCGTAGAGACGCATCACCTCGTTCTGAGGGAGTCGCCTCGCGGCGCCGAGACGCCCGCCCGGCAGCCGACCGAAGAGGGTCCGATGATTGCCATCGTGATCGATGATTTCGGCCACAACATGTCCGCGACCACGCGCGGGTTTCTCGCACTTGATGAACCCGTGACGATAGCCGTTCTCCCGCACACACCTCAGGCCCCGGCCGTGGCCGAGGCTGCACACGAGGCTGGGAAAGAAGTGCTCGTTCATCTTCCCATGGAGCCGAAGGGCTACCCCGATGTGGATCCCGGTGACGGTGCCCTCCTGCTCTCGCAGTCGACGTCCGAAATGGGGGAGATGGTGCGCGAGTGCATTTCCGACGTTCCCTACGCTGTCGGAGCCAACAATCACATGGGCTCGAGACTTACCGAGGACACCTCAGCGATGAGAAGCGTCATGTACGTTCTCAAGGAACGGGGGTTCTTCTTCGTTGACAGCATGACAACACCGCTCTCGGTGGCTCGAGCTGAGGCAGCGCGTGCCGGCATTCCGACAGCGCGTAGCAGCATGTTCCTTGACAGCACCCTGGATGAGACGGGACGGAGGGACGTTGAGGGCAAGCTCAGGGCCCTCGAGGAGCTGGCGAAAAGAAAGGGAGTTGCGATAGGCATCTGCCACCCCAGACAGGAGACCTTGAGTGCTCTCAGGCGGATGCTCCCCGGCATGAGGGAGCGGGGATGCCGAATCGTGCCGGTCTCCAGGATCGTGCAGTAGCCGGGCGCGGGCAACGCCCGGTCGTGCCGTGTGCTGCGGTCGCACCGTATGCTGATTAGGGAGGAGCAGCCATGAGGTTGTCCGTCAATGTCGATCACGTTGCCACTATCAGGCAAGCTCGTATGGCCGGTGAGCCGGACCCCGTGTGGGCGGCCGTTGAGGCGGAACTCGCCGGGGCCTGTGGAATCACGATCCACCTGAGAGGAGACCGACGCCACATCCAGGACCGCGACCTGAAGCTTCTGAAAGAGACCGTCGCAGGTGTTCTCAATCTCGAGATGAGTACGTCCGACGAGATGCTCGACATCGCACGGGACGTGCGTCCCCAGATGTGCACGCTGGTTCCGGAGGGCGAAGGAGAGCTGACCACTCAGGGCGGGCTCGACATCATATCGGAGGAGGAAAGTGTCCGGAAAGCCGTCTCCGTGCTCAAGAAATCGGGAATCATGGTGAGCATTTTCATCGATCCGGATGTGGTTCAGGTCGGACGCGCGAAGGCCGTTGGCGCCGACATCGTGGAGCTTCACACCGGCATCTACGCTGAAGCCACAGACCCGGACGAGATAGAGCGCGAATTCCAGAAGGTGCGCGTTGCAGCGATAGCGGCGCAGGAGATGGGTCTCAAGGCTCACGGGGGGCACGGACTCACCTATCTGAACATCGGTCCCATAGCTGCCATACAGGAGATCGATGAGCTGAGCATCGGCCACAGCATCGTTTCAAGGGCGGTTCTGGTGGGAATGGACGGGGCCGTGGCTGAGATGATCTCCCTTATTGAAGGGGCCTAGCTGAAGCCCACGGGCGCCGGCTCGACCATCATTTGTCATTGCCTTCACTCGCATCTCAAGCTATTATATAGAGTTATGTCTTGAACTCGGGAACCACGTACCGCGTCTGGAACCGGAGGGGACGCGTCCGCGGAGGTAGTAGATGACGTCGAACATGCGATGGAAGGTTATCCTAGTTCTGCTCGTTCTTGTTCTGGCGGTGTGGCGGTCATCGTATACGTTCCGCTTCCTGTCGCTGAATGAGACTGAGAAGGAACAGATGACTGCGGAGCAACTCGAGGACCTCAAGGCGAGCTCTCTCAGTCTGGGTCTCGACCTTCAGGGTGGAATGCATATTGTGTTGGATGTGGACAAGGAAGGACTCCCGGCCGACGAGGCGGCGGACGCGATGGAGCGCGCCGTTGAGGTTATCACGAACCGAATTGACCAGTTCGGTGTGGCCGAGCCGTCCATTCAGATCGAGGGCGAGAACAGAATCATAGTTCAGCTGCCCGGCTTGAAGGACGAGCAGAGGGCGAAGCGGCTTATCGGGCGGACTGCACTGCTCGAGTTCATTGCGGTTGCGCCTCCCGCCGAGACCGACATCGTCCTCCGATCGATCGACCGCGCGTTGGTCGACACGCTCGTCGCACGCGGCGAGGTGCCGCTGGAGTCAGAGACGGGGCTCCCGTTGACCGAGATGGAGCAGCTTGAAAAGGAACATCCCTTCTCGATCCACGTTCGCTACCTGCACCAGCTTCCATTCTTCCTCGAGGAAGAAGTGGCGTGGGCGAAGGAGAAGCTTGACAGGATCGATCTCGACAGCGTGTTGCCCGGCCATCCCAGCGATCCGAGCAGGCCGCGCTACAGGATCGCCTGGGGACAGGAGGCGCGACAGTTCGGCACCGAGGAGAAATACCGGCCATTCTATGTTCTGGAGCGGGACGCGGTCCTGACGGGGTCATCGATAGTCTCGGCAGACGTGAGGCCGGGGCTGGACCAGGACAACCCGAACGCGCCCGGCGTCTCGATGAGACTGTCGAGGGCAGGTGGGCGGACGTTCGCCAAGCACACGGGCGCGCACATCGGTGAGTACCTGGCGGTGGTCCTTGACGGTTTTGTGTACAAGGCTCCGGTTATTAAATCCCGCATACCCGCGGGGACGCCGACCTCGATCACCGGCGGTTTCACAGATGAGGAGGCGAAGGACCTGGCGATCGTCCTGCGCGCAGGCAAGTTGCCGGCGCCGATGACCATTGTCGAAGAACGGACGGTCGGTCCGTCGCTCGGCAAGGACTCGATCAGACTGGGTCTTCGTGCGATGGTAGTAGGTTTCCTTCTCGTCATCATCTTCATGCTTGTCTACTACAAGGCGTCCGGCGCTATTGCCGTGGGTGCTCTCGCAGCGAACATAGTAATCGTTATCGGGATCATGGCGACACTTCCCGTGAATCCGCGCCCGGCGCTTACGCTTCCGGGCCTCGCGGGTCTGATCCTTACGATCGGAATGGCGGTGGACGCGAACGTGCTGATCTTCGAGCGCATCCGAGAGGAATTGAGAAACGGGAAGACCATTCGCGCGGGGATTCGCGACGGATACGAGCGCGCGTTCACGACCATCATGGATGCCAACGTGACCACCCTGATCGCGGCGGCCGTGCTGCTTCGCTTCGGCAGCGGTCCGGTGAAGGGATTCGGAGTGACGCTCTCACTCGGAATCCTCGCGAGCATGTTTACTGCTATCGTGGCGACGCGGGTGGTGTTTGATCTCATTACTGTGAAGTGGAACGTCAAGAACCTGAGCATCTAGCGATCCCCCCGGAGCGGGTGAGGACGGCTCCGACACTGGAGGACACAATATGGAGTTTCTTGTCGGCACTAAATTCAAGTTCCTCGGGCACCGCAGAGCTGCGTTTATTCTGTCAGCAGCGCTCATCCTCATCGGTGTCGTGTCGATGGTTGTTCAGGGTGGACTGAAGCTGGGCATCGATTTCGCAGGCGGCGTTCTTCTGCAGGTGAGATTCGAGAACCCAGTGTCGGCGGAGGATATTCGTTCGACGCTCGACGCGATCGGTGTTGAGGAGGCCGAGATACAGCACTTCGGAGGTGACCGTGAGGCCATCATCCGGATGTCGGCCGAATGGGCGGAGGAGCACGACGCAGCAGGAGAGGTTCTGACGGCGCTCAATGAGCGGATGCCCGACAACCCTGCTGAGTTTATGCGCGAGGAGCTGGTCGGCCCCAAGGTCGGGCAGGAGCTGCGCGGCAAGGCCGCGATGGCGATTCTCTACGCCCTCATAGGCATTCTCATCTACATCTCAGTCAGGTTTGAGTTCAAGTTCGCGGTTGGTGCGGTCGCTGCGCTCATCCACGACGTGGCGATCACACTCGGCTTTTTCTCGCTCACTGGTCGTGGGCTGACGCTACCGGTCATCGCGGCTCTGCTGACGATCGTCGGGTACTCACTGAATGACACGATCGTCATCTATGACCGGATCCGCGAAGACAGAAGGAAGCTGTACGGAAAGAGCTTCGTGGATATCGTCAATATCAGTCTCAACGAGTCACTGAGCCGGACCGTTGTCACGTCAGTGACGACACTCCTTGTTGTGCTGTGCCTGTTCGTCTTTGGTGGAGAGGTCATTAAGGACTTCGCATTCGCGCTCACGATCGGCATTGTCGTCGGTACCTACTCATCGATCTATGTGGCCAGCCCACTGGTCGTGGAATGGCAGATAGCCGCGGAGGCCCGGAAGCACAGGAAGTAGGTGGGGCGGCGAGATGTTCAGCAGTCCCAAACGGGCGACAGTAGATGCACTCCTTGGCGGCGCTCTTCGGGGCGCCGCCGTTTCTTGGGCGCGAGCAGTGAACTGATGTGGCGCCGCACGTGTCTAAGTAGAGGCCCTCAGGATGTTGCGGCCACGGGATAGGCCGCCGCGGCACAAGCGATCGCGAGGACAGCGGTCACGGGAGCAACGGTCGCGGGAGACGCGGCCACGGGAGGAACTGTGCAGGGTAGATGCATTCGAGGACGTCCATTCGTCGCATTCATGTTTGGCCTTTCGGTGCTCGTGAGCGTGGTTCTGCTTGCGGATGCGGCGCTACCGACGTCCGCGGCCGCGGCGAGTGATGTCGGGCGCGGGGTTACGATCGCACAACTTAAGTATCGCGGCGGTGGAGACTGGTACGCGAACTCGACGGCCCTTCCGAATCTGCTCGCTGAACTGCGTCTCAGATCAGATCTGGATATCGCACTTGAGCCCGCGGCTGTTTCTCCTAATGACGATGGCATTTTCCTTTACCCTATCACCTACGTGACCGGACACGGACGGATACACTTCAACGAAGAAGATGTCAGCAATCTGATGGCGTACTTTGAGCGGGGTGGATTCATGTGGGTCGATGACAACTACGGCCTCGACCCCTACTTCCGGGCTGAGATAGCCAAGGTACTACCCGGGAGCCCACTCGTTGAGCTTCCGTTCGACCACGACATCTATCATTCGTTCTACGACTTTCCGGAGGGTCTACCGAAGATCCACGAGCATGATGGCGGGCCGCCTCACGGATACGGCATCTATCTCGATGGCCGCATGGTCGTGTTCTACAGCTTCAATACCGACATCGGCGACGGCATGGAGGACAGGGAAGTTCACAACGATCCTCCGGAGAAGCACGAGGCTGCGCTACGCATGGGAGTGAACGTTGTCGTCTATGCACTGACGCACTGAGGGTGGGAAGGCCGGCATGACGCGGATCGAGCAGAAGCACACTGAACTTGTGGCCGTTATCGCGGGCATCTGGCGCCGCTCAAGACGGCACGTCGCGTTCACCGGGCTGATTCGCGCGCTGGTGCGTCCCCTGGCAGTCGCCACCCTCATCCTTCTGGTCGATTCCCTCTTGCTCCTCCCGATGTGGCTTCGCGCGACGGGGGTCCTGCTGATCCTCGTGTCTCTTGGAGCGGGCGCGGCTCTCTGGTTCATTCGCCCGCTTTCAAGAAGGTTCGATGCCGTCTCCGTGGCTGCCCAGATCGAGTCGAAGTTCCCTGACCTTGGCGAGAGACTTGAGTCCGCAACGGAACTATGGGACAAGCGGGGCGCGGGACGCCACGGGTATTCGACGGCCCTCATCGATGCTCTCGTCATGGAGACGGCATCGGAGATTGCCGGAGTGGATCTGAGCTCGGCTGCGCGCGGTAGCGGGCGACGACGAGCCGCACGCACACTCGGTCTGACAGTACTCGCATCCGCCGTTATCTTGGTTGCGCTCGGATCACGCGTCGGACCGGCGGCAGAGAGACTCCTTCACCCGTTTGCACGCGTGGAGCGGATCTCCGTGGGTATAGCGGTGGAACCGGGAGACACGGAACTCGTTGCGGGAGAGAGCCTCATCGTGACCGCCGTCATCACGGGGCCTGCGGAAGCCCCGGCGACGCTCGTCTTCCAGTTCAAAGGGGAGGCCGTTCTGGAGCGTGAGATGCGGGAGGCTGGGGAGACGGTTGTGGGGCGGGGGACGATGGAGCAAGAGGAGACGGATGAAGCCGTAAGGCAGGAGTCTCCCGGGCGGAGGTACGAAGCGTCGCTCATCGACGTACGCACACCCCTCACATACTCAATCACGGCCGGCGATTTGCAAAGCCCGTGGTTCCGGGTGAACGTTCTGGAGCGACCGTTCGTCTCGAACATCCGCCTTGACTACGCCTTTCCCGCCTACAGCGGACTGGTTCCCAGAACCGTCGATGAGAACAATGGTGACATCGCCGCGCTCAGAGGATCGGAAGTGACGGTGACAATTGCGGCAGGCAAGCCTCTTGAATCGGCGGCTCTCGTGATGCGCTCCGGGCGTCGCATCGAGCTTTCCCGGCGCGGCCCCAGCAGCTTCACCGGTGTGATAGCGGTGCGCGGGGGCGACACCTACTCGATTGAGCTCCTGGACACTGATGGTCTCTTCAACGTGAACCCTCCCGTCTACTCAATCGTGGCGGTGCGCGACGAGTACCCGCTCGCGAAGATAGTAGACCCGGGCGAGGATCGCGAACTCCCACGCGACATGATGCTACCGCTTGCGGTCTCAGCGATAGACGACTATGGGATCTCCAAACTGAGGCTTCACTACGCGCTGCAGGAACGAGCCGAAGAGCACACGGTCTCTCTCGCCGAGTTCGGGACGCGTGGAGCGAGGGAGCTTGTGCACGATTCCGTCTGGGATCTGAGCGAGACAGGCATCATGCCCGGCTCAGTTCTCGTCTATTTCGTTGAGGTTGTCGACAACGATCTCATCGGAGGACCGAAAAGCGCGCGGACCAAGAGCTACCTCGTTCGCTTCCCTTCCATGGCCGAGATATACCGGGAGGTCACGGACGAACAGGACGACATCCTCGACGAGCTCGATGATCTTGTCGAGGAACAGAAGGAACTGAAAGATGAGTTCGAGGAACTCCGTGAGGACGTACTGAGCGACCCCGAGATCAGCTGGCAGGATGAGGCGAAGGTCGAGCAGGCACTTGAGAGCCAGGAGGAGGCGGCGGAGCGCGTGAGCGAGATGGCGTCGCGGATGGCTGATCTCTCCGACAGGATGAGCGAGACGGACCGGGTAACGCTCGACGCTCTCGAGAAGATGGATGAGATCTCGAAACTCATGGCGGAAGTGGCTACCGACGAGATGCGCGAGTTGCTCCAGGAGATCAGAGACGCAATGCGCGAGATACGGCCCGAGCAGGTAGCCGAAGCGATGAGTGAGATGACGTTCACGCAGGAGGACTACCTCAAGAGGCTCGAGCAGACCCTCAACCTTCTGAAAAGGGTGAAGGCGGAACAGGGACTGCAGGATGTCGCGAACCGCGCTGAGCGTCTGGCGGAGCAGGAACAGCGCGTTGCCGACAAGAGCGCGGAATCCCCGGGACAGGAACAGTGCGAGAACATGGCGGATCGGCAGGAGCGGCTTCGCGAGGACGCGGAGCGGTTGCGGGAGGATGTTGAGCGCGCCATACGCGACATGGAAGACGTCGACCGCGAGACCGCTGACGCGATGCGAGAGGCCGCATCGGAGTTCGACAATGCTGAGACGCTCGAAAAGATGCAGGAGGCGGCCCGGAAGCTGGCCGCATTGAAGCCGCAAGAGGCTTCCTCTCAGTGTCAGTCAGCGGCGTCCGATCTTAAAGCGCTCTTTACGAATCTCTCGTCGTGTCAGGGAGGCATGTCGTGCAGCATCCAGCGTCGCGACCGCGAGACGGTGCTGCGGGCGATCGGGGAGCTTCTTGGCGTGTCGCAAGAGCAGGAGGAGATTCTGTCAGCGATCGAAGACCGGGAACGTCTGCCGCGAAGCGAAGTGATCGAACTCGTCGCGAAGCAGACCGATCTCGCAGAGTCCGTATCGTTCGTGGCGGAGCGCATGTTCAGGGTGTCGAAGGATTCATTCCAGATTGATGCAGGTCTGTACCGGATCTTCGGCATCATTGAGATGGTGATGGCCGGATCATCGGCGGCGCTGGCTGACGGTCCCATGTCTGCAGCACGGAAAGAGGCTCGCAATGCGCTGGGCCGCGTGAATTTCCTGATTGTGAAGCTCCTCACCGCGAATCAGTCCAGTTCCTCGAGTGGATCGAGCGGTGCGCTCGAACAGCTGATGCAACAGCTGCAGCAGATGGCTGACCGGCAGCAAGAGATGAACCAGATGATGGAGGAGTTGAGTCGCCGGACGGAGGAGCAAGGGGGAGGCTCGACCTTTGAAGATGAGCTCGCCGAGCTGAGGGCCCAGCAGGAGCGGATGCTCGAGGAGGCGAGGAGACTCGCGGAGGAGTTCGGGGAGAGGAGCGAGATTCTGGGGCGCCTGGACGACACCGTGAAGGAGATGGAAAAGACGGTCGCTGAGATGGAGCGGAGCGGCGTCTCACAGGCGACGATCGACCGCCAGAAGAGAATCCTGTCGCGGCTTCTGGACTCGCAGCGATCGCTGAGGCGTCGGGACTACAAGCGAGAGCGGAGGTCGCGGAGCGGGGAGAGCTACACACGAACAGCACCAGGCGGTCTTCCCGACGACGTGACCAGAGCGTCGCGGGAACTCAGGGAGGATCTCCTTCGTGCGATGCAGCACGAGTACCCGGCCGAGTACCGCGAGCTCATTCGCGCTTACTTCGAGAACCTGACACAGGATGCGGTGGGGGAGGTGAACCCATGAGGGCGACAGGTCCGGGACGAGTCACGGCGGGCGTGTGTCTTGTCATCGCGCTTCTGACGTCGGTCGCCGGAGTGGAGGCGCGGGAGCTTGCGAACGCCGATGCCGTCGAACTCGGGCTCGGAGATGTCCGGCGAGCACTCGCGCTCGGCGACAACGAAGCAGCCGTGCATCTCGCGACGGAGCTTCTGGGTCGATTCCCTGATGATGAGCGTGCCTTCTGGGGCCTCGCACGTGCGTACGCGCAGGCCGGGGTGGAGCGTGACGGATTGATCCCGCTTCTCGAGAACCGTCTCTCCATGCTTCCGGGAAACAGAAAGGCGGTCTACGAACTCGCGGCTGCGTACGCCAGGATCGGAGAGAGAGACCGGGCCCATGCGATGTGGCGCGATATGCTGGAGGCAAGACGCGCCGACCCCGGCTCGTACGCGGACGTCGGTTCACTTGAGATGCACTACGGTATGCACGAGGACGCCATTGAGACCTTCCTCCGGGGCAGGGAACGACTTGAAGACAGGACGTTTTTCAGCCAGGAACTGGCCCGTGCGTATGTGACAGTCGGCGATCACGGACACGTAATCGACGAGTGCCTTGTTGTCGTGAACGAGCATCCCGGAATGGTGCAGTGGGCCACGAACCTCGTTGAGCTGATGCTTGAGTCGGGCGAGAGGGGCGATCGCGTGAAGTCGCGTGCCGACAAGATCGTCGGGGGCGCCGCCACACCTCCCGAGCTCAGTTTCGCGGGCAGCATGTACGTGCTCACCGGCAGATTCGACGACGCGCTACAGGCGTACCTGAGATCCGACGAGCTCGGCGGCCGGCGCGGCAGGGAGCTTCTCGAACACGCGTATTCTCTCAGAGACAGGCATCTTCTCCTGGAAGCTCGCAACGTATTCAGGGTTATCATCGAGCGACATCCCGGTTCGGTCAATGCCGCACTGGCAGGGATCGGGGCGGCCGACCTTCTCGTGGAGCTGGGTAGACCCGCGGACGCCGTCGTCGAGCTCAAACGCGTTGCCGCTGCATTCAACAGTCGTGCGGACGGCGGTGAGGCGCTTCTTCTGGCGGCACGCATCGAACTCGAGCAGATGTCGGATCCTGAAGCGGCTCTCGCGACCGTGGCAAGCATAGATAGAGAATTCCCCAGACGGGCAGTACATCTCGCGGAGGAAGCGGCGATGATCGCGGTGGACGCGCACATGGCCCTCGGAGATCTCGACACGGCCTACAGGCTTGCAGCGGAACTGCAGGAACGGAATCCCCGGGAGGGAGTGGCCGAGCGAGCAGCGTTCGCCCGAGGCTACATATCGTTTCTGCGCCACGACGCGCGTCGCGCGTTGGAGGAGTTCAGAGGCATGGTTGAGGAACACCTGTCCGGGAAGCTCGTGAACGACGCGCTCAGACTTATGCTTGTTATCTCCGATGCCGAGGAGGCGGGAGATGATGCGATGTTCACGATGTTCGCTGACGCGCGCGCGGCTCTCCTGACCGGTGAGACTGAGCTTGCGGCCGGGCTCCTTGCTCAAGTGGTTCGAGCATACCCCAAAGCGACGGTGGCATCGGAGGCCATGATGCTCCGCGGGGGTCTTGCTGAGATGGCGGGGGACCCCGAAGCCGCGCTCTCGATCTACGGGCGCATTGTTACCGAGATTGAGGCGATAGCCGTGCGGGCCGAAGCCATGATGCGGCGGGGGCGGATTCTGAAGAACATGGATGGCCGCGAGAGCGAAGCGATCGCTCAGTTTCAGGCGGTTCTCGATGACCTGCCTCCGAACTGGCTCTCCGGGGAAGCGCGCCGTGAGATCGAGCGGGTCAGGCGGAAGGAGAGAAGGTGACTCCAGGAACGAACGTCCGAACCACTAGGGCGCTCACTCAAGCAACGACGATGCGACGGAGCAGGTGCGCGAGCGTGCTACTCATTGTAGTGATGGCGCTCCTGGTGATCTCGTCCACGACCTCCGCGTCCTATCTCATACCGATGGATCTGTCACAGACCGATCACCTCAAATCGTACGGGGTCGCGTACTGGGCGATCGAGAAGGGCTACCGCGTCGAATGGCTTCTCAACTACCGTGGCGGGTCGTTCCACATCCTCGATGGCGGCGCCGACGTTGAGACCGAGTGTCGCTACCGGGGGGTGCTGGTTGAAGCTACAGGCGGTGCGGCGCTGGCGCACGTCTACCGGACAATCGAGGAGGAGAACATGGAGGTCGTTCTCCTTGAGAAGGCCCCGGCTGTCGCCCTTTATGCTCCCGATGCCGATGTCCAGCCGTGGGATGATGCCGTGATGCTCGTGCTGGATTATGCGGAGATTCCCTACACGATCATATGGGACAAGGACGTGCTGTCCGGCGAGCTGGGGAAGTACGACTGGGTTCACCTGCACCACGAGGATTTCACCGGACAGTACGGGAAGTTCTATGGGAACTACCGGAACGCGGACTGGTACAAACAGCGGCAGGCGGACTTCGAGCGACTGGCAACAGAGCAGGGGTTCGAGTCGGTCTCCGAACACAAGAAAGCCACCGCGCGTGCGATCAAGGATTACATTCGTCGCGGAGGTTTCGTCTTCGCGATGTGCTCAGCTACGGACAGCTTCGACATCGCTTTGGCCGCAGCCGGTGTCGACATCGTTGGTGTGCCGTTTGATGGGACGCCACCCGCTCCGGATTGCCGGAATCGCCTCGATTACTCACAGTGTCTGGCGTTCGAGGACTTCACGCTTCTTACAAACCCAAGCACGTACGAGTTCTCCGACATAGATATGACCGATGAAGTGAAGCACCGTCCTCAGGAGACAGATTACTTCACTCTTTTCGAGTTCGCGGCGAAGTACGATCCGGTCCCCACGATGCTCACACAGTGCCACGTGAGTGTTGTGAAAGGGTTCATGGGACAGACGACGAGCTTCCGAAGAAGCCTCGTCAAGCGACATATCCGCATCCTTGGCGACTATCCCGGGCGGGACGAGGTGAAGTACCTCCACGGCAGCCTGGGGCGCGGTACCTTTACCTTCCTCGGAGGACACGATCCGGAGGACTACCGTCACATGGTCGGAGATCCCCCGACGATTCTCTCAATGCACAGGAACTCGCCCGGCTACCGGCTCGTTCTCAACAACGTTCTCTTTCCGGCGGCGAAGAAGAAGGAGAGGAAGACGTAGGGCAGTTGCGGATTGACATCCAGCATTTCTTCGCGTAGCCTGTCGTCAGTGGTGACTGGGAGATGTGGACGATGGTGGTTGATGCTCACCCGTGGAACGTCTCCGTGCAGGAGGCGTTTCAGATACAGAAGGAACTCGTTGGCCGATTGGTCCGCGAGGATGATTTCGGTCGGATTGAATCCATCGCCGGGATCGATGTGTCCTTCTCGCCTCAGAAGAACCTTCTCTACGCTGCCATCGTTGTGATCGACGCGGAGACTCTCGAGCCGCTGGAGATCGTATCTGCGTCTCACGAGCCGGGGTTTCCATACATTCCGGGTCTCCTCACTTTCCGAGAGGGCCCGGTCGTTCAGGAGGCGTATGCGAAGCTCGGGCGCGAACCCGACCTCCTGATGTTCGACGGCCAGGGCATCGCCCATCCGAGGGGGCTCGGGCTCGCAGCACATATGGGCGTGCTGATGGACGTGCCGTCGATCGGGTGTGCGAAGTCGCGCCTGGTCGGGGAGTTCAAAGAGCCGAAGCAGAAGCGGGGCTCGATGAGGACCCTGAGCCTTAACCGCAAGAAAATAGGTGTGGTTCTCAGGTCGAAAGACAACACGAAGCCGCTGTTTGTCTCCCCGGGCCACCGGATATCGGTTGAGACGGCGGCGGAGTGGGTGCTCAGGACGGGGAAGGGATACAGGCTGCCGGAGCCGACGAGACTTGCCCACCTTGAAGCCGGGCGAGCCAAGAGGTAGACTTCGGCAGAGTTGGTGGCGCAGCGGAGTCCGACGTGGATCACACCACGGGGCGGCACTCCTGTTCGTCACCGGAAGAGCGAGGAGAGCACGGGTGGAGTCATCACATAGAGGGATGGGAGGTGTTGAGATGCCCAGTACGTATCCTGCTTGCCGTATGTGTGAAAAGGGGGTTCTGGTCCCTCTGTCGGATTACGGACGCGATGGCGCCGCAATAACGTACAAGGCTTGGGTGTGTTCCAACCCGGAGTGTGGATTTCACATCAGGATTGATAACGGTGAGATCAGCCGCGGCACGAGAGTGAACGAAAGCACAAAGTAGCCCGGATCACGGCTTCACAAGGTGGTGTGATCGGGGTTCGCTGAATCTGGATTGTCACGATTTCGCCCGTGCTCATATCCCGTACTTCCCAACAACAGGATGGTCGGATGCTGAAGGCAATCATCTTCGATCTCGACAATACACTTACCGACTTCATGAGAATGAAAATGGTGTCGATCGACGCCGCCATCGAAGCGATGATAGACGCCGGTCTGCAGATGTCGGCGGCGGAGACCCGAACCAAGCTGTTCGAGATCTACGATCGGGAGGGTATCGAGGACCAGCGGGTCTTCGACCGGTTTCTGGAGGAGCAATACGGAGAGATAGACCCGAAGATCCACACCGCGGCCGTGCTCGGCTACCGACGTGGAAGAGAGTACACACTGGTGCTCTATCCGCACGTCAAGAAGACGCTTCTTGCGCTGGCAAAGCGAGGATTCAAGTTGGCAGTCCTCTCCGATGCACCACGCTACCAGGCATGGTCCCGCCTTTGCTATCTCGGACTCGAGCACTTCTTCGATCATGTCGTAACCTTTGAGGACACTCACGTGAGGAAGCCTGACCCAGCACCGTTCATGAAGACGTGCGAAGTTCTCGGCGTGGGTCCTGATGAGGTCATTATGGTCGGCGACTGGCCGGCGCGGGACATGGTTGGTGGGAAAGGCGTCGGGATAAAGACGGTCTATGCGAAGTACGGTGATACGTCGGGAGCGACGACCTCAGGCGCGGACTACGAGATCGATGATATCTCGCAGCTCGTCGGGATCGTGGGCGAGCTCATGGGGTCGTAGCCTTGGATCCGTGGACGAGCGTGGTGCGGTATCCGGGGAGTGACGGAGTTCCGCCGGCGCGTGGAGGATCGTCGTGATCCGTGGGATGGGCACAGACGTCGTTGATATCGCCCACTTCGAGCGCATCATGAAGGCGTCGAGCCCCGGCTTCCGCGAGCACCTCTTCACCGCGCGCGAGATCGCGTACTGCCGGAAGTACAAAGAAGACACGGCCTCCTATGCAGCGATCTTCGCGGCCAAGGAGGCCTTTCTCAAGGCGCTGAGAACGGGACTGGCTCCCGGCATGCGATGGACGGATATTGAGGTGGTCCACGCCGCGAGCGGAGCTCCTGATATCGTCGCGCACCGGAAGTGCAGAGAGCTGTTGGGCGACGGCCGCGTGCACGTGAGCCTGTCGCATTCTGAGAGCGAGGCCACCGCGGTCGTGGTCGTCGAGGACACCCGCGTGGTCGTCGAGGACGCCTAGCGATTCCCGCAATGTCCTGGGCGTTGCGGCCGCAGGCGCGGGAGAGAAAGCACTGGAGGACTCAAGGTGAGACTGGTTACGCCGGACGAGATGCGCGCCATTGACAGCCGGGCGATAGATGGCTTGGGGATTCCCGGGCTTACCCTGATGGAGAGCGCCGGGATGGGCACCGTTCGGTTCATCGAGAGTGAACTAGGCGATCCCGGTGGCGCCCGGATCGTGGTCGTCTGCGGCAAAGGGAACAACGGTGGCGATGGTTTCGTCATCGCTCGAGGACTCACGGAACTCGGGGCCGAGGTGGGTGTATTCCTACTCGGGCGGGCAGATGAGCTTACCCGGGATGCGCGCGCCAATCATGAGCGCCTGGATCCGGAGTGCATATGCGAACTCATGGACGAGAGAGGGCTTCTCAATCTCCTGAGTGAGATGGCAGATGCAGAGCTCATTATCGATGCGATCTTCGGCACGGGGTTCGAGGGCGCCCCGCGAGGGCTCCACAAGGAGATCATAGCCGCGATCAACGCAAGCGAGCGGCCGGTCCTCGCCGTGGATGTGCCATCGGGGCTCGACGCTCTGACGGGTGCCACGGAGGGCGAGTGCATCAGGGCATCATGGACTTGCACAATGGCGCTGCCGAAGTTGGGGTTCTATCTGCACCCGGGTCGCGAGGCAGCCGGCATCGTTCATGTCGTCGACATTGGCATTCCGGAAGAGGCCGTCACTACCGTTGCCCCTTTGCGGAGCGTCCTTACAGAGAAAGAAGCATCCAGCCTTCTCCCGCAGAGAGATCCAGGCGGGCACAAGGGAACGTTCGGAAAGATAGCCGTCATCGCGGGCTCGGTCGGCTACACGGGCGCTGCGGCGCTGACATCGTTGGCGGCGCTACGAAGCGGCGCCGGACTTGTGACCCTTGGGACACCGGGGAGCCTGAACGACATCCTCGAGGCCAAGTTGACCGAGGTCATAACAAGACCGTTGGCCGAGACATCCGAGAGATCCGTCTCTGCTGCTGCGCTTCCGGCAATAGAAAGCCTGCTCGATTCGTCCGATGCTCTTGCGCTTGGACCGGGGCTCTCGCAGAACGGCGAGACCCAGGAGCTGATCAGAGCTATTGTGAAGGAGCTATCGCTTCCGTGCATCATCGACGCCGATGGTCTGAATGCACTGACCCCAGAGGAGATCGGCGCACGATCGGGTGACGCGCCCGTCGTCATCACGCCGCATCCGGGTGAGATGGCGAGGCTGTGTGGTCGGACGATGTCGGAGGTGCGGGACGCGCGTGAGAATGTGGCGGCCGATGTCGCCACGCGGGCGCGAGCAACCGTCATCCTTAAGGGAGCCGCATCCGTTGTGGCCGATGCTTCCGGCGAGATCTACATCAATCCGACCGGCAACGATGGCATGGCGTCCGGTGGGAGTGGTGACGTCCTCACGGGCATTGTCGCAGCACTCCTCGGTAGGGGGATGTCGGCACTGGACGCCGGCGTGCTTGGAGCGTACATCCACGGGAGGGCAGGCGACATTGCGGCGTGTGCTATGGGAAGGATGGGGATGATAGCGGGGGATCTGATCGATCTCCTGGCGGACGTCTACGCGGAGCTTGAGAGCGGTGTGTACGAGGGCTAGGAGTCTGACTCCCAGGGGGTGACATCCGGCGCGGCACGGTCTTGAGACGACAATGCAGGGGGATGCAGTGAAGAACACGATGGCGAAGGATGCGGAGAGGCTCGCCGGCAAGCTTACGAAGCTGCGCCGCCGCATCCACATGTACCCGGAACTGGCGTACGAGGAGCACCGCACGTCGGAACTCGTGGCGGATACGCTGAGGGCCGCCGGAATCGACGTCACGACCGGAGTTGCGAAGACGGGAGTCGTCGGCTTTCTGCGCGGGGCCAAGCCCGGCAGAACGGTCGCACTCCGGGGAGACATGGACGCGCTTCCGATCACGGAGCAGAACGATCGAGGGTGGAAGGGGTCATGCACGCGTGCGGCCACGATGGGAACACAACGACCGTGCTCGGCGCGGCGATGCTTCTTGCGGCAAGGCGTGACGATATCGCGGGCAACGTGAAATTCTTCTTCCAGCCGTCCGAGGAGGCTCCGCCCGGAGGGGCGCTCCCGATGATCGAGGAAGGGGTTCTTGAGAAGCCAAAGGTCGACTATGTTATAGGTGTGCACGTCGACTCAATGATTCCTGTCGGGAAGATCGGAGTGCGGGACGGGCACATGATGGCGGCGGCCGACGACTTCTCACTGTCCATCCTGGGGGAAGCGTCGCACGGCGCGAAGCCGCATCTGGGAGTCGACGCTATCACACTCCAGGCGCAGGTCATAACGGCGCTCCAGACGATTGTGAGCCGGAGGGTGAACCCGACGCACGCGATCGTTCTCACGCTGGGCACGATCCACGGCGGATACAGGCAGAACGTCATTGCCGATCGCGTCGACATCGAGGGAACGCTTCGGACACTCGATCCCAAGGACAGGCGGGACGGCGTACGCATGATAGAGAAGACCGTCGACCATGTGACGAAGGCCTTTGGAGGTCGGTACGAATTCGACTTCCGGGATGGCTATCCGCTTCTGACGTGCGATCCTACGATCACCGAGATAGTGCGGAAGGCAACGAGCGAGCTCTTCGGAAAGCGTAGTGTTGTTGAAATCACCGAGCCGTCCATGGGAGGCGAGGACTTCGCCTATTTCGTCAATCGCGTTCCCGGCATGATGTTCCGTCTGGGCACGGGCAACAAGAAACGCGGCTTCACCTACCCGTGGCATCACCCCAGGTTTGACATCGACGAGAACGCTCTCTGGATCGGCGCTGCCGTAATGGCCCACTCGGCCTTGCTCTGTCTGGGGGACGGCTAATCCCCCAGCACGTCTGTGGATCGAGGATGACCTGACGCCGGATCGAATCCGCGGATCGAGGATGACCTGACGCCGGATCGAATCCGCCCGGCGGATGCTTGCACAAAGAGGTAGGCGATGAGTGGGGGAGAACGAGAGCTGATCAAGCGCATACGCGAGAGCGTGGGCGCGCCGGGGCGGGCGACCATCGTCGGGATAGGCGATGACGCGGCCGTCTTTGAACCAGCGCCGGGGCTCGGTCTCATCACATGTGACGCGTTCGTGGATGGCGTTCACTTCCGCCGGGATTTTGCGACACTCCGCGATATCGGCAGCAAGTGCATGGTTGCAAACGTCAGTGACATTGCTGCAATGGGCGGGTTCCCGACCCGGGCGGTGGTCTCTATCTGTGTCCCCGAGCACATCACAGAGAGTGATATCTCCGCCATCTACAACGGGATGCTTGACGTCTGCCGGCGTTTCTCGTTCGAGATCGTCGGCGGCGACATCGTCGGCTCCCCGCACGACCTCGTCATCTCGATTGCACTCACGGGGGCCGGAAGCCGGGACAGAATTGTCACCCGTTCAGGCGCGGTCGTGGGTGACGCGATCATGGTCACCGGCCGGATCGGGGGCGCCGAGGCAGGACTCCGGGCGCTTACCGCAGGTCTTCCGCAGGAGGGCGCCGTGCTGGCGGCCGTAAGACGACACCTCAGGCCGGTCCCGCGGATTGCCGAGGCTCAGGCGTTTCTCGACGTCGCTACGCCTCACGCCATGATCGACATAAGCGACGGGTTAGGGTCGGAGCTCTGGCACCTTGCGGAGGAGAGCGGAATCGGAGTGAGAATAGAGGAGGATCTTATTCCGATTGACGAGTCCGCGATCGCAGTCGCTGACAGGATCGGTTGCAATGCACTCGAGCTCGCAATGGGAAGCGGGGAGGAGTTCGAACTCGTCGTCGCGATACCGCGGTCTGAGATGTTACGGACGATGGAGCACGTGGCGGCTGTGACCGGAACGACGGCAACGTACATCGGTGATGTAGTGAGTGCCGCCGAGGGATGTAGTATGGTGAGAGCGGATGGTTCCGTCGAGCCGCTTGAGCGCTCGGGGTACGAGCATCTTGGTGGGGTGGATGGGGGAGGTGACGGGGAATGAGTGAGCCAGATGGAACCCGACGATCTGGTCTGCGCGGGGGCACGCAGTCCTGCGGGCGGTGTGCGTGTGTGTGCGGGCGTGCTGTGTGGTTGTGTGCTGTGTGGCTATGTGCGGCTGGGCTCTTTGCTCTGTCTGGTCGTGCGTACGCCGACGAGGTGTTCGGTGGTATTGTCGCGGATACTACCTGGACGAGAGCGGGGAATCCGTGGACTGTCACCGGGAACGTCACGGTCAAGTCGGGAGCGACACTGACGATTGAGAGTGGTGTCGAGGTCCTGTTTAACGACAACTGGTACCTGTGGACCGACGCTACTACCGGAGGGACTATCATTGTTGAAGGTGCGATGGGGGACAGCGTCGTGTTCAGGGCAGCCTCCGGGCTGCCGGACGAGAGGCAGTGGAGGGAGATCGGGATCTTCAACTCGACAGGAACGTCGTTCAGCTACTGTGTGGTGATGCACGCGAAGACCGGTATCAAGCTGGACGGCTCCGACAGTCCGATCACGCACTGCGCCTTGAGGCACTGCCAGACCGGGATCTGGTGCAGGAGAGCGTCACCGTCGATCGAGAGTTCATGGATAACGGACTGCTCGTTTACGGGAATCCTTTGCGAGATGAGATCGAGCTCGCCCGTCATCCACGACTGCAACCTCTACGATAACCCCGGGCACAATGTCCGGCTCAGGAGCTACCGCGATCCACCGATGGTCACGATCGATGCCGAAGAGAACTGGTGGGGGACGGCCGACCCGGTGGAGATAGAGGCGAGCATCTTCGATCACGACGACGATACGGATATCTACGGGACCGTGGACTACAGCAACTGGTGCCCGGGAACGCCTGTCGAGGAGTGCTCCTGGGGCCATATCAAGGCATTGTTCAGACACTGAACACATGAGATCAGTCTTTGACCTCGTCCCATGGAGTCGAAAAGCCCCTTGCCTTGGGCAGAACGGGAAAAGAGGGGGGAAGCGGGAGATTTACTGTTGACAGGTTGAACAAGCTGTGATATTCTTAAGTTGTGATGGGGATCACAAAGCCTGCGGCCGGCAAACGGTCGGAGGCTTTCTTTGTACACCATCAGAATCAGAAGATCGAAGCTGGATGTTGCAAACAGCGTGGGCGCAAGTCTGCTTGGCGGCACCGTCAGTGCCGGCTCCGCAGTCAGGACTTCTGTCCTCCAGGTCGTCCTCTCAGTGCTGCTCCTCACTGTTCCTGTTCTTGAAGCGAACGCCGGACTCGACCCGGCGGCTCTGACTGCCACCAGCTATGAAGTGGCAGTCACCGCCACGGCTGACGCCGTGGTCGCTACCCTGTTGCTCGACCCAGCACAGCTGGAATTCGAGCGGCATGAGGGGTACGACCTGGTCTCCCTTGAGGGAGCCCACTATACCACCGAGCCAGCTCTGCCCATGCTTCCCCTCCTCAACATCCAGCTTCTTCTTCCTCCAGATACAAGAGCTGAGGACCTGTCCTACAGCTATGGCGGCACGGTCTATCTTCCCGACTCATACGTGATTCTACCTGCTCCCCGGCCAGCGCGGTTCTCTTCTGGTGAAGCAGTCAAAATACCCCATCCGAAAGCAGAGACCTATGGCTCTGTGCTGCCATACCCCAGGGAGATAGCACGCCTGGCCGGGGGCGGTTCCTCTGCTGGTTACAGGATGGCCGATATTCTTGTGACGCCACTGCAGTATGTGCCGGCGACCGGGGAACTCCTTTTTCATACACGCATCGAGATCACAATCGATCTGAGCTCTACCTCCAACCGCTCGCCGGTTGCCGCTTCTCTCTCCTCGGCGGCCGGCGCGGCGGTTGTCGGCTCCGCGGCTAATCCCGGCGACACCGCTTCGTACACGAGTAGATTGTCAGCACGGGACGCCTCTGCTGTCGACTACATCATCATATGTGCGGAGTCGTTCACTGATGCGTTCCAGCCGCTTGCCGACTGGAAGACGAAGAAGGGTGTGAAGGCAGAGATAGTGACCCTCGAGTCCATCTATGCGAACCCTCTGTTTGATGGAAGAGATGATGCCGAAGAGATCCGGAACTGCATCCGTCAGTACTTCTCTGAAGACGGAACGAGCTGGGTTCTTCTTGGTGGAGACACCAACATCATCCCGGCGCGCAGGGCTTACGACTTCTTCTACGACCAGGGTATTCCGGCGGACCTCTACTACTCGGCTCTCGACGGAAGCTGGAACGACGACGATGACGGCCGATGGGGTGAGATCGGAAGCGACGGCGTGGACATGTACGCCGACGTGTTCGTCGGGAGGGCGCCCGTCAGCACCACGGACGAAGCGGCGATCTTCGTCGACAAGGTCCTCGTGTACGAGGGTGCGTCGTTCACGGTGTCTTCCGACTTCCAGACAGACATGCTCTTTCTCGCCGAGATTCTCTGGGATTCACCGAACCCGTACACCGATGGTGGCATTGCGCTCGATATGATCGACGACGGTTACGTCCCGGACGTGTTCGGCCCGATCACCAAACTCTATGAGAGCTCCGGCAACCTGAGCACGGCGTCAGCCGTTCAGGCGCTGGAAGATGGATACGGGATCATCGTCCACGAAGGACACGCCAACATCTCGACCGCCAGCGTTGGTCCCGGTGCGCTCACCTCCGCGACACTCGACGGTCTCTGTAACGGTGAGCGCGGTGGTCTCTGGTACTCGGTCGGGTGCTGGTCCGCCGCCATCGATTACGACACGTTCGGCGAGCACTGGCTTACGAACAGCGCCGGTGGCGGCGTCGCGTATGTCGGCAACTCCCGCTACGGCTGGGGCTGCCCGGGCTACCCTGGACAGTGCGTGTCCGATCTCTACAGCCAGCGCTTCTTCGAGTCACTCTTCACGAAGGACCTGGTTCACGCCGGGCTGGTTCACGCGGATGCGAAGCACAATTTCATCGGCCTTGCAGAGAGCGACGATTACACCCGCTACGTGATGTACGAGCTCAATCTTCTCGGGGACCCGGAGCTTCCGATCTGGACGGATGCTCCCTCTCTTCTCACGGTCAACTACGACGATGTGGTTCAGCTCGGGAACGATCGAGGCGATCTCGAGATTGAGGTGACGGTCGGCGGTTCACCCGTCGGTGCCGCCACCGTCTGCCTCATGACTGAGGATGGCGAGATCTACGTGACCGGCGAGACTGATGCTGCCGGCCGCACGGTTCTCACGATCGAGTTCGACCAGCCGCGCGAGGCCATGCTGACCGTCACCGCACACAATTGCGTGCCGTTCGGCGGGACTATCGGCCTCGGTGAGCCGACGTCGGATGTCGGCGACGCAGAGTTTGGAAGCGTCACCGCCCTTCACCAGAACTACCCGAATCCTTTCAATCCCATGACCGGCATCGCCTTCAGTCTCGCGGAGCGCGGGCACGCGCGGATCGCGATCTATGATGTGTCCGGCCGGCTCGTGAGAGTGCTCATCGACGAAGATGTTGATGCGGGGCCGGGCTTTGTGGCCTGGAATGGCAGAGACGATGGAGGCAGGGACGTGGCCTCTGGGACGTACTTCGCGCGCATGAGCGGTGGGGGGATTTTCACAGAGAGAAAGATGGTGCTGATGCGATAGAGCGCTGGCCTACTGAGAAAGTGTTGCTGGCCGGTTCCCTCGTCGAAGTCATCGGAGAGCCTCCTGGAACATGACTAGCGGAGGGGCCGGTCGGCAAACAGATCGATCCAAATCTCACTTTCTACCACCGACAATAGAAACGGGTTCCTGTCTACCCCGCCTTCACCACCTTTTCTTTGAGCGCCTCGATGTGGTCGCCGATGATGTCCGGGCCGGTTATCTCACCGTGCCCGGGCACGACATGCTCGATCTCCAGCTTCTGCAGCTTCTCGAGCCCTGTGATCCATCTCTTCCAGTCCTTGAGGTCTCCGAACATCGTAACCGGTCCGGATCTCTGATTGATGGCGTCGCCCGCAAAGAGCGTCCTCGAGCGCGGATGGTAGACTACGAGTTCGGAGCGCGTGTGGCCGGGGAGATGGCTTATGGTGATCTCCTCGCCGTCGATGGCGATGGAGAGTTCCTCGCTGACGTGTCGGTGCGGAGCTACCGGATGAACGTTGCCGACCATCTCGCGGTATGATGTCTCGTCCATCTTGAGGAGTTCCATCAACATTCCGGTGTAGTCGTGTTGACCGAGGTGCTTTCGCATCTCCGCCATACAGCCCGAGAACGACCGGTGCCCGTAGATAAGCGCGTGGCGGTCGTCGAAGTAGCTCGTGGCGAAGCAATGGTCGAGGTGGTGATGTGTGAGAACGAGATAGGCAAGGTCGCGCCTTGGCGCGACCTTCTCGGCGTACTCCCAGATAAATCTTGCCTGCGCCTCCGTCTGTCCGGAGTTTACGAAGACGTGAGCCATCCTGGTTTCTATGAGACCAACATTGGCGGCATGCGCCTCGCCTATCGTGGTCATGTCGAGGATGGCGTAGACGCCGTCCGCCAGTTCCACGGTGCGTGGTGTACCGAGACCCGGCTGGTTCATGTCTGTTCCCCTGTTAGCCGACGAAGATCGGTCGCACTGACAGTCGGGCAGCTACGTTGAGGGGCTTATACGGCAATCCTTTGATCTTCTCTTCGATGGCCGCGTTCAGCTGCTCGATGCTCATTGTCTCCTGGTCGTCACCGCGGACCCGCACGGTGAGCGATCCGCTCTCAATTTCGTTGTCCCCGACGACGAGCACGTACGGAATCCAGTTTCGCCCGGCATCGCGGATCTTCTTGCCCACGCTCATATCGCGGTCGTCAAGATCAGCGCGATACGGGATCTTCCGGAGCAGTGACGCACAGAAGTCATTGTGCCGCTCGGCCACCGGGATGATGCGCACCTGTGTGGGCGCCAGCCAGAGCGGCAGCATAGGGACTTCCTTGTTCTCTATCCTCATCGCCTGCTGCTCGAGGATGGCGCAGAGGACGCGGTCGATGGCTCCCGACACGGAGGTGTGCATGAGAATGGGGTGCTTCTTCTGCCCGTCCTCATCCACGTAGGTGATGTCGAATCGCTCCGTGTTCTCGACGTCGATCTGCACGGTAGAAAGGCAGAACGCCTTTCCCTGCGCGTCGATGAAGTTGAACTCCAGCTTCGCTACGAAGTAGAAGAAACGCTCCTCCCAGATCTCACCCAGTATCGGCCTGCCGGCGTGTCTTGCGATCGCGCGCGCGAACTCGGGGTCCTCGTCGAGGAAGCCTCGGACGAACCTCACTGCGACTTCATACTCGAGGCCAAAGTCATCCAGGCACTTCTTTGCAAGCTCCATCTGCGCCAGGAATTCCTCGCGCGCCGAGGCCTTGTCCTTCGTGAGCGTGTGAAGATCCGGCATCGTGAAGGTGCGCAGGCGCCTCAGCCCCGCCAGCTCGCCGCTCTGCTCGCGGCGGAATGAGTAGTGGCTGATCTCGTAAAGGCGGCACGGGAGCATCCGGTGCGAGAGCTGCATGTCGTGCTGCATCATGTACTGCCCGAAACACGCCGCGAACCTCAGGAAGAACTCCTTCTGGTCCGAGATGACGACGTACTGCCGCGCGGGGAACCTGTTGAGATAGCTCTTGAGATTGGGGTGCTCGTAGTCGTACATGATGGGCGTCTCAACACGCATCGCGCCGTACTCGTTCGTGAGTCTGCTTACCTGCTCCTCGGCGAGCCACTTGATGAGCTGGCCCTGCGGGTACCAGCGCATGTTGCCGCCGTCGGACGCCGGCTCGTAGTCGACGAGCTCCAGGCGCCTCATGAGCTCGATGTGCGCTGGCGGCTCAGTGACCGCGCGGGAGCCCTCGAACTCGTAGTCGCACATTTCTTTCAGATGCGGAGCGCTCTTCATATCGAACTCGGCGGTCGGGATGTCGCCGCCATCAGGCGTGAAGATGCGCCAGTCGGACTTGATTGCATCTTCGGTCTTGACCGCCTCGGAGACGTGCAGGTCCCCCTCTTCGCCCGCCTTCTTCTCGCCCGATGGAGTGATGGTCTTCGCCAGCTCGGAGAGCGGGTGGCCCTTGCAGACGATATCGAAGCCCTTGTAGAAACCGAACGGCGCATCGAGCACTTCAAACTCCAAGGTCTCCTCCATGAGTTCGCGGAGGCGGGTGAGTAGCTTCGTGGCTACGCGGGGCGATGAGAGATCGCTCGAGAGGTGGGCGTAGGGGTAGAGCATGACCGTACCAACGGAGAGCTGCTTCGCCTGTTTGATGATGGTCGCCACCGCCTGCTTCGCGACCGACTCGATGTTCTTCTCGTCGGCTTTCTCGGAGGCCATGAACGCGACGAGTGACTCGCCGCAGCCGCCGTTCATCCGGGAGTCATCGAGTTCAGCGAGTTTCGACACAGCCGAGGTCTTCTCGGTGACGTGGTAGCTGAACTTGTCAGCGTGAATCAGAAGAATGCGCATGGTTGTCCGTCTTCCTGCGCCCGGCCGCGTGGCGCGGGTTGACATGGCAGTCATGGCGTGCTTTGTCATGGGAGGCTCGACTCGGAAGAGCGCCCTAGTAGGCGAGCTCAGACGCAGGATCCGTCCCATGGGCTCGTTCACCAACATCCGAAGTTGCGAACGCATCATCTTCTCACTGATTACCGTGCTGGCACCCATGCAGGAGGATATGCCCGGCTCCAAGAAATCTGAAAGTCAC
>JALGZD010000167.1 GCA_025782395.1 bacterium
CCCATGACCATGTGGTCGCCGGTCAGGAGCAGCAGGCTCCTGACGCCGAGGGCGGCAGCGCCCAGGATGTCGCTCTGAAGCGCAATGCGGTTCCGGTCGCGGCACGTCATCTGGGCGATGGGGTCGAGCCCCTCGTCCACGAGCAGCTTCGCCGCAGCGATGGACGACTGCCGAACGATGCCGGTCTGGTTGTCGGTGACGTTGACCGCGTCCACGTCCCGGAAATGCTCCGCCTTCTTCCGGACGAGGTCCGGAGACGCGCCGAGCGCCGGTCCCAACTCGCCGGTGACGATGAAGCGTCCGCTGTCGATGGCGTCTCTTAGAGTTCGTGCCAACGGAGGGGTCTCCTACGGTTCGCGCTCCTGTCGGGCGCGCGTCGCGACGTCGAGATCGAGCCTTCGTATGATCCGCCTGACTCGCCACGTGGGAGCCTCTTCGCGCCCACGGAAGACGTTGAGCCACGCGGAGGTGTGCTCGAGGTCCCAGCGGTGCGCCGCGAGCCTCTCTGTCAACATCGGGACGCGACCGAGCAATCGCGATCTCGCGTAGATGGCATACCAGATGCAGCGCTTCTCCGGGTACACCTCGCAGTACCCCCCGGGCCGCGTGCCGCCGCACGCTCCGTTGCGGAGGCGCTTGGGACAGCGCTGCGAACAGATGAAAGCGGTGTGGCTGAGAACACAGTCGCCACACCGCTGACATTTGAACAAGGGTATCTTGATGAGGTTCTCGAACAGCAGTCCCAAGCCGGAGACGCAACGCGTAAGCGACGGCCTCGCGGAGAGGAAGCCGTCCAGCCAACCGCTGAATCTGGAGATCTCACGTTCGCTCATGCTTCCTGCGTCCGAGTTCCGGTCCGGCTCTCATCGGTCACTTCTAGTCGACGTCGATTCCCAACTTCCCGAGCTCTTTCTTCGACATCTCGTACGTCATGTAGGACATGTCACCGACCACGAACGCGTAGCTCGTGCCACGGAGGACCGCCTCCGTCACCATCAGCTGCGCATCGAGGGTCTGGGGCAACGTCGTGGGATACCCCAGGACCGTCATCGCACCCGAGTCGCCCACGAGCATCGTGTCCATGCCGGAGGCGTCCATGATCTGCGCCATCGGGTAGTCGTAGCACGTGAGCCACGTGATGGGCTCGTTCCTGCGCTTCATGCCGCAGAGCTTACCCAGCGTCATCTTCCTGCGCTTCTTCTCTTCAGGTATCTGGCTACCTCCTGCGGTCCGGCACCCCCGGCTCACGCGGTTCCCGGGCCGCGAGTGCAAGATCCCATCGGCGCGCTCCCGGTGCTCCGGGGTTACGGCTTCGGAATGGCGAGATCCTCCGCACCAACCTCTGAGAGTATCCCCTCCGGGAAGTTCTCCTGCACGATCTCGTGGATGATCGACGCGTACTTGACCTTCTCGCGCGCCCAGCCGGCCAGGAACCCACGGAAGCCGACATCGATCAGTGCGAGGATCTCATCGATGGCATACGATAGAGAATCCGAACCGCGGACGCGAAGACCGGAGAGACCGCCCTCGGGCGTCACGATCTGACGACCCGTGTACCAAGTGGCTCTCGGGCTCGGCGTACCGATGACCGCGAGCTTGGCGTCTGCCGCCATCTGCGCGAAGTCCTTCCAGTCCTGCTTCGTGAAGTAGGTCACGCCCATCACCATCGAGATCATGCGGTGAAGCGGGATGTTGCGCTTGTTCATCTCGTCGATCGCGGCCTCGAGCACGTTGAGACGCTCGATGCCGGAGATCTCCATCCGGTACCACGCCCCGTCCGGGAAACGCTTCGTGCTCGTGGGAAGATCGCGTGCGTCCGTCCCCGGAACTCCGTGCTTCTCCATCAGCTTGCGTGTTGCGGCCAGCGGCACCCGTGGCTTCTTTGCGACGGGTTGCCGTGAAGCGGCCCGCGCAGACGCGGACCAGCTCCCCGTGTGTGAGGTTCTTTCTCTACCAGTATCGCCCAGCCTGTGGTGAACGAAGAGTCTATCAAACCAGCGGGGCCGTTTTCAACTCGAATCGGGGACAGGGAGGGGACAGGGAGACCAGACACCCCGGACGCCGCTCACCGACGCGATCCAGAAGCCAACGAAGAACAGCCCGGGCACAAGGCTCGGGCTGTTTGCGCGAGCGAGGCCGCTGGGAAGGCAGCGAACGCACCCGCCGGAGTATTTGAATGGGGTCTACTTACTCTGCATCCACCTGTGGATGCCCTCCGACGCGATCTTCGCGTCGGCAATGGCCGTGACGGCGTCCAGGTTGATGTTGACGATGTCGCCCCCGGCGAAGACACCCGGCAGGGAGGTCATTCCATCTTCGTCCACGCTGACCTTCCTCATCGCGGTAAACTCCATCTTCTCAAACTCACCCTCGGGGACGAATGAGAAGTCCGGACCCTGCCCGATCGCCTCGATGACCATCGTTCCCTCGAGGACCATTTCCTCGCCCTCGCGGAACGTTGGGGCGAACCGGCCTTCATCGTCGAACACGGACTTCACCTTCATGCACAGGAGCCCCTTAATGTTGCCGCCATCATCGAGCAGGACCTTCTTGGGACCCCAGGCCGGGTTGAACTCGATCCCTTCCTCCCTGGCCTCCTCGACCTCCTCGGAGGTCGCGGGCATCTCGTCCCAGTCTTCGAGCGACACCATCCTGGTGACGGTCTTCTCGCCGGGATGCTGGATCTGCTGGAGCCGTAGAGCCTCCCTGGCCACGTCCATCGCCACGTTCCCGCCGCCTATGACGACGATCTCTTTCGTGACCGCGGTCGGCCGGTCCGTCTTGTTCCTGCGGAGGAAGTCGAGCGCCAGCCCGCACTTCTCTGAGTTCTCGACCCCGGTGGACCGGCTCTTCGTCAGGCCGACTCCCAGGTAGACCGCGTCGAACTCCTGCCGCAGCCCTTCGAAGCTCACGTCCTTCCCCACTCGCGTGTTGAACCGGAAATCCACGCCCAGTGAAGCGATGTAATCGACGTCCTTGTCGATGCTCGCGAGCGGCAGCCTGTAGCGCGGCGGCCCCACTCGGATCATGCCGCCTCCGCCCTCGAGTTCATCGAACACAACGACCTCGTGCCCCATCAGCCTCAGGAAGTAGGCCACGGACAGACCACCGGGCCCCGCTCCCACGACCCCGACCTTCTTGCCGGTCGGCTGCCCCGGCGCCTGCTCCAGCACCGTCTTGTAATCAATATGGCGGGGATGGGATTGTCCTCGTATATCTTCCTGAGAGACTCCTCGGGCTCGTCGTTGTAGACCGCCAGGATGTAGTCCGAAATCTTCATGTGGGCCGGGCACGCGTCCTCACAGAGACCGCACCCGAGACACCTCGCGGCTTCGTGCACCGCCTCCTCTTTGCTGTACCCGATGACCTGCTCGACGAACGACAGCTTGCGCTCCCTCGGCGGAAGCTCCGGCATCGGTACTCTCTCCGGCTCGAAGAGCGCATAGTCCAGATCGGAAGAGAACCCCTCGTAGTTGCGCTTCCGGTGAGACAGGCTGGCCTTGAGAACCGAATAGGTCTCGTCGGGAACAAACTTCTCCTCGTCGGTCTTGTCGTCCCTCGGTGTGAAAACGAACGTGCCAGTGTCGAAGTGAATGTGGAAGTAGTCCCTGGAGAGCCTCAGCGAGCCGGGCGGGCAGATGTCGACACAGAGCCCGCAGAAGCAGCATCTGCCGTAATCCAGCCGCGGCCGCTCGTTCTTCATCCCCGGAACGGACTCGAGCTCCGCGATCTCTATCATCTCGATGGCGTCGTTCGGACAGATCTCGGCGCAGTTGCCGCACCCCGTGCACGTGTCCCAGTCGTTCAGGTGAAAGCCCCTGTACCGGAGCGCGGGTTCCTTCGGCGTGAACGGATAGCAGGTGGTCTTCGGCTTGCCGAGGAGGAACCGGGCTACCTTGAGTGGATTCAGCAGACTGCTCTTGGCCATGGTTCTCGTTCTCTCCCTGATGCAAGCTACTATCTGTCAATCTCCGGGGCCACCACGTACATGCTCATCATGATGTTGCCGACATCCGCGATATTCGCGCCCACGAGCGTCTTCTCGAGAATGGCGAGCCCGTGGGCGTAGGATGGGGTCCGGAAGTGCACCCTGTAGGGTTCCTCCCCACCGTCACTCACGAGATAGAGTCCCAGTTCCCCGCGCGACGACTCGCAGCGGACGTAGGCCTCACCCGCCGGGATTTTCCACTTGAGCGGGTTCGGAACCCGATTGTAGACGTCGCCCTCGGGCATCGCGTCGATCAGATTGAAGATCATGTGAACGCTCTCGATCATCTCGTCCCGGACCACGCATATCCTCGAGTACGCGTCCCCGTCATCCCGGGTGTGAACCTCCCACGGAACTCTGTCGTATGCCGCGTAGGGATCGACCTTTCTCACATCGTACTTCATGCCGGTGGCCCGGATCACCTGGCCGACACCACCCATCGCCAATGCCTCCTCCCGAGAGATGACTCCGACTCCCCTGGCTCTCTCGGAGAACAGCTTGTTGTTGAAAAACGTGGTGTCGTAGTCCGGAACGCAACCGCCGATCGAGTGAAGTGTCTCGACCACCCTGTCCGTGAAACCGTCGGGGAAGTCCCTTCTCACACCGCCCGGCCAGACGTATATGTGGTAGACCCGACCTCCGGTCAGCTCCTCAAACAGGTCCAGCACGAGGTCCCTGTGGTACATGGCCCAGTTGGAGACCGTGTCGAAACCGAGCATG
>JALGZD010000202.1 GCA_025782395.1 bacterium
TTGTTGACTACGCCGGACAGATAGGAGCAGCTCCCGAAATTCGCCTGATGGACTCCTCCGCTCGAGCTCCTTCCATAGAGAAGGACCGTGTAGTCCGATGGGTCGCCCCCGAGCGAGTGACTCAGTACGACAGTATGCCCCGGATCGATCGAGTACCAGAGAGAATCGTAGTCAAAGTCGAAGCTGACAGACCCGTGGAGCCGCGTGTCCCCTTTGACATACAGGGTCCATCCCGCAAACGGCACGGCCCCGCCGGAGGGGTAGATGTAGATCTCATCCTCGACTCTGACATCGTCGGAGACCCTTAGATCGTCGCACCGCACGCGGCCACTCACGTCCAGTGGGTAGCTCGGGCTGTCAGTATGGATGCCGACGTTGCCCTCACTCCTGTAGATGTCGCCGGCGGCGATCACCCAGTCGGTATCTCCGTCCCCAATGAGGGACTCGGCTACGGCGGCCGCGAGAGCGTACTCCGACTCGGCGCTGCGGAGCGCATACAGAACCGCCGCGAACTCCTTGTACGGGTGAAGTTCGAAACCGTCTATCGTGACACCCAACCAGTAGGTCTGAACGTCGAATGGCAGGTTCAGTGAGTCGCTCTTTCCGAGCACCACGCTGAACACACCGTCGTCTACCCAAACGGAGGGATGGATCTCGTCCCAGACCGGGGTGCCTCCCCCCTCCGACTCGTACAACCTGAACTCCATGGCATGGTTTCCATTGAGCGGCTGACCCTGTATCTCAGCAACGAAACCCTGGTAGTTCAGCGTGTGCGGCACGTCAGCGCCGGCCATACCAGCACATATGGCAGCGATCACAAGCGTGAGCAAAACCGTAGTCCATCTCATTGTCTCCACCGTCCTTCCATGATCGTACTAGGATTGCTGCGTCTTCACTATTTGAGAAGAACCATGCTCTTCGTCTCCCGGTGTCCAGGCGTAACCAGAGCATAGAAATACACACCACTGCCGACAGATCTTCCCAGGTCGTCCCGTCCATCCCACACCATCTCGTGGCGTTTCGGCTCCGCCCATCCATCAACGAGCGTGCGCACGAGCTTCCCTGACACGTGGTACACGCGAAGCGTTACTCTGCCCGGCATCGGTGTCGTGAACGCTATGCTCGTCGATGGGTTGAAGGGATTGGGTAAATTCTGCGAGAGCGCGGTGCGTGACTCGGGAAGGTCGGGTCCGGGAACCCCAGTCGGGTACCCATAGATGTCCAAAGGAAACGGACCCTCCGGTGGGCTGGCGGCGATGAAGACCCTATCCGTCCCGCCGAAGCGTGCAACTCCCCACGCGGGCGGCTCAGTCTCAGAAAGATAGCAGGCGGATTCCCACGCAACGCCTGGCTCGCGGCCCTCCGAGAAGCGCCCCAGAGGATACACAAAGCCGCCGTGGATGCCATAGTTGTTGCTCCCCGACTCCCCGATTGGTGATGGCTGGCCGACACAATCTAGGAGCCCGAAGTTGGCACTGTTCCCTCTCTCTCCAGCCGCACAGATGACGTGCCTGCTCCGGCAACTGGGACTTGGATAGGCTGGATCGATGTCACAGAAGTGCTCCTTCGCGCCAGCTTGCACATTGACGGCCACCAGCCGATTTTCCACCTCGTCATACTCCAGGCCGGCGGCCCCATAGGTGATCACAGGCGACCACCACTCTACGGGGAACGGTCCTTGAATGAGCTCCGGCACACCGGTGGAGACGTCGTACTCGACGAACATGTCCGGGTCGCCCTTGACGATGCCCCAGAGGTGGTTGTGAACGGAGTCGAAGGCAAGGCCGGTAATCGAGAGATCGAGCTCCAAATAGCCGAGCGGGTCTCCAGCCCCATCCACATGATAAAGGCCCCCGCCAGGAGGAGGATATCCGGCTCCGAGGTAGGCCCTCGTGTACCAGAAGGTACCATCGTTGTCGTCGTATGCCAGTCCGTGGTACGTCGCCTGCGGGTGCACGCTTCCGTACTCTGGCAGCCGAATCGTCCCGATGGTATCGCAGGTACTTGGGTCGTAGCACACGATCAACCCGAAATTGTACGACACTAGGGAGGGCCGGTTACTTGGGTCAAAGATGGAGCCCCCCATGTCCATCAGGAACCAGACGCGGGCTTCGGCGGAACACACAGCGCCTTCGCCGTCGACAACTGACCTTGTGTGCTCCTCGTATTCGAGGGGAGGAACCTCCCACTCCCAGTGTAAGTGCATGTCCTCTAGGCACCGCCGGTCGTACTCGCACACGATAGGCCGCGTCCCAGAGGAGTCAGACGCCCCACCAAGCGAGGGAGCACCGACCAAGAAAAGGCAAAGCAGTGAGAGCAAAACGGCCACACCAGTTCTCTTTGTGCACAACATCTTGTCACCTCCTTAGTCTTGGACCTCGGCCACACGGCCGCCTCTAGGATTGGCGTGCGGGGCGAACAGGACCGCCTTCGACTCGAGCGGATACCCTCCCGATGCGTCCAGGACCACGCTGAAAGCTCCGCCCCCCTTCATGCGGAGAACCAGGCCCGGACAGATGCTGAGAATGGTGTCGTCGGAGTAGAGGGAGCGGGTCCCGTTGACGACGTTTCCGGACCCATCGATACCGACGAAGGAAAGCTGCCGATCGTTCTCGCCGGCCGCTATCCACGCCGTGTGCTCCGACTGTCCCCCCAACTCCGAAGCCACTACTTGAAACGGCGCCCAGTGAGGGAAAGGGATCTCGACGGAGCTGCCACCAGTGGGACAGTAGTAGCTCACACCGCAGTATCCGGCGTGGTAGGCATAGGGGACACTCGTGAGTCGCCGCCGGGGGGTCATCTCCTCGTCATCTTCGACTGTCACACCGAGCCACCGCTGCCAATGCTGAAAGATCTCGACGGGGATGTTCTCGATCTCCCCCAAGAGCACGTTGAGGACTCCATCCACAACGTCGACCGTGTCGTGCACCTCGCACCAAAGGTTGGTTCCACCTGTCTCTTCGGTGTAGATGCAAAACTCCAAGCGGTAGGTGCCATTCAAGGGGTTCCCCTCGTCATCGGTGAGGACCCCCTGGTAGTTGATCATGGTCGGTATGCTCGCGGAGCCGGCCCTCTCTTCTGTGGCATTGCCAACGGAGGGCATCAGCCAGACTGCAACAAGGGCAATCACCAGAAAGGACAGTACGTTCTTCATTGCGGGTTCCTCC
>JALGZD010000192.1 GCA_025782395.1 bacterium
TGTATTGCTTCATCAGAATATGGAAGAGACTTTTGAAACGGTTGATATTCTGGAAACCGGTTTCTCAAAGAACCAAAAGCGGTTTTTGGTGCGGCTGTGCAGCCAGTTGGGGTTGGTGTAATTGCTGAATGAACTGATGAACGAGATGCCTGGGAATCCCGTGCCAGACGTTGGCGACATACAACAACCCATGGCGTTTCAGGGGAAGCTTGACTTCGGGATGCTGTATCACCAGTTGTTCTCTGGGATGCAACGCCTCCATGGCACGAATCAGGATGAGCGCGCACGGGAACTGTTCTACAACTCTATCGGGCATTTCGCTTGTCTTTGGGACGCTGACTTCGTGAAAGCATTTGTCAATATACAGGAGAAGTTTGACGGAGATATGGTCTCGCAGTACAGGTTACATATCCCTGAGTTCTCGCGGCTCATGCAGCGTACCGGGATAGCTCCTAAGCCAGATGTGAAGCTCGTTGTGCAACCAGACTGGATTGTGCCAAAGACGCTTGAGGACTTGAGCAATGATCCTGATAAGCCAGAGACTGGAGCAGACGCTGAAGATCCGTACAAAGACGTAAACCCATATACAACCGCTCCTTATGATGGAGAATTTGATGGCGCAGACTTTCAGCCAGAGTTTGAGAATTGAGCGAAAGATTTAAGTACTATGGTGTAACATGTTACACAAACGAGGTGAATAAGATATGGTAATGAGAACATACTACGGACGCTATAAAGGTGCCGGAAGAACGTGGCATCCGGTCAGGGCAAATAGCTCACTCGAAGCAACCGCTAAAATGCTGAAAGGCACAAAATATATTTTCAGTGAGGTTGTAATAAAAACAACCAATCCATCCCTCCGCAAGAAGTGATATGATCGAAATCACCACCCTTCAGCGAACGTTTGAGGACTGTGCGCTATCCCGCGCACGTCTTCAAACCTCTATATACAGGCAATAATCATGCCAGACTGGACTCCACTCTTTAAATCCGATTTTCGTTTCTCACAACCCTTTAACATCTTCGAGTTCGTCAGAGATGCCGTCATACGGAGAAATGAATCAATAGATTTCTTCCTCGCCGCGGATCGCGGTATGGGGAAGTCCGCCGCCGCAATGTCCCTCGCCATGATGCTTGACAAAAACTTCAAGGTCGAACATTGGTGTTTTACCCAGGACAGGTTTATCGAGCTCATCACGTCCCATCAACCGAAAGGCACTGTAGTGGTCTTTGACGACGTAGGAACGGCGGAAGGCAGTAGTAGCCGCAAATGGCAGAAGGACGATGCACACGACCTTGCCGATATCATGCAGGTGAACCGGACGGACGGCATCATCACCATAGGAACCTCCCTCCAGTTGGGCAGGATGGAACTCAGGCTACGTGCCGGCTTCCGGGTGTTATGCCAACCTGTCCGCAAGCTCACCGCGCAGGAGACGGGGAATGGGATGGCAATCGACACAGAGATGCGCCTCCGGACAGTGGACGTTTTTGACGACACCGTGAGATACAAACTTTGGAGATACGCTCCTGGAGGGCGTGTCAAATATGTTCGGCTGTTCCATCCACCGGCGGATGTCTGGAATAAGTATCAGCTCATACGTAAGGAGTTCCTCGAAGACGTGAAGGCACGTAGAGAAGAGAAGGCAGCAGCAGCAGCAGAGCGCAAAGAGAAGAAGGATCATAACGCAGTCGAAAAGGCGCTAAAGGCAACTGATAAGGAGTGGGCACATGAGATCCATGTCAACCCAATGCAGCTAAGCGTATATCGAAACCTCTTGAAAGCTGTGTGCACAGACGGGAGCAAAGAATTGATAAGAAAGCCCGCACTCATCACTCTCATCGCCACAACAACCCAAACACAGCCATCAACCAGCGAGGCGAAGATACGGAAACTCGTGACCGCCGGGGTGCTGTCCCAAGTTGCGACGTTTGACCAAAACGGGCGCAGGAAGTCGTATGAGTACGATGTAACCGAAAAGGGCAGAGCATTGATTAATAATATGGCGATAACATCTGGTGATTAAATGATCGAAATAACAACCCTGCAGCGAACGTTTGAGGACTGCGCGCTATCCCGCGCACGTCTTCAAACCTCTATAATCTCGAAGACTGGGAACATCGACACCACGTTTTTCTCGTTCCACTCCCACTTCGCAGCACTCTACAACCTTTCGCTGCCGAACGACGAGTTGCGAGCGATCCCAGAGGGTGCCAGCCCCTTGATTGACCAAGTGTCCAAGTGGCTGACCAGCGCAAAGAACAAGAAGGATGCCGCGCGTGGCGGGGAGTTGTTCGAACGGTTTACTCGGGCGTTGACTTCGGTGGGGCTGTTGTGACCGAAACCTTTATATAGTATGGCCTCCAACACCAACACATGAAGCGCACACGCCACACAGTCCGGTACCACAACCGCCCCGGACGCCCACAGATACACACAGCGAAGAGTGGAAGGCGATACATCATGGTGCGCGTGGAAGGTGGGGGGGCGAAGAGATTGTATGAAGGAAGCAAGTATTTCACAGGACATGAATGGAGGATGCTACGTTTGTAGAAAGGATGTGATAACTATGGGCAAAAGAATATACACAACCAAAGACGCAAAAACCGGTATTTACGCTGTGCATGGCGGATACGATATAAATGGGAAGCCATACAAGATAGTGTATAGGCAAAAGAAATCCGCAGCCAACACGGTTGCTGAGGCGCGGCGCACGCTTCGAGACAGGAAGAGAAAGAGATAGAATAAATGAAAGGAATTAGAGACGACAATCTTGGAATCGCGTATGGTATAGGTGTACTGTTGGCGTTTCTGATCCTCTCATCCCTTTTCTACATCGCTTATACACTCTTCGTATCGGAATTGATCAACGTTTTTAACACCGTCATGATACCAAGTGATAACGTCTCGGTAGATCGTGGTGGGTCAATGCTGTATCTCAGAAGAATGTGGGCTGCCGTTCCCTTCTTCGTTCTTATTGCCGGAGCTCTTTGGGGGATTATAAGAGCCCTTGAACAAAAACAGACAGAGGGAACGTGATTGGGATGATAGATGAAGCACGGACGTTGGAAATCTTTGGATATACCAGCGATGAGTTGAAGCCACGATCACATAAACCAATAGCCGTGGTA
>JALGZD010000137.1 GCA_025782395.1 bacterium
GGAGATACCACTTCCTCTGCCACAACAGTCGAATCACCAGACGGTGGAGAAAGTACTGGGGATGTCGTAACAACGCCAACCGAGACGGGTACGCAGCCAGTATCTGGAGAGACTGTAACCTCTGCTCCATCAGTGACGCCGACAGAATCTATGACACCTGCAGCAACTTCGACAAAGAAACTCGCAACAAAACCAGCTGCGGCGGGGATGGTTCCGGGGTTCGGAGCGCTGTTTGCGGTTGCTGGATTGCTTGCAGTTGCATATATGCTCCGGAGGAGATTATGACTTACCGAAACTTAAAAATTTTAAGTTTATCGCTCAAGTGCGAAAATCATTTGAATAATAACAACAACGACAACAACACCGGAGGTAATATATATGAAGAGTACTAATACGGGATCGATCAAGATGTCAATCCTTCTATCGATCCTTCTGGCACTGTCTGGAATGGCAGTGATGGCGTTGGCGGATCAGCCAGATCCCGCCCCGTCGAATAAATTTAGCGGGAATGTGACGCTTAATGGCGCGGATGCTTTCACTGGAGTCGTCATCGATGCATACATCGATGGAGATCACAGAGGAACCATTACGGTCGAGTCGTCTGGTAAATATGGCGACTTTGATGGTCTGGAGTATCTGGACGTTATTGGCAACGCTTCGGACGACGGCAAGACGATAACATTCACGGTATGCGGCGCTGCCGCGGATCAGAGTGCTACATGGTATGAGTATCCTGAACCAGCCGCGATAGTGCTCGATCTCACGGCAGTGGACGACGAAGCCCCTGCGGTCACGAACGCGACCGCAACCCCATCATCGATCGTTGCGGATGGGGCTGAGACGACCCAACTGAACGTGACGGTCGATGGGTGCGGAGTTGGCAACGTTACCGTGAATCTGTCCGCAATCGGCGGAGATGACGCACAGAAGATGACGCGCATCGGTGATACTGATGTATATACTGTGACCACGAATGCGACAGAAGGTACTGCGCTCGGGGCGTACTGCCTGCCGGTCAATGCGAGTGATGTGTTCGGGAACTATAATGACACGAGTATTTGCATTGAATTAAACATAACAACAAGTGGCGAAGATACACACACCATTTCCCTTGATGCAGGTTGGAATATGGTATCGATACCTGTGATTCCAGCAGATGCGAGTGTGAATGCCATTTTTGGCGATAACATCATTACGCCCGTTTATGAATACAATGCTGGGTATATGGAGGTAACAAGTCTCGAACCAACGAAGGGATACTGGGTTCTGGCAGATTCGCCGGCAGACATAGAGATCGCTGGTACAGTTCCATCCGATCTGGAGGTTACAATAGTTCCAGGATGGAATATGATTGGTCCGGTATCTTCGAACGTACAGGTCAGTTCATTCACGGGTATAATAACACCAGTGTACGGATACTCTGCCGGGTATAATGAGGTAACAACCCTAGAACAGACTGAAGGCTACTGGGTACTTACCAGTACTGAGACAACACTTATAGTATAATGTGATATAACACGATAAGGTGATTAACATGATAGCGATAAAAGCAATAACAATACCAGCTCTACTTGGGTTGCTCATACTATCAGTATGCATGCCAGTAGTGTCGGCTGATGTAGGAACGATGACACTGTATGTGAACGATACCGATGGCGCTTCCGGTAGCACCGTCAGTATACCGATAAATGTATCCGGCGCATCGAATCTCGGTGCCATGGATATAGTGCTGACGTATAATCCAAGCGTGCTCAGTCCGACTGGATTTGTCAGTACTGGAGACTTGACCGCAGGTGCGCTGGTGATGAACGATGACACAATAACTCAGCCAGAGTATCCGGACTGGACTAACGCCACGATCAGTGAAGCAGACAATCAAACGGTCCGGGATTATGGTGCGTTTGCCAATTACACTGGCACGAGCGGCGTTGTGAATATTAGCATCATCAGCAATGTCACTGATGTTGGTTTCAATGGCGCAGGACCGGCTGCTGTAGTCGAATTTGCGGTCATCAGCAGCGGCGAAAGCCAGTTAGATCTGGTTGTAAGTGCGTATAATGTAAGCGCTCCGATAATAAACACAACAACAGATCCCGACACGATTGATGGTTATGAGAGAATAACCATAACAACGGGCAATGCTACGTTCAACGCTAAGGGGGATGTATATGCTATTTCCCTTGATGCAGGTTGGAATATGGTATCGATACCAGTGATTCCAGCAGATGCGAGTGTGAATGCCATTTTTGGCGATAACATCATTACGCCCGTTTATGAATACAATGCCGGGTATAATGAGGTAACAAGTCTCGAACCAAAGAAGGGATACTGGGTTCTGGCGAATTCGGCAGTGGATATTAGTATAAGCGGTACAGTTCCATCCGATCTGGAGGTTACAATAGTTCCAGGATGGAATATGATTGGTCCGGTATCTTCGAACGTACAGGTCAGTTCATTTACGGGTATAATAACACCAGTGTACGGATACTCTGCCGGGTATAATGAGGTAACAACCCTAGAACAGACCGAAGGGTACTGGGTACTTACCAGTGCTGAGACAACACTTACTGTATGAGGTGATATAACATGAAACGAATGAATTTAATAACAACTTTAACGTTGTTAGGAGTTTTGGTGCTGGCGGCATGCACATCTTCCGCCAGTGCTGCAACTGACTGGACAATGGGCATATCGGCAGAAATGGCAGCCGATACGCCCATTACAGCCTATCTGACATACGGTGTCAACAGCAGTGCTAATGATGGTGATGATGAATTTGACAAAGATGCTCCACTAGCTGATCCAAGTGGTTTTGATGCATATTTCGATGAACCCGGAGTAGGTTATGAAGGAAGACTGAAGGTTAACCTGAAGTCTGTTGGCACACCCAAGAACTGGACATTGATGGTATTTGCTCCAAAAACCAAGACGGTAAACGTATCCTGGACGTCGGGAGATATACTCTCCAATGCAGAGATGCAGATACGGGAACTTGATCTCGATACCAATGAGCCAGTTGGGTCAGCCATCGATATGAAGGCGCAGGACTTAATCACAATCACTGGTGGTACATACAGTCCTACAATTAAACGGTATGGGATCACTGCAACAACCATACCGCACCTCCAACCGTGACCGCTAACACGCCAACCGGAACAGATGTTCCAGTATCGACCGTGATCAGCGTAACGTTTGACGAGGCGATGAATGAAACGTCTGTCGAAGATGCGTTCTCCATTGATCCGTCAGTTACAGGATCGGTTAGCTGGGATGGTAATACGATGACCTTCACCCCAGATGCTGACCTTGCGTATGAGACAACATACAACGTGACCATCGGAACAGGAGCGGAAGATCTGGCTGGTAATCCTCTGGCAGAGGAATTTGTCTGGAACTTTACCACAGGATCAGATGCAGACACAACACCTCCAACCGTGACCGCTAACACGCCAACCGGAACAGATGTTCCAGTATCGACCGTGATCAGCGTAACGTTTGACGAGGCGATGAATGAAACGTCTGCCGAAGATGCATTCTCCATTGATCCGTCAGTTACAGGATCGGTTAGCTGGGATGGCAATATGATGACATTCACCCCGGATAGCAACCTTGTGTATGATACAACATACAACGTGACCATCGGAACAGGAGCGGAAGATCTGGCTGGTAATCCTCTGGCAGAGGAATTCGTCTGGAACTTTACCACAAGAGCAGCGCCTGTTGCTGACCGCTTTGTGATCCTTGATCTAGCAGACGGTACGGTTGGTACGCCGATCACAGTAACAGTTGAGGTACGCGATCAGTACGAGGACTTGGTGGCTGCGTATCAGGATAATGTTACACTCAATGCAAGTGGCAGCGCGACCGGCGACGGGCTTGTCAACATAGTTAACGGCACCGGTAGCCTGGACATCTCGGATACTGTCGCAGAGACTGTTACGCTGAGCCTTAATGATACCGAGGAAACCGGTCTGAATGTCAGTTCAAAGCAGCAGGTTACATTCGCTGCACGCGACAATGGTGGCAGCAGCAGCGGCAGCGGCAGCGGCGGCACATACCCACCAGGATGGGGTGAGCCAGCACCGACCTCAGCAGCAACTCCGGCACCGACAGCAGCACCGGAACCAACCGTGGCACCGACCGAGGCGCCAACCGTGGCACCGACCGAGGCGCCCACGAAAGCCCCAACAGTGGCACCAACGGAAACCATAACCACGAAGATGAAGACCGAAGGCACGCCCGGGTTCGGAGCAGTGTTAACGGTGTTTGCGATCGCTGGACTGCTTGTGGCTGCATATCTGGTAATGCGGCGCAGAGAGTAAAC
>JALGZD010000035.1 GCA_025782395.1 bacterium
TACGGCGAGGGACCAAGTTGCCACACAGGCTCCGTGGGTGTGCCAACATTCCAGAATTGGTTGATGGGAACTGCATCGAACAGCGAGACATCGATGTCACCATCTCCATCAAGATCGCCAGCTGCCATTCTGCAGCTGTACCCCTGCGGCGCAAGCTCATGCGCCGGCGTCCAGTAGATCGTGGCGACTGCGACCCCACTCAGCGCCGACACCACCAAGGCCCCGACAACCAGAAACACCATCCACGCTTTCATCGCTCGTCACCTCCTCAGATCGCTGGCCCAGCCTCCCTGCTTTCCAGACACGCCAGCACCAAGAAGCGTGTTTTCTTGTCTATTGCTATTATACCGCACACGCACACATTGAGTCAATCCTCTTGGCCAGCTCCTCGAGAATGGGCGCCACATACCTATGATGATGCTGAGACGAGCCGTTTGGTGTACTCTTCTTCCCACGATACCAACATGTCCGGGACGGTCTCCCGCCGTGCGCCTCCGAGCGATGAAGTTGTAGAGCTCGTCGAGACAAATCTGTCGCGGCACTATGAAGCAGACGAACTGCGCGAGTACATGAGCGGTGCCGACGCCGAGCACCGAACGGCTCTCGAGTTTCTCCTGGCATGGTTGCCGCCATCCGACCTGGGAGGCCTCCCGGCGGAGATTCTCATTGAGAACGTGGAGCTCGCCATCGATGCCCGCCACGAGGCTCCGTGGAAGGATGAGATCGACGAGTACATCTTCCACACGTACATCCTTCCCCACCGCGTGACGCAGGAGCCCGTGCAGCGTTGGCGCGAAAAGCTACACGAACTGGTAACCCCACGCGTTGCCGATATGGATCTCACACAGGCGGCGCTCGAGGTCAACCGCTTCGCGAGAGAGTGGATCACCTACAAACCAAGTTCGCGCCGGGATCAGGGACCGCTCACGACGATGGAACGCGGGATAGGACGTTGCGAGGAAGAGATGATCTTCACGATCTGCGCGCTTCGGAGCGCCGGCATCCCCGCGCGTTACTGCGCCGCGCCGTGCTGGTGCACGAGCGACGGCAATCACGCCTGGACGGAGGTCTACACCGGGAAGGAAGGGGGCTGGCACTATATCGGATCGTGCGAGCCGGCTGCCTGTCTCGATCAGGCCTGGTTCACGCGCGTCGCCGGACGCACGGGAGCGGTGCTCTCGGCCGGATATGGTGAGGCGCCGGTGCCGGAGGAGTACGCGGAGATCCTGTATCGCCAGGCCGACGGCACTACCACATTGAATTCCATCGCCGTGTACAACACACCCGGGACGCTGGCTCTCCCGCTTCCGGAGGGCCCCGGCTCCCTCTCAGCTGAATCGGCTGAGTCCTCCGATCCGGATGAATCGGAGGATGAACCACCCGACGCCTACATTCACACGTTCAACTGGGCCGGGCCTGTGGCGCTCGTCCGCCAGGCCCTTGGAGGCGAGATCGTTCTCGGACCGGGCGACTACCTTGTCACAGCGGAGATCGACAGCCAGCCTTGGTCCGCTCTCGCGACGATCCATTCGGGACAGAAAACGCTGCTCCAACTCGAGCGCGGCCTAGGCGTGCTGGACGAACCCATCCGGTTGCGCTATCCGATGCCGAACGAAAGCGACAGGAAAGGATGCTCGATCGAAGAGGACGATCCCGTCTGGCTGCGCCACCAGAGAAATATCGCCCGGAAGGATCTCGATCGCTGTCGGCGGTCGCACCTCTCAGCGGAGTGGATCGAGTTCCTCACCGGCTGTCCCGAGGCCGGCGAGCTCAACGAGCAGATGGAGCTGGCTGGACCGCTCACGGGCGACTGGACCTCCGCCCTGCTTGCCTCGAGCGGAGACACGCTGGAAGCGGCCGTCGATCTCATTCTTGAGATGGACCTCAAGGATTTCTACGAGGTGAACCGTGAGAATCTGGAGGAGATCCTCGGCGAAGCCGTGCGCGTCAGGGAATCGTATTCTTCCACAGTCCCTGACAGCCTCTGGACCGAGTCCGTTCTCTCTCCGCGTCTGTACTTCCAGGAAGGGACGATGGACTGGTGGACGGAACTTCCGTGGCTTGGATCCGACGACGAGACCGCTCCAGACGCAACGGAGCTCCTGAACGCCCTTCGAGAGCACGTGACGAAGCTTGAGACGACCAACCTCGGTGCCATCGCCACACCGGAGGACACGTGGCGGTCCGGCTACGCCTCTGCAGCGAGCGCACGAGCATGCCTCGTCGGCCTCCTCAGACGCCACGGTGTCCCGGGCAGGGCCGAGCGCGGCGTCGACTATGTCGAGGCATGGGAAGACGGTGAGTGGGTGAGATTCGTACCGTTTGAGGAGGATGTGGAAGACGATGGCGGCGACTCTGCAGAGAGTGCCGGCGAAGGTTACCTCGCGGTCACCTACTTCGACCAGGAGACGGAGTTCACGGATATCGAAACGTGGAGACAGACCCGGATGACGCGGTTTCGGGACGGCTATTTCCAGACGTGGTATCTGGGACAGCTTTCGGAAGGCGATGCAGTCGTCGAGTGGTCCCTGGAAGAGGATGAGTACTGGCTCTTCGGAGGGCTTCGCAATCCCCGCGGCGAGCCACGGTTCGTCGCGCGGCATGTGGCGATATCGGCTGGCGATTCTCTCGCCTTCAACCTCGATATCGGCATCCCGCTCGCGGAGTGGGATCCTGCCGACCTCGTACAGCACGAGTGGGACCCGGAAGCTCAACTGGAGATCGTCGGAAACGGGAAGTCACGAACCCTCGATGACGTAGCTCACGGCAAGAGGCTCATCGTACTGACGCTCTCAGGGCACGAGTCCTCCTTCCGGCAGCTGTCGGCGATCGAGGGAATCGACTGGAAGGCACTGGGTGTCACACTCGTTCCGATTCAGGTCGCCGGACTCCCTGATCATCCACCCGCTTCGGACGCTCTCACGGTGGACGTCGAGACGGCCGAACGAGTCTTCGGTATCAAGAGGCCTGAAGATCATCTACCCTTGACCATCTTGCTCGATGAGTCGGACGCAGCATTGATCTGGTTCCGCGGCTTGAGACATGAGATGGCAGGCTACATGAAGAGGATGCTTGAGAAACACTGACAACTGATATCAAGGAGAAACGGCACGTATGTCCACAATATGGTCTTCCTACTGGCAGGATGTGCGCAATCTCAGCTGGACGGATGTCGATCTGGTAGCTCTCGAGAAGGTCGCGAACGCGCTCGGCTATGGCCCGGAGCGGAGTCTTCTTGAGCTCGGGGCCGGGCGAGGTCTGCACAGCAAGTTTCTCTATGAAATGTTGAGATGTGAGGACCCTGACCTCTACGAGATCAGCCCGGAGATGCTTCTCTACATGGAGCGACAGGGCCTGAACGCGATCGGCGACAGCGAGAAGCTCAAACAGAGATACGACATCGTCTGGTCCTATGGCGTCCCGGAGCACTTCGAGGATCCGATGCGGCAGGAGATCATCGACCGCCACTTCGAACTCGCCGCCGAGTGGGTGCTTCTCGTCATTCCGCGAGCAACGTGGCTCAGAAGGGCAATCGGACGACACGACAGAATCCCGGCCGAGGATTTCACAGACTCCGAACTCCGGGAGCGACTCGAACGGGGCGCGGAGAAGGAGTGGGGACAGACAGATGGTGTTGATTTCCACGTCGAGAGCTTCTGCCCTCTCTTTGGAGTGAGGCACATCCCGGCAGGCTGGTACAACATGATCGACCGCCTGATCGGCTGGGCCCTCCCGGGAGGACTCCTGATCGGTTGGGCAAGAAGAGAACTTTCGTAGAATACCGAGGTCAGCAGTGTCGGCGACGCGGCTACTCGTCGCTCTCTCCGTGAGGATCGTGCTTGCCGAACCGGCTCTTGTCGTACTCCATGCCCGGTCTCAGCGCCGACATCTCGCGGAGTTTGTTCACTATCCCCGGCAGAACCTCGATGACGTGATCGATGTCCTCCTCAGACGTCCAGCGCCCCATCGTAAACTGGAGCGAGCCGTGCGCCGCTTCGTGCTTGATGCCCATGGCCAGCTGCACGTACGAGGGCTCAAGCGTCTTGGCGGAGCAGGCTGAACCGCTCGACAACCGGATGCCGTCCATGTCGAGCGAGAGAAGCAGTGCCTCTCCCTCGATGTAGGCGAATCTGATGTTGGCGTTGTTCGGGACCCTCCGCTCTCGCGGCCCGTTCAGCGTGGTGTCGGAGATCCCGGTCATGAGCTCATCGATGAGTCGATCGCGGTATCCCTTGATCCGCTCAACATCCGCCGGCATCTCAGCTTTCAGGATCTCCGCTGCCTTGCCGAACCCGACGATGCCGGGCACGTTCTCGGTCCCGGACCTCATGTTCTTCTCATGGCCTCCACCGTGGAGCACCGACTCGATACTGACACCCTTCCTTATGAAGAGAGCTCCCATCCCCTTTGGACCGTAGATGTCATTTGACGAGAGCGTCACCAGGTCGAACGGAAGCGTCGAGAGATCCATCGGGATCCACCCGAGCGCTGCTACGGCGTCGGTGTGAAAGAGCACATTGTGCTTCTTCGCTATCTCGGCGATCTCCGCGACCGGCTCGATAGTGCCTACCTCACCATTCACCATCATAATCGAAACAAGAATGGTCTCGTCGCGGATGGCATCCTCGACGGCCGCGGGATCCACGAAACCCCCGGCATCGACTGGAAGCCACGTCACTTCGAACCCCTCTCGCTCGAGAAACTCCAGGGGCGAGATGATGGAGCGGTGTTCGATGACGCTCGTGACGATGTGCTTGCCCTTCTTCCTGAGGCGCATCGCAGCGCCCTTGAGGGCCATATTGTTCGCTTCCGTCGCTCCCGACGTGAAGTAGATCTCGAACGGTTCGGCGCCGATGAGTGAGGCCACCTGGTCGCGCGCATGATCGATGGCCTCGCGCGGCGCATCACCGGCAGCGTGAAACGTCGCCGCATTGCCATAGTGGTCTGTCATGTACGGAAGCATGGCCTCGACAACGCGGGGGTCGACCGGCGCGCCCGATTGATAGTCGAGGAAACCTCTGGTTTTCATCTCGCCCATCTCCCACCCGGCCCGCTCCCGAAAACTAGAACAGCATTACCTTCAAGAGCTGGAACATCAGGTTGAAGAGTCCGTCGAAGACGTTCAGGTACAGGAGACCGAACACGATGATGAAACCGAATCGCTCGATCGATAGATACTGAACGGCCATCTCAACCGGAAGAAACGCGGCCAGGATGCGCGACCCGTCGAGCGGAGGAATGGGAATGAGGTTGAAAAGCCCGAGGACCATGTTTATCGCGGCGCCGGAGAACGCAAGAAGGCCCACCCAGTACGGCCAACCCAGTGAATCCGCGAGGCGGAAGATGATGATCCAGACAACCATCTGAAGCCCGTTCGCGACCGGGCCTGCAAGCGCCGTGATGGCGAAGTCCCTGAGTGGATTCTGGAACCGCCTGATGTCTATCGGGACCGGCTTCGCCCATCCAATCAGGAATTGGGAACCACTGAGGAGAAGGAACCCGGGGATGATGATGCTCCCCATGATGTCTATGTGCGGTATGGGATTGAGCGTGAGCCGACCCATCCGGCGAGCGGTCGGATCGCCGAGTTTCTCCGCCACAAGACCGTGAGCGACCTCATGTATTATTATGGCCGAGATGAGAGCGAATATCCGGATGATCCACTGCAGCGGTGTTGCTATCATTCCTCTTCCATCCAGCGGTCAAGAAGCCCAATCAAATCTTCGAACCGCCTGATGATAGCACAGTCCACCTCGCCGTACGCACTGTAAGGATCGAATAGCACCGGCCTCATGCCGATGCCCCTCGCCCCTATCACATCGACCGCGTAGTAGTCGCCGACGTAGACGGTATCGGCGGCGGTGAGTGAGGAGACCCTGAGGGCCTCTTCGAAAATCCCCGGGTCCGGCTTGCTGATGCTGATGACCGCGGAGTCGATGAGAAAACCAAACCTGTCCCGGATCCCTATCTCGCTCAGCCGTTCCTCAAGGCGACCGTCCGAGTTCGAGATAATCCCTGTCCTGAGCTCTCGCAGTTCAAGCTCGTCGAGCACGTAGTCGAGCCCCTCGACGGGGATCTTCCATATTCCCAGACCCTCGTCGTTCGCAGCGCGTGTCATTTCGATCGCGCCGGGGATCGATCCCGACTCGAAGCCTAGATGCTCGTAGAATGGAGTGTAGTAGATGGACCAGAAATCGTAGACGTTCGTTCCGGAAGCGTGCGAGACCGCCCGGTCGAACGCCTTTCTGGCGCGGGCCTCTGCCGCCATGACTTCGTCTGTCGTCACGGAGAGACCAAGGCTAGAGGCGATGCCCCTGTAGATCTCGTAGTCGGGAAAGATGATGGTGTTGCCAGCGTCGAAGAAAACCCCTTTGACCATCCACCCTCCCCCGGACGGAATCAACTCAATCCGGCCCGTGTCAGTGCCCAGACTGAATCAGTTCGATTTGGCTTTTGCAAGTGCACGGTCAGCCGATGCCCCGGCGATGAGCGCGTGCTCCCAAGCGTATCTGTATGCAGAGAGCGCATCGGCCTCAAGACCGTAACCCCCCGCTTGCTTACGAAGCCCCTCAGCGAGCCACGCGCGACACGCCCTCGCGCTCACGTGCGCTGACTGAAGGTCCGCGTTGCTCCTGAACTTCGCCGCAACACCATCGAGAGCCTTCTCCTGCTGTTTCTCGCCGGCCTTGGAATCGTAACCTGCGTCCGCTCTGTACTTGGTTTCAAAGCGGTCATTTGCCCCCGCCACACTGGTGGATGCGTACTCGACAGCCCGCTCCGCAAGCATCCTCTCCGCTTCCACGACACCCCGGATAAGCGCCTTGATCTTACTCAGGGACTCGTCCGGGAAGGCCTCTCCTGCCGCCTCCAGAACCTCTGCCTCGAGAGCCTCGATCGTCCCGATACTCGCTCCGATGAGATCCTTCGGCACATGCCTGGCACCGTCGGCATCGGCGGGAAGCGCCGCAAATGTGTCCAGCTGCTCAGACATCTCCTCCACCGAACGCGTCAACCCGATAAACGTCCTGTTGGATGACGACAGAGCCTCGACCGCAGGTCCGATGCGCGCGGCCAGGCGCCGGATCTCGGACGTCGCCATCTGCACTTTCTCCCATTCGACATCGAGTCGCGCCTGGTTCTTGACGGCTGCGCCGTCGCGGATTTCCCAGACAAGCTGCTCGAGTTCGACGCCTGCCGTCTCCGCTGCCGCCGCCTCGAGCCTAAGCCCGGACATGGCCGCAGTCAACCTTGTGGCGCTCTCCGCCAGGGTTGAGTAGTTGTCCCCACCGCCCTCAAGACATCCCATACCCATATCGATGTCGCGCCCCAGCCTCAGTGATCTGTTCCCCATCTCCGAGAGTTCTCTCACGACGCGGTCGAGATCGCCCGTCATCGGCCGGCTCTTGCCTGTGACCGACTCGTGCCAGACAATGCGGCCGAAGAGCGTTTCCCGAACCGCTCCCTGCATCGGCATGAGCGGAGAAAGCCCCGGCATTCCGCAGGTCGGATCCATCTCTCCGAGGATCTCCATCGACCCGGCGATTCGATTGGCGACCGCAGACAGATCGCTTGCCGCATCCACCACCGACATCGCCTCAGCCGAACTCTCCTCGGTAGCAACCCGCATCGCCTCAGCCGCAACACCTTCGACAAAATCCGTCTTGAGCCCCACGACGATATCCGCGAGCCAAGGCCGGAGGGGGATGTCAAAGGTCAGAGGTCCATCCAGAGGACCCGATGGCACAATGAGATCAGCCGACAAATCGGCTCCCCGCACATCGAGAGGCACGCTGATGAGCCCAGTGCCCAGTATCAACGTCGCAACAAGCACTGCGACCCGCCGCCATAATACTGCACGTATTGTCCTATAGAAACTGTTCATCGATGATGCTTCCTCCTGGCTCGAACGCTCTTTCGCAATCACGCTCGACGCCGTGCAATGGCGCAACATCACAGCTGCCGCCACTGAACGCGCATAGTACCATATCCTCTGGCCGGCCAGCCATCTTGGAGCCAGCCCCTGACAGATAGTGCATCCTCCGTGCCACGCTGAACAAGAACCACCACCCTGCTTGCTGAGCGCCCCCAGAACCGTCATAATAGGTTTTCATATACCTCATTTCATTGGCGGAGGAAGGAGACAGAATGCGATTCCTGAAAACAGTCCCGCTCATGGCCGCCCTTCTGGCCTTGTGCTTTTCCGGCGCAGTTGCGTTGGAGGAGCCACAGCCTCTCGACATCGACGAGGTGCTGAACTTCATGGAGCTGACCGACGTACCGGACGGATTTCTGGAGTACAACGAGATCATCCTCTTCGATCAGACGTTGGTCGAGTTCGAGAGCTCTGGCGCCTACAAGGAGTACAGCCACTCACTCCTCAAGGTTCTTACGGATGAGGGCGTTGACAGGCACGGAGATGAATCGTTCGTTTACCACCGGCGATATACGACCAACGAGATACTCCTCGCTCGGATCATCAAGGCCGACGGCACGATAGTCGAGGTTGGCGAGGATCTTATCAGCGACGGTACGCCGCCACAGATAACGGCGATGGACATATACGAGTCCGACTTCCGCGAGAAAACGGTCGTCTTCCCCGGACTCGAAGTGGGCGACGCGATCGAGACGATCGCTCTCGAGGATGCAAAACCTTTAATCGAGAATGGATTTGCCGGAACGTACTTCCTCCAGGACGTCGGCCCGATCCTGGATGCGTCGGTGACTATAACCGGTCCATCCGACATGCCACTCAAGCACGCCGTGCTCGACGGAGAGGCCGGGGTCACCGAGACAAGAGAGGGGAACCTGACGACCTACTCATGGCGGATCGCCAACTCGGAGCCGCTCGAACCGGAGATCGGGATGGCGCCTTTCCCCCAGATCGCAACGCGCCTTTCCGTGTCCACGTTCCATGCATGGAGCGACATCTCGCGCTTCGCCTTCGCTCTCATGGATGACAAGTGTCTGGCCGACGACACCGTGACCAATCTCCTTCATGACATCATCGACGGACTCGATACGACAGAGGAGAAGATAACGGCCATACACTACTGGGTTATGGAAAACATCCGATACCTGGGCATCGCCATGGACCGCGGAGCGTTCCTGGAACCGCACCTTGCCTCGTACACCATCGAGAAAGAGTACGGAATCTGCCGCGACAAGGCGGTGCTGATGGTGACAATGCTCAAAGAGATAGGCGTTCCGGCCTGGGTCGTGTTGATCAATCCCAGCAAGCGGACCGACCGTGAGGTCCCCTCCGTCGGTTTCGAGCACGGTATCGTCGCCATCGAAGACGGGCACGGCGGCTACAGATACTTCGACCCAACCATGGACAACCACCGGGAGATTGACGCCAGCTACGTCGGTGACCGCTGGGTCCTGCTCGCCACGGAGGAAGGCCAGGACCTGAGACAGGTTCCCCATATCTCTCCGTCCGGCAATTCCGGAGACATCGTCGACGACACGACTCTGCGAGAAGATGGCACCATATCGGGGAGCGTGACAGTGTCGGGGCGAGGTATCTATGAGATGATACTTCGGAAGATGGGCGCCAACGCAAGCGAGGAGGAGATACGGATGATGTGGGACCAGTCGATCCAGGCGATCTACCCTGGAGCCGAACTCACGTCCTTCGTTCTCGGTGATCACGCGGACCTCTACGAGCCGATGCGCATTGAGCTTGACTACGCGATCGAGGACTACGCCCTCGATGCCGACCCCTATCTTCTCTTCCGCGTGCCCGCTTCGACCGGCGCCTTCGACTTTCTCTCCGGGCTCCTCGTAGGAGGTCTGACCAGTCTTCCGGAGCGCAAGTACCCGCTTACCATCGGAACGACGATAGGGGCGTCCGAACGCTCACTCGTCATCGTTCCCGATGGCTACACTGTTGAGAGCCTGCCGGATGAGGTCCACTACGAACAGGGGCCTGTCAGCCTCAGCATCACGTACGAGTTCGTTACGGCCTC
>JALGZD010000065.1 GCA_025782395.1 bacterium
CTACCCAGTGGCCCGCGCCTATGCGAGCAAACAGCGATGTCGCAGCAGACAGTCTCGCCTCGATCTCATCGATGGGATATGCTTCCCCCGTGGGGAAGTCTGCCAGTCCGGCGGCATCCGTCATGGCGCACTTGGCCAGCTCAAACGAATCGCCGATTCTCCGCAGGATGCCCTCTGCCTGCTCGATAGCGACTCTCGCCGCGGCCGGATCTCCATTGCCGTACCGTATCCTCGCGAGCACTCTCAGACTCACACCCTGCTCCGCCTCGTCGTGAATCTCTCGCGAGAGCTCGACGGCGGCCAGACAGTCGTGTTCCGCCTCATCCAGACGCCCCAGCGCGAAGAGTACCTCCGCTCTGCACCGAAGCACCTGATTGACAACATCGTTCCGGGAAGAAAGCGAGTGACCGACTTCGAGCGCTAGGTCGAGAAGCCTGTGTGCCTCGTCGTAGTGACCTCGGTCCATATCCAGTCGACCGAGCGACTGAAGAGCTATGGCCTCGGTCCTGTCATACCCACCCTCTCTGCTCTTCTCCAGCACGTGTCTGAAAAGCCTCTCCGCCTTGTCCCACTCTCGCCTCGCTCTTGCGATGCGTCCCAGCGAGATCTCCACTCCAATCACCCATCTGGTTGCGCCGACACTGGCGTGTATCTCACGCGCCTCGTTCAGATAGCGCTCGGCCTCAGTCCATCGAGACAGCTTCAAGAGAACAACTCCCATGTTCTGGAAATGCCTCGCAGCATGGGCGGGGCGCCTCTGCCTCTGATCAGTCTCAAGCGCCCTCTCGAAGAACCTGAGGGCGCTATTCAGATCTCCTGTCCGCTTTGCCAGAATGCCTAGGTTGTTGTTCGCGCTGGCAATCCCATCCTCGTTGCCGGCCCGCTTCTCCGACACGAGGCAGTCCGTGAAGTAGTCGCGCGCGGCCTCAGTGTTCCCGAGTTCGGCATTGGACGTTCCGAGGACTCTGCTCACTTCCAGCATGAGTCCGCTGTCAGGAGAACTTGCGAGCCTGTCGCGCGCGCTCGAAGCTGCAGCCAGCGCCGCCTCGTAGTGCCCGCTCCCTAACTCCACACGAGACAGCACAATCTCGGCCTCAGCCAGGATGGAACCTCGCTCTGGCTGGAGATCCAAACCGGAGACCATCCCGCAGTACGCGCGGGCATCGGCATAGTTCCCGAGTCCGAAGTGGCAGCGCGCGATCCTGATGTAGAGCTCGGCTATGGCGCGAGCTTCCATGACCGAACTGATGTCGTCGCCGGCAACTTGCATGTAGTAGTCGAGGGCACGCTCATAGTTGTCGGACTCGAGGCAGAGATCCCCGAGATTGACGGCCGTTCGCGCGATTTCATGCGCGTCACGCGACACAGTAGCAGTTTGGAGGGCATCGAGCATGCTGCCCTTGGATTGCTGTTCTGTGGACTTGGCGGAACTCATAGCTATCGTGTCCACCTTGAAGCAGGCTTCGAGCATAGCGTGACAACGTTCAGTGACCATATGTGTCTGATCACGTGCTCGGACATGCGAACGCTAACTATACCACGCGAGCGGTCCCGCGTCGATGAGGCCCTCTCTGCCAATATGCGTGAGACACGGAGCGTAGTGTAGTTTAGTGTAGAGGGCGAGCATGGATATTGGCATGAACATGGACTCAAGGGCCGTTCCCGAGCGGGAGGTAGAGGTCTTGGCAAGAGCAGCGCGGCGTCGGTTCACGGCGGAGTACAAGCGTCGGGTTCTCAAGGAAGCCGATGGGTGCAGCAAGCCGGGTGAGATCGGGGCACTCCTGAGACGTGAGGGCCTGTACTCGTCGCACCTGTCGGCGTGGCGGGCCGCCCGGGAACGTGGAGAGCTTGCGGGACTTGCGCCGAGGAGGCGTGGTCCCAGGCCTAAGCCGATCGACCCGCGTGACCGGCGGATCCGGGCACTCGAGCGTGAGAACCAGCGACTCGCGGCACGCGCCGAACGAGCCGAGGCGCTGGTGGAGGTCCAAAAAAACTCTCGGTGCTTCTGGGGATCGAGCTCCCCGAGAACGACGGAAGGCGCTGATGCAGACTGTCACCGAGATCGGGCCGCGACTCGGGGTCGCGCAGACCTGCGACGCGCTCGGGGTGCCCCGGGCGACCTACTACCGGAGCCTCGGACCTCGAGTGGAACGTCTGCCGCGTACTTCTTCCCGGGCGCTCTCGCCCTCCGAAAAAGCTGCGGTGCTCACCGTGCTCCATGAGCCCGGGTTCGTCGATCTCGCCCCTGCTGAGGTCTACGCGGGCCTCCTCGACGAGGGGCGCTACCTCTGCTCGGAGCGGACGATGTACCGGATACTGGCCGATAACAGGGAGGTACGGGAGCGGCGGGACCAGCTGAGACATCCGCATTACGCGCCTCCCGAGCTTCTTGCCACCCGGCCGAACGAGCTGTGGAGCTGGGACATCACGAAGCTCCTGGGACCGGTGAAGTGGACGTACTATTACCTGTATGTGATCCTCGACGTCTTCAGTCGGTACACGGTCGGATGGATGGTGACTCACCGTGAGTCGGCGGTGCTCGCAGAGCGGCTCATCAGCGAGACGCTGGATCGTCAGAGGATCGGCCCCGACGAGCTGACGATCCATGCGGACCGCGGCTCCTCGATGACGTCGAAGCCCGTGGCGTTGCTCCTAGCCGATCTCGGGGTGACCAAGACACACTCGAGGCCGCACGTCTCGAACGACAACCCTTACTCGGAGGCTCAGTTCAAGACGTTGAAGTACCGTCCGGACTTCCCGAGGCGCTTCGGGTCGATCGAACATGCGCGCAATCACAGCGTTGACTTCTTCCCGTGGTACAACACGGAGCATCATCACTCCGGGTTGGGGTATCTGACGCCTTACGATGTCCATTACGGTCTGGCGGCGGAGAGAACGGCGGAGCGTGCTGCCGTGCTCACCCAAGCCTACGCAGACCATCCCGAGCGGTTTACCAGGGGTGCTCCCAGACCGCCGGCGCTTCCGAAGGAGGTGTGGATCAACAAGCCGGCAACGATCCATGTGACCGAGCAGGATGTACTCTAAACTCAGATCGAAACTGTCTCATTCTTATTGACAGGTTCCGCCCTGCCGGAGGCGTTCAGAATCGAGG
>JALGZD010000058.1 GCA_025782395.1 bacterium
AAATGGATTAATGACTTTCATTGCAACTAATAATTGGACTACAAACAGTGGAGCTACAATTTTACGAAATAAGATTGTTAAAGAAACCAAGATTGAAAAATTACTTGATTTTAATAGCTATATGATTTTTGAAAGTGCAGCGATTCAAACAATGATTTTAATTTCCCGCAAAAGGGAATTTGATAATTACATCATTGATTATAGAAAAATTGAGGCTGACAAAGCGACCTTACAAGATGTTAACGCTTTGCTAACAAAAGAGAATAACGATAACAATATAATTGAAGAATTCAAATTTGCAAAAGAAAAATGGATTGACAAGAGTTTGATTTTTAAAACATCTAATATTGAATATATTCTCGGAAAAATTCAATCTAAAAGAAACTTCAATTTAGATGCAAAGAAAGAGGTTGCAACTGGAATTGATGTTCATCAAGATTTTTTGAATAAAAAAAATCAACAAAAACTAGGGGATAACTACAGAATTGGAGAAGGAATTTTTAATCTTACAACAGCAGAGAAACATAATCTAAATCTAAACCAAAAAGAATTGGAGTTAATATGTCCATTTTATACAACAAGCGAGTTAGGCAAGTATTATGGTAGTTTACAGAACAGTTTATGGATAATTTACACAAGCTCTAAATTTAAAGATGCACAACATATAAAACCATATCCTAATTTGAAGATACATTTAGATCGATTTAAGGATGTCATTACATCAGATAATAAACCCTATGGTTTGCATAGAGCTAGAAACGAATCCTTTTTTAAAGGAAAAAAAATTATATCTTTAAGAAAATGCCCCAACGAACCATCTTTTACATATACTGATTTTGATTGTTATGTGTCGCAAACATTCTATGTGATTAAGACAAATCGTATAAATCAGAAATATTTAGTGGCGCTTCTTAACTCATCTTTAGTTGCTTACTGGTTAAGGCATAAAGGCAAAATGCAAGGGGCAGCCTATCAAATTGATAAAGGCCCAATATTAGAAATCCCAATATTTTGTCCTGAAAAACAAATTCTGACATTAGTAAGTTTATTAGTAAACTGTATCATTTGCTGTAAAAAAGAAAAGCTTAACTTAAAATCCAAGATTTTCGAACAGATTATCGACGGTATCGTTTTTCACCTCTATTTCCCAGATCACATGCAAAAAAAACAAATCGACATCCTGCAATTTGTGGAAAAAGATCTCGCAGAAGTCATCCAAAATCGTGATTTCGAACAATTACCAGACACGGAAAAAGAAAACATAATCAACCAGCTACACGCCAGATGGACACACCCGGACAGTGAAGTCCGCAACCGCATCAAACTCTTTGCCGTCCGCAGCCCTGAAATTCTAAAACCCATTCTGAAATCCGGATGAGAAAAATTTTTCAGATCAAAATCAGGAATTTCAAGGCATTTCAACAGGAGCAGACCTTTGACCTGAAAGGTAAAAATATTCTCGCCTATGGCAATAACGGCTCCGGGAAATCATCACTGTTCTGGGCCTTGTACACCCTGACCCAAAGCAGCATCAAAAAAGATGAGGAGGTTCAAAAATACTTCAAAAACTTTACCGAGTCAAATAAGTCAACCCACCAGAGCCTGCGTAATGTATTTACAGACAAGGATGAGCATTCCTTCATAGAACTGACCACCATAGACGAACACGGTAAAAAAGATGTCTATACAATTTCGCATGACACCACAAACACCAATAAGGACGGCGATACCATAATCCAGGAGTTGAACCAGGCCAGTGATTTCATCAACTACAAGTTACTCCATAATTTCTACGCAGCCACCCACAAACAGGAGGTAAACCTGTGGCCGGTCTTCGAGCGTGACATCTTCCCTTTCCTGATGGATGATGCCAACCATGTCATGCTCGAAAAAATCAAAGCCAAAACATCGGATGTTGCACGGTATAAATCAGGCCAGCCTGTTAGAGGGAGAAAAGCGGACGCCGCTGAACAGGAACTTGCGACACTCAATTCCGAGATCGAATCCTTATTGTCACAAATCCAAACCAATGCCAATAATTTTATCAAAAAACATTTTTTTGACAATAAAGATGTTATTCGCCTGTCGCTTCAATTTAACAAGAAATTCAACTTTGAAAAGGTGAAAAACGAGCTCTGGCAGCCGGGAAAGGAAGCGGAACGGCACAGCAATCTCCATGTTAAGCTGATCGTAGAAATTTTTCAGGAGGACCATGGCGGCTGGAGACAAATCCACCGGGTCCAGTCTTTCCTGAATGAAGCTCAATTGACCAGAATTGCCATTGGTATCCGTATCAGCGCCTTACGCACCCGCGTCCAAACAACAGATTTTAAGATTCTTGTGCTTGACGATATGCTTATCAGTCTGGATATGTCAAACAGGATGCCCATTGTCAAAATGATTCTCAACCAAGACAATGACCCGGACTTACACTTTTTCGATGAATTTCAGAAAATTATCTTGACCCACGACAGAGGATTCTATGAACTGCTAAGAAGGCATACATCTCCTCACCAGTGGGAATATTACAAGTTCCACGCAAGAGAGGACAAAAACAGTCCACCAACCATTCAGAGGGACAGGACACCTCTTGAAAAGGCCAAGGCATTCTTGGCAGATGGTGAATATGATGCCTGCGGAAATGAATTGAGGAAAGAAACAGAAGCAACTTTAGACAAATACCTGAAGGGCCTTAATTCCGCCGCAGAAAACGGAAAATTTGAATCTCTGACCAGCAAACTGAATCATGCTTTTAAGCAGATCACAGAAACCAGCCGCAGAGACTTTGATAAATTGTTTGTGAAGAAAACACTGCCGGTTGATCTGATCAAGAAATTAAAAACAAATTTCACAGAGAACGATTCTTTGACAGCCAACGAAAAAAGCAGATTAACCGGATTAAAAAATGAGCTTTTCGCCTACCTCATCAAACAGTATGAGTTGAAGGACAACAAGGCCAAACTCATTGAAGATACACAGGACATCCTGAAAAGAATCATGAACCCGGCATCCCACTCTTCATTGGTTCCATTATATGAATCTGAACTGAAAGATGCTATTAAAAGTGTAAAGGCATTGAAGAAGCATCTCTGTAAAATATAAGTCC
>JALGZD010000128.1 GCA_025782395.1 bacterium
TATCGAAAGATAGCCGGGTTGCCTGCAAATTAGGCAACCCGGCTTTTTTGTTTTTATGAAACATGAAGTTGTGGATTTTCGGCGCTAACTTTTCAGGGGGAGGTGTAACGATGAGAGTAAAAAGAAGGCCAAGGATTAGATGGTTTTCTCTATTTTTTCTGCTTGTGCTGCCGGTAGCAGCATACGGAGGTGTGCCGGAGGTTAGTCATGTTATGGTAACCGATGTGACAACCACGTCATTTTCCGTGATCTGGGCAGCAAACGAGGCGAGTACTGCCGGCTTGGAGGTATATGCGGATGAAAATGGCTCCAGTTTAGTAGATGCCCTCATAACGCCTCATCCCATAGAGTCAGGCGATGATACGATTAAAACCGCGGCAGAAAATAACGGAGTCATGAAGGTGAGAGTTACGGGTCTTGCTCCTGATACAACTTACTATTTCAAGACCAGCACCACCTCAAAGTCCTCAACGGATACCACGTATAATCCCAGCGCTGCTCCGTTTACACCCGTCACCACTGAGTCAGAGACAGTAAGAACTTACGAAAGCGGCGGAGATATATTACCATTCAGCAATGATCTCATCATTGAAGCTTGTTATCTAAATGACGGGACAACACCTGCTGAAGGGACCTTGGTATTGGCAACTGTGGCAGGGGGAAGCCATCCCATTACCGCCTTTGTTGGTGATGGCGTAGACTCGCCATATGCCATCATTGATCTAAACAATGTCTTCAGCCGCGATACCTATGAAAACCTTGACCTTTCACAGGGACTCAACCTGACACTCCTGAATTTCAGAGGGCTGGCCGGTAATTCAATTGTTACACACGTTGTACCTTTAGATGAGTTGTTGAGTGAGGTAAAGCCAGCGGAATTTGGGCTTAAGCCTTCGTGGAACATGATTTCAGTTCAATTGGAGCCTGGCGTGACAGACATTGAAACGGTTCTATCCCCCATCATGGATAAGGTGAGCGCTGTCTGGGCTTATGATACATCCGCAGATTACTGGTTCCGTTACGACAAAAACAGCCCCTTTCCTTGGTTGAATGACCTTGAAGATATGCATTGTTTTGTCGGGTATTGGTTTCTTATGGATAATGAAGCCTCTCTACCGGTCAACGGGACCTTCGCACCCGGCCCCGTGCACTTACATGTTGGATGGAATCTTGTCGGTTATCGGTCCATAGAAACAGTAGACCTTATGGATGCCGTAGGGCTCATACTGGATAAGTTAAACTCCATATGGACGTATGATACTACTGAAGACAAATGGTTGAGATATGACAAGATTAGTCCTTTTCCGTGGTTGAACGACCTGGAGCAGATAGAGCCGGGCAAGGCATACTGGGTACATGTGACTGAAGAGTGTGATTGGTAGACTACCTACTAATTGGGAGGCAATGGTGGAGGGACCGTCTTTCATGTTGAGAGTTGAGCGACTTGTGAAGACCAACGTCAGAATTTGGATAAGTGATCAATCTGTATTCAGAATACTTGCCAGGAGCGGTTCAGGAATGGGTGGAGGGCGTTGGAAGTCGGGACCCAAGTACAAGTTGTTTCCTCTGGTTGTTTTTTTGGTTCTCTTATGTGGTTCGCAGGCGCTTTCGACACCGGAAAAGTCGTATTCAATAGGCGGTGGAGCGTATGTTAATGGGGTGAAACTAACCCAAGGCGACACCGACTACACAATAACGCTTGAAGTTGATTAGGTAGAGCTTGTGAGTTGCGGAATGGGGGACTATCCTGTTGATTTCTACACGTTATTGGTCCCGATGGATACTGATTCCACTATTCCCGATAAGGCGTTTCCTGGGAATGAGGCCTACATTTACATAAATGGTACTGCTATTGATGAAAATCCCGTCCACATTGGGAGCTACGGACAGACCAGCTATTTGGATATTCATGTAAAGCATATGCATAAAAACATCAAAAAATGACAAGCGAGGTTACGTTATGTTCAGAACGAATGCAAGAACGGTTTTAGGAATTGGTCGAAGGTTGACGAACTTGGGCAGCAAATTCACCTTTGTGGCTATGGCTGTTTTGCTGGTTATCTTGTGTAGTTTTCCGGCTCTTGCGACACCAGAAAGGCCATATACGATAGGCGGTGAAGTGTATGTAAACGGGGAAAAGCTTACTCAAAACGATACCGACTACACAATAACGCTTGAAGTTGATGGAATCGAACTCGTGAGTTATACGATGGGGGACTATGCGGTTGCCTATTATACGTTATCAGTCCCGATGGATAGTGATTTTGAGACCCCCGGTAAGGGCTTTCCCGGAGACGAGGCCTATATCTACGTAAACGGTACTGGTGTGCACGAAAACCCTGTCATCCTCGGAGGTTACGGAGTGACTGCGTTGTTGAATATTAATGCAAGCATAGGGGTTACAGTTCCAAACGTAACAGGCAATAATGAAAATGACGCAAGAACAGAACTTGGAAATGCTGGTTTTACTAATGTTACTATTATCGAGGAATGCAACAATGATGTCCCTGTCGGGAACGTAATCAGAACGGAACCGGAGGCAGGTTCAATAGTTACAGCAGATACGCAAATTGTAGTTTATGTTTCAACCGGTCATTGTTGCACTGACAACGACGGCGATCAATATTATGTTGAAGGTGGAGATTGTGGACTGATTGACTGTGACGATAACGATGCAGGTGTAAATCCCGGAGCGACAGAGATTCCGTACAACGGCAAGGACGACGATTGTAATCCAGCCACACTTGACGACGATCTTGACGGTGACGGCTATCCGATAGCAACCGACTGTAACGATAATGATGCAAGTATCCATCCAGGTGCGGTAGATATACCCTGTGACGGTATTGACCAGGACTGCGACGGTTCAGATGCAATCAATGCAACATGCACAGACGCGGACGGCGATGGTCATATGGCAGACGTTGACTGCAATGACAATGATGCAAGCATCCATCCTGGTGCAGTAGATATTCCCTGTGACGGTATTGACCAGGACTGCGACGGTGCAGATGCAATCGATGCAACATGCACAGACGCGGATGGCGATGGTCATATGGCAGACGTAGACTGCAATGACAATGATGCAAGCATCCATCCTGACGGCATTGATCAGGACTGCGACGGCGTGGATGCAGTTGATGCAACATGCACAGACGCGGACGGCGATGGTCATATGGCAAACGTAGACTGCAATGACAATGATGCAAGCATCCATCCTGGTGCAGTAGATATTCCCTGTGACGGGATAGACCAGGACTGCGACGGTGCAGATGCAATCGATGCAACATGCACAG
>JALGZD010000226.1 GCA_025782395.1 bacterium
CCTGCCCTCGCCCACACGCTTGATTACATAGGGCGAAATGCAGGCCGGCACCACGCCGATCTTGACTTCGCTGAATGAGAAAATTGCGCTTTGAGCGCCGACAGCGATGTCGGTCACCGCCACGAAGCCGGTGCCACCGCCAATGGCCGCGCCATTCACCTGGGCAATCGTCGGTTTGGGGAAGGAGTAGATTTCCCAAAAGAGATCGGCCAGACGCCGCGACTCCGCCAGGTTCTCCTCGAACTCAGCTTCCTTCACGCGGCCCATCCAGTTGAGGTCGGCGCCTGCACAAAACGACTTGCCCTCGCCGGTAATCACCACCACCCGGATACTCTCATCGGTCTTGAGTTTGCTCATCGTCAAGGTCATCTCATCGATGACCTGATCGTTGAACGCGTTATGCACCTCGGGTCGACAGAAGACTACTTTTGCTACCGGTCCCTGACGCACCAATCTTACCGTCTTGCCACCATTCATCATTTACATCCTGAAGATACCGAATTTCATTTCGGGAATCGGTCGGTTAAGCGATGCCGCTATCGCCAGTCCCAGCAGGTCGCGAGTCTTCACCGGGTCGATGATACCATCATCCCAGAGATGTGCCGTCGAGTAGTATGGGTTCGCTTCCGTCTCATACTTCTTAAGCAACGGCGCTTTGAATTCAGCCTCCATCTCCGGAGTTAACTCGACACCTTTCCGCTTGAGCTGGACTTTTTTGACAGTCCACAAGACATCAGCCGCCTGCTCGCCACCCATGACACAAATTCGACTGGCCGGCCACATCCACAAGAAGTTGGGATGATAACCGCGACCGCACATGGCGTAGTTGCCCGCGCCATAAGAGCCGCCGACCATCACCGTGAATTGCGGCACCTGCGCATTAGCCACAGCATGAACCATCTTGGCGCCATCACGCGCGATCCCACCATGCTCATACTTCTTGCCGACAATGAAGCCGGTGATATTCTGCAGGTAGATAATCGGTATCTTGCGCATGCAGCACAGCTCGATAAAGTGCGCGCCTTTTAGCGATGACTCACTGAACAGTACGCCATTGTTGCCGATGATGCCAACCGGATAGCCATGAATCCGCGCAAAACCGGTCACCAGAGTCAGGCCATAAAGCGCCTTGAACTCCTGAAACCTGCTGCCGTCGACTACACGCGCGATTAGCTCGCGAATATCATATGGCTGCCGCAAATCGGTCGGCACGACCCCGTAGAGTTCTTCCGGATCGTAGTATGGCTCTTCGACCGGGTGCCGATCCAACTCGAACTTCGGCGGTCGATCCAGCGTTTCGATGATATTCCGGGCTATCGCGATAGCATGTTCATCATTGAGCGCGTAGTGGTCTGCCGTACCCGAAATCCGACAGTGGACATCGGCGCCGCCGAGTTCTTCATCGGTGACCTCTTCGCCGGTGGCCGCTTTGACCAACGGTGGCCCGCCGATGAAGATCGTCCCCTGCTGCTTGACGATAATCGCCTCATCCGACATCGCGGGCACATATGCGCCACCCGCCGTGCAACTGCCGAGCACCACCGCGATTTGCGCGATATTGTCCGCGGAGAGAGTCGCCTGATTAAAGAAGATTTTTCCGAAATGATCCCTGTCGGGAAAGGTCCCCGACTGCTCCGGCAAAAAGATGCCGCCCGAATCGACCAGATAAACACAGGGCAGCTTGTTGACACGTGCCACTTCCTGCGCGCGCACATGCTTCTTGATCGTCATCGGGAAGTAGGTGCCGCCTTTGACAGTGGCATCATTCGCCACGACCAGTACTTCACGGCCATGCACGACGCCGATCCCGGTAACCACCCCGGCGGCCGGCGCAGCGTTGTCATACATATCCCAGGCAGCCAGTGGCGACAACTCGATAAAAGGCGAGTTGTCATCGAAGAGCAGCTTCAGTCGTTCGCGCACGGTGAGCTTACCGCGCTTCTTGTGGCGGTCGATTGCTTTCTGCGGACCACCCGGTCGCACCTTGTCGAGCCGCTCGCGCAGCTCGGCGAGCAGCCGCTTGTTCTCGTCGTAATTCTGCCGATATTGCTCGGATGAGGTATCGGCCTTCGATTCGATTCGGTACATCGCGCTAGATCACCGGCACAAACTTGTAGCCATAAGAGAGAATCCCGGCGTGGCCATCACTCTGAATGCGCCGGAATTCGATTTGCAGCTTCATGCCGATCTTCACCTTTTCAAGGTCGATATCCACAATCTGCGCTTGAATGCTGACACCCTCAGGGAATTTGCAGATGCCGAGAGCATAGGGCGACTGATCTTTGAAATCGCTCGCCGGCGTGTGGATCACTGTAAATGTCTCCAGCTTGCCGTGCGGCGAGACATTGATAGTCTCAAACTTGCGTGCGCCACATTTGCGGCAAATTATCCGGTGCGGGAAAAAGACCTCACCGCACTTCTTGCATTTGGCCGCCTCCAGGCGGTAGCGATGCGGAATCTCGCGTGCGTATCTGGCCGGATTCATCACTCCACCTCCATAATGTGGACGGTCGAACTCGCGCCGGAACCGCCCATGTTCTGCGCCATCCCGATGCGCGCATTCTTGACCTGCCGTTTGCCCGACTCGCCGCGCAACTGGCTGACGATTTCAATCACCTGGGCGACGCCGGTAGCGCCGACTGGATGCCCCTTCGACTTGAGACCGCCGGAGGGATTCACCGCTATCTTGCCGCCGATGCGAGTGTCGCCCGCCAGACAGGCAGGACCACCCTGCCCCGGTTTGAAGAAGCCGAGCGCTTCGGTGACGATGATCTCCGCAATCGTGAAACAGTCGTGCACTTCAAGGACATCAATGTCCGCAAGTTTGCGACCCGCCATCTTTAGCGCCCGCTTGCCTGCCTCGGCAACAACCGGCAGATCGGTCAGACTCGCACGGTCATGCAGCGCAATGCTGTCGGTGGCCGCACCTACACCCGTGATCTTCACAATCGGACCATCGGTGTACTTCTTCGCTTTGTCTGCCGGGCAGATGATCAACGCCGCCGCGCCATCGGTAATCGGCGAACAGTCGAGAATATTCAACGGCTCGGCAACCTTGACCGAATTGGCGACCTGATCGAGCGTCA
>JALGZD010000002.1 GCA_025782395.1 bacterium
ATGGATAGACCGAGTGTTAAATCTGTTAGAACGATGATTACTGGAGAGACCCGTGCAGCTTTGAGCGAAGGGTTTGAGGGAACCTTTCCACCTGGAGGTTGGCTCTTAGTCAAGAATGCTGTTAGCGGAAACAATGGATGGCAGCAGACCACTAGTTATGTCCATTCGGGAACATATTCAGCATATCATAGTGATGATAATGTGACAGGGTTGTGTTCCTCCTGGTTGATTACTCCACCGCTTATAATCACTTCTGGGGATGATACGCTTAAATACTGGCAGTATAATTATTACGCTTCTTATTACTACTACCATGGAATCTGGATAGATACGACTGCTTCATCTGATACTTCAAACTTCTTTGAACTGGATTCATTAGGCCCAGGAACCACGGCATGGGAAGAACTTGCAGAAACATTATCTGCGTTTATTGGTGATACCATTCGTCTTGCTTTCAAGTATCAGGGAGACTTTGCTGATGCGTGGTATATTGATGATGTCACAGGACCCGAGGCAATCATACCTGCAGATACAATTGGTCCTATGATCTCTGAACTTCAGTATCCTGTTTCTCACTGGTATGATGGTGTAGATGATTCAGTGATTGCTTCGATAATTGATCCTGCTGGTGTGGATTCAGCATTTCTGTATTACTATGTTGCTTCCTGGAACAAACTCACTATGAATATTATTGGGACAGATTCTTTTGCAGCAGCAATCCCTGCTCAACCGAAAGGAACCAGAATAAACTGGTATATAGAAGCATACGATGGTTTGGGAAATGCTTCCACTGATCCAGTCGCTCCATATGTTTATGTATATGGCATTTATCCCTCATCAGAGAACTTGATTGTATATTCCTTTTTTACAGTTGGACAGGCGTTAGTTGACGCATTTGAAAACCTTGGTTATACCTATGATATGATGGATGATGATGATTTTGAGGATTATGCTGATTCAATTGCTCCTCTCTGGAGTCAGCTCTGGTGGGCTGAGACATTCTCTGTTAGTGATTCCGCTAAGAAAGTGATAGAGGGGTTCTTATCCTATAGGGCAGGAGCGGATTCCTCTGATAGAAATACTCTTTTCCTATCCGGTGATGATATTGCTTATTCCGACCCCGCATTTATTTATAGAACCTTTCATGGGACTTATATTGCCGATGACCTTTCCTCATCTGATGATATCGATACAGCAGTAGGGATTCCAGGGAATCCAATAACCGATGGAATGCCATCGTATACATTTGCATCTCCTTATCCTGACTTTGTCGTTCCCACGGCATGGGCTACAGGAGACCCATTAGATGAAATTGATGCATCTTCGGCCTTCCAGCTCATTGCTGATGGTGATGGGGGTGCCTGGGGTGATACAACACCAGGAGGATTGGCCTATAGTGGTCTAACCTGGATTGGTGCATATATTCCTTATGAGATGATTAATTTTGAGGATGATGCTGCACGTGATACACTGATAAGAAGGTTAATGGAAGTAATACCAACAATACCTATGCCAACATTTGTTGATGCCTGTATCTTAGAGACAAGCAGTGCCGCAGGTTTTGTAGGAGATTTATCAACTGAGATAACTGGCTATGCCTACGAAGTGGGTGGGTCTATTGGTGACTTTACGCCACAGGTTGGAATGGGACCGGTAGGTTCTGACCTTCCCGAGAGCGACACGCTCTGGTCATGGTTTGATGCAGCATTTGAAAGTTCTTCTAATGACACATTCGAATTCATTGGACAGATTGATATACCCGGAGCTACGACACCAGGTGTATACAGCATGGCTTATAGATATTCTTATGATAAGGGTCCATGGATATATGCTGACCTTGATGGATTCTCGAGGGGCTTTGCTTATCAGTTTGACCCTGCTATGGCTGGGACACTTACAGTGATAGCGCTGCCACCAACAATTGTTATAAATGAGGTATACTATGATTCCCCTGGAAGCGATACTTCACTCTATACGGAATTATATGGTGCACCAGGTACACCCCTGGATAGCTTTAAATTAGTTGGTGTAAATGGAAACGGCGGTGCAGTTTACAACATTATTCCTCTTGATGGATATACTATACCGTTAGATTCATTCTTTGTGGTATCTACTGTTGCAAGACCCTATACTGACCTTGTAGCCGATGTAGACTGGCAGAATGGAGACGACAATGTGCTCCTTACCTATGTATATGGAGCTGCCAGTGTTACAGTTGATGCTGTGGGTTATGGAACTTACGACACCACTTCCTGGGTATTTGTTGGTGAAGGAATGCCAGTGTGTGATGTTGAGGCTGGACATTCGTTCTATCGCGGTCCTGATGGTTATGACACAGATGATAATATCATGGACTTCGCGGCTTCTGGTATCCTAACACCCGGGGATAATAACTTTGGTCCACCTTCTGTTGTTACCATTGCGGACATACAGGGTGGAGATACTATAACACCTTATCTTGATTCGATTGTTTGGGGACATGGTATAATCACTGCCTCGGATGGTTATCATATATTCTTACAGGACGTAACTGGTCCATGGAATGGAATTAGAATAGAGGTTCAGGATTATCCTGTTTCTATGGGAGATTCCATTTTGTTTATCTTCAGTCCTATTGAAGATAACAATGAGACCAGATTGGCGGATCGTGCAATGCCACAGATCTTTGGAGCCGGTACGATTCCCGCTCCATACCAGACGACACCTGGAGATATTGATACCAATGAAGCAAATGAGGGTGTTCTTGTGGAATTGAATCTCGTTACCGTAATCGATGACGATGCTGGATATGGAGAATGGATAGTATCTGATGGAGTAGGTGAATGTCGTATAGATGATTACTACTCCTATACTACTCCCGACTCCGGAACAGTCCTTTCCATCCTCCGTGGTCCTGTTTCTTATAGCTATGGTGATTACAAGATAGAACCAAGAGGCGACTGGGATATGTTCTCCTTTGATGTACTGGTTACCCTTGGATTTTCAGCAGATACAATCAATAGCAGTACCCCGGTGTCACCGTGGGCCTTTATTGGCACCAATCTCGATGCTCCAGAGGATTCCTTCTATACATACTTTG
>JALGZD010000062.1 GCA_025782395.1 bacterium
TGGTGGGTATGCACGCGCGACCTCATGCACACGTGTGGTCGAGCGAACGGACTGGGGGCGGATATGGTGAGAAAGCTCGTCTTTATCCTGCTTGCTGTGGCTTTCAGCGGTTGCGTTGTCTACGGACTCATGGCCGGCGATTTCTGGGAGACGCTCTCCAACGGCAGAATGATCTGTCTGACCTGTATCGGCGTCGCCTGAACTGCTCAGGAGGCCTATCCGCGCATGAAACGGCGTATCGTCCAGCTCTTCTCACTCATCGTGACGAACTCGTATTTCACCTCGATACCCACTGCGAGCTTCTACCAGGGAACCATGAAGGGTGTGTGTGTTCCGATCCTCAACTGTTACGCGTGTCCGCTTGCCTGGGGCTCGTGCCCGATAGGCACGCTTCAGCACTTCATAATCGTCCGAGCCCTTCCGTTTTATCTCATCGGCATTCTTGGGGCGATCGGTCTGGGGGTAGGACGGTGGGCGTGCGGCTGGTTGTGCCCGTTCGGGTGGTTGCAGGAGTTCATCTACAAACTCAAGGTCCCGAAGTTCTCAGCACCTGACTGGCTTCGCCACATGAAATACGTGATCCTGGTTCTCGTTGTGGGCGTCGTCACGTGGGTGACGTTCGAGCCGTGGTTCTGCAAGTTCTGTCCGGCAGGGACTCTTGAGGCCGGACTCCCGTGGTTGGTATGGGCCGCCCGCGGCTCGGACTATGCGGAGGGCATGAGCTTCGCGACGCAGGTCTTCGCCCTCAAGATCGTTATGCTGGTTGTTCTCGTGGCCTTGGCTGCGATGATGCGCAGACCGTTCTGTCGCTTCGTATGTCCTCTCGGAGCGATCTTCGGCCTGATGAACAAGTTCAGTCTTCTTCAGCTTGATTTCGATCTCGACACGTGTGCTATTGCACGCGCCCAAGGCTCGGACATCGCGAACTGCGCAGTATGTCAGCATTGTTCGAAAGACTGTCCGATGGGTCTCAAGGTGCCCGAGCAGATCGGAAGCGTGGACTGCATCAGGTGTATGAACTGCACGACATCGGGTTCTGTCTTCTGGAGATTCGGGATCGCTCCATCTCGGGACAGAACGGGTGAGAAGATTCCGGAGCCGGCGCCGCACTGGGGCACTGGGAGAATGCCTCTGACGCCGGGCTAGGGCTTTGGTATCAGCCCAAGGAGGCGAGGGAATGACATCCACAAGTGGGATTCCCCAAGATCTGGTAGAGAGACTCGGCCACGCCTCGAACATCATCGTATTCACAGGAGCCGGCGTCTCTGCGGAGAGTGGCGTTCCGACCTTCAGAGGTCAGGACGGGCTCTGGCAAAAGTACGACGCTGAGGACCTCGCAACCTGGCAGGCCTTCGAGAGAGATCCCCAGCTGGTCTGGAGCTGGTACGATCAGCGGCGCCAGATGATCTCGGAAGTGGACCCGAACCCTGGACACGCCGCGATCGCAAGGATGGCAGCTGTGTTTGACAAGGTGACGGTCATCACGCAGAATGTGGACGGGCTGCATCTCCGGGCGGGCAGCAAGGATATCGTGGAGTTGCACGGGAGCATCTGGCGAGCCCGGTGCACACGTGAACTGACAGTCTACGACTTCCATGAGTGTCCGCTGGAAGAGAACCCGCCCTTGTGCAAGGAGTGCGGAGCCTTGCTCAGGCCGGACGTGGTCTGGTACGGTGAGCCTTTGCCGATGGATGCCTACGAGCGATCGCACGAGGCGGCGTGCACGTGTGACGCCATGTTGGTAGTCGGTACGTCGGCACAGGTGCGCCCCGCAGCAACACTCCCTCTGGTGGCGAAGCACAACGGCGCCTTCGTCGTCGAGGTCAATACTCACTACACGCCGATCTCGGCTCTCATAGATGCCACTCTGATCGGCATGGCGGGCGAGATACTGCCGGAGCTGCTCGATCGCGTCGATGAATCTATGGGCCATTCGGAAGAGGCGCCCGGGACCACGGGTGGGGTGAAAGAACGCAGCGGAGTCTGAGGCTGTGCCACCGGGGACAGGAAACGTGGCGGAGTCCTGCGCCGCGCTACCGAGGAAGAGGTAATGCGACGACATATCCCGATTCTGATACTGCTCGTTCTCCTGCTTGCCTGCGGCATGGCCGCGGGCAAGACATATAACAGCCCATACATCGACGGGCACGTCACTGAAGACGAGAACGATTGGGAGCCTGATGAGCTGGGCGTGGAAGACCCCGACAACGACAACCGTTGGGGCGCGAGCGACGGTGACCTGGTTGATCTCTACGTCACCTGGGATGCCGACAGCCTTTACGTAGGCATCACGACGGTGAACGGTCCCGGTGGGTACGGGAACGGCTACCTCCTCTTCATAGACACCGACGCGCAGAACGGGATCACGGGAGCGACGGACTTCTCGAGCGCCGACTTTTACGCGCGGAATGTCACGTTCAGCACAATGGGTGCGGACGTGATCATGGGAGGATGGAATCTGCCCGGCGTCTTTGACATCAAGCACTGCTCCGACCCTGCGAGCACGACGCCTGTCGATGAGGTCTACTCCCAGTGCAACCCCGGCTGGAAGCACATCGAGGCCAGGATGTCGTGGAACGGCCTCTTTGGGCTCGGTTCTGGGGTTGTGCCCGATGGCACGGTGCTCAGGTTCATCTCCGCGGTCGTCGGAGGCGACGGTTCGGGCGCGTACGACGCGATGCCGACATCGTCAACGGGCGTTGAATCCAATTCGAGCACGCCGTGGGACGCATTCACAGATCTCGACAACTACTACGAGACCGTAGTGGACGCAGACGCAGACGGCGTACCGGACGAGGGGTTCCCTCCCGGCGGTTCCATCTCCGGAACGGTGACACTCGACGATCCTGATGATCAGACGACAGTCGTCACCGTTACGGCCTGGAGTGGCGGAGCGGCGGTTGAATCGGCCGATGCCCCGCCAGGTGGCGGCGATTACACCATCTACCTTGTTCCAGACGGCACCTACGATGTTGTGGCGACCGGTGAGTCGTATCTCTCTGAGACGGTCGAGGGTGTGGTTATCGTGGATGAGGCCGAGATCGCGGGCATCGATTTCGCGCTGACCAAGGTCACCGGCCGAATCGAAGGACAGGTGGCCCTCTCCGGAGGCCCCGCCACCGACGTCACGGTGACGGTGTATGATGCGGAGACAGGGGCGGTGGGGGGAGATGGTTCGTATGTCGTGACCGGTGGTTCCGGCAGCTTCTCCATCGCGACCGTTATCGATGGCGACTGGAACGTAGTCGCCGAGGCGATGGGTTATGTGGAAGCGGAAACCCCCGCAACCGTCAGCGATGGCGACACCGTGAATGTCGGTATGCTGACGCTCCCGGCGGTCGAGGCGACGCACTTCGCCTATGTAGACTCACTGGGCAGCACCATCTACGGCGTAGCGACAACAGTCAGCATCCCCGACAGCGGTCTCTACTACTACGCGGCAGCGTGGCTCGAGCCGCGCGACGACGAGGACCGGGTCGCGCATTGGGACGCTGACTTCATCGACAGCGTCTCGATGTCGGCTACGCGTCTCAATCCTGCTCACCCGCCTCTCGGAAACGTGGTCATTGCCGACACGAACGGTGTTGCGCTTGACCCCCCTGCCATCACGGGCGACATGTTCGTTAACGGGCGCGCCGGCTTCCTCGTTGCAGACGACGAGGTCGAGATCCTGAGGGTGCTCGCGACGAGTGAGAGGCTTGTGAATGTCCTCGAGGTGGGAATAGGAGCACCGGCGCCCACAGAGCTCACGCTCGAAAGCGACAGCTATGAGATCGCCGTAGGTGACAGCGTGGCGAGAATCACCGGGCAGCTCGTCGACGCGAGCGGCAATGATGCTCCCGTCGCCGGGCTCAGTGCGACCATGACGGCCCTCGGCGTGGGCGGCGGTTTCAGCATGACCGTCGTGGAGACCGATCCGAACGGGCGGTTTGAGGTTGAGTTCTCGGGAACTGTGGCAGGCACCGCTCTTGTGACCGCGGTGATCGACCCGAGTTCCGAATTTGCATCGATAGACGTGGACACACTGACAATCGTTCTTGAGTCGGGGGACGCCGCACTCGTGGAACTGGCGGCATCACCGGCAGCACTTCGGGCCGGTGAGACGGCTGTGCTTACGGCGTCGGTGGTCGATGAGTGGGGCAACCCGGTAGAACACGCTGATTTGAGCATCGCGCTTGCAGCGACACCTGAGGAGCTCGTCGTTTCAATCGACACGCCGATCGTGACGGACACAGACGGCGTTGCTGTGGGAACAATCGAAGTCGGCACAGACTACGGAATCATCGAGATCGTTGGAGACGCAGGAGACCTCCCCGTGGAAACGGTCTTCCTGCCGATAGATGCGACCATCATAGCGGTCGACGAAGAGGCGCCGGAAACCGACGATGGCCACAACAGCAACGCGGGCGTAGATCTGACCATACTCCACGCGACGAATGGCGCGGACACGCTGGTCGTGACGCTCGATTTCAGTTCCAACTGGGACGGCGCTCATCTCGGCCTGGCGATTGAGGCCAACGGTGATGCGGATGGCGCGACACCCGAGCCGTTCACCTTCCCCATAAACTACGGGCACGATCTCCTGCCCGACTACGCCTTCACCTACAAGTACGCAGCTGAGAACTACGCCGACTTGAGAAAGTGGAACGGAAGAGGCTGGCAGTTCTATGACCACATCAATGAGATCTGGGTCACTGAGTGGGTGGACGGCGCGAATGTCGTTGGGTGGATCGCAAAGAGCGCTGACAAAGTAGCGTTCCGCATCCCGCTGGCGGTGATCGGTGCTGCTGTCGGCGATACACTCCGACTCGAAGCGTACGTCATGCAGGAGACCGACGGGGAGCAACGAACGGCCCTCGACTCGGTGCCACACGACGCCACGCACGACATGGAGCCCGAGACCGGCGAGTGGTGGGAGACGGCGACGACGCCTGTAACACTCACGAACTACGCCGACTATGTCGTCGTGAGCGAGGGGTTTGCACCGGGGCTTGCGAACGGACAGGCCGGCCCATCGCCGGCGCAGCCGGGTGATGTCGTGACCTACAGCATTGAAGTGACGGATACCGGTGGAGGCATCGGTGATGTCTTCCTGAACCTCTTGGACATCGGAGGGGAGCCCCTCATCAGGATGCAGGACGGGGGAGAGTGGCCGGACATCGTGGGCGGAGACGGTGTCTACACCGTTGCAGATACTCTCACGTCGTCAGCGTCCAACGGCGAACACATGATGACCGTCACGGCCAGAGACGCCACTAACGTCTGGCCGGCGACCACCGGGATCACCCTGACCGTGGACAATCCTGCGACGGCCCTGAGGCAGTTCACCGATGCGGAGGGCGACGACCACGGTCCGAATCAGACCGACAGCAACGGTAACCCGGTTGGCGGACTCTACTATTACTACCCGACCAATATGGTCTTCTTCCCGGGTTCGTTCGACATAGCGAGCTTCGAGATCTTCGCCGACGGCGACTGGCTTGTTTTCAGAACCTACATCGCTGAGCTTATCAACCATCAGGATCCCGGAGCCGCAGACTGGGGCGCTCCACAGCCGAGCCAGCAGACGTGCGACGACCCGTACCGAACAGACCTGAACCTCCAGAAGATCGACATCTACATCGATGCAAAGGAAGGGGCCGGCGCGACGAGCGGCTTCCCGAACCGGTATGTCGATGTCGCCAGCGTCGATGCGTGGGACTACGGAGTCTCGATAGAGGGGTGGGGCAAGTGGTTCGTCATCTCGAACGACTCGAACTCATCCGCGAGCTGGAGCCTCCACAAGAACGACAGCGACATCGCGATGTGCGACAACTACGAGGAGGACTTCATCGACGTCCGCGTGCAGCGCGGCCTCTTCGGCGATGACGCTGATGAAGACGCAGATATCGGCAACTGGGACATCATTGTCTGCATCTCGTCGCACGACGGGGAGTCGTCGGACTCGAATCTGGGAGGCATACGCTGGATCAATAACAACACCGGTGAGTGGCACTTCGGCGGTGGACGCGACAGCGAAGGCGGTCGCGACCGCGATGCCAACCTGATAGACGTGGCAGTGTCGCCGGGCGAGGGCAAAGCACCTGGGCGAACTCAAGAAGAGATGCTCGATTACACAACGGCGGATGCGGAGCAGCGGTTCGACGAGAGCAAGGTCGCGTGTGTGCTCGAGGCGAGCTTCGCTGAGGACTTCTCGCCGCCCATTATCACAGAGTTCGAAAGCCACAGACCGGACGATCACATCCCCGTCGAAGGCGAGGAAACAATCGAGCACATCCCCTGGCTGGCGCTCGATGGCGCTCCGGCCGTCTTCTGGACGACCATCACCGATCCTGTCTCCGGCGTCGAGAGCGCACGGTTCTTCTGGCACACGCTCGGGGATACGACCCGACACGCGGTCGACATGGTCGCCCTCACCGAGGATGTCTGGGCCGCCGACGTTGCGCGAGCCGAGATTGTGGCGGTGACAAGCGAGATCGACCTGAATGTCACCGGGATGGGTCGGGTTATCGTCGGTTACATACATGCGACCGACAAATCGTCGAACGAGAACGACATCTGGGCCGGTCCATTCGAGCTGGCGATTCCCGAGCCGTGGGCGGAGTCGCAGCGGATTACGTGCGTGGACTCATTGCGGGCAACCGAAGAGCCCGGTTTCATCTTCCAGGACGGGACAATTGTGTCGGTGGACGAGGCGAGTCTCCCGACCGATGTCCGCGACGATCTGGCGTTCGTTCTCACACCTATGGACGCCTCGCTTGCCGACCTATCCAACATCCGTGACGACATGGAGTTCATGGGAACGGCACGGACAGTCACGCTTGAGACCCTCGACGGCGTAGAAATGGAGCTTGAGGGCCCGGCGACTGTGAAGCTCCACTATCCGGAGTACGATGCCGGCTCTCTCGATGAGAGAAAATTCGGGTTCTTCAAGTGGGTGACGGAGACTGAGCGCTGGGTTCTCAAGGGGGCGGCGAACAGCCCGTCGAGCAACACGGTGGGCGCTGTGACTGATGTGCTCGGCCTCTTCGGGATTTTCTTCTGGAATGGGCTCGATTTCGACGATACGGCGGGACTCTCGGGTGTCATCTCCGAGCCGAACCCGTTCTCACCGAACGGTGACGGTATCTATGATTCCACTACGATCACATTCTATCTTGGTCGGGAGGCCGACCACGTCAATGTCGAGTTCTACGATCTCTCCGGACGTCTCGCCCGTCGGCTTGTCTGGCATCAGCCGACCGAGTTCACCGGCTGGCTCCAGGGGAGCATCGACTGGGACGGGACCGACGAGAACGGCCACGTTGTGCCGTACGGCATCTACGTGATGAGGGTGGAGGCGAAGTTCAAGACGGAACCGACCTACGAGCGGGTCAACCGCCCAGTCGTTGTCATCAAGTAGCGAGGGATGCCTGACATGAACGGGAAGATATGGGTCTTCTGTACCGTGCTTCTGTTCCTGCCTCTCGTCGCAGAGGCCAACTTCATCGAGATGGAGACGGGGGCGCGTGCGATGGGTATGGGTGGGGCCTTCGTCGCGGTGGCCGACGACGTGACGGCCCTTCATTGGAATCCCGCGGGGCTGGTCTCGCTGGACGGGGTCCAGTTGTTCGGGATGCGCACAAGTGTCTACAGTGTTGAGGGGTTGGCTGAAGATTCGGCCATGGCCGGGTACGGGAACGGCCACCGGGGCATGGCGGTCGGGTGGATGAGGACGGGCGCTGAGGATCTCTACAATGAGGACACGATCCTTCTGGGCTGCGGAGGCTGGACGCCCGTCGACCGCCTGGCGGTAGGAGTGAGCGTGAAACGCTTTTCGATAGACGCGCCGGGTTACGACTACTACAACGATCCATCGTTCGACACGGGTGGCGACGCCGGGTACGCCGTCGATCTGGGCGGGCTCTACCGCAGAGACACCTGGTCGGTCGGCGCCGCACTGAGGAATCTCGGCGAGCCGGAGCTTCAACTGATAGAGGCGTCGGAAGCAAGCGATCCCATCTACATGGAACTCCGCCTTGGCGGGACGTACACATTCCGTGAAGTCATGCTGATGAGCGTCGAGTGGCGAGTGCCGCGCGAGGCGCCCGAGTTCTATGACGCCAAAGCATCACTGAATCTGGGCACCGAGATATGGTTCTATGACGCGTTTGCGCTCCGTTCGGGCCTAAACCGCGACAGGATCACCGCCGGCCTCGGCATCAAATCGAAAAATCTCAGACTGGACGTTGCGCTGCTGTCGGAGCGGCGGATAGGCAGCATGTATCGCCTCTCTGCCACGTTCCTGTGGTAGCCGTGCGCAATGCTGATTCCCGAAGGAGCTGCAAGTGAGACGTAACGGCAACACCGGGGTTCCGCGTCCGACCGCGCTTGTCGCAGTCGCGTGTGTGGCAGCCGTCATGGTTCTTGCCATGCCCGCCTCCGCGGTCACCTCGCTCGAGGGCTACTCCGATCTGATGTTGGAGCTGACGAGCGGGAAGGGCGGTGATCCAACCTGGCAGCTCGGGAACCCGAGGCTCTACGCAGAGTTCAGGCTCAAGAGCAGCCCGTGGACGGACATCGACACATTTCTCAAGGTGTCGGCCGAATCGGATCGGTGGGCGGAGGGCGGCGACTACAAGGACACGAAGCTCTTCTTCCGCGAGGCGCACATGCGCTTCCGCGGAAGAAGGGTTGAGGCGCATCTCTTCACCGGGCAGGACCGCTTCTGGCTCAACGAGCCGCTTCTGGCCATCGTCGATCAGGGCGTGGTCAAGCACGACGACTGGGGGGTGAGGGCGCAGGGTGTCCGACTCGATTTCTGGGACGTGTTTGGATTCCACGGCGCGGCCTTCTACAGCGAACGGAGCGACTACGCCTCCAAGGGCTTCATCGACATGCTCGACGAACTGGAGTATTACCCTGGGGCCACGGAGGCGGACACGGTATCGAGCAGCACCGACGACTACCGGGGTTTCAGACTGAACCGTCACTTCCTGGGTGACAGGGCGCTCTTCGGAACCACCTATGCGCGGAAGGATTTCAATGAGACCGCTTTCCACGGCAGCTCTGGGAGCTACGATGAGGTTGTAGCTCTTGATTCCGAGCTGGCTCTGGGAGAGGTCGTCCCGTTCCTCTCGCGGTTCGGCCGCGTCACCTGGGCGACTGAGTACGGCTACAACAACTCCGGCGGGCTCGACGACTCAGACGATTCCGGTGTTGCCGGCTTCAAGACGGAGATCCGGGATATCCGAGCCGGCCCCATCAGGCTCCTCGCTTCATATGGCGACTACGGAGAGCGTTTCTACACCGACCGCCTGGCGAGTTGGGATCGGTGCAATCTCAACGGCTACACCAAGTACTATGCGGAGGCGCATTACCGCGTGTCCAGAAAGGCCATCAACCTCAAGTACTGGACCTTCAAGGAAGAGCCGAAAGACTACAGCACTTCCGAATACGGCATGAGACAGGAATGGGGGACCGAGGCCTACGTAGAGTTCGTCAACGGCTTCACGGGGAAGGCAGAGTACAAGGTCCACGAGAACAGGGACGGCATCTGGCCGAACCTCTTCTTCGAGAAAACAGGCTCGTCAAGTTGCGCACGCAGTTCCGTATCAGGGACGTCGATACCGTCTACGAGGTTGCGGCGTACGGATTCGAGGCGAACGTCAACCTGAGCGACGACTGGAAGTTCTATGCGCGCGTGATGAATGTGAGTGAGCTTACGGAATCTCGACAGACGGCCTTCGCCCAGGTACGGTACCTGGGTTGGTCGGGCGCCGAGTTCTTTGTCGAGTACGGCTACCCGGACCACAGCAATGAGCTTGTGAACGACGGGGATTTCGTGAGCCACGGTTCCAACGCGATCATGGAGAAGGTCTTCAAGGCCTTCATAAGAATCTACTACTAGCGGCAAGCGCTGAGGACGGAGATTGTGACATGAGAATGAGCCATCTGATGTGGGTGCCGGTTCTGATCACGGCGGTGATGGTGTCACCGGCACGCGCCGGGTTCTCCAGGGTGGATGGCGGGATCGAATTCACCTACAGTGACCCGTATGCCGCGAGCGTGAGCCTGGCCGGCGTGTTCAACAACTGGAACATGAACGCTGATCCGATGACGATGGACGACGAGGGTGTGTGGAGTGTGGTCATCGATCTGGGGCCCGGGGTCTACGAGTACAAGTTCGTTCTGAACGGCTCGCAGTGGGTAGCGGATCCTGACAATCCGAAGACTGCAGGTGACTACGGTAACTCCGAGCTCACGATCGGTAAGGACGGAGACCCGGTCGTGGCTGCTGCCGCCGCGCCCATCTCCAATACCGCCGTGAACTCTCGCGTGAATCTGAACGGATGGTATCGCGCAACCTACGACACAGAGAGCGACCTTCCAAGCGATCCAAGATGGAGACTCACACGGCCTGAGCACGAGGTCTTCGTCTCGGTCAATCCGACCGTGACCTCGCAGGTAACGGGGGGAGCGACCCTGAGGCTTGCCACCGGCACGGGTGATATCAAGGAGATTTTCGCAGACCTCTACAGCGGCAACGTGAGGCTCGAGGGCGGGCCGTTCACTGTGACCGGGTTCTACAATGAGGAGTGCGTGCAGTTCGACAATCCTCTTGAGTCCGTCGGTCACACGGATCTCACCGGGACGATCGTTGAGGAGCACATCCCGTACGGTCGTGGGGCTCAGGGAACTATTCTTGAGAGCGGCTTCTGGGGGGTGGATCTGACGGCCGTCTATGCCAACGCCTACGATTACGACATCTACAACAATCCTTCCATCTACGACAACACCGACACCGATCTGGTTGGTGTCAGACTCAAGCGGCCCCTTGGGCCGGTCGGGCTCGGAGCGACGTACGTATCGTTCAAGGATGGCTGGTGGATGGACTGGCGGGGCGACAACTACAGTCCGCATCTTCAGGAGTTCATCGACGAGACCGGGTCGTCAAGCTACTGGTTCGAGCTCTCAAATGAAGAGCGCTGCATCGGAGTGGATCTCGATTGGCAGGTTCACGAGACACTCCTCGGCCTGCGGGCGGAGTACGCGAGCTACAGATATGCGAGCATCTGGGACATGGGAAACGAGGAAAAGGTAGATGGGGATGACTACAGTAACGGTGTCATCGACGTAGAGGCCGGTGATATGACCGGGTCGCTCATCAAGCTGGAGCTGGAGTCGAGGCCTCTCAAGCCAGTGCGTCTGGATCTGGAGATAGAGCGAACGAGCATGGACGGGATGTCCTCTTCGCCAGTATACGGAGCTTCGTTTCGACGCTTCGCCGCTCTCCGTAAACGTCTACGACGCGCTTCCCGAAAGGAACGACTGGCTCTATGAGCTGGAGGTGGACTTCACCTTTGGGATCTTCGAGTTCCTGTTCGAGTACGACCGCGCGACGTACGACTGGACATACGCGCCCGACTCGAGCGATGTCTCCCTCTCCTGGGAGGGAACGGTATCGAGGATGGCCCCCCGCTTCCGTGCCAACATCAGGGAGGACAGGCTCTGGGTCGAGGTCGAGGCCGAGGCGATGAGCTACGACCTGGACGACGGGCTCTGGGATGCCTACGACACCATGGAGATAGACTTCCGCGCCTGGTTCTCGTTCGCCGAGGACTGGGGGATCTTGATGGACGCGAGGCAGATGACATACAAGGACGTGCCGGACAGCAGCGACGCCTGCTCGGATGAGTCGTTCTTCCAGCCGTACTTGGCCGTTGTCTACAGCCCGCGGAGGAATATCGAGCTGAGGCTCGGCTACGGAGTGAATCCTCTGGGCTATGTCGACGTGCCCGTCGAGGGTCGCGCCAACGGCCGTGAGCGATGGCGCTCGGACTATCTCTGGAATCACAGTGCGGCCGACGTCCTCGACGCCGAGCAGGCGCTCGTGGATGCCAGGACGATCGGCCTCATGGCCGTCATCTCGTTCTAGGGGAGGTGGAGGGGATGAAAATCAATGGTGCTAAAGCAGCTCGACTCGCGGTCCCCGCGCTTCTCGTAGCCCTGGGGCTGACGCTTTCTTCCTGCGCCGGTGTCCTGAGTGTGATAGAGGACCGGCTCCCGCCGCCGCACGAAGTTCAGGGAGGATTCTCGTTCAACTACTACGCGCCCTCGGCGCGACAGGTTACGCTGGCCGGCAACTTCAACAACTGGGGTGGGACGGAAGGGGGAGGGCGCTACGATCCGGCGATCGGTCCCATGTCCGACCCCGATGGTGACGGGATCTGGAGCATCGTCATGCCGCTTCCTCCGGGCCGGTATCAGTACAAGTTCGTGATCGACGGAGGGCTTCGGTGGGAGCAGGATCCGAACAACCCGGATGTGGCCTACGAGGGGGGATTTGAGAACTCCATCATCGTTGTTCCACCGTCCATCCGGTACGATCCCAAGCGTGTGACCGGAACCGTGATCAGCGGTGAGGACGCCGCCGGGTCGTCGGTCGAGACCACTCGGTCGAGCGCCGCTCAAGCCGTCGAGGTCTCGTTCGAACTCGACGTGCCGGATGCGGGGGAGGTCTTCGTGGCCGGTGCGTTCAATGGCTGGGACGCGAACGCCGACCCCATGACTCTGGGTGACGACGGCCTCTGGCACGCGACGCTCGAGATCAAACCAGGCACCTACGAGTACAAGTTCGTCGTCGACGGGACCTGGATCGAAGATCCCCTGAACCCCGAGTTCGTGGAAGACCCGTACGGGGGGAAGAACTCGATACTGACGGTAGAGTGAGAAATCGGGAGACAGGAGGCGCAAGAGCCCGACAGACCTGGTCCCGGACGCTCACCGCGCGCGCTCGGGAGAACCTGACCGCGTACGGATTCCTCGCGCCGTTTCTCGTTGTTTTCGCCGTCTTTCTCGTCTACCCGGTGTTCTACTCACTCTATCTGGCGCTCCACCAGGTGCCGACCGACTCGTTCGACGTCTTCGGCGGGCTTCAGTTCGTCGGCTTCCGGAACTTCGCGAAGCTCTTCACTGATGTGAAGTTCTGGTGGTCGGTGCTCATGACTCTGTACTACGCCGCGCTGATCATCCCCTCGGGCATCGCCGTCTCTCTCGCACTCGCGCTCTTGCTTAACAACCGGCTCAGGGGCGTCGCCGTCTACAGAAGTGCGTTCTTCATGCCGTATGTTCTCGACATGCTCGTGGTCGGCATCGTCTGGACGCTGATCTATAGTCCGCACATAGGCGTCCTCGTCAGGATCCTCGAGGCCGCCGGGATCACTACGTTCTCCGAGAAGGGGTTTCTGGGCATGTCGACAACGGCGATGCCGAGCGTCGTCTTCGCGAACGTCCTCAAGGGTGCCGGCTTCGGCATGATCCTCTACCTGTCGGCGATTCAGAACATCCCACGATCGCTCTATGAAGCCGCGGAGATCGACGGCGCGACGCCGTGGAGACGCTTCACCGCGATCACGCTCCCGCTCGTCAAGCCGATCACACCGCGATCACGCTCCCGCTCGTCAAGCCGATCACGTTTTTCATGGTCGTAATAGGAACCATCGGGGCTTTGAACGCGTTCGTCGAGGTGTACGCGATGACGTCCGGCGGCCCGAGCGTTGATGTCGGTGGACGGGCGCTCGGGGCGACGTGGGTGACCGGCTACTACGTGTTCGATGCATTCTACAATCAGTGGCGTCTGGGCTACGCGTCTGCAATGTCGTACGTGCTCCTGGCGCTCACCATGGTCGTGACGCTCGTGAACAGGCGCTTTCTTGGGGAGAAGGACTAGGCTTTGAGTGTTCGCCCG